>DAMCMT010000047.1:0-8682 GCA_032108265.1 Bacteroides sp.
GTTAGTAAAGTTAATAATTTATTCTTTACTGACACAGTTTAAATTACAGTCTCTTGACTTTTATAGTTGTTATGGTCTTAGCAGTATTCAAAACTTTGTCTACACTAAGATTTATCTGTTTCAAACGCAAAATTCGCTCCAGTTCTTTGTATCCTTTATATGCGACAAAGCAAATGCAGACGTGCGCCTGTATCCTCACAGGACTGAAATGAAAGATTGGTCGCATCTCCCAATTACCCTTTGTAACGCGAAAGGCACGCTCTACCACCCAAAGCTCATTATATTGCGTGTAAACGTCTCTAGGAGTAAGATTCGTGTTGGTGAGATAACCTTTTAGACCATCCCATCTCTCATCCATACGTATTTTTTCTGGATTGATAGTAACTTTTACATCATCGGATATATCTAAAAACTTGTTGTATCCCCGTTTATTGATATTCTCCTTTGTGATATTACCACTCTTATACGCCTTCTGCAAACGTCTTATCCCTTTGAGTCTGTTATAACAATCTTTCTTTGCCCTTTTCTCTGAATAGCACACAATTAATCGTCTATTATCTTTGGGGTGTTCATAAAACACTCCATCAAGCTTTTCCAATGAAAATATCCACTGCTTAACTTCTTCGGTCTCATTCTTACTCTGGCACCAATAATATATTTGTACCCTCCATGCTCTAATAACTCCAAATTGGATTTATTCATCAAACCGGAATCGGCAACAACGACAAAATCCTCCAGATTGAACCGATGAACAAAATCCTCTATGATAGGGATCATCGTTCTACCTTCATATTGCGAACCATTAAATAGAGAATACGAAAGAGGATATCCTCCACGGCTAACTAAGCTAGGTCTTGGGAAAGAAGACGACCTGGGAGATTTTATGGAGCGGGTAGACAGGGAATAAGAAAGGCTGTCGATACAGACAGCCTTTCTCGTGGATACAATTTTAATTTATAGAAGATGAAAGTTATTTTCTATAGTATGCCAATGAATCTTTTTCGAATTTGCGGATAAAGTTTATATGTTTTTCAACTTCAGCTTCAGCAAAACGAACATAAACGTTGGCAGATGCAGCAAACAGTTCGCTGTTTTTCGTTGCATCCTGTAATAACAGGTGGCTCATAATAAGGTGTGAAGCCATTTCAACCAGACGACGGGCACAGAAATCCAGGAATTCCTGGTCTTTCTCTTCCGTAACCTGCGCTACGGCTGCTGAGTATTTATCGGCCATATCTTTCAAACGATTCTTCAATCCTTCCAATTCGGGAGCTACTTCAACTTTTTCGTATTCCCTGATTTGGTTAAGGAAAGCACCGTTAGTTACATAACGGATTGCTGCCACCACCTGCAACTGGGTAGTACCTTCGTAAATAGAGGTAATACGTGCATCGCGGTAGATACGTTCGCAGGCATAATCTTTCATAAAGCCCGAACCACCATGTATCTGAATACAATCATAAGCGTTCTGGTTGGCATATTCACTACCCATACCTTTGGCAAGAGGAGTGAGGCTGTCGGCCAGTTTAGCAAATGTTTTTTGTTCCTGACGTTCTTCCGGTGTTAGTTTGCGTTCTTTGGCAATATCGTCCAGAGCTTTGTAAATATCCACAAAACGGGTTGTTTCATATAATAATGCACGCGAAGCATCCAGTTTAGCTTTCATTAACGAAAGCATATCTGATACAGCCGGGAATTCAATGATTGGCTTACCGAACTGGCGACGATCTTTGGCATAAGCAAGTGCTTCGTTGTAAGCTGCCTGGCTAAGTCCTACCGATTGTGCAGCGATACCCAGACGGGCACCGTTCATCAATGCCATTACATACTTAATAAGACCCAGTTTGCGGTCGCCGCAAAGTTCAGCCTTAGCATTCTTATAAACGAGTTCACAGGTAGGAGAGCCTTTAATACCCATTTTATTCTCGATGCGACGTACGGTTACACCGCCGTTCTTCTTATCATAGATGAACATGGAAAGACCGCGACCATCGCGTGTACCTTCTTCCGAACGGGCAAGCACGAGGTGAATATCAGCATCACCGTTGGTGATAAAGCGTTTTACACCATTCAGGTACCAGCAATTGTCTTTTTCGCTGTAAGTTGCTTTCAGCATCACCGCTTGAAGGTCCGAACCGGCATCAGGTTCAGTAAGGTCCATAGACATGGTTTCGCCGGCACAAACACGGGTAATATAGCGTTCCTTCTGGTCTTCGTTAGCAAATTCGTAAATGGTTTCGGCACAGTCCTGAAGTCCCCAGAGGTTTTCGAATCCTGCATCGGCGGCGCTTACCATATCGGCAGCCATCATATAAGGAACATTCGAGAAGTTGAGGCCACCATAACGGCGTGGCATAGCCATACCCATTAATCCGGCTTTGGTAGTAGCGTCGAGGTTTCTTTGAGTACCTTCGGCATAAGTTACCCGGCCGTTAGCAACTGTAGGGCCGTCGTGGTCTACTTCTTCTGCATTAGGGGCAACAATCTCACCGCATATTTCGCCTACAATTTCCAGTACTTTATCGTAGCTGTCCATTGTATCTTCGAAATCAACCGGAGCATAATCAAATTTGTCTTTATCGGCATAGTCGCGCTCTTTGAGTTCCACAATCCGCTTCATTAGCGGGTGGCTCAAATGGTGACGCAACTCGGGTGTATCATGGAAAAAATTAGCCATCTTATTTACTGTTTTGTTTGTAGTACTTAATCATTTTAGGTACAACTTCTTCAATTGAACCTGTGATAACATAATCAGCTATTGTATTTATCGGTGCGTCAGGGTCATTATTGATAGAGATAATCATTGAACTTTCCTGCATACCCGCAATGTGCTGTATCTGTCCGGAAATACCGCAAGCGATATATAACTTCGGACGTACAGTAACACCTGTTTGTCCTATCTGACGATCATGGTCGGCAAAGCCGGCGTCAACAGCTGCACGGCTGGCACCAACTTCAGCGTTCAGAACTTTAGCAAGGCTAAACAGTAAATCGAAGTTTTCTTTAGATCCTACACCATAACCTCCGGCTACAATGATGGGCGAGCCTTTTAGGTTGTGTTTTGCTTTTTCGATATGGCGCTCGATTACATTAACAATGAAATCGCTGTCCGAAACGTATTTCTTTACGTCGTGGTTTACGACTTCACCTTTATAATCGGCTGCAAAAATTTCTTTCTTCATTACACCCTCGCGTACTGTCGCCATTTGTGGGCGATGTTCGGGATTAATAATGGTAGCAACGATGTTACCACCGAAAGCCGGACGTATTTGGTACAACAGGTTTTTGTAAGTGATACCAGCTTTTTTGTCTTCGTGGTCGCCGATTTCCAGTGAAGTACAGTCGGCAGTAAGTCCGCTATGAAGAGCAGAAGAAACTCTGGGACCCAGGTCGCGACCGATAACGGTAGCACCCATCAGACAGATTTGTGGTTGTTCTTCCTTGAAAAGATTTACAAGGATAGATGTATGCGGCAGTGAGGTATAAGGATATAATCCTTCACCGTCGAAGATATGCAATTTATCAACCCCATACGGTAGTACTTGTGTTTCAATGCCTTGCAGACCGGTACCTACTGCTATAGCTTCGAGCTGGCAGCCAAGTTGAGTAGCCAGTGAACGGCCTTTGGTAAGCAGCTCCAGACTCACATCAACAACGGTACTTTCTTCTATTTCGAGATATACAAATAAATTGTTCATGGCTTATCCTATCGTATGGTTTTCTAAGAGTTCAACAATTAATTCCTCAATATCACGGTCGCTGCTGGTGAGTGACTTGCTTTCCTTAGCCTGGAATACGATATTCTGTATAGTTTTCACTTTGGTAGGAGAACCTGATAGTCCGCACTGAGTAAGGTCGCCATTTACGTCGTTAACACTCCACTCGGCAAGGTTCAGGTAATCACACCTTTCATACAGGTTGGTGTAATCCAGATCGCCCTGTTGCTTTTCAGTAACAGTCTTAGCATGTTTATACTTTTGCAGAAGTTTTGCATTGCGCGGCCGGCAGGGAGCTGCCGAACCATTCACTGTTAATACAATGGGAAGAGGTCCTTCTACAGTTTCGATACCACCGTCGATGTGGCGTTTTACTGTAATTTTACCATCTTCTACTTTAAGGATTTCTTCAGTATAGGTGATTTGTGTTAATCCCAGTTTCTCGGCAACCTGCGGGCCTACTTGTGCGGTGTCACCGTCGATAGCCTGACGTCCGCCGATGATGATGTCAAAATCACCAATTTTGCGGATGGCAGTTGCCAGTGCGTATGATGTAGCCAGCGTATCGGCTCCGGCAAAAGCACGGTCGGTAAGCAGATAACCATTATCGGCACCACGGTATAATCCTTCACGAATAATTTCGGCTGCACGTCCCGGTCCCATGGTTAGCATGGTGATGGTCGAGCCTGGATGAGCGTCTTTCAAACGAAGAGCCTGTTCAAGAGCGTTCAGGTCTTCGGGGTTGAAGATCGCAGGGAGAGCCGCACGGTTAACAGTACCGTCAGCTTTCATGGCATCTTTCCCTACATTTCTGGTGTCGGGAACTTGTTTTGCCAGGACAACAATTTTCAAACTCATGTTTATTAATATTTGGTATTAGAAACTTTCAACTATATTATCGGGTGCAAATTTAAACAAACGGTTGGTATTCCAAACTATTAAGTTTAAAAATATGCACATATTTAAGGTTTTTGAGCAATTTCGTTGTTTCCTCGTTGAAAAGAATGAGAAATAATAACCCGGATTTGGTTTAATAATAAGAAAGTATCAAACTTCATATCGTTTGATATATAAAGTTAAGGTGCTGGCGTCAAACACCTGCAGTAAGTCATATAGACACAAAAATGAAAAATAACAGATTAGTTATAAGGAATCGTAAACCAGAAACAAGACCCTTGGCCCTCGTTTGATATAACTCCAATCTCTCCACCCAGTTGTTCTACAATGCTTTTGCAGATAGAGAGTCCCAGACCGGTTCCCTGTACAAAATCATCGAGTTTAACAAAGCGCTCGAATACAGCTTTTTGATTGTATTTTGCAATTCCGCGCCCTGTATCATGCACATATATTCTGATTTTGTTATTCTCTTCTTTGTTAAAGCCTAATGTAATATTTCCCTGTTTGGTAAATTTAATCGCATTATTCATAAAATTGCCGATAACCTGCATTAACCGGTTCTTATCACTGAGTATAGTACATGGCGAGAAATGGTTGCCATAAAGTACCTCTACCTGGCTGCCCAGGAGTTTCATGTCGTATGTGCGTATAATTTCCTGACAAAGAATGTCCAGGTCTACTTCATCATAAGCCAGTTCCATTGTGCCTGCTTCTATTTTAGACAAATCCAGGATATCCGAAATTAATTGTAACAACAACTCATTGTTTTCCTGAATGATGTTTACGTAAGCCGCCTTCTCCTCCTCGTCCTGCGACTCTGCTAATACCCCGGAGAAACCAACGATTGCATTCAGCGGAGTGCGGATTTCGTGACTCATATTGGCAATAAATGCCGATTTCAGTTTATCACTTACTTCCGCCTTTTCTTTGGCTTTTATAAGTTTCTTTTCTGTCTCTTTCAGGTTAGTGATGTCGAAGTTTACGCAAAGCATTTCCAGTTTGCTGGTGTCGGTGTTGGCTGGGTTCTTAAGTACGTTTACCTGCGTCCATCGCCAGACGTTATCCTTATGTAATACCCGTAAGTCTTCGGTGAATCCGTTTATCTCACCAGCTTTTACTCGTTTAATATGGCCGAATAATCTTTGCTTGTCTTCATCGTTCACGTGATTATATACGCCGATAATCTGATTAAGTGGGGTTCCAGGTTCCTCGCCCAGGTTATAGTACCATTGAGCTACCCCTCCGCCATTCCGGGTAAGCAAGTCGAATTTACAGTAGCCAATTTTGCCATATTCGCTGATTAACGAGAAAGAACTTTCGAATTCGGCAATCCGGCTGTAAGCCTGGTTGATTTCCGTATTATCTATGTTGATAAACAAGTAATTCAACAGATTTCCATTACTGTCGTACAACACGTTAGCTTTGGTATAAATTTCAATAAAGCCGCTTTTTTCGGATTCATAGAAATCGCCCAGGATATCGAATGAATACCTGATGCGGAATGATGCTGGTTTCTCATCATGCAAAAACCTGATGGCCTCTTCGGGGATGTTAGGATTCTGGAATAGATTTACCCCAATTGCATCGCCTTTATCTCGCACACCAAACATCTTCATGTCGCTGTTGTTCATATCGATGAGGTATCCCTCCTTATCATAAAGTTCGATGCCCACAGGCAGGTTATCGTAAATGTTTCGAAGAATCTTTTCGCTTCGGTCCAGTTCTTCGTGAACCCTGTGCGACTCGGTAATATCGCTTATCAGGCAAACAATCTGATCGTTTTCAACAGCATACATAACCATATTGCAGTAGATGTTTAATTCATTGATCCATCCTTGGTTTTCTATGTGGTCGTCGGCGTTGAGAACGGTTTTGAATAATGCCATCTCTTCTTCAAAATCCGCACGATATTCGCTTCCTTTTTTTCCTATATATACATCCAATTCCGTTCTGAACAATTTAACGGTTGCCTTGTTTGCTTCGAGCGCAATGTAATCGACCGGGTTTCCCGATTCATCAAACAGTATTTTAAGGCGCAGGTATGCCAGAGGCATATTTTCATAAAGGCTTTGCAGTTGCGCCTTGTCTTGTAGTGCCGACTTCTCCGAGCGGTGTAATTCAATAAATAAACTGATAATATTGGCCAGCGAAGTAAACCATAAACGGTCGTCTTCGCTCCACTGGTAATAGTAGTCTACCACATCAATACCTACGTATCCCCATATTCCGTTTCGGGATACGAGTGGTACAACCATAAGAGATTTAATATCCTGTATTTCGAGTAGTTGCCTTGCTTCGGCTGCTTCTTCGGGTAATTCGTCCAGACTGGATAAAAAGATAGGATTTCCGGTAAGTAATTGATGGCTCCACCAATCGTTGTGAGTGATGGGCAGGTTGGTAAGTATATCTTTTTCCGGCTTAATGTTATCGTCAACAATTTCGTAAGTACACGATTGGGTTTCGTGTTCCCAATCATATTCGAAAATATATGTTCGCCCGGCGCTGAATTGTTTTAATATGTCGGTAAGTATCTGGTTGATAATGGCTCCTGTGTTATCCGATTTCAGAAAAGATAATAAAATTTGCGATACGCTACTTAATTGGTAAAGCAGA
Organism: Bacteroides sp.; assembly: GCA_032108265.1. Taxonomy (GTDB): domain Bacteria; phylum Bacteroidota; class Bacteroidia; order Bacteroidales; family Bacteroidaceae; genus Bacteroides. The sequence goes on from DAMCMT010000047.1 coordinate 7,227, forward strand.
TTATTTAACCGTAATGATGATCCCTTTTCGGGCGAAATAATCTCGGGGCTGGGTATCACCTGAAAATAACCGAATTCTATGTCCTTATTTTCATCATCAGCATCTTTGCCCAAATATTTAGAACGTATCCATATTTCTTCATCCATATAAATTATAGGGAATGTTCTTTCGGCTTTTAATGCTTTCGATATATTTTGAAGCAGCCTTTCCTGATAATCTTTTCGTACCATTCTTAATATTACTTCCAGAGAAATGGTATCTGTAGGAAGTTTCAGGAGATCTTTTATGAAATCGGAAATAGTTAACTGTAATGTATTACTGTCCAACTTCCACCATCCGGCATTCAGGTCGGTTAGAATTTTATCAAGCATGTCGTTGTCCCTAAATATATACGTGTTCTTATTGCGATATTAAAATCATGACAAAGATAATTCTTTTTAAATTCACTTGTCAAATTGTTATTTAAATTCATTCGCTTTTTAAGATTATTCAGAGATTATTTGATAATTTGCCAAATATTCGTTTATAAAGGTATTAAGTATTATGTGAAATTGCAGCCTTTTACATAGAGAATAAGGTCTTTTAATTATAGCCGAGGAGCCTACCGCAGTTCAATAATCAAACTGCAGTAGGCCCCTCGGCTACGCTCGGGGTGACGAAGATTACAGTCCTATTTTTTTAGCTATATCTCTTGGAATAGCATCTTTATGAACTACAATATTCATAGTCTTATAACCCACAAATGCTTTCGATGCATACCATGTTCCATTATATTTGTTATTGGTTCCCCAGGAATTCTTAACCATATAATATTCTTTTCCGGTTTGATCTTTGGCTATGCCGTAAATCTGCATTCCATGGTCGTCGGTAGTTTCCCAGTTGTCATAAGCAATCTGGCGCGCTTCCTGGGTGATAGTTTTTTCCGGACCGGGTTTTGAAGTAGCTTCTTTTTTCTTATCATCGGCCGAAAGTCCTGTCCAGCGAGCCATATCCGAGCCACTCAGGTCGGCACGGTCCATATCGGGTACTACAGCTACACCGTTTCTGCTAAAACCAACTTCGCTTACATCGCTTGCCCAGGCAACTGTAAATCCTTTATTAATGGCGTTATCAACGATGCTCATCATCTCTTCCATAGGCAGGTTCCATGAAAGTGCATTGCGCCAGTTATCAGGAATTTCGAGTGCAAACTCGCTGTAAAATGGATAATGTGTATACGAAGTAATTGAGATATAATCGTCAGGATTCAAACCCAGGGATTGTGCAAAAGTTTTCGGGGTATATTTTTTTCCTTTATAAGTAAACTTCTCCGGACATTGACCAAGGTAGGTATCGTAAACAGCAACAAGACCTTGTTTCCATACCGGGCTTAGTTTGCTGAGCCTGCCTTTGGCAATAGCATTTACGTATCCACCGGCAACGGCATCCAGTTCGTTATGAACCGGTAGCGTTTCGC
>DAMCMT010000047.1:8692-18646 GCA_032108265.1 Bacteroides sp.
GCCATATTTAATACCTTCCATCGCTTCCTGAGGAACCATACCATAGTACTTTAAACAATAAAGGGCATCGTAAAAGCTTCCACCCGGAGAGAATGAACCATCTCCGTGCAGGCGTACATAGCGGTCGGCACGATCGGTCATTGTATGATGAACTACAAACATTTCGGCCAGGTCGTATTCACCTTTCCCTAAACGTAACAGTTCTGATTCCAGAAAGCCAAGGCTGGAAAAACTCCAACAGGTACTGGAACGGTTTTGGTTTTTAACAGAAGTAATGGGGTTTTCTTTCACAGTAGAGAATACGAAGCCTTCGCTCGAATCTTGTGCTCTGGCACACACTGCAGCCGTAAAAATGGCAATAGTGAATATAAGTTTTTTCATGTGTTTGATTTATTATGATTTATATATATACGGCAAAGATACATTTTTTATCCAATACTTTTGTTACATTTGTTCCCAATTAATACAAAACAGCATGGAAACAGAAACAATGATAAAAAGCAATCACGGAGCCAATGTACGCCGCTGGCGAGAATGGAGGGGATTGAAACAGGATGTACTGGCCGAAATGCTTGGTGTGGGACAGGCAACCTTGTCAGCTTATGAGAATAAAGAAATATTGGAGAAGAAGATACTGGAAAAGATAGCCAAAGCACTGGACGTACCAGTGGAGGCGATTACAGAAATAGGCAAGGATACGTATGTGAATATATTTTCAGGGCCATCTCATGATAATTCAACTTATGCAATATTAGGAAATCAAATAATAAATCCTCTTGATAAAATCGTTGAACTCTTCGAACAAAAGGAAGCACTTTATCAACAGATGCTCAAAGAGAAAGAGAGCATTATTGATTTGTTGCAGGAGATTGTAAAAGCAAAAGGGTAGGAAATAGATACTTAGATTAATTGCATCCGGGGAAAAGAATTAAATCAAATAATGGGTAGCGAACTAATTATATCCGAATCGGCTGCACTTGTACTCGAAGGAGGCGGCATGCGTGGAGTTTTTACTTGTGGCGTATTGGATTACTTTATGGATAACAACATCTATTTTCCGTACACCATAGGAGTGTCTGCCGGTGCGTGTAATGGCCTGTCGTTCATGTCGCGGCAGAGAGGGCGTGCTAAATACAGTAATATCGACTTACTCGATAAGTACAATTATATAGGATTGAAGCATCTTTTGAAAAAGCGTAATATCATGGACTTTGATTTGCTTTTCCATGAATTCCCCGAACACATATTACCTTATGATTACGATGCTTATTTTGCTTCGCCCGGCCGATACGTGATGGTTACAACAAACTGCCTGACGGGTAAAGCTAATTATTTCGAAGAAAAAAAAGACCGCAACCGGGTAATTGATATTGTCCGTGCATCGAGCAGCCTGCCGTTTGTGTGCCCCATAGTATATGTTGATGGAATACCGATGCTCGATGGTGGTATTGTCGACTCAATTCCTTTGCAACGGGCAATCGATGATGGGTATAGCCAGAAAAACATAGTTGTTCTTACCCGTAACCGGGGATACCGGAAGGAATCGAAAGATATTAAGATACCCAAACTTATTTACAGGAAATATCCTAAACTCCGCGAAGCGCTTAATATGCGAAGTGCCATCTACAATTCACAATTAGATATGGTTGAGCGCATGGAAGACGAAGGTCTGATAACTGTTATCCGCCCGATTAATCCGGTAACAGTGGACCGTATTGAAAGAGATATACATAAACTGACTGCATTTTACGAAGAAGGTTATGTCTGTGCTGCTCAGATGAATCAACTTTAACACTTTTTTTTATACTAAGTATTGATAAGTTGGCGGGATATTGTAGCTTTGCGACACTAATGTTAACAACGCAATACTACTATTATGATTAATGCTCCCCAGCAATTTTTGCTGACACATAAAATGAAAATGCTTTTATCGTTCCTGTTAGTTAATTTCCCGTTTTTACTTTATGCATCCGAGATTAAGCCTCGTAATTTTATCCTGGAAAATTCGTTTCTGTTGGTTGGAATAGTGATTCTTATCCTGATAGCGTTCTTAGTTAGCCGTATTCGCATGCTTAGCCGGGTAAAAGAAGCACAGAAGCGCGAAATTAAATCTATGGAAAATTATACGAATCTTATAAATACTATGCCCGTAATTTATGTACGGATCGAGTTGCTTTACAATTCGGCTGGCAGTTTAACTGATATTGTATTTCGGATGGTGAATAATTATTTCCATAAAGTTTTACCTGAACTTAACGGACTCACGGGTAAGCGCGGAAGTGAATCGATTATAGCCGATTCCATGCCCAGGTTCCTGGAACATCTTAAGATAGTGAGTACGGAGGAACGTCCTTTAACCCTCCCTTTTTATCTCAATTACAATAAAGCATTTTACGAAGTCGTACTTACACCATCCCATATTCCGGGTTTTGTCGATATATTCTGTCTGGATACTACTGAACTGCACCAGGCTAAACATCAACTTAGCTCTACGAACTATAAACTGGCTATGGCATTGGATGTAGCGAATATTGTTCCCTGGAAGTGGGACCTGGTAAATAAAAATATAGTGTACGATGTACATAAACCCGTAGGTGCAACCCATACAAAACTTTCTGTTACCGAAAGTCAGTTGGTAGTACCTGACGACCGGTATTTTTCGCGAATCTTTCCCGAAGACCGGGAACGGATAATGGAGACTTACCGGAAGCTGGTTAACGGCGAAATCACAACTGCAGTCGAAGAATATCGTATCGTTTCCAAACGCAATAACAGGGAGCATGTAAACTGGATCGAAGTACGTGCCAAAGTAGAAAGGTACAATAAAGAAGGCAATCCTGTGTCCCTTGTAGGCTCGTCGATAGTAATAACATCACGCAAATTGATGGAACAGGAACTTATCTCGGCCAAAGACCACGCCGAAGAGTCCAGCCGTCTCAAATCTGCATTCCTGGCCAATATGAGCCATGAAATACGTACACCACTCAATGCAATAGTCGGTTTCTCGGGTATACTGGCCAATCTTACTGATGAAGATGAGAAACAGGAATATTTTCAGCTTATCGAAAGTAATAATAAGCTTCTTCTACAGTTGGTTAACGATATCCTGGACTTATCTAAGATAGAAGCCGGAACACTTGAGTTTTTTTATACTGATTTCGAACTGAATAATTTCCTTGAAATTATAGTCGATTCGATGCGCAACCGTATGAACTCGACTGAGGTAGTCCTGATTCTTGATACTCCATTACCTGCGTGCCACATACACACAGAAAAGAACAGGCTTACGCAGGTGGTTGTCAACCTGATATCGAATGCATTGAAATTCACGGAGAAAGGAGAAGTGAGGGTGACATACTCCTTGCGTAGGGATAAATTTATTTATTTCTCGGTAACAGATACTGGTTGTGGCATTCCGCAAAACAAAATGGCAGCAATCTTTGAAAGGTTTGTCAAGCTGAATTCTTTTACCCAGGGTACAGGTCTGGGGCTGCCTATCTGCGAACTGATAGTACAAAAAATGGGAGGCCAGATGGGTGTCGAATCTGAATATGGTGTGGGATCGACCTTTTGGTTTACCATACCCTATACTCCGGGGGAAGTTGTTGAGGGGGAAGAAGAGTACTTTGAAAAACTGATAACTATTCCGCAAGACAGACTCACGGTGCTAGTAGCTGAGGATACAGCCGGTAACTATAAATTATTAAAAACTATTCTTCAAAACCAATATAGGGTAATACATGCCTGGGATGGCAAGGAAGCGGTCGAATTGTTTAAAGAATACAGTCCGCATATTATACTGATGGATATTAATATGCCTGTAATGGATGGGTACGAGGCGGTGAGCGAAATCCGTAAATTATCTTCTAAAGTACCGATTATTGCTGTTACAGCCTTTGCCTCTTCTTCTGACGAGAAGAGGGTTCTTGAGAATGGTTTTAATGGTTACTTCCCCAAACCAATTGATGCCCCGGCATTGTTGAACGAAATAGAAAAGTTACTGCATAAAAGTTTTGCTTTTATTTAATGCCAAAGAGAAACCCCGGTTTTTCCTCTAGAGAAACCGGAGTTTTTCTGAAGAGGATCAGTAGTTTTTCCTATAGAGAATCAGTAGTTTCTTAGTACCAAAAACTCCGGTTCCTCTTCAGAGAAACCAGGGTTCTTCCTGAGAGAAACCGTAGTTACTCTATACCACCACCCAAAGCCCTGTATAAGTTTACAGCCGCCTGCAACTGCTGTAACTTATCGTTCACCTGATTAAGTTGTGCCTGTAACAAACTTTGTTGTGCGTTTAACACTTCGGTATAATTGGCTTCGCCGGCATTTAAAAGCTCTCCGGTAAAGTAAACTGCAGTTTCCAACGCTTCAATCTGGTGCGTACGCGATTCGGTTTTTTTCCATGTAGCTTCGAACCCGGCCAGAATATTGGAAATTTCGCTTCCGGCTGAGAGTACGGTCTGTTCGAAAGTAAGCAATGCCTCTTCCTGTTGGGCTTTGGCTATTTTAAGGTTTCCGCGGAGTTGGTTATGGGCAAATATAGGTTGTGTAAGTCCGCCAATGATATTCGCTATCAGGTTCTCCGGCCGGAAGAAATGCGAGAGTTTATTGTGGCTGTATCCAACCATTGAACCGGAACCCAAGGTAATGGATGGATAGAAAGATGCACGCGCAACGTTAGTCAACTCAAAAGCCCTGCGGAAGTTTAACTCTGCCTGTTGTACGTCGGGGCGGCGGGCCAGCATTTGCATGGGCAGACCGTATTTCAACTCTTGCGGTACACGTTGGTCGTGGATGGTGGAACGGGGTATGACTCCCGGTTTACGTCCGAGTAGCAGATTGAGGGCGTTCTCGGTATTTCGTATCTGGCTTTCCAAATCGGGAATACTTGCTTCCGTTGCGTATTGCAGACCGAGACTCTGTTGTACGGCTGCGCCGTTCAGCATACCTGCTTCCATCATAGCCTGCATGGTTTCGGAACTTTCGCGAAGAATTTTAACCGTTTCGCGGGTAATGCGCAGTTGTTCGTCCAGTGCCAGCAGTGTGTAGTAATCATTGGCTATATTGGCAATCAGGGTTGTTTGTACCAGGTTGCGGTAACTATAGCTCGACAGCAAGGCGGCATAACTTGCGCGGGATTGACTACTCAACTTGCCCCATAACTCAAGTTCCCATGTCGAAACCAGTCCCAGTGTAAACTGATTGGTATGTTTCCTGAGTACATCACCGCTTCCGGGTTCGGAAAAACGGTTGTGCTGAACCGTAGCAGAGAGGGTAACCGTAGGAAAATAAGCCGCCCGCGCCATGGAAAGATTGGCTTCCGACTGTTGGATGCGGGTAAGGGCTATCTGTAAGTCGAGGTTATTAGTGAGCCCTGCATCAATAAGTATATTCAGGTATGGGTCATCGAAATAAGAGTACCAGGGTATATTGGCTACCGTGGCGGTATCTTCTTTCATATCTTCGCCGAATAAATCCGATGTATCTGCTACAGGTTCCCGGTAGGATTTGACGGATATGCACGATGATACACTTACGCCTGTCAGGATGCAGAAAATAAATATATTTATTACCTGTTTCATAGTTACTTATTGTTTGGGTTTCTGCGGTTTCTTATTCAGTTTATCCTGTAAGGTCTGGAACAGTATGTTAAGCGTGGGAATAACCAGTACACCCAGTATTGTACCTATAAGCATACCCCCGATAGCACTAAGCCCGATGGAACGGTTGCCTACGGCACCTGCTCCGGATGCTACGGCCAGCGGAAGAAGCCCGAATATAAAGGCAAAGGATGTCATCAGGATTGGACGTAAACGGGCTACGGCACCATTGACGGCTGCTTCTACCACGCTCATACCCTGCTTGCGGCGTTGTATGGCGTATTCCACAATCAGGATGGCATTTTTCGACAATAAACCGATGAGCATAATAAGGGCAATCTGCACATAAATGTTGTTGGTAATACCGCTACCCAGCATCAGCCCGAAGAAGATAAAAATAAATACCCCGGCCAGCCCGATGGGGAGGGAGAGGATAACGGATAATGGCAGGATATAACTTTCGTATAAAGCTGATAATAGTAGGTAAACAAATATCAGGCAGATAGCAAAGATAATGGCTACCTGATTTCCGGTAGTAGCTTCTTCGCGGCTAAGACCCGAATACTCGTAACTGTAACCCGTAGGAAGTCTTTGTGCGGATACTTCGGATATTACGTTAATAACATCTCCGGTACTGTAGCCGGCCGGTATGTTGGGAATAATGGTGACACTCATGGCTGAATACAGGTTGAAACGCTGTAAGCTTTGAGGGCCTGTCATGCCGGTAACTGTGATAAATTCTGTTATCGGCGCCATTTCGCCCGATGAGGTTTGTACATAAATACCGTTCAAATCGTCTTCACTGGCGCGGTACTCGGGAGAGGCCTGTACCATGACGCGGAACTGTTTACCATAAATGTTGAAATTGGATACATACATACTGCCGATGTATGCCTGTAAAGTAGTCATGATATTACCCAAAGTAAGTCCGGCCGATTTGATTCGGGGTATATCAGCTTCAATCTGTAATTGCGGAAAGCCGGGATTGAATGTAGTGCTGGCTACCATTATTTCCTGCCGTTGGCGCAGGGTGTTCAGGAATTCGTTGGTAATACCGTAGAATGCGTTAATATCTCCTCCTGTACGGTCCTGCAATTCGAGCGAAACAGCGTTCCCGATACCGAATCCCTGTAGGGTAGGGGTACCCATGAACAGGAAAGTGGCATTACGTATGGTATCCGTAGCCTGGGTCATCCATGCGGCTATTTGGTCGGTTGTCCTTGTCCGTTCGTTCCAGGGAGATAATTTTAGCATGATGGTAGCATACGAACTACCCACACCACTCATGAAGTTTACTCCTACAATTTCCATTTCGTGAATGGCTTCGGGAACCTGTGATGCAATATTCGATATATGCCTGACAATGGAGTCTGAACGTTCCAGTGATGAACCCGGAGCCAGTGTAATCATTCCCATGACGGCGCCACTATCTTCCTGAGGAACAAATCCGCTGGGTATCCGGCTCATAAGCAGTACCAGTGTGGCCGCGAATACTCCAATCATTACGGGAACTATCCAGCGGTGGTTTTTCTTGCCTAAGTATTGAAGTGAATGTTTATACCGTTCGGTTAACCAGTCGAAACCTTTATTGAAGTAATACTGGAAACGTTTGAGTATTCCTTTCTTTTGGGGCATCTCTTCTTTGGGTTTCAGGAACAGGGCGCAAAGCGCGGGGCTGAGGGTCAACGCGTTAACAGCCGAAATAACAATGGCAATAGCCAGTGTAAGCCCGAACTGGCGGTAGAAAACTCCTGTAGTTCCGCCTATGAAACTAACGGGGATAAATACGGCTGACATAACCAACGTAATGGAAATAATAGCGGGAGCAATCTCTTGCATGGCATCCATGGTTGCTTTCCGGGCGTCTTTCTCGCCTGCGTCGAGCTTGGCATGCACGGCTTCGACTACCACAATGGCATCATCGACCACAATACCGATAGCCAGTACCAACGCAAATAAGGTGAGCAGGTTGATGGAGAAGCCGAACATTTGTAAGAAAAAGAAAGTACCTATGATAGCCACCGGAACGGCAATGGCCGGAATAATGGTGGAACGGAAATCTTGCAGGAAGATAAATACCACGATAAACACCAGTATAAATGCTTCGAACAGTGTTTCTATTACTTTGCTGATGGATGCCGAAAGGAACTCGTTTACATCTTGAATGTATGTTAGTTTTAAACCGGGTGGAAAGCTGCGGGATGCTTCGTCCAGTTCTTTTTTTACATTGTTAATAACCTGTTGGGCATTTGAACCGGCTGTTTGGTTAATAGCAATCATAACGGATTCCTGACCGTCGAGGCGGCTTAATACCGTATAATTCAGTGAACCGAGTTCTACATCGGCTACATCGTGCACGCGCAGAATCCGGTCGCCATTGGCACGGATAATGATATTGCCGAATTCTTCGGGAGTTGTTAACCGACCTGTGTATTTAAGGGTGTATTGGAAAGTCTGGTTGCTATTCTGTCCTAATTCGCCTGGGGCTGCTTCGATGTTCTGTTCCATCAGGGCGGCAGTAACTTCCTGCGGGGTGACGGAGTAGGAGGCCATGACATCGGGCTTAAACCATATTCGCATGGCATAGTCGCGGGCGCCGTACACGTTGGCATCACCAACGCCTTGCACGCGGCGTATTTGTGGCAGGATATTTATGTTGGCATAATTCTGTATGAACTGACCGTCGTAATCCGGATTATCCGATGTAAAGGATATCATCAGGATATTACTGGTTTGTTGCTTGCGCACGGTTACCCCGCTTTGGGTTACTTCCTGAGGTAGTAACGAACTGGCTTGTGATACGAGGTTCTGTACGTTCACGGCGGCAATGTCGGGGTCGACGCCTTTGGCAAAGTAAATAGTGATATTGGCGGAACCGGTGTTGGAGGCGGTTGAGGTCATGTAGGTCATTCCCTCTACACCGTTTATCTGTTCTTCCAAAGGAATTACCACACTGCTCATTACTACATCGGCGTTGGCACCGGCGTAATTGGCGGAAACCTGTATGGTAGGAGGTGCAATGTCAGGGTATTGCTCAATGGGTAAAGTTACCAGGCCGATAATACCTAACACCACAATAATAATGGAAATTACTGTGGAAAGTACCGGGCGGTTTATGAATAGTCTCAGCATGAGGAGTTATGAGTTTTAGGTTATGAGTTTAGAGTTTTGAGTAGTGAGTTATGATTACTCAAAACTTATCCGTTGTCCCTGCGACAATGTTGCTATTCCGTCAATGGCAATGCGGTCGCCTTGTTCAAGTCCGCCTGTAACGGCATAATCCTGTCCGCCGGGAATGGGCACCACGTCGACTACTTTTTGCACTACCGAATCACTTTGTACGCGGTAAACCAATGTTTTATCCTGCATACTGAAAGTTGCTCTTTGGGGTATTACAATGACATGCCTGAGGGGTTGCGGAATCTGTATCCGGCCGCTGGTGCCGCTGCGCAGCATACCACGGTCGTTGGGGAACCGTGCCCGGAGGTTGGCCGAGCCGGTTGAAGTATCGATAACTCCGGAAATGGTTTCAACCCGTCCTTTTTGAGGATACACGCTTCCATCGGCAAGTATCAGGGTTGTTTCGGGTATCTGTTGAATGCGTTCTGCATCTGTATTTCCCGGTAACTGGCTGAATAAATCCATTAATCCCTTTTCGTTGATGGAGAAGTAAGCGTATATATTTTCTGTATTGGCTACGGTAGTAAGTACGTTATTACTGCCGACGAGGCTTCCCTGCCGGTAAGGAATGGTACCGACAACTCCAGTGACCGGGCTGGTAACATTCATCCAACCGCTCATGGCTTGCGCGCTTGATAGTTGTGCCTCGGCCTGTGCCTGGGTGGCAAGTGCGGCCTGATAGCTGTTTTGGAGGGTTTCTAATTGTACGTTGCTGATGATGCCTTTTTCGGCAAGTGGCCGCATACGGTCTACATTCAGCTTTGCTGTATTTACCTGGGTTTGGGCGGTGATAAGCGTTTGCTGAGCCGTTGCCAGTGTTTGTACGCTTTGTGGCGAGTTTATCGAAAAGAGTATCTGGCCTTGTCTTACGGTGGCTCCCTCGTCCACATAAATTCTATCAATAAAACCATCGACACGGGGTTTTATTTCTATGTCTTCCTGTCCGCGTATGATAACGGGATATTCGGAATAAACAATGGTATCCTGGTAGTTAACCACCGTAGTCGGGTAATCTGCCGGAGGAGCCTGCTGCTGGCTACCGGTCTGTTTTTGTAGGCACGAAGATATAATAAGGATAACCGCCAATCCGGAAATTAGTTGCTTAACATTCATTTTGTTCAATATGAAAGGTACTATGTTATAACAGATAAGTCGGGAAAGAGTTCTCGGATTATCT
>DAMCMT010000047.1:18656-34100 GCA_032108265.1 Bacteroides sp.
CCGGTAGGATAACGGTTCTGTCCCGGTAGGATAACCCCTGTTATCCCGGTAGGATAAGGGTCGTATCCCGTTAGGATAACACCTGTTATCCCGGTAGGATAAGACGGGTATCCTACCGGGATAGAAGTTGGTTTGCTAGTAGGATAAAATATACAATATCGATTTTACAGAAAAAAAGAAGGTACCGGAAAACCGATACCTTCATAATTATTAAGGAGAGATAATTTGCTGTTTATCTTAACCCGCGGTTATCCAGCAGCGGGCCTGTACCCGGTTCTTTGCCGCGGAAGTTTACGTACATATCCATTGCATCGTCGATACCTCCCGGTGTAAGTACATATTTGCGGAATTTTTCGGCTGTGGCTTTGTCGAATATATTTCCTGTTTCTACAAATGCCTGGTAAGCATCGCAATCCAGAACTTCCGACCATATATAACTGTAATATCCGGCTGTATATCCGCCTCCCATGGTGTGGTTAAAGTAGGTGGTGCGGTAACGTGAAGGTATCTGTTTCAATATTCCACGGTCGCTCAGCACTTTGTTCTCGAACTTCATAACGTCCATGTTGGCAGGTATTTCTTTCAGTACATGGTAATCCATATCCAGTAACGAAGCAGCCAGGTATTCTGTGGTGGCAAATCCTTGTCCGTATTTACCACTCTTATCCAGTTTTTCGATTAATTCGGTTGGTATTGTTTCGCCAGTCTCGAAATGTTTGGCAAATACTTTTAGTACTTCGGGTTCGAATACCCAGTGTTCCATGATTTGCGATGGTAGTTCAACAAAATCGCGGGGAACGCCCGAAATACCGTAATAATGAACATCTTTGAACAGATTATGCAGGGCATGACCAAACTCGTGGAAAAGTGTTTCGGCTTCGTCGGCGCTTAATAGAGCCGGCTGTCCGGGTGCCGGTTGACTGAAGTTACATACAATGGTAACAACCGGTGCTAAACGCTTTCCGTTTTCATAAGTTTGAGAGCGGTAAGTGCCGCACCAGGCGCCACTTCGTTTGCTTTCGCGTGGGAAGTAATCCATATACAGTACTCCCAGGTGTGTACCGTCCTTATCTTTGCATTCAAAGGCCTCGGCATCGGGGTGGGGCAGAGGAATGTTGTTAATTGGTGTAAAGGTAATACCATACAACTGATTGGAAACGTAGAAAACTCCGTCGCGTACATTTTCCAGTTTCAGGTAGGGACGTACCTGGCTTTCATCCAGGTCGAACTTGGTTTTCTTGGCTCTTTCGAAGTAATAACGCCAATCCCAGCCCTCGGCAGTGAAGTTTTTGCCGTCTTTGGTTATTTCAGCTTGTATATCTGTCAGTTCTTCTTTTGCTTTTTTCAGGGTAGGAGTCCATAGTTCATTCAGAAGATTATAAACGTTGGTTTCGTTTTTTGCCATACGCTCTTCCAGAACAAATGAGGCGTAATCACTATATCCCATCAGTTTTGCCTTTTCCAGACGCAAGGTGATGAGTTTCTTTACTACTTCATTGTTATCAAATTCGTTTCCGTTATTGCCACGATTAATATAAGCGTTGAAAATTTCTTCGCGTAAAGCCCTGTTATCGGCGTTTTGAAGGAATGGTAATACGCTGGGGTTTTGAAGTTTAAACACCCATTTGCCCGGCAATCCGGCTTTTTCGGCTTCCTGCGCGGCATTGGCAATTTGAGTTTGAGTAAGTCCGGCAAGGTCTTTCTCTTCGCTGATAACTAACTGATAATCGTTCGTTTCGCGTCGCATATTCTGGGAGAAAGTAATCTGTAAGGTCGAAATCTCACTGTTAAGTTCGCGCAATCTGGTTTGTTGTTCTGCGCTGAGGTTAGCACCACCGCGAACAAATCCTTTGTAGGTTTCTTCCAGTAGCTTCATTTGTTCTTTGTCCAGTCCGAGTTCATCTTTCTGGTTGTAAACTGTCTTTACACGTTCAAACAATACTGGGTTCAGCCGTATATCATCGCTGTGTTTAGAAAAAAGAGGAGACATTTCTTTGCTCAGCGCATCAAGTTCGTCGGTAGTGTTTGCGCCGGTTAATCCGGAGAATACAGGACGTATTTTCCTCAGTAGTTTACCGCTTTGATCCATTGCTGCAATGGTGTTTTCGAACGTGGGAGCTTCGGGATTGTTGCAAATAGCTTCAATCTCGGCCATTTCTTCCTCCATGCCTTTCAGCATTGCGGGTTTAAAATGTTCCGTTTTAATACGGTCGAACGGTGGTACATTAAACGGTGTATTGTACTCAACAAAGAACGGATTCTCGTTACTCGTCTTCTCTCCGGACGAGTTGTACCCGCTGATAAGTGCAGCAAGTGCCATAGCCATCATCATTTTTTTCATTTATAACGTGTCTTTAAAAGTTGTGTGCGATGACAAATATACGAAAAAATGATTGAAAAACGCACTTTGGAGCATCATTCGCGAACTTTGGGGCAAGGAAATGACTAATAATACGTTTAAATTTGTAGTATCATTGGTTTTGGAGTAATTACTCCGGAATTCTAGTTTATATATGAGGTAGGGATTTATAATTCTTGTTTGATAACCAATGATTATTGCCCTCTGTACTTTATTGTGAGATAAATGCAGAGGGTTATTTTATGGCATAATCCGATGTTTCAAACGGTGAAATATTTTATTTATTGTTCCCGATTACCACTTAATTCGTTTTTTTTATTTCCTATCCGGCTGGAAATAAATACTTTATATTATCATATTTTTTTTAAATTAAGTTTTCTTTCCCAACCTATGCAGTATTCCGTGCTATCGGGTATTTATATCATTGTACGTACATTTTTATTTTCGATATCCTGTACTAAACCGCAGGATTAATTAAGAACCTAATTATTATAAACTAAAGAAAAAACAAAATGAAAGCGATCTTTAAATTGAAAAAATCTATCTATTATGTAGCAGCTTTGGCTGTAGCTGTATCAATGGCATCATGCGACGATGATGAAAAAGACAAACCATTAACATTGGCAGATATCTCTGGTACATATGATGGGAAAATGTATGTAAAAACCCCAACCGATCCTGCAACTCAGACTGCTGCTGAAGAAGGTTCACAAACCATCAGTGGTAAACTCGAAGAAACAAAAGCAGTTTTTGATAAGTTCCCTGTAAATGACTTCATTATTGCAATCGAAGGCGAAGAAGTTGGAGCTGAAATTATTAAAGACCTCGAAGGAGATATCAAGTACGAATTGGCATATGAAGCTAAATTAAATGAGGCAGCCACTGCTATTAATCTTACTTTGAAACCCGGAACTTTGGCTTTTAGCTACACTGTTCCTGATGCAGAACCGGCTCCCGAAGGTAGAGCAGAAGAAGGCGAAGGTGAAGGTGAAACTGGAACAAAGAAAGAAATCGTTGTAACATTTAAAGCTGTAGAAACTGCCGACACTTATGCTAAAGGTGCAGTTAAACTGAACTTTATATCAGAATCAATCAAGGTGGATGATACTGCTCTTGAAGGATACAAGGCTCAGACTATTCAGATTGATTTAAAAAAGAAATAACCTAACCAATTAACTTTGAATATTTTAACCTAATGCCGAACCTTAATTATGTCGAGATTTGATATTAGCCGGCATGCAGGTGCTATTTATTACCTGTTAGAGCAAGAGAATTGTCTTTCGGTGAAAGATATTGAAGTATTGACATCGGGAGATGAAAAGCAAATTCTTCTTGCCTTAGGCTGGCTTGTAAGAGATAACAGAATAGTTTTTTGCAGTGATAATGGAGAATTAAGCGTCAGGCTGAACCGACTCCCTATGACAGAAATCCATTATTAGCTGTAAGGTAAAAAGATGTTTGATACACTTTCATCAGAGAGTACAAAGACCTTTGTGGACTTTGTACTCTCTGCTTTTAAACAATATTCACTTTCGGCTGTTATCCATAGATAAAAGAGAAAATATTAACCATATTAAATTTTTTATCATGGGATTATTAGATAATAAAGTAGCTATTGTAACGGGTGGTGGCTCAGGATTCGGACGTGCTATTTCCGAACTGTATAGTAAAGAAGGCGCTAAAGTAATTGTTTCGGATATTGATGAGGAATCGGGAAATGAAACAGTCGATTTAATAAGGAAAGCAGGAGGCGATGCTTATTTTCTTAGAGTAGATGTATCTAAACCTGAGGATAATGAAAATCTGGTAAAAGAAGCCGTAAAGCGTTATGGCAAGCTGGATATAGCTTTCAACAATGCCGGTATAGGCGGAGCAAGCGCCCCCATTGGCGAATACCCGGTTGATGCCTGGGATAAAGTAATCAAGGTAAATTTATCGAGTGTATTTTACGGTATGCATTATCAGATACCCGAAATGTTGAAAAACGGTGGTGGAGTAATAGTGAATACTTCTTCTATCCTGGGTATGGTTGGTTTTGGCGGTTCCTGCGGATATGTTGCCGCCAAGCATGGAGTAATAGGCCTTACCAAGAATGTAGCCATAGAATATGGCAAGAAGGGAATACGGGCTAATGCAGTAGGTCCTGGATTTGTAGAAACGCATCTTACCCATGCCTTGACAGATGATAAGGCATGTTATGATTTCCTGGTAAAAAAGCATCCCATGGGCCGATTGGGGAAAGTAGATGAGATTGTAGACCTCGTTCTTTGGCTCAGTAGTGACCGTGCATCATTCTGTAATGGGGCATATTATCCTGTAGACGGAGGTTATCTGGCTAAATAAAATGATTCAGTAAAGTTCCGGAGATTATTGCTTCGGAACTTCTTCCATTATTACCTGCATATTCTGACTGGTGTTTCCGGTTTGTATTACCGGGTCGTAGCCCAAAGATCGCACCATAATATTGCTGTTATTTTCAGCTTCCAGTTCAAAATACCCATTGGCATTTGTTGTAGTACGTATATTTGCTCCAGGCACTGATACGGATGCACCTGCAAGCGGACTACCGCTCTTATCGGTAACTCTTCCTTTTATTTTGGGCTTGTCAGACTCTTCTTTAACTGCCGGTGGGGGGGCTTGTGTAACTTCTTCGGTTGGCTCCGGCTGTTCTACAACTTGTGTAGAAACCTCTATAGGAGGATCTGCCGAAACGATTGCCGGAGTAGCGGGCGTTTCTTTGACTATCTGAGTAGGTAAATCCTCTTTTTTTTCGGATACTTCTATAGGGGTATTTGTATTGATAGAAACCGGGGGAGTGGTAACGGTGGCTGGAACTTCAACAGGCTTTTCTTCCTTCTTCGTTTCAATTTTAACTTCAGGCTCCACTATCGGAGTCTCTTCCTTCGTATTCTCTATAGGTTGTTCAATCTTTTTCTGTATGTTTTCTTTAACCGGATTCTTTGGAGTGGTCGCTGCAAAAAGGTTTTTCGCTGCATCCGGTTCTATAATCAGAAAATATACTGCAACTCCCAATACAACTGCAGTAACGGCAACAATACTACCAATTAAACCGTAATTAGTTTTCTTTTTGCACTTCTGTGCAATTGAGTTCTGTAACTTTTCAATCTGCCTCTTATGATTTCCCTTTGTTCCGGTATAACCATCCAGTGCATCTGCCAGGAAGGGCTCTTTCATAGCTTCGTATTCAGTATGGTTGGCTTCTTTCCCGATTCTGTCACCTTGTATGTATTGGAATATGTTCATTTTGAATTTCTGGTTAAGCACATTTTAAGATTTCGTTTCCCATTCTGAATATTGCTTTTTACGGCATTTAGAGAATACCCTGTTTTATCAACTATATCCATATACGACATCTTTTTCATAAAAAAATGTGTGATGCAGATTCGTTGACTATCAGGGAGTCTGTCCATACATCGCCGGATATCTTCCAGAATACTTCTTTCTCCTTCTTCTGTATACAACAGATGCAGAAGTTCCTGAGATTCTGTATCTCCGGTATTAAAATTTACAGTGATTTCTTTATCATCTTTGCGTAGTAATTGCAAGCAATGATTTTTGACGACGTTATATAACCAGGATTGGATGTTTTTTATTTCAGAACCGGGTACCTTCGGTGGCAGTTCTTCGAAAAGTTGCATGACTGCATTTTGTGCATCTTGAGGACTTTTCAGATATTTCAGATATAGACCATATATAAGAGGTATATACCGATTATATAATTCCCCAAAATAACTTATTTCCCCTGTTTCTTCATATTTCTTCAGCAGTTCCTCGTCTCCGAGCAACGCCAGATCTTTAATGTTAACCACGATTTCGTATTTTATATGTGTGTGTTTTGCAAAAATAAGAAAAAACTTTGTGTTTTTGATGAAAATGTAACAGGAATTCCATTTATTTATTCATATCTTTACCGCGCAAAGCGTTTCTTGTTTAAAGGTTACTTTCTTTTTCAATCCTGATTGCAGAATAAATGTCTTCTCTTTCATCAAAGAATCCTGTTGCAGAGTACTATTAATTATTTATTTTTTTATTAATCCATTTTTTATGAACATTTTTATTGCAGGATTAAGCTACAACATCAGCGAATCCGATTTAGGAGATTTATTTTCAGAGTATGGCGAAATTGCCTCAGCTAAAATTGTAACAGATCGTGAAACTGGTCGCTCTAAAGGATATGGTTTTGTTGAGATGGACGACGAAACCGAAGGTAACGCTGCTATTGAAGCTTTGAATGGAAAAGAACTCGACGGAAGAACCTTGGCTGTATCTGTAGCACGCCCACGTTCGGAAGAACCTCGCCGTAATAACTATGGCGGTGGCGGCGGTGGCTATAACCGTGGCGGTGGTAACCGTGGCGGTGGCTATGGCGGCGGTAATCGTGGTGGCGGCTATGGTGGCGGCGACAACTACGGTGGCGGCGGTGGACGCAGATACTAAAAAATTAGCTTTTGAGTTTTTGAGAATTTAAGCTTTTAAGTCTTTTTTTCTGAAAAAATAATCTTAATTACTCAAAAACTTAAAAGCTGGAAAACTTAAAAACTTTATTTAAAATTATCCTAAAATAAAGGATAAAGTTTTTTAGTTCCGGATATTCTTGCTACCTTCCAAAAGTATTTTTTAATCTAAACTTATGGACAACTTGAAAATAGAAGAAGCAGGAATGAATGCCGGTAAAGTATGGAATATTTTAAGCCATACAGGTTCCGGTATAAGTATTCAGGAATTAAGGAGACAGTTGGCATTGACTTTCGAACAAGTGTTCGCAGCTATCCGTTGGTTAGCTAAGGATTATAACATTGGCCTGGCCAATAATGAAGGAAATTTAATGCTTATAGGAGTACAAACAGATTTACCTAAGCAAAACAAAAGGTAATGTTTGAAAATAATTTAAGCCCCGAACTTATCACTAGGTCCGGGGCTTATTAACTTTAAGAGATTAATGAGTCTATTAATTGAAATTTAGCTTTGCAATTGTTGTAATTATATTATTATTTATCATTTCCAGTAAAATCCTGTGTCTTTTAACGGATCGTCCAGAAATATATTCCGTATCTTTCCATCAGGTGTTAACTCACCCTTCCACCAGGCAACATATAAAGCGGCTACTTCTTTTATCTCCTCTTCAGAGGTTGGTGCATGATTATCTTCCCACGCAAGTATACCCATATTGCAGGGATACTTTCTTCCCAAACGTATACCGTCAATTGTCCATAAAACCCCTTCGGCAATCCACCGGGTACTGCCCGCCAAAGCAGGTTTCCCTATCGGGTAATTATAGACCGGGGTCATATCATTGATATAATTCAGAAGAGCCGGTATATGTTTCCGCTCGAAGTCGGGTAATTCGGTACTGCTGTATTCAAAAGATCTCCCGAAAGTTCCTTCCTTTATTTGTTTAATGAAAAGGTCTACATCCGGATCTTTATAGAAATTCCGGTTGTATCCGTCGCAACTGCAAAACAACATCAAACAAGTATATATCAGAAGAAAATGTTTCATGATCCCGAACCCTGATTTATCAATTAGACGGTAATATAGCAATAATGCTGCAAATATGTTTGTTAATGAATGCTAATATTTTTTGTTTTGAGTGAGGTAAAGAGTGAGGTATAGGAGTGAGGTATAGGAGTGAGGTAAAGAGTGAGGTAAAGGAGATGAGTAGGCGATGCCGCATGGATTCTACTTTACCTCACTCTTTTAACTCCTTTACCTCACTCTTTACCTCACTCTACTATTATCCCTTAAACACCTTCATCAATTCCTCCTTATAAGTAGGTGAAACCTCAATCTCCGTATCATCCTCCAATACCACATATCCGCCCGAGTTTTTATAATAAGATTTTACGTAGTTGAAATTAATAATATGCGATTTATGAACCCTTATAAAAGGAAAAGGAAGAATCTCGCTGAAATGTTTCAGAAACCGGCATACCATTTTCTTTTTCTTATCGCGCAGGTAAATATCCGTAAAGTTACCGTTTCCCTGTAGACGGATAATATCTTCCATCTTTACCACCTCAAACCCCTCGAGTGTAGGAAGTATAACCTGTTGCTTTTCGGGTCGGGGTTCGCGGAAATTCTCGATGATAACCTTGTTCCGGTTAAACATTTCGCGGTTGATGATATGCTGTTGCACCTTATTGACCGCCAGTATCAATTCCTCGATACTTACTGGTTTCAGCAGGTAATACGCAGCGCTTTGATTAAGGGCGCGGAGTGAGTATTCCGAAAAAGCAGTAACGAAGATAGTTTCAAAATACAGGTCTTTACATCCCTCCAACACATCAAAAGCGTTGCCGAAAGGCATTTCCACATCCAGAAAAACTAAATCCGGCTGCAATTTGTGTAATAGCGGAATGGCTTCTTTGCAATTGGCCGCTTCGCCTATTACCTCCACCTGCGGGCAATACTTTTGCAGATAATTGCTCAGGACGTTTCTGGCTGCCGGTTCATCTTCAACGATGACGCTTTTTATTTTCTGTATTGTATTCATCCGGTATATTTTTTTCCTATGAGCGGAAACCATAAGATAACCGTCACTCCTGTATTATCTTCATTCTTTTCTTTATTCACCATTTCCATGGAAATATCCAATCGGTACAGTTTATTCAGTAATTCGATACGTTCGCGGGTATTCGATAATCCGCGCGAGTTGTGCTGCTTTTGGTGTTGGGTTTTAAGTTCTGCACTCTGCTGCAGGCCGATGCCGTTATCATCAATACTAATTCGCAGACGGCTGCCCACGGCTTCTATTTGCAGTGATAAGCTGCCCATTGTTTCTTTATACCGCAGGCCGTGCCAGATGGCATTCTCCAGTTGAGGCTGAATAAGCATATTCGGAATAAACACTGCATCCGTATCTAATGCCGGGTCAATGACTATTTCGTATTCAAACTTATCGTTGAATCGCAGGTGTTCCAGTTCAAGGTATTTCTTTAATTGGTCTATTTCCGTAGATAATGGTATAAAGTCCTTGTTCGAATTCTCCATCATATTCCGCATCAGCCGCGAGTAGGAGGTAAGGTATTTATTCGCCTCTAACTCATTGTTCTGCGCAATAAACTGGTTAACACTGTTTAGGCTATTGAAAATGAAATGCGGATTCATTTCCCGGCGAAGAGATTGCAAAGCAATGCGTTTGTTCTTCTTGCTGATGGAATACAACGAACGGGCAATCCATGCCACCAGCAAAAGAGCGATTGCCAGAAATGCCGTCAGCGCATAGTTCGACCGGTTTTTGCGAGCAATCAATTCATCTTTCAACGCCCGTTCCTTTTCCAGTTGGGCGATTTTATCCTCGTGTACCTGAAAGAACCGCTCGTCGATAAGCGTGCTATCGCCTTTAATAAGCGTTTCCAGTTGGCCGATGTAGTCGGCATACATATCCAGTGCCTCCGATGTTTTCCTGTTTTTCCGGTAATACTCCGTAAGTTCGTTAAGGATGTTGCGTGCTTCCAGTGTGCGGCCGTTCATGAGGGCCATTTCGTAGGCGCTTTTTAGTAAAGAAATAGCTTTCTCTGTTTTGCTGGCCTGAAAGTAAGTGTTCGAAAGGTTCTGCATCTGGTTAATCTCCACAGCCGGGTTGTTGACCGCTTTTGCCTCCTCCACCAGCGAATGATTGATAGCCAGCGCCTCGTCAAACTTTTCTTCGGCTACATATACCTTAGCCATTTCTTCTTTGATTTTGATACTCTTCTCAGGCTCGTCTTTTACGATATCCAGTGCGTTTTGTAACTCGTTGATGGCTGCCTCTCCATCGTTCATTTCCAGCTTTACCTGAGCCATTTGTTGATAGGCCGTTAAAGCGTCTTTTGTATTTAGCGTTGAATTCGACAAATGGATATTACGCTGTATGAAATTGGCCTGCGTTACCGGATTATCCCGGTTATTTAGCCGGTTGACATCGTTCATGTTTATTTCGGAAACTTCTTTCTGTCGCGAGGTGCGCGATGCCAGTTGATAATTACTGATTGCTTCGTCGAATTTCTGTTGTGCTTCCTGCAACTTAGCCAGTTCGCGGTAGGCCAGTGCCTCGCGTTCCTTGTTTTTGCTTCGTTGATATAAAGTAGCGGCCTGTTTCAGGTAGTTCTCGGCGCGGGTATAATCGTTCTGGTTGCCAAGTTGAGATGCGAGCGACATATAATCATTGGCAATATCTTCGTCGGAAGAGTTCTTTTCCAGGCTTCTGCTTAACTGTATAGCAGCAGAGTTCTTACTGACCGGAACGAATTTCTTCCTCGAACTCAGGCTGTCCTGACTCCATACCATCGCAGGAATAAAGACAATTATCAGCAACCAATTAATCCTTGTTTTAACCATATATGCCGGTGAAAAGTTTATAGAACAAAGATAAAAAGTTTTCAACCTTTTACATCTATGTTTCACCAATTTAAAAAGGGCATTCACCCATTTTGCCCGGAAAATTTATTTCTGATAATCTAAATTTGGCTAAGAATTAACTTAAAAGCATACAGATATGAAAAAGATTTTATTGACCATTACAGCCATCACAACCCTATTACTGACAACCAGTTTAGGAAATGTACACGCCGCCGGAGATACCAAAATCCAGGTTGCCATTCTTCTCGATACATCGAGCAGTATGGACGGATTGATTGAACAAGCCAAATCCCGGCTCTGGAATATAGTTAACACCCTCACCACTTTAAAGTACAAAGGCAAAACCCCCGATATCCAAATAGCCCTGTACGAATATGGCAACAACGGCATACCCACCGATGATTATATACGGCAGGTAACCCCTTTGACCAACGACCTCGACCTGATTTCCGAAAAACTGTTCGCCCTTACCACCAATGGCGGATATGAATACTGCGGAGCCGTTATTAAAAAAGCAGTCGATATATTGACATGGGGAAAGAGTGATGCCGACATGAAACTTATTTATATTGCCGGCAATGAACCTTTTACCCAAGGTTCAATAGCCTATAAAGACGCCATAGATGCCGCATTGAAAAAGAATATTTATGTAAATACCATCCACTGCGGAGATACCCGTTGGGGAATTGAAGGAATGTGGAAAGATGCCGCTACATATGGAAAGGGCAAATACTTCAACATCGACCACAACGCTAAAGTGCGTTTCATTGAAACACCGTTCGATGACAGAATCCATTCAATTAATATAAAATTGAACGATACCTATATCGGTTACGGCCACATCGGTCAGGCACGTAAAACCAATCAGATGGTACAAGACCAGAATGCCCGGTCGGTATCTTCGGCCAATTTTGCCGAACGTGCGGTAAGCAAAACCAAAGAAGTTTATAACAATAGCTCATGGGATTTGGTGGATCGGGTGAATGAAGATGAAAAAGTTCTGGATAAAATCAAAAAAGAAGATTTGCCCAAAGAACTGCAAGGTAAATCAAAAGATGAATTAAAGTCATATATCAACGGAAAGAAGACCGAACGCATCAATCTTCAGAAACAAATATCAGAACTGGCTAAGAAAAGGCAGGCATATATTGATGAAGAAATGAAAAAGAAAGGCGATGATGCAGGCGACGATCTCGGCGAAGCCATTAACCAGTCGGTGCTCGATCTTGCGGCTGTCAAGGGGTATGAAGTGAGCAAGTAAGTTTATATGCTAGATTACAAAAGTCCGGACTTTCGTCTACAAGAGTCCGGACTTTCATCTCTTGTCTGAAATAAGATTCCAGGAGAGGGCTGGTTGCACATCGTCCCCATATTGCTATATTTGTACTCAATTGTGCAACAAGCAAAAAAGGTTAGTTTTGAAACGTATAATAGTTCTCCCTCTAATCCCCCTCCTTTTCCCCTGCCTCTTATCCGCGCAGGAGAAAACCCTCCAGGATACAACCACCCTCGTCGATATCCCCGAGGTCACCATCACCGCCCTCAACCTCCCCCGCCAGACCCGCGCACTCGGCTACTCCGTCACCACCGTGAAAGGCGGCGAGCTCAACCCGAATGTCACCAACCCCATCGCCGCCCTGCAAGGCAAGGTGGCCGGGCTGAATATCTCCGGAACCAGCGGAGGAGCCTTCGGCCGGCAGCGGATCACCCTGCGTGGAGCCTCCACCCTGAACAGCAACAACCAACCGCTGATAATAATAGACGGGATAGCCATCAACATCTCCGTGTGGGAAACCGGACCTGACTATATCGGAAACTCCGACGACTGGGGTGACGAACTCAAGAACCTGAATGTAGCCGATATCGAAAGCATCTCCGTATTGAAAGGCTCGGCAGCTACTGCGCTGTACGGCTCGCGCGGAATGAATGGCGCGCTCGTGATTACGACTAAGGGCCGTGCAGGCACCGCCCGACTGCAGGGAACGGTGGTGCGATTTACCCAAAGCATCGGAATGGATGTAGTGACCGCGACGCCCGACCTGCAAACGCAATACGGGCCGGGAACCATTGCCGGGGATATATCCTACGGCGAGCGAAATTCCAGCGGCGGATTTTACCGCTGGGACACCGGG
This sequence comes from Bacteroides sp., assembly GCA_032108265.1. GTDB lineage: Bacteria > Bacteroidota > Bacteroidia > Bacteroidales > Bacteroidaceae > Bacteroides. Next base: position 31,509 of record DAMCMT010000047.1, read on the forward strand.
CAGTTCTACCTCGATGCCGGCGGCAACCCCACGCTGATCGGCGCTAATAACTTTATGTGGGGGCCTCGGTTTGATGGGCGCGAGATTACGCAGTACGACGGCGCTCAGGGCCGCTACCAGGCCGTGAAGAACGGCTTCCGCAACTTCTACAGTCCCGGCATACAAAGCAATACCAATATATCTGTGAGTGGCGAGACGGACAGAACCACGTTCTACATCTCCGCCGGATACCGGTATTCCGACGGCACGCAGCCGGCGTCCTCCTTCTCGCGCGGGTCGCTGATGGTGAAGGAGAGCCATCGCCTGAACAGGCACGTCAGCATCGATGCGCAGGTATCGCTTGCGCAATCACGGCCGAAGAATATCCCGGTGAATATTGGCGATTATTACATCAACCGGAAGGTGAACACGCTGTACGATCCGGATTATTACCGCGATAAATACAAGGGCGAGCACGGCGGAATGGCGGGGGCGATTGCCGGGGATGCTTATGCCAACGTGCCGCTGAAAGATTTGTGGTGGGAGACGTATGAGAACAGCGAGAAGCACCGCGAAATGAGCATACGGCCCACTGTGGGGGTGAACGTGATGATGACGGATTGGCTCACCTTCCGCGGCGAGGCGGCGGCGAACTATTACAGCACCTCGGAGGAAACAAAGATACTGGGGCAGGGTTATCGCAATGAGGGCAACGATGATACCCAGGGCGGCCGCTACCGAATGGATAAGCGGTGTGCCCGCGAAGAAAACCTGGCCGGAACCTTTACCGCGCAGAAGAATTTCGGCGATTTCGACCTGGGCGGTTTTGTGCGCGCGGAGTATCGCAACGCCTTCGCCGACCGCACGCACAACGCTACGAATGGCGGACTGGTAACCCCGGGCGTGTACAGCATCGGCAACAGCCGCAGTACGCCTTCGTCGGAATATGTGGTGACCTCGCGCAAGCGGGTGGCCTCGGCTGCCTTTGCCGTGAATGCTGCGTGGCGCCATCAGCTTTATCTCGAAGCAACGGGACGCAATGACTGGTCGTCCTCGCTGGTGTACACGGACGGCAGCGGACATTATTCCTACTTTTATCCCTCGGTATCGGCCTCGTGGGTGGTAACGAATACTCTCGAGGGGCGGCTGCCGGAGTGGGTGAGCTTCGGCAAGTTACGCCTGTCGTGGGCGCAGGTGGGCAACGACACCGCACCGTTCGCCCTGAATCCCGGCTACGAGCAGAAGAAATACCTGCAACCCGACGGCAGTTACGTGTACGGCGAAGTGGTATCGGGCGTGCTGCTCGATGGTACCCTGCGCCCCGAACGCAAAACAGCGTGGGAGGTGGGGGCGGACTGGCGCTTCCTCGACGGCCGCCTGGGCCTGGACGTGGCCTGGTACCGCGAGAACACGCGCAACCAGATACTTACGCTGCCCATCGCCGCGGAAGCGGGAACCACATATCGCCTGCTGAACGCGGGCAACATACAGAACACGGGCGTGGAGATCGCCCTGAGCGCCATCCCGGTGAAGACGCGCGACTGGCAGTGGGACATCGGCCTGACGTGGAGCCGCAACCGCAACAAAATCATCTCCCTGCACCCCGACGTGCAGAATTACATCACCCTGGCGGGTGGAGCCAGCGGCGGCAACTACAGCGTCGCCTCCGTGGCGCAGGAGGGCGGTCCGTACGGCATGCTGATATCGACCATCACGCCGCAGTGCGACGACCGGGGCAACATCGTCCTCACCTGGGATGATGATATGCGCGCCGCCTACCCCAAACGCAGCGGCACGGCCGAGACGCTGGGCAGCATGATGCCCGACTGGACGGGCGGCCTGACCACCGGGTTGCGCTACCGGAATTTCACCCTCAACGCCTCGCTCGATATGCGCTGGGGCGGACTGATAGCCTCGTACAGCAACCGCTTCGGCACCGCCTACGGGGTAACGGGCAACACCGTGAAAGGGCGCGACGCCGACAACGGCGGCCTGTCCTGGACAAGCAACTTTACAGATAGAAAGGGACAAACATTCAGCGACGGGGTGATCCCCGACGGCGTGTTCGACCAGGGCATCACCGTCACCACCCCCTCGGGCGACCGGGTGGATGTGTCGGGCATGACCTTCCGCGAAGCGTACGACAAGGGTTACGTGGAGCCGGTGCACGCCTCGGCCTGGCACTATTTTAACAACGGCTGGAGCACGGGAACGGTGAACCGGGGCTGGGTGCACGAGGTGAAGTACATCGCGCTGCGGGAGGTGTCGGTGGGGTATCGGCTGCCGGATAAGGCGGCGAAGAGGGTAGGGGCGCGGAGCATGAACATCAGCCTGTCGGCCCGGAACCTGGGGTATCTGTATAACTCGCTGCCGAATGATTTGAACCCGGAGAGTGTGATGGGAACGGCGACGGGGGAGTTCAGGGAGCGGGGGTTTATTCCGTATACGGCGTCGTTTATGATGACGGTGGGGGTGGAGTTTTGATTACGAATAGAGATCCCTCCGCGGGCTGCGCGGTGTGTACAGACCCCTCCGTCCGTGCATTACCCAGCCCTGCGGATGCACACAGAGACCCCTCCGTCAGCAAAGCTGCCACCTCCCCTTTGCAGGGGA
>DAMCMT010000048.1:0-33175 GCA_032108265.1 Bacteroides sp.
CATGCGGTATGTGGGGCGGACACAAGACCCGCCCCTACACCATGCGGATTAAAACCCACAAAACTGTAAATAAAGCTATTTGTATTCCCGAAATTTATTCGTAGATTTGCATCTATATCTATTGGCATCGGCATGGTGGATACACATTTAGATTACAATCCTCCCCGTCTCCACTTTTTCCAATCGCTCCCTCAATACGGGCATTCGCGACTTCCTTATACGCAGTGTCATTCTACAGTCCATATCGTATGATTGACTGACGATTACAGGTTCTTCCTCTTTCACAATCCGCATAACATCATTCATAAACGGATATTCGAATTCAATCGTAATCTCTTCGTCTACTGTTTTTTCAATTATCTCGGCATTGGCAATAGCTTCGGCAGCAGCAGCTTTATAAGCGGTAATCAGTCCACTGGTACCCAGTTTAATTCCACCAAAGTATCGCACTACAACCACAAGGATATCAGTCAATTCATTCGAATTTATTTGCCCCAATATCGGTTTTCCTGCTGTTCCGGATGGTTCGCCGTTATCGTTCGCCCGGAAATCCTTCCTCTCCGCACCCAGCATATAGGCATAACACACATGACGGGCATCGTAATATTTCTTTTGATACGTATCCAGATGCTCTTTAATTTCCCCGGTGCCGGATACCGGAACTGCAAACGCCAGGAATTTGCTTCTCTTTTCGGTGTAAATTGCTTCAGAGAGAGTTGATATGGTTCTGAAAGTATCGTCGGGCATCTTTGTTATCCTGTTTAAAACACAAAAATACGAAAAGATATTATTTCTTAATTTTTCTACGCAACTTATTGAGAACATTATTATCTTCGTCAGAGTCATCCTCCTGATCTTCACTTATGGAAGAAGGTTCATCTTCAGTTTCAACCCCTTTGTAATATGTTCTCATAGCATCTCTTGCATAACCGCCACCAAGATTTTCAAAGGAACCTTTCATAGCATCTTCTATCTCTTTTCCATTATAAAACACTTTATACTCGTCCTTTGTATATCCATCACCCAAATCTATAAAAGAACCAGTTGATCCCGCTACCGGTTCGCCATTGTAGTATTCTTGTTTTGAATCTTTTGCATAACCATCAGTGGTAGTTTCAAATGAATATGGAACGGCACCTTTTATTTCCTTTCCGTTATAATATACCTTTTCTGCATCTTTAGCATAACCATCTGTGAGGCAATCAAAAGAATCTGATAAGACATTAACCATCTCCTGCCCTTTGTAATATACTTTTTTTGCATCTTTAGCATAGCCTTCATACAAGCATTCGAATGAACCGGTTTCAGCGCCTTTCAACACTGTACCACTATAATATACGTTTGTTGCATCCTGGGCATATTCGGCACTCTTATCTAAAAAAGAATTTGCATCAGCTTCTTCCATTTCTACTGCATTAAAATATACTTTAGAATCATATATACAATATCCTTCAGGTGCAATTTTTTCATAGTCATCCTCTGTAGCTCTTAATATCTTGCTTGCGTCTTTACCTCGGTAATAGGTTCTTATATGATCTGTTGCATAACCATCTTGCGTTGGACGGAAAGAACTTACCGAAGCACCCGGTATTTTGATACCATTATAATATACTGCAGAATTATCTTTTGCATAACCACTACTTAAATTACGGAACGAGGTAGCATCTGCATATTTTACCTCTTTTCCTTTGAAATATACTTTTCGCGAATCTTTTGAATAACCATCGCCTATTGATTTTCCCGGACCTTGTTGGATAGAGACTACTGAATAGTTGAGTGCATTTACTTCGCTGGTGCCGGCACACGCCAGGCAGATGGTGAAAGCGATAAATAACTTTTTCATTAAATTAAAATATTGTATTGAGTTTATAATTATGTTTTTATTGTTCATTAAAGATGTGTCGAAAGCATATACATATGTTCAGAAGAGGTTGATATGGTTCTGAAAGTATCGTCGGTCATCCTTTAAACATGTAATAAAGCGCAAATGTAAGAAAATTCAAGGAAATATGGAATAAGGTATTTCGGAATTATGGACAAATCATCCTGTTTTATTTGGTGTTTTAAGCCAATAACACCCGTTCAAATTAGTCTATTTTTTAAAAAATCCCATTTTTACCTTTTTCGACCCCCTTCAGAAGGCTCCTGAAAGGGGTTAACTTCCTTCCTTATCAGAGTGTACACTTTGGCTTCCAAGAGTGTACACTTTTACCCCATAAGAGTGTACACTTTTACCATATAAGAGTGTACACTTTACCGCCTAAGAGTGTACATTCTTGTAAAGAGGGAAAATTAGTATTATTGGATGGTTGTTATTATTTACAAATGCAATTTCAATGGTATCTATATTCCTATTTAATCAGAAGTTATTTGTTTGGATTGAAATGGATTCCCTTTTTTATCCGATAAATCTACCCGGCAACTAAGGAGCGGCATAAATGCCTTCTTTCGCTGCATAGAGGCCGATTTATCAGGCCCCATCAATTGCCGGGTAGATTTATCGCCCGGATAAAAAAGAAATCCATTTCACTCATTTCTTTAGTGTTTTGGTGTAAATAAGCATATAATCATCATTTCAATTTACATTCAAAACATTTTGTATATTTGAATTAAAAAGGTTCAACTGAAAGCAAATGCAATAAATAAAATGTTTTAAACTTCCAAAACAGGCAGTTAAGGCATTTATATATGTTTAATAAAGTTAAAATGAAAATTTTATCTTGAATTAATTTGCAAGTGAAATTAAATTGCTTTATATTTGCAAAGTAATCGATTACAAATAGTGATAATTAACCTAGTATTAACTTATAAAGAAAGGAGACACAATGCCCTTATTTTATAAACCCACACAAGCAAGCTTGCCTGATAAAGAAGGCAACAAACTCTGGTTTCCTTGTTTGGTTAAAACCGGCTACATGATAGACCTGGACGTATTGGCCCAACGGCTTTGCGAATACAGCAACGTTATGCCGGGCGAAGTACACAACGTAGTTCGCAACCTGATGAGCATCATGATTACCGAGCTTCAGAACGGCAATTCGGTAAAGCTGAACGGAATGGGAACTTTCACTCTGAAAGTACGTTCCAAAGGCAACGGAGTGATGACAGCCGATGAAGTGAGCCCCAGCCAGATTACAGGTTTGCGTTGTATGTTTACGCCGGAATATTTCCGTCCGTCGGGCTTGAATACAACACGCGCTATCGAAAATGGCGTAGTATTCAAACACATCGACACGATGAAACACGGTTACGACAGCAACAGTAGCAACACCGGGAACAACGGCGGCGATGATGGTGGTGGTGGTTTTACACCAGACCCGAACGCGTAAGTAAGTTTCAGGATAACAAATCTGGAAAATGAAAAGTAAAAAGGGTAACGGAGGACGCTCCGTTACCCTTTCGTTGTTTATAGGTTATTGATGAAAATAATTTCTTTATTGATAACGATAATATTTAAAATAATTCAAATAATTTGAATATTTGTTTTTTATTATTATTTTTGTTTGATAACAATAACTTAAATATTAAGGTTATGAAAACAAAAAAAAACTTTGGAATATTATTTATTCCTTTATTCTTGTTCATATATTCCTGTGAGCAAGAAATTGTCAATTTCAATGGTGAAAACGAGTTAATTGAAAATGAGTACTTTATTAATTTAGATCAAGCTAAATTAATTGCCAAAGGTGAATTTTCTAATGGTGTCCAAACTAGAAATATTCAAAAATCAATAAAAGCCATATCTAAGCTTTCCTACAGTAGCAAGAATACTGAAATGTATTTATTTAATTATGAGGGCGGTGGATGGATGATTGTGTCTGCTGACAAGCGTGTTGGTGAGGTACTCGCCTATTCTGATACCGGTTCATTTCAATTGGATGAAAATAAACCTGATGGTCTCATTGATTGGTTACAAGATTATTCCAATACTGTATCTTACGTTAGAAATAAAGGTTTGACAATGGATGAGGTGCGAGAATTAACAGTTGAAGTCTCTACGAGGGCAAGTAACTCACGGAATATTGAACTTGGGAAAAAAGGTAAAATAGCTCAAGCAGGATATCAAGGTGGATATTACAATTGCCAATATGAAGATGAAATACTCCCTAGAACAATTTATAAAACACCTCAATTAATGAATACAAAATGGGGACAGGGAAAACCTTATAATAATAATGTTCCAGTTAGTTGTACGTTTGACCGAGCTCCAGCAGGCTGTGTAGCTATTGCCATGGCCCAAATTATGACTTATAATAAGAAACCTACACGGTTTAATTGGAGTTTATTATATCAGAAGCGAACAATTGATGGATATTCTTCAGTTGATGAAAGTAGTAGGACTGAAGTTGCTAAATTGGTGGCAGAAATAGGAAGGAATGTATCTATGGAATATGATTGTGGTGGAAGTGGCGCTAATATTAGTAATGCTTTAGCCAGCTTTAAAAATAACTATGGATATTCTTCAGCAAAAATAATCCAACCTATTAGAAATTCGGATCATATATATAAAATATGGGATAATGTAGCAGACGATCATCCAGTTTATATGAGAGGTACAGATAGAAATGGCGAAGGACATGCCTGGGTTGTGGATGGAATGGAAATACATAATTATCGCCGTTGCTATCTTCACAGAGATGATTCGGGTGATAGATTATTGATAACTTCTGGTTTTTATGTTGAATATTATTACTCCATCAATTGGGGATGGAATGGTGATTATGATGGATTATATAGCTACAATAGTTTAAAACCGCAAAATTCTACAGGATTCATTTATGACAATATGGCAATAATAGATTTAAAATAAGTTATCAAGATTTGACTCGTAAATAAAACAATAAAAGAATCTTTTCCTCCGCATCATTACAGGTTTGCGATGATGTGGAGAAGTTTTTTTAGACTCTAAATCGAGCAGGAGAAAACAAAAGTAGTTTTCTCCTACTTTTGTTTTCGTCCTCTCACACCACCTGGCATACGGTTCCGTACCAAGGCGGTTCCTTACTTACGATACAACTTTACGATAACAATCCATTAGAAAAGGATAATTAGCTCGTCTCAAATTATCATTATTTAAAGCACGATTGAGAATAAAGCTACCAGAAATATGCCAGTAAAGTAACCCTTGCGGGTATTAGCCCATTCCCAAGCTTTACGCTTATCAATGCCACACTTAATAAGATTCTTAAAACGAGTCTTTATCTTCTTCCAACACTTCCAAATGCACATGCGCACTCGGCGCCTATACCACTCATCTAATTTTTGGAGTTTACTCTTCATGTCGGAGTGCTTGAAGTATTCCAGCCAACCCATTATCAAAGAGCGAAGAGATTGCTTACGTTTCGCGTAACCCATGCCATTGCTGCGAGAGGTCAACTCTTTTAATTTAGATTTGAACTTGTTCCAACTTTTAGGATGGACACTTAAGCGACATTCACCAGACTTAACATAGAAACTGTAGCCTAGGAACTTCTTACCTTTTACATAGCCTACGGATGTTTTCTCCTGATTAACCCGCAGATAGAGTACATCCTCAATAAAACGAATAATGCTTACTCTGGTCCGTTCGGCGGCGCGTTTACTCTTACAGAATATCAGGCTGTCGTCAGCATAGCGGACAAAAGGATGACCTCGGCGCTCCAGCTCTTTATCCAATTCGTTGAGCATTATGTTGCTAAGCAAAGGACTAAGAGGGCCTCCTTGGGGTACGCCTGTGCGAGTATATTCAAAGCTTGAGCCAATCATTACCCTGGCCAATAAGTACTTGTGGATTAAAGAAACTACTCGTCCATCCGTGATACGTTTGGAAAGCAGTTCTATTAATCTACTGTGGTTGACTGTATCGAAGAATTTCTCCAAATCCAAGTCAACAACATACTTATAGCCCTGGTTGATGTGCGATTGAGCACATCGGAGAGCATCGTGACAACTGCGATGAGGACGGAAACCATAGCTACTGTCGCTGAACTCCAGTTCGTAAATGGGGGATAATACCTGTGCGATAGATTGTTGAACAAGACGATCGACTACTGAAGGAATACCTAACAGACGCTTCTTGCCGCTTTCTTTAGGGATTTCGACCCGACGAACAGGATTAGGAACATACTTACCAGACTTGATAGAAGTTGTTAGCTCTTCTTTATGAAGAAGTAACCAAGGCAGTAAATCCTCGGTACAAAGACCATCGATTCCCCCACTACCCTGATTGGACACAACCTGTTTATAAGCTTGGCTCAAGTTGGAGGGCGACAGAATTTGTTCCAGTAGGTCATCTTTCGTAAAATGTACTTCCGTGAGGTTGTTTTCAGCTATCCCCATAAAAGTCTGCACTCCATAGTAGTTTTCGGATGCCGTCCTATTCGTCTCATGGTAGTTATCACTCGGTGTTGATATTTTCTGCATTCTTCCTTTCATTGGGTAACGTTCATTCACTACTCACTTACAATAAGGTTCAGTCCTTCAATACTTAGTAAGACTTCCTGCGGTACATTTTTTTTTTCATGGGCAGGCTTGTGTCCGTATTTACTATGACTTCTGCTGACTTCTCACGACAAGCTTTACGCCGTGCTTCCGAAAAAAAAGAACATCCGCACGTCCGTGAGACCTCCCGTGGTAAGATTAATAACCTTCATCCCATATATCTGCATCATTTACTCCGCAGTGTCCGGATAGCTTTGGGACTTCGTTTTGTATTGCAAACTCGTCCACACTGCATAAGCCTTATATGATGTTCGTGTTCCTCAGACCAGGATTTTGCCGCAAGCTTCCTTCAGATTCCACCTCGCGATGGACACCCTTGCCTTGGGCTAACGGTTGGTCGCTATCTACCCCCGTAGTGGACTTACACCACCAAGTTAATAATCATGCACGGCACACAATGATAATAGGCTGTCAGGAAAATCCTGACAGCCTATTGTATAAACTAATTGCAATAAAAAAACTTTATTCAGGAGTTACCCTGCTTACCACCTCATATTTTCCTTCTTCTTCATTATATATGGAAGACATTTTATAATTACCTTTCCCACGTCCGGCATATACTTCATAAACCACAACATAAGTTAATCCCGGATCAGGCGTAGATATAATATTAGGTAGAAGAACCACCGTGATTGCCTCGGCCATACGTGCATCCATAATCTCCTGCATCTGATCGTCATTTTTCCCTGTATATTGCCCTCCAACATTATAATGGGTTCTCCATGTATTATAATTGTTGTTTATGTTATCATAACTGGTATCAGTTCCAAAATAATACTCTTGTGTAGTATATCCTTCTCCCCTTACATATTCCGCTTTATTCACTTTAACCCATTCATAAAGCATCACATAATGTTCATGTGCCATAACAAGTTTTCTTGTGCCACCCATAAGCCGTTTCATGGTCCAATTAGTACCATCAAACTCCATTTCAGCAAGTTTAGTACTTATTTCCACCACGTCCTCGTAGGGGTTAAAAATACTCCATGTGGTACCATCAAATTTATATATGCGTGAAGGTTCACTTGTAGCACCGCTTGCATAGTACAAATAAGTAACTTCTGCTGTTTGCCCGGATGTAGTATACGGGAATTTAACTCTAAGAAAGTTAGTCAGATAATGATCAATATCCATATTAGCATCGAAATTATCGTATCTTCCCGGTTTACCACTTTCAGTACCCATAGAGTCGTAATCTTCTTTCTCGAGTGTATATTTGATATCAGTAGAATAAACCTGCAACTCAATAGATACCCAATTAGCTGCTTCTTTTTTATAAGCCGATGACTTTGTGGTAGTACCGGCACCTGAAGCATAAAATTTATAACTAATACTCACAGTTTTTCCATCTTCGAGTGTAGCATATTTTTCGTTCAAAAATGCAATAAGATACGCTTCAACGTCCATATTGCCATCAAAGTTATCGTATTTACCAGGTTGTCCGCTTTCTTCTCCCATTGAATTATAGTCATCGGCAGTTAGTTCATAAGAAACATCGGCTGCTTGGTAGCCCGGGGTTATATCGCCAAAGAGAGCACTTATACTGGCCGTAGAACCTTTATCTACATACTTAAATTGGGCTTTAAGCATTTTATGTACGGCTGCTTCTAGCGCAGTGCGATCAGTAAAGTACCCTTCAGCAGGATAATCGCCTGTGAATTCGCCTTGATACTGAACTAAATCAGTAATGGGATTGTCATCGTACCCGTCGAAATATTTATCATTATAATCGCACCCAACTAATAAGAAGAGTACAAAAAACAAGCTTATGATTTTATTGGTATTCATATCTTCGTTTTCTTTTAAAATTAAAAATTAATTTTAAGCTTCACATTCATCTGACGCCCAAAACCGTAGAATACTCGGGTAGCTTGTTCCCAATTACCACCACCGTCGTATGCATACTGGATATATTCCTGGTCGAATAGATTGCTGACATTACCCGAGATTGTCGAACGCAGTCCTCCGATATTGAATGAATAGCTTGCAAAGAGATCAAATGTGGAAGCAGATGGAATGCGCCAGGGATTTTTAACTTTTTCACTACTACCGAGTTCAAGACTCTTGAACGCATAGTTGGAATAATTACGTGCGGAAAGATTCCAATCGAGTCCGATTCGGAGATCTTTTATCGGTTTTACTGTTATCCCTAGATTGGCTGTGGTTTGCGCCGAACCTCCCACTTTAATATCTGTAAGGTCAATTGTGCTTTTGGCGTGGTCATCTGCACCAATACCTGAGGCTGGAGTCCAATCAGCAGTAATGGGTTGGCCGGTTGCAGCATCGAACCAATATCCGGTTGATTCGCCATCCCACCGCCAGTTACCTATTGAAAACATACCTTTAACGTCCAGCCAGTTGTATGGTTTAGCTATAAATTCCAATTCAATACCCTGGTGGGTGGCATCTACACCTTGCATATTAATTGTGGCGCGGTCGGTTGACTGGGGTCTTGGAACCGTTCTTGCCATAGTTTTATCCATCCAGTTAGTATGGTAAAGGTTCAGGTTAGCTGTGAAATACCTGGACTGAAAACCATAACCTAATTCAAAACTGAATACCTTTTCGTTCACCGCATCGGGATTAATTTCGTTGGTGTTATATGCTGTGAATACACCGGTTTCCAGGAAAGGCGCCCGGCTGATAAATCCTATATTTGCAAATGCATTATGATATTCGTTGATGTTGTAGTTGGCTCCTCCTTTGATGTTACCACCTAAACTATTTAGTTTGTCTGACTCCGCATGGGCTTTATCGTAGTAGAATCTATCATATCTCCACTGAGAGTTATTGCTTAAAGATCCTGATACAAAGGCGCTCAGTAAATCATTCGAATATTCAATTTGTCCGAAAACTCCTCCTTGCAATACATGTCCGTCGTAATCGCGATAAACAATATCGCCTACCGTTAATTTTTTATTTATAAAAGCATCGGTTCCGGCTTCTGCATGGTTTTCTTTTTGTACATTGGCTCTATTCCTGTCAATGTAGTATGCGCCATTGTATAAGTCGATGATTTCATTGGTATGTTCGCCAATATAATACCGTCCGTCAATACCAGCATATAAATTCAGATTCTCGTTCAGTTCTTTGGTATAAGTTGATACTAATCCATACCATTTATGCCCATTCTTCGATACGGACATTACCATTTGTGAGCCGTTTTCACTTTTCTCATTCATTTCCTGAATCTGGTCGTAAGCAAATGTACCATCGGCATTTCGAAATTGGGTGTTCACAGCACCTCCGGTAGAACCGTACCATGCGCTGGAATAAGCTGAGGTTCCCTGTCCGCTATATGCATAACCATCACCTATTGATAGGTACAAAGCAGTACTGAGGGATGAAGTAGTGTTTATCTGCCACAGGTGATTTAAAGATATTTGCGGTTTATGATATTTGTTCCGGGCCGATGTTTTTCTTTCACCGTTTTAAGTAGCATTATAACGGTACTGTTCGCCAGGTTCCATGTATTTCTGGACATCTTGCCAGTTTTTGATTGAAAGACCATCCTGAGAACTACGCTGATTATGCCATTGTGGAGCGCCAAAGCCGGTTAATGACAGTTGGTGCTTATCATTAAAGCGTTTGGTGATATTCAAGAAATAATTGTAACCGACGTATTCGGTTCCCTGAACATATCCGTCTCCCCATTCTTTTCCACCTAATATAGTAAAGGCCCATCCGTTATCCATCAAGCCGGTTGAAACGGAAAAAAGCATTTTATTATATCCATCCTGCCCCATTCCATAGCTAACGAATCCTCCTTTTTTAGCTTCTACTGTATTGGTTATAATATTTATGGAACCACCTATTGAAGGAGCTGATACTTTAGAGGCACCCAGTCCACGTTGTACTTGTTGGCTACGGGTTACATCCGAAAGTCCGGCCCAGTTGCTCCAGTAGACTTTTCCGTTTTCCATACCATTCATGGGTACACCATTTACCATGATGGCAACGTTTTCCATTTTAAATCCTCTCACTGATATTTCAGTATCACCATATCCCCCACCGGCTTTTGATACATACACACTAGGTGTAGCTTTCAAAAGTTCGGGAAAATCTTTCATACCGATTCTCTCTGATATAAACACAGGATCCAAAGAGGATACCGCAACCGGAGTTTTCCGCGCTACAGCTATAGATTGGGTAATAACCACATCATCCAACGCAAAAGCATCGACAGCCAATGCTACTGCTCCTAAATCAACTTGTCTGTTACCAGTGATTTTCTTCTTATATTCCTGATATCCCAGATACTTAATTGATATTGTAGAACCTGAGGATACATTGATACTAAAATTTCCATCCAGGTCGGTTACTACACCATTGGTTGTTCCGGACTCCATTACGGCGGCGCCAATGATGGGTTCGTTGCTTTCGGCATCAACAACTTGTCCACGCACAACAATTTGAGCGTAAGCGGCTGATACAGAAGCAACAGAAAGAAATAGAGTCAGCAATAAATGAATCAGATTTTTTCGCATAACTTTCTCTTTATTTATTATGAATTAAATTGTGTTATAAATCGATTACAAAACTACTAATATTCCCGAAATATATTTTATATTAATGAAAGATTTTTCAACAATACCGGTATATTTCTACCGCAAATGCATTTAAACGTTAATAAGAAAGGTAGAATTTAATCTGATATTATTTCTACAATAAGTCTTTGTATAATGATAGGAGAATTCCTACCTTTGCACGAAAATTAAAACCCCAAGGTAAACTACTATTTAAAATGAGTAAAAGAGCCCCTTTTATGGTATTCTCGGGTACTAAATCGAGATATCTAGCCGAGAAAATCTGCGCGTCTTTGGATTGTCCGCTTGGAAACATGATTGTAACACATTTCGCCGATGGCGAATTTGCAGTTTCTTATGAAGAATCTATAAGAGGTGCACACGTATTTCTGGTGCAATCTACCTTTCCGAATTCGGACAATTTGATGGAACTTTTATTAATGGTCGATGCTGCCAAAAGGGCTTCGGCTAAGAAGATTATTGCAGTTGTTCCGTATTTCGGCTGGGCACGGCAGGACAGAAAGGACAAACCGCGTGTATCGATTGGTGCAAAACTGGTAGCTGATTTGCTTTCTGTAGCGGGTATAGATCGTTTGATTACGATGGATCTTCATGCCGATCAGATTCAGGGCTTCTTTAATATTCCGGTTGATCATTTATATGCTTCGGCGGTATTCCTTCCTTATATTGAGTCGTTGAAACTGGATAACCTGGTAATTGCTACCCCCGATGTGGGTGGTTCGAAAAGAGCAAGTACTTTTTCAAAATACCTGGGTGTTCCGCTGGTGCTTGGTAATAAAACACGCAAAAAAGCAAATGAGGTGGAGACCATGCAAATAATTGGAGACGTTGAAGGTATGAATGTGGTACTGATTGATGATATCGTGGATACGGCCGGAACTATTACTAAAGCAGCTAATGTGATGCTGGCTGCCGGAGCAACTTCAGTGAGAGCCATTGCAAGCCATTGCGTAATGTCGGACCCGGCTTCTCAACGAGTATTGGATTCTGCACTTGTAGAGATGGTATTTACAGATAGTATACCGTTCTGCAAGAAGTGTGAGAAAGTGAAGCAATTGAGTATTGCCGAGATGTTTGCGGAAACAATACGACGGGTAATGAATGATGAATCGATAAGTTCGCAATATATTATCTAAAAGATAAAAGTTACCTACGTCATTGCGAGGAACGAAGCAATCCAGTATATGTATTTCGCTTACTGGATTGCTTCGTTCCTCGCAATGACGTAGGTAATCTTTTTATTAACAACTTAAGTTCTACATCTTTCGGAATTCTTTAGGCGACATTCCAGTATAATGCTTGAAATATTTTCCAAAAAAAGACTGATTGGCAAAATTAAGTTCGTCGGCAATTTCCTGAATATTTTTCTGAGACGAACGCAATAGCGATTTAGCTTCAAAAATAACAAAATTATCTATCCATTCGCCGGCTGTTTTTCCACTGATTTCTTTTACTACACTCGATAGGTGTTTAGGGGTGAGATAAAGTTTCTTTGCATAATAGTTAACGCTTCTTTCATTCCGGTAATTTTCAGACAACATTCTCATGAATTGGTCGTATATAACATCTTTCCGATTTTTCTTATCTATTTTTCTCGGAATTCTGCTACGGTAAATATTGTATATTTCGTAGAACATGGCTATTGTTAGACTTTGAACAATCTCTTTAGTCGAAATATTGTTTTCTCCGTTTACTCTTTCCCAAAACATATTATAATATTCCATGATGTAATTCAGTTCGTTTCCCTGAAGATTAAGGCATGGATATTCCTTGGTGTAAAAGAATAATTGGAGCATAACTTTTAATTTCGGGAATATTTCATCCGTATAATTACGGGAAATGGCAATTACTATTCCCTGATAGTTATCACTTATTTCGATGCTTTGTATAATCTGGTCAGGTAATATTATATACAGAGTTCCCGGGCCGATGTAATATTCCTGCATATTAACACCAACCCGGGTATAGCCATTAAGACAGATTGATAATATAGTATTATATGCCCGTGTAGGAGATAAATATTGCGGTAAGCTTTTCATATCATTGGATATGAAAAAGTCATCATTAATGCTATTTACCCTTCCGATATCGTTTATAAAAGGGTAAGAGTCCAGTTGAAACATAGCCATCGCATTCATAGTTAATAAGTTTTCTACAAACTTAATTAATTATTGGAATGATGTCAATACCTTATATAATGAAAAAGAAAAAAAGGACAACTATTGTGACATAATGGACTTTTTATGTTGAAAAACATACAGCCTGATGTTACATTTATCTTACAAAATGGATAAAAGTCGCCCTTAAATGGGATTTTCAAATACTCATTAATTCATTATTTTAAACCCAACAAAGAATGTACGTGGCTGTGTTGGTCCGTAAAAATATCCTGAATCTCTGAATTCTCCCTTATCCAGGTCTTTTTGAAAACTGTTAAATATGTTCTGGATACCGGTATTCAACAGGATTTTAATATGATCTCTTAGTGGGAAAGTATAATTCAGTTTCAGATTTACATCCATAAACCGGGGGCTTTTCTCCATACGCGGATTTTGCTCGTGTGGCATATGTGGTACTATCATTTTACCTGTATATACGCCTGAAACAGAAAAGTCGAATTTCTTTGTCGGGGCGGATGTAAAGGTGAGATAACCATAATAATTAGGGCTACGTGGCATTTTCTTAGTAGTCAGAGCATTTCCATCAAGGTCTTCTGCCCAGACTTCTTCTTTGGTATAAACACTTCTTTGTGCTGTAAATCCTACCTGGAATTGCGCGGTACGGCCATGTGCTATCTTGGCATCCAGATTCAAACCATAAACGTTGGCACCATTACCATTACGGCGTTCTTTGATAAAATCGCCGTTTTCGTCTTTACCAATATCTTCCAGAACAAAAACATGATTAAGGGAGGTATAAAAACCTTCGAGTAGAATATTAGCTTGCCAATGTCCGAAATTACTTGTCCAGTCTACCGAACCACTGAAACTGTTCGAACGTTCTTCGCGAAGGTTATCGGCAAGTTTTATCTGAATCCCTTCACCTCCTACTGCTGTTACATGCAAATCTTCATCAAATGCCTGTGGTGCACGAAATCCGGTTGAGTAAGTAGCGCGTGCCTGGAATGCTTCAGAAGGCTTAAATAGTAGGTTTATGCGCGGGCTGAAAATAAGGTTATCAATCAGGTTATGTTTATCTAGCCGGGCACCCAGAAGAATAGTGAAAAGATTCATTTTCCACTCGTTCTGTATAAATCCACCTCCAATTCGTATTTTTTGTTCCATATCGCGGTGATATCCTGTCATAACATCGTGCATGGAATTGTGTTGATATTCAATTCCACCGGTAAATACAGCCGGGGCAAACCATAATTTGTCGATATTGCCTACATACATACCTCCGGTAACCCAGGTCATGTCGTCGGTGTTTCCATAGGCATTGGGGTCTTTTCCAGCGCCGTAATAGCTGTTACGGTCGATGTGCTGGGCAGATGCATATACCGATAGTTTATGTTTATATTCGTTCCAGTAATTATCATAGCTTATACCACCACTATTAATGACATGTTTGGTTTGCTCGGTAATATCGCTCTCGTGCGGCTGAAGATCGAATGCATTACCACCACGACGGAATTCATTCGTAGTATGATATTCAATATTGATTTTACTGAAATGAGTAGGCCGGTAGTAAGCCCGCATACCGAAAGTGTTCATATTTAGTTTTCCCACTTCCGAAAATCCATCTCCGTCTCTGTCGTAGGGGTTTCTGTTGCGGTAGGTTTCGTACAGGGCTATACCGTACGAATTATCTTTGGATACCAGTGATACATTGGCTCCCATGTATTGTTCCCAGGATTGACCGTCCATATTGGAGAAGGTACTTGATACCTGAAACGAGTTATTAATGGGATCTTTGGTAATAATGTTAATAGTACCGCCTACTGCATTGGCTCCGAAGAGTGCTGAACCTCCTCCGCGCACTACCTCTATACGTTCAATCATATTAACAGGTATCTGCTCAAGTCCGTACACTCCGGAAAGTGCGCTTACAATCGGCCGGCTATTAATAAGTATTTGTGAATAGGGGCCTTCCAGACCATTAATGCGTACTTGCGGGAAAGCGCAATTCTGACAGTTATTCTCAACCCGTAGTCCTGACTGGAAGTTGAGGGTTTTAGCCAGATCGGTAGAATTTACCGCTTCGAATAATTTGGGTGCCAATACATTTACAACAACCGGTGCCGAGCGCCTGTTCACCTCATTGCGGTTGGCTGAAACAACAACTTCATCGGTAACAAAACTCTCCTCCTCCATCTTGAAATGTATTACAGCGGTAAATTGCGAACTCACCGTTACCACTTTCTCCTGGGTTTTGTATCCAAGCATTTTAACCCGGATGGTATAATTACCTTCGGGTAATTTCCTGAATTCGAATTGTCCTTGCTCATTGGAAAGGGTACCCATTCCGTTCTCTATTATCTGTACTGTTGCATAAGGTATATTTTCGTCGGTTCCGGCTTCAATAACATGTCCTGCAATCATGTTGCCGTCTTTAATAGGATTAACGGCATATATAGTTAGTGTGGTACAAATAAGTATGTACACACAAAAAAAATGTCTCATTGAATAAGTGGGATATTTTTCTGTTTAAATATAAATTATTGGATTCTCAATATAGTTGGTTATC
The DNA here is from genome assembly GCA_032108265.1 of Bacteroides sp. Taxonomy (GTDB): domain Bacteria; phylum Bacteroidota; class Bacteroidia; order Bacteroidales; family Bacteroidaceae; genus Bacteroides. Next base: position 15,714 of record DAMCMT010000048.1, read on the forward strand.
CAATACAGGGAGGAGCACGCAGGGAAGGTTCTTTTAAATGAATTTCCTGAATTAACGGTATACGATTATCTAATTTAGAAGTGGTAACAAAGAAACATCCGTCAGTAAAACTGAAAACAAAATCATTATTTATTGAATGTATATGCGAAAGAAGAGCAATAAACCGGATGCCATCTTCCTGATGATGGTGTTCACCTTTATTGGGGTGGGAATGTGCAACAGGTATCCCATTTAAATAATGCACATGAGAGAAAAGGAGTATATTTACCTGATATGCATTAAATAATAAGAATAAGAAGAAAGGAAAAAATATTTTCTTTATCCGCCCCACTATTGAACTTCTTGTGATTAAGGCTGCAAAGGTAGATATTATTCTAATAAATTATAAAAAAGAACAGTGTTTTTTAGTGATAATATCAATACATAATTGTTCCAGATAGCACTTATCAGTCTCGTCGAATGTATTCAGTACTTCGCTGTCGATGTCGAGCACTGCCCATACCTCGTGTTCACTGGTAAAAAGCGGAACAACTATTTCTGATTTGGACAAGGAGCTACAGGCAATATGACCCGGAAAGGCATCAACATCGGGAACAACCAATGTACGCTTTTCGGCCCAGGCAGTTCCGCATACTCCTTTTCCTTTCCGGATACGGGTACAGGCCAACGGACCTTGAAATGGTCCTAATACAAGTTCATTGTGTTTGGTAAAATAAAATCCCACCCAAAAGAATCCAAAAACTTCTTTCAGTACAGCCGCTATGTTAGCCAGATTGGCAATAACATCTTCTTCGTCGCTTATAAGTGCTGCAATCTGGGGCAATATAGATTTGTAAATTTCTTTTTTGCCACTTCCGGCAGGAATAAATAACTGTTCGGCCATTGTTGCCTGATTTATTTACTGAATAATATTTCGTAATCCCGTTCGGCTGCCTGGGCTGCCCATTCTTCGGGAATAAACTTCCACTGATTGAGCGCCACCGGATTAATTATTTTTTTCTCTTCAATATACCTGATGACATAATACCGAAGGTCTTTATCCGTGGAACTGATTATCCTTTCGTTCAGCTTATCATTGGGTATCCTGGCTCCCCGCGAAAGAAGTTCACCCCCTCCATTACCTCTATGCGAATTAAGGGCAACCCGGTACTTTCTGTCGAGTTCGAATGGTGACCCATCGGCCATACTGATGATATTTACTTTATGCCCTTTCTTCTTCGAAACATCTACTGTATAATTAATCCCAGCGGCGGAGTCGAAATTGAAACTGATATACTTTAAAGGATTGAAACCGGAATACCTTTTTTTCCCGCTTTTCAGATTGAGCAGGTGATCTTTGGGAGACCGCATCCGACTCGTCCACATATTGTATGAATACTCCAGATAATCTTTTATTTCTTTACCGGTGAGTTCCATTGTGTATAGCAAATTCTCGTATTTATACAGTATAAACATATCACCCACTGTCACCCCTCCCTGATGAATGGTAGCATCGTACGAGAAAGGAGCAGTAAAAGAAATATCAGCTCCTGAGATATCAAGCTGCAAACTATGGATAAAATCGACAAAAGGCGCCGAACCGAAAAAAGCATCGCGGGTAGAGATTGTTTTGGTAAATGTTCCGATTTCTTTAGACACAAATGCTTCAATAGCCCCAAACTGAGGGCCGAAATGGGCCATAAACTCCTGAGAAGGATTAAATTGATTGACAGAAGTAAGTGCACCGGCTATCGATTTTCTTTTTACTTTCCCATTTTCCATCAGCAATGTAACATCAATATCAGCTACTGCTATTCCATCATTACCAGGATTAACAACAAGAACCGTGTCGCCTTCTACATTTACGATTTTCTTACATTCCTGGATATGGTCGTGCCCAAACATCACAATATCAAATCCAGGAATATTACGGGCAACACTAAGAGAAGCATTGTCTTTATATTTGCCGGCCACTAACTTATCGAACTGACCTGCATGGAAAACACCAATAACCAGGTCGGGATTTTCGGTTTTCTGAATAATGCGCATCCACCTCCTGGCAGTTTTTTCCATATCATCAAACCGCAACCCGGTCCAAAGGTTTTCCGGAAGCCATATAGGAATGGCCGGGGTTATCATTCCAAGAATCACGATTTTAACCCCATCACGTTCAATCACTTCATATGGGCGCAAATAGGGCAGCTCTTTTTTTACATCGACAATGTTTGCGCCCAGAACAGGGAAATTACAGTCTTTAATCCAACGGTCGAAGACATTTTTTCCGACTTCCACATCATGGTTTCCCATATTTCCTACATTGAATCCCATATAATTCATCATTTCGGCACATAGATGTGGCGAAACAGTATCCATATAATTGTAATAATACGGAACAGGTGTTCCTTGCAGGATATCACCATTATCAATCAGAATAAGATTGTCGTTAAATTCTTTCCTTTTCTCGGTTACCAGTGAATGAATACGGGCAAGACTTCCGCCACTGTTCGACTTATTAATAAAATCGTATGGGAAGAAATTACCATGCACATCGCTAGTCTCAATGAATTTGAGCCGAACTTCGGATGCTGTAACCCATGTACAAATCTGAGATAATAAGAATATATATAAAAAGATTGTTTTTCTCATTTCCGCTTTACAGTCGCAATTATTCTTTTATTTTTTTTATTGGGTGTGTAAATACAAACCTGGCGCCTTCGGTATATCCGGGATCGACCCAAATTTCTCCCCCACTCTTTTCAACAATTAGTTTACTGATCGAAAGCCCCAATCCGGTACCCTGCTTATGCTCGTTTAGTTTTTCAAATCTTTCAAATACAAGATTTTGTTTCTCTAACGGTATTCCAATACCCGTGTCACTCACTGAAAAAATTACGTTACCGGCATCTTTATCGACTTCAATTTTCAGTGTTATAGCACCATCTTCCGTAAATTTTATAGCATTGGAAAGCAGATTGATTAAAACCTGCTGAAGTCTCTGCGGATCGGTATCGATTTCCAATTCCATCAAATCGGATTCAAAGATAAACTTATTATTTGATTTTTTGGAATAACTTACTGATTCGAGTGTTTGTCGGGATAACGATATTATTTCGCTGGTTTCGTATTGCAGAATCACTTTTCCGGTTTCCAGGCGAGACATATCCAAAATATCATTGATTAACCGAAGTAACAAATCGGAGTTCGACTGGATTATCTCGTAATACATTTGCGCATCTTCTTTCGGTGTATCGCCCATAGACAAGACATTGGCAAAACCCACAATCGAGTTTAGCGGAGTACGTATTTCATGACTCATATTGGCGATAAAAGTACTCTTAAGCCGGTTTGACTCTTCAGCTTTATCTTTGGCAATCAATAACTCTTTTCCCGAAATTTCCAGTTCATCTTTTAATCTCTTTGTATGCGAGTAGGAAATAAGTGATATAACCAACGCCACACTCAAAAACACTAATATGATAATCACAAACCATATTTCGTATTTATATTGCTCGTAGAAAGACAAAGGTTTATTAATTACTATCGTTTCGGCAGGGAGGAGAGCAAAATCAATTCCCAACTCCTGCATCTTCAGGTAATCTACCCGCAGGCTGTTATTAATGACTACCACCTGGTTATTTTTGCCGGGCGTATTCGATAATGTATGCATCACTTGTTGAGCCATCTCTTTCCCGAAAGTACGGTATTCGGGCATTATACCTCCTAATACCCAGTATCCAAAACCGATGGAGCTCATTGAAAAGGCAGGAACATTCGGAGCCGACTCCATCATTGCATAAGTAGCGTTCCTCATGAAGTAACCGTCGTTTTTATCCACTCGCCATGTACCCATAATAATAGCTGAATGCTCCGGAAGATTCCGCAACTCATCGGATATTGAATATATAGTGTTGAGACGTCCGTCGAGAAGTATTAAATTGAGTTCCGGAAAATCTTTCATTCCTTTTTTCACAAATGCCTGCAGGGAAACCCCTCCGTATGAATTATCGGAGATAAAAACAATATTACGTGTTTCAGGATACAATTTTTTAATAAAGCGGATGTTATTTTTTAAATCATAATCATACACAAATCCTCCCTCAATATTACCAGGAGATTCGGTTAAGAAATCAATCGATTCGGGCATCCAGTTCTGAAGCGAGTCTACATCTTCATCGGGCAGGAAAATACCGTTCCGGCTGGTCATAGCACAAAAAACAGGAACATCCGAAAATCTATCATCGTTCAGGGAAAGAAACGATGACCATGCTTCCTGACCTAATAAAATAATTGTTGAAGGTTTGTGAGCATCTCTGTACTTATAAAGTATATCCGCTATCCTCGTTTTCCATTCCCGGGCCTCCGAAAAAGTACGGCAATTCATGTTCTCGATCAACACACCATGCGTACCTCCCAGTTTAGTATATTCATCCATAAACTCGGAGATGTTTACAGTAGTATTATGCGCGTCGGGATTGTAAGAGCTGATAATCAGGATAGGATTCTCCTGCTCAATCGCATGAACATTCCCCACAGTCGAAAAACATGCTATGATTGCGAAGATGCACGTCAACAGCCCGATTCTTTTCAACATATTTGGATTGGATTAGAGTCACTTATCTATTTCATCTGATGCAAATATAACATTAAATTGTTGCTTATGAAAATATTCTATATTTTTGTGACCGCTAAAACCAAATTATGTCAGATATATATTCAACTCTTATCTCCCGCGAACTGGGTATCCGGGAAAATCAGGTACAGAATACGCTGACCCTCCTTGCCGAGGGTGCTACAGTACCTTTTATCAGCAGATATAGAAAAGAAGTTACCGGTGGACTGGATGAAGTACAAATAGGTAATATTCAGGAACGATACAATAAACTTTGCGAAATATCTAAACGCAAGGAAACCATCCTGTCAACCATTGATGAGCAAGGGAAGCTTACCCCCGAACTTAAATCACGTATTGAAGATACCTGGGATGCTACTGTACTGGAAGATATATACCTGCCATACAAGCCCAAAAGAAAAACCCGTGCAGAAGTAGCCCGCCAGAAAGGATTGGAACCACTGGCAACTCTTATTATGCTTCAACGTGAAAACAACCTGTCTCTCAAAGCCGAAGCATACCTTAACGATGAAGTAAAAGATACTGAAGAAGCTTTAAAGGGAGCCAGAGATATTATAGCCGAACAAATTAACGAAAACGAACGTGCCCGCAACCTGGTTCGTAACCAGTTCACCCGCCAGGGAGTGGTAACTGCAAAGGTAGTGAAAGGAAAAGAAGACGAAGCAGTAAAATACAAAGACTATTACGACTTTTCCGAACCACTGAAACGTATAACCTCACACCGAATACTTGCCATACGCCGCGCAGAAGCGGAAGGCCTGCTTAAAGTGAGTATTTCGCCTGACGACGAAGAGGTGATAGAAGGACTTGAAAAAATATCCGTTCGTAGTAATAATGAATGTGGGTATCAGGTTGCTGAAGCTGTCAGAGATTCATATAAGCGATTATTGAAACCGTCCATCGAAAATGAATTTGCTGCCCTGTCAAAAGCTAAGGCAGATGATGAAGCCATCAATGTTTTTGCTGAAAATTTGAGACAATTGCTGCTTGCTTCACCTCTCGGACAGAAAAGAGTGTTAGCTATTGATCCGGGATTCCGGACTGGTTGCAAAGTAGTATGCCTGGACGAGCAGGGAACTTTACTGCACAATGAAAATATCTATCCGCATCCACCTGTGAACAAAGTATCCGAAGCAGCATCGCGCTTACGAAAAATAGTGGAAGCTTATAAAATAGATGCCATAGCCATCGGCAACGGAACTGCAAGTCGCGAAACAGAATATTTTGTAACCAATCAGCAATTCGACCGTACTTTGCAGGTTTTTGTGGTTAGTGAGCAAGGTGCTTCCATTTATTCCGCTTCAAAAATAGCACGAGAGGAATTTCCTGATTACGACGTTACAGTACGCGGAGCTGTCTCCATCGGACGCCGCCTGATGGACCCGCTAGCCGAACTGGTTAAGATAGACCCAAAATCCATTGGCGTAGGCCAATACCAACATGATGTTGATCAGAGTAAACTGAAGAAAGCTCTCGATCAGACTGTAGAGAATTGCGTGAACCTTGTAGGTGTGAATCTGAATACGGCAAGCAGTTATTTACTCACTTATATTTCCGGTTTAGGTACGCAACTGGCCCAAAATATTATAAATTACCGCACGGAAAATGGCTCGTTTAAGTCACGAAAAGAATTAATGAAAGTTCCACGCATGGGTGCCAAGGCATTCGAACAAAGTGCCGGGTTCCTTCGCATACCCGATGCTACAAACCCGCTCGACCGTACAGCGGTACACCCCGAAAGTTATCATATTGTAGAGCAAATGGCAAAAGACATGAGGTGTAATGTCGAAGATTTAATAACCAACAAGGAACTACGTTCTAAAATAGATATCCATAAATATATCACCCCCACCATAGGTATACCTACATTACAGGACATAATGGAGGAATTGAATAAACCCGGACGAGATCCGCGGAAAGGAATTAAAGTTTTTGAATTTGATAAGAATGTCCGTACCATTGAAGATCTTCGGGAAGGCATGGTACTTCCGGGTATCGTAGGTAATATAACCAATTTCGGTGCTTTTGTGGATATAGGTATTAAGGAAAACGGACTGGTACATCTCTCTCAAATGGCCGACAGGTTTATATCAGACCCCACCGAAGTAGTTTCGATTCATCAACATATCATGGTAAAAGTGATGAGTATAGATATGGAAAGAAAACGTATCCAGTTGAGTATGAAAGGAGTGGAACAAGTTTAATTCTTAACTGATTGGAAGGATAGAATATGAGGAAAACATTCCGGATAAAATATTCCGGAACCTTTCTTTCATCTCCTCCATATTAACCTCTTGTTTCAGTTCCATCTGCAAGGATGTTACCCCTTTATCAATAAATCCGCACGGATTAATATAACTGAAATACCGCAAATCTATATTTACATTCAGTGCCAGCCCATGCATCGTAACAAAATGGCTGCTACGCACGCCCATTGCACATATTTTACGGGCAGATTGTTTATCAGTATCCAACCATACCCCGGTGGCTTTTTCCATTCTTCCGGAGGGAATACCGTAGGATGCACATAAACTTATTACTGCTTCTTCCAGTTTATGGATATATGTTTTCAACCCCAGGTGATAATCTTCCAGGTTTAATATAGGGTAGCAAACCAGTTGTCCGGGGCCATGGTAAGTAATATCCCCTCCCCTGTCAATATGGAACAGAGTAGCGTTAATAGCATGAAGTTGTTGTTCACCAAGTAACATATTATTCTCTCGCCCGCTTTTACCCAATGTGTATACATGCGGGTGTTCGCAGAATATTATGCGGTTCCGGTATGGACGTCCATCCAGTTTAGCAGCAATCAGTTCATTGAAAAGCTTGGTTTGTTTTTTCCACGCTTCTTCATAACTGATAAGACCCCAATCTGCAAACTCTATTTGCATATGGATTTATTTTTTCTTTTTTCTTTTGCTGCTTTTTCTTTAGCAGCCTTTTCTTCAACAAAAACAGCCTCGTAATTTATTTTTTTAAAGCCTTCTTTTATATTTTCTATATTAGTTTTATCGGCATCATAGGTTATTGTTACCGTCTTTTCCTCCAGGTCGGTATCAATTTTCTTCATTCCTTTTTCGAACTTCATATTGTTCTGTACCTTGTTGACACAATTCTGGCAATGCATTTGTTCAACTTTAAACACAGCCGTACGAATATCCTTTGCCAACGCCGGGGTAATGCCCAGAATAAGAATAAGCATCAATGATAAAAACTTCTTAGTATTCATATAAATAGGTTTTGATTTGAACGCATAAAGGTAATAATTATACTGTAATATACTTGTACGCTTTTGTAAAAAACGAAAGAGGCTGTCCAAAGACAGCCCCTTAAAACTTATTTCAAATGTAGATTACTAATTCCACCATTCAACCTTAGGATCACCTACATAGTCTTTAAACTTAGGATAAGTAACTTCGATACTTACACTTTCATTTGACCAGTCTGTTGTAGTCGGAACAGCTATTTTTCCTGGTGCTTTTCCTTGTTCAGCGGCTAGTGTCACTATAACACCTTTATTATCAATAATAATAGGGATATTATTTATATTATTATACCCATTAAGTCTGAATATTATCGGAGCTATCTCCTCATGCTTTCCTGGCTGGGTATTTACCATTGTCGTTGTACTAACACCAAAAAGGTTATGAACTTCATAAGCATCGCTTTGAGTTCCGATATACAATGGTAATGTTCCACCAGCAGCCAACAAAGTAATTAGTGCTTCACCATCTACTATAACCGCATCGAAAACAATATCGTTAAAATCGAAATCGCCAATTTCTCCAAGGTCTTCGGCCATAATACGTTTGGAGTTTGAATAATTAGTTGCCGGGGTGATTTTAATAATCCAATCGGCATAATAACCATCTGCTTCTTCCTTAAATTTATCATTATTTCCGTTAGCTTCAAAATCAAATCCCACATAATAAGCATCATCTATGTATTGAATAGAGTATTTGGGATGTAATGGATTACCACTATCCCAGGAGGTGGTATATGCAAAGCCTGATAATTGGATTTTTTGTATTAAAACAGTCTTATTACCGTTTCCATTTCCATTATTAAAATTAATATGACCATCCTTACCGCCTGCCGAGGTGGCATACAATTGACTCATTTCCTTCCGTAATTTACTTACTTCCTGGGCATAAAAGTCGGACCATTTAATGTTGATAGAAGTTGGGTTATGGTTAGCCTTGAACCACTCAGTAACTTTTTCTATCTCTTCAGGTGTAATACCTGCCGGTTTTATAGGATCATTGGCCGCACGTGAAATTGCACTTACACTAAATCCCCAGTCCTGATCAGGAGCAATCTTTCCAAACTTATTCACAAAAGCCTTTTCATACTGTTCTTTTTGCTTTTCAGCGGCTTTTGCTGGGTCAAATAAATCTTCATCCGAAGTACAGGAAGAAATACCCACAATTACAGCCACAGTTAACACCCAAAATTTAATTCTAGTCTTCATATCCCCTATCTTTAAGTTATCTATCAGCAATTCAAGCATTTTCCATAAGTCTTTTAACTAGAAAATGCAACAAACAGTGCAAATATATACAATTCTGTCGAAATAACAATAAAGAATGGATAATAAATACAATATTATAGTTAAAAAAGCAACTCCACCACTGTTAATTAGTCTTTTTGCAGGTTAAAACGCAATCCGATATAGAATTTAGCTCCGTGCATCGGTCCCCATATTAGGGTCGAATCGAAATTATCTCCCCACGGATTCGAAGCATCTACAATGGGATTCTTCTGCTTGAAGTTTGTGAGGTTTTCGCCACCAATATATATAGAACCATGCCGGAAGTAGCGAGTCACTTGCGCACTTAGTTGTTCAAAAGAGCCATAATGCGCGGACCATGAAGGTCTTCCGTCGGCTAACATATATGAATTTGGCATACGACCACCACCATTCAATTGTAGCGTAGCATCAAACTGCCACAATCCCAACGGTGTTTGGTAAGAAGCAGTAAGCAAGCCTTTGTATTTTCCTGTAAGTGGTTTTTCCAGCATCTTGCCGTTATAGTCTGATTTGGCATTGGTGCGCCTATATGCGGCAGTAAGTGAGAAACCTTCGAAGAAAGGATACGAAGCTTCAATCTGCCATACATGAGAGTACGAGCGGCCATCCAGATTATAGAATGATATTTCATGAGCATCGGTATCTATATCGACAACTATTTGTTTGCGAAAATCAGTATAGAAATATTCAGCATTGAGATTCAGCGTTTTATCAAATACTAAGAAGTAAGTGGCTATACTGGCGCCGTAATTCCATGCTTCTTCCTGATCGGGATGTTCAGTAATATTGACCTTCCGGCTACTTGCCATTAAGTAATTATTTTCGGCTAGAATATGAGTTGTGCGGTAGCCTTTTCCGGCAGAAATACGGAAATTAATTAATTCGCTAGGGTTGTATTTTATATGTGCCCGAGGTGTGACGAAGAAGCCATACTCGTTGCTATAATCACCCCGCAGCCCTGCCATTAAAATAATTTTATCTTTATGATTAAAGGTATATTGACCGTAAGCCCCGGAAACAGACTCATGAGGTTTATTCTTTATCAGCGGGATAGCGGCATCATTAGTTAGTCTGTATTGCTGGTCGAATCCGTCGTAATTGTAACTAAGCCCGGTTGAAAGACTATGAGCAGCCGATAATTCCGTTTCGAACAGCAGGGAAGCATATAAGTTCTTCTGGTCGGCTTTATATACCTTCAATCCGTATCCCGCATCCTGGTTATGCAAAGTTCCTGATAAAATAAGTGCCAGGTTTGTATTCTTTTCTTTGTCGAATATATAAGCGTTTTTGGTAAATGCCTCATAACGGTGGCTATCAATTGATATCCGGTACGGATTGTCGTGAGCAATTCCTCCATGATTTACCTGCCCGCTCCGACGTTCTTCAACCGTAGCTTTTATACCTGCCTGGAACACGTAATTATCACCCATATATGCCCAGCGGTTCCACGCGTTTACCTGTTCTACCTGCGGCATATCGGCAAATCCATCTTTATTCGAATCATGTGCTTTCGTTTCATTCTCGTAATGTGCTAACAGCATAGTACTCCACCGTTCGGTGAGGTGAACGGACGCATCCGCATTAGCTTCGAAGCGGCTGGTTGAGGATGCGAATAGGTTGACCGATACAATATCAGCCGTTTGCGGCTTCTTGAATTCCACGTTTATCTGTCCGGTAAGAGCCTCATATCCATTTTTTACGGATGAAGTACCTTTAGATACCTGAATACTCTGCATCCACGGGCCAGGCACATAACCTAAAGCGTATGGGGCAGCCGTTCCGCGGTAGTTAGGAATGTTTTCAGTAAGCATCTGCACATAGGTTCCCGAAAGACCCAATAGACGTATCTGTTTGGCACCGGTTGCAGCATCCGAATAACTTACATCTACCGAAGGATTAGTAACAAAACTTTCTCCCAGATTACAACAGGCGGCACGGCTAAGTTCGGCACTCGTTATCATATCCTGATTCAATACACTGTTACGTAACTTCATGGTTCCCATACGACGAACAGTGACATTCACTTCGGACAATGCTATGCCCTCCCCGAGTGTTATTTCAAGATGTTGATTATTTGATGTTACCTCTATGGTATCATTCGCATATCCAATAAAACTTACAATTAGTAAACTGCTTCCGGCAGGTTTTGTGGTCGAAAAGATTCCATCGGCACCGGTGGTTACTCCGGTGTTCGTATTCATCCAGGTCAGGTTCGCACCGGGAAGAGGTTCCCCTTCCGTATCCTTTACAATTCCGTGTACCTGAGCCTGAGTGGAAAGTGTAAATAGCAATACAAGTAAAATAAAGATATATCGGGTTAAATACATGGTCGCTTAATTTTGAAATACAAAGATACCCAGTTTTCATTTCCTTATCTAATATTTTTCTTTTTTATTGGAAGTAATCCTTAATTAGTCTTATATTTGTGGGTATATAATCAATACAAAAATGTGGAATATTAAGGTAATAAACCCTATGAAAAAACAATATGTAAGCCTTTTGGTGATTCTGATTACTGCGGGAACCTTTTTCTCATCCTGCGATGACAAGAAGAAACCCACTGGTGCATTGGAATTTGATAATATCCGCCTTACTGAGTCGGAGCATCTATTCGGCGATACCGCTAAACCCGGTTCGCAGCTTATTATTAATTATGTATACGTAACCAAATCGGACGATGAGGTATTGAAAGAGATATTAAACAACTATTTTATAGCTAACTGCCTGGACGAAACCTATACCGATACCGATCCACATGAAGCGATAAAAAAGTATGCCGATTTATATACATCTGAATACCGCATGGATTTGGAACCCATGTTCCTCGAAGACCAAAAAAATAATAACCGCGAAGATGAAGCCGTAAGCTTTGCCTCCTGGTACGATTATTATCAGAATATAGAAAGTAACGTTCAGCTATACGAAGGAGATTTGCTGGTATATAAAATCCAGTTTAATGAATTCACCGGAGGTGCACACGGTATGGAACGCACCAGTTTCCTGAATATCGACCTGAAAGAAAAGCGCGAATTGCTGCTTGAAGATATTTTCATCGAAGACTCGTCAGATGCCCTTATCCAACTATTATGGCAACAACTGATGACAGACAACAAAGTTTCTACCCGGGAAGATCTGGAACTTATGGGTTATGGCCTGACTGGCGACCTCATACCTTCCGAAAACTTTTACCTCGACAGGAAAGGCGTTGCATTCTATTATAATGTATACGAAATTGCTCCATATTCCATGGGACCGGTAGAAATACGGTTATCGTATGACATGGTGAACAACCTGCTGAAAGAATCGAACATCATTACCAGCCTTCGTAAACTTTCCTGATACTGGTATGCCGACTATAGAAATTATTACCCGGTATTTCCCTGATATTACCGATGGGCAGCAAGCTCAGTTTGCTGCTCTGTACAACTTATATGCCGACTGGAATGCTAAAATCAATGTGATATCACGTAAAGATATCGAGAATCTGTACGAACACCATGTACTGCATTCGTTGGGAATTGCACGTTTTATCCGCTTCACACCCGGCACGTCTGTTATGGATCTGGGTACAGGGGGTGGTTTTCCCGGTATACCACTGGCAATACTCTTTCCCGAAGTATCATTCCATCTGGTTGATAGTATCGGCAAAAAAATTAAAGTAGTAAATGAGGTTTCATCTGCTATCGGCCTACAAAACATCACTTCACGACATGCCCGCGCTGAAGAAGAAAAAGGTATATTCGACTTCGTTGTAAGCCGTGCCGTTATGCCTCTGACCAATCTGGTAAAGATCATCCGGAAGAATATCTCGACCAACCAAAGCAATGCCATTCCTAACGGCCTTGTGTGCCTGAAAGGTGGTGAACTGGAAAACGAGTCGAAACCGTTAAAGAATAAAACCATTATACATTCGTTGAGTGATGATTTCACAGAACCTTTCTTTGAAACCAAGAAAGTAGTATATGTTAGTATTTAAGTTTTTGAGCTTTTAAGGACTATGCAGAACTTAACTGAAAACCTTAAAACCTCAAAAGCTTAAATACTTAAAAACTCAAATACTTAAAAGCTCAAATATGAAAATAAAGAGATTTGAATTCAATATGTTCCCGGTGAACTGCTACATTTTGTGGGATGAAACCAAAGAGGCAGTAGTAATAGACCCAGGTTGTTTTTACGATGAGGAGAAACAAAAACTCAAAGATTTTATTGTAAATAATGAGTTAAAGCTGAAACACGTACTCAATACACACCTCCACCTCGACCATATATTTGGAAATCCTTTTATGCTCAAAGAGTTCGGACTCTCGCCCGAAGCTAATAAAGCAGATGAATTCTGGCTCGCAATGGCACCACAGCAATCACGTTCGTTTGGCTTCAAATTACCCGAAGACCCCGTACCGCTGGGAAAATATCTTTGCGACGGCGATGTGATTACATTCGGCAATACACAGTTAGAAGCCATTCATGTGCCGGGTCACTCTCCGGGTAGCCTTGTGTTTTATTGCAAAGCCGATGGAGTTATGTTCGCAGGCGATGTGTTATTCCAGGGAAGCATCGGCCGTGCCGATTTAGCCGGTGGAAACTTCGACGAACTGCGTGAGGGTATTTGCAGCCGCCTTTTCACCCTGCCCAACGAAACAATTGTATATCCCGGGCACGGTAATCCTACTACGATTGGGATAGAGAAAGTGGAAAATCCTTTCTTCAGGTAAATAAAATTAATAATGAAAAGTAATTATACAAAAAACCAACCGAAATGAAAACAGATGTATTTGCCGACCGCCATATCGGAATTACTCCTGACGAGGAAGCAATTATGCTCCACAAAATCGGGGTCGAAAGCCTTGATGACCTTATTGATAAAACCATTCCGGCCAATATACGGCCAAAGGAAGCCATGAAATTAACCGGAGATGCGCTTTCCGAATATGCCTTTGCCAAACACATCGGCGAACTGGCAGCCAAAAACAAAATATACACCTCGTACATCGGTATGGGTTGGTACGGAACCATAACCCCGGCTGTAATTCAGCGGAATGTTTTCGAAAACCCTGTATGGTACACTTCTTACACACCCTATCAGGCCGAAGTTTCGCAAGGACGTTTGGAAGGCTTAATGAATTTCCAGACTGTTGTGAGCGACCTTACCGGACTGCCGCTGGCAAACTGTTCTTTACTCGACGAAGGTACTGCCGCAGCCGAAGCCGTAACCATGATGTACGCACTGCGCAGCCGCGACCAGCAGAAGAAAGGTGCAAATGTAGTATTCATCGACGAAAATATATTCCCGCAAACGCTGGCAGTAATCAATACCCGCGCCATACCCCAGGGCATCGAAATACGTGTAGGCAAATACTCTGAATGCGAATGGACAGGCGAAATCTTTGCGGCTATCCTGCAATATCCCAACGCAAACGGTAATGTAGAAGACTACCGTGATTTCGTTGAAGCCGCCCACACTGCCGGATGCAAAGTAGCTGTAGCTGCCGATATCCTTTCGCTGGCATTACTTGTTCCTCCCGGCGAATGGGGTGCAGATATTGCCTTCGGAAGCACCCAACGTCTGGGTACTCCCCTATTTTACGGTGGGCCCTCGGCAGCTTATTTTGCCGTACGCGATGAATATAAACGGAATATGCCCGGCCGTATAATCGGTTTATCCAAAGACAAATACGGCAAATTATGCTACCGTATGGCTCTGCAAACCCGCGAACAACACATCAAAAGAGAAAAAGCAACCTCTAATATATGTACCTCTCAGGCTTTGCTGGCTACTATGGCCGGTTTCTATGCTGTCTATCACGGTGCCGATGGTATCAAAGGAATTGCTACCCGCATTCATGCCATCACTACTGCAATAGAGAAAAACCTTACCAAACTAGGATATACGCAAAGCAATCAACAGTATTTTGATACCTTGCGTTTCGCCCTGCCCGGAAATGTTTCAGCACACGAAATCCGTACTATAGCATTAAGTAAAGAAGTTAACCTGCGGTATTTCGATAACGGAGATGTAGGTTTCAGTATCGACGAAACAACCACCCTTGAAGCCGCTAACCTGCTTATCTCCATATTTTCCATTGCCGCCGAGAAAGATGCAGTGAAGCTAACCGAGATTCCGGACAAAGTTTCCATAAACAAAGAGTTCCGTCGTACCTCAGACTACCTTACCCACGAAGTTTTCAGTAAATACCACACGGAAACTGAAATGATGCGGTACATCAAAAGACTCGACAGAAAAGATATATCCCTCGCTCAGAGTATGATATCCCTTGGTTCGTGTACCATGAAGCTTAATGCAGCATCCGAAATGCTTCCGCTCAGCAACCCCGGATTCCTGAGCATACACCCACTGGTGCCCGAAGACCAGGCACTTGGATACCGCGAACTGATACACAACCTGAGCGAAGAACTGAAAATCATTACCGGATTTGCCGGAGTAAGCCTTCAGCCCAACTCTGGGGCAGCCGGAGAATATGCCGGATTACGTGTGATCCGTGCCTATCTCGAAAGCATCGGACAAGGACACCGCAGCAAAGTGCTTATTCCTTCATCCGCTCACGGAACCAATCCCGCATCGGCCATTCAGGCAGGATATTCAACCGTTACCTGCGCGTGCGATGAGCAGGGAAATGTAGATATGGAGGACCTCCGTGCCAAGGCATTGGAAAACAAAGACGATCTGGCTGCTCTGATGATAACTTATCCATCGACACACGGTATCTTCGAAACAGATATCAAAGAAATCTGCGAAATAATACACGAATGCGGTGCACAGGTATATATGGACGGAGCAAACATGAATGCACAGGTAGGACTCACCAGCCCGGGATACATCGGGGCAGATGTATGCCACCTCAACCTGCACAAAACATTCGCTTCGCCTCACGGCGGTGGTGGCCCCGGAGTAGGCCCCATTTGTGTAGCCGAACATTTGATACCATTCCTTCCCGGTCATTTTGTATTCGGTAATTCGCAAAACGAAGTATCCTCTGCTCCTTACGGCAGTGCCGGTATTCTGCCAATTACCTACGGATACATCAAGATGATGGGTGCCGATGGCCTTACCCGGGCAACAAAGATTGCTATTCTGAGTGCTAACTATCTGGCAGCCTGTCTCAAAGATACTTATGGAGTTGTTTACAGTGGTGCCAATGGCTTTGTAGGGCATGAAATGATACTGGAATGCCGCAAGCTGAATGCCGAAACCGGTATTACCGAATCGGATATTGCCAAGCGACTGATGGACTTCGGCTACCACGCTCCTACCCTCTCATTCCCTGTACATGGTACATTGATGATTGAACCTACTGAAAGCGAATCGCTCGCCGAACTCGATAATTTCGTATATGTGATGCAAACCATCTGGAACGAAATAGAAGAAGTACGCACCGGAGCCGCCGATAAAACAGATAATGTACTAGTGAACTCTCCGCATCCTGAATATGAGGTTGTAGCCAATGAGTGGACACACGTTTATTCGCGCGAGAAAGCGGCATACCCGACAGAAGCTGTACGGGATAATAAATTCTGGGTAAACGTAGCGCGTGTTGATAATACGTTGGGCGACAGGAAATTGCTTACTACCCGCTACGGTAAGTTTGATGATTGACACTCATTAATAATCTTCCTCCTCCGCCCTTCGGGCACCTCCTCCAAAGGAGGACACGATGCCGCATGGTGTCCTCCTTTGGAGGAGGTGCCCAAAGGGCGGAGGAGGATTATCATTTTCAAATTATTGCACTTTATAAATACTATCTTCATAGAAGAGACCAAGTGAATCATTTTTCAATTGTAGTTGTAACAAAATTCTTTTATCCCCCGTCTTAATAAAAAAAGAATGATTATGCACTACTTACTTTTATATTTTATAGCCTGGTTTCCCATGATTGTCATAGCCATGATAAACGGTGGACTACGCGAATATACCTACCAGAAGTGGACTGGCGAAAAGGCCGGCCACCAGATATCTACCATCATCCTTATACTTCTATTTGGCCTTTACTTCATCTTCCTATTCAAATTTTACCCTATTAATTCTATGCAGGAAGCAATAAATACAGGTTTTATGTGGCTGGGACTCACCATTGTTTTCGAGTTTATTATGGGGTTACTCAATGGCGAATCATTTTCGAAAATGATGGCCGATTACAATATCTTTAAAGGAAGATTATGGCCGCTCGTATTAGTATGGGTAACGGTTGCACCCATTGTTTTCTATTATCTCACGTACCAAAGGAACCTTACTTCATGGAATCTATATTAAATAGGGATATTCCATGATTAAAAAATAAAAGCCAACCTTCTGATTGTAAGAATGTT
>DAMCMT010000049.1:0-33010 GCA_032108265.1 Bacteroides sp.
TTAGTAAAGTTAATAATTTATTCTTTACTGACACAGTTTAAATTACAGTCTCGAATACGGGATGATCCCTTAATATGTACGACTAAGCTTACTCGTACATACCGACCAAGGCTACATGATAATACAACTAAGCTTACACAGCAGTACCAACCTTGCCTTCATTGCAAACCTTTTAAGATTAGATGGTACCCTCGTTTAAGACTACATTATACCTCAATCCAGACAACATAATATGTCGACTAGTCTTACTCTGCTTACTATGTAGTCTTAGTTTATATGCCGTTTAGTCTTAGTCGGGATGTCAAGTAGGCCGGGTTGATGTTCACCTCTGATTTTTAAGAGTAATCTTGTGTTTTGGTGGTGTACTCTTATGGGTTTTCCTGTTATATTGTTTACATTTGCATACATGAAACGAATTTTTCACGCTCGTATTACCTGGTATCAGTATTTATATATGGTATTTCTCGGCCTGTTGTCTTTCTGGTTGTTGTGGCAGAGGGTAATTATTCCTGCCACCCTGTGTATGCTATTAATAGTGTTCCTGATTGAACGGCTCATCCATACTACATATGCCATAACAGCCGATGATAAACTGGAAATTTATCACGGCCGGTTCTCGAAGACCCGAATCATCAAACTGGACGATATTATTAGTATTCAACAACGGCAATCTCCGTTGGGGCGACTGACAAAAACCGGATATTTACTTCTGGAGTATGGTAATGGAAAATATGTTTCGTTGTTGCCCATAAAGGAACAGGAATTTATAGAGTTGTTGACCCGTAGAAAGGTAAATAATAAATAGCAAACTTACAAAATACATACAATCTATGAAATACAATGTTGCCATAATCGGCGGTGGCCCCGCTGGATATACTGCTGCCGAAGCTGCAGGAAAAGCCGGACTGAGTGTTGTGTTGTTCGAAAAACAGAGTCTGGGCGGAGTGTGTCTTAACGAAGGATGTATCCCTACTAAAACCTTGCTTTATTCTGCCAAAATATACGACTCGGCACGGCATGCATCCAAATACGCTGTAAGCGTCGGCGATGTTTCGTTTGATCTGGCCAAGATAATTGCCCGTAAAACCAAAGTTGTACGCAAGCTGGTAATGGGAGTGAAGGCAAAGCTTACAGCCCATAACGTAGTAATCGTTCAAGGCGAAGCATATGTTGTTGATAAAAATACTGTTCGTTGCGGCGAAGAAACATATGAGTGCGATAATTTGTTAATATGTACAGGCTCGGAAACGGCTATACCACCTATTCAGGGTGTCGATAGTGTGCCTTACTGGACACACCGTGATGCATTGGACAATAAAGAACTTCCGGCTTCGCTTACCATTGTAGGTGGCGGGGTAATAGGTATGGAGTTTGCATCGTTCTTCAATAGCCTGGGTACAACAGTAACAGTCATCGAGATGCTCGATGAAATTCTTTGCGGTATGGATAAAGAACTGGCGGCAGCGCTTCGAACGGATTATACCAAAAAAGGAATAAAATTCCTTTTAAATACCCGTGTTATGGCTATGGAACAACAGGAAGAAGGTATTAAAGTTTGCTACCAAAACGCAGAAGGCGAAGGAGAGATTCTTTCCGAACGCCTGATAATCAGCGCCGGCCGTCGTCCTGTACTGAAAGGTTTCGGGTTGGAAAACCTGGAACTGGAAACTACTGAGCGTGGGTTAGTCGTAGTCAATAAGCAAATGCAATCATCCGTTGCCGGAGTATATATTTGTGGAGACCTGACAGGGTTTTCGCTTTTGGCACACACGGCTGTACGTGAGGCAGAAGTAGCTGTACATACCATTCTGGGGAAGAATGACCGGATGAGTTACCGTGCTATACCGGGAGTAGTTTATACCAATCCCGAAATTGCTGGGGTGGGCGAAACAGAGGAAACGCTTCAGGTACAAGGTATTGCATATAAAACAGTAAAGTTGCCTATGGCATACTCAGGTCGGTTCGTTGCCGAAAACGAAGGAGTAAACGGGATTTGCAAAATACTGTTGAGTCAAGATGAAGTTATACTGGGAGCCCATGTATACGGTAACCCTGCATCGGAGATAATAACAATTGCAGGTATGGCTATAGAAGCGGGTATGACTGCGGAGGAATGGAAACGAATAGTATTCCCACATCCTACTGTTGGTGAAATATTCCGGGAAGGGTTATAAAAAACGTACTTGTAGAGATGCACGGAGTGCGTCTTAAAAAACAAGAATATGAAATGATGAGGCGCACGCTGTGCGTCTCTATAAGTATATTATGAAACAATTATTATCATTCTTAATACTCATTACCAGTTTGTCTCCTGTGTGGAGTCAAACCGATTTGCAATCCCGTCTGGATAAAATCGTTCAGGATTTTCTTCCTCCCGGCTCCGAAATAGGTATTTCCGTGTATGACCTGACGGAGAAGAAACAACTCTATTCCAATCGAGATGATAAGTTATGCCGTCCGGCCTCAACCATGAAATTGCTCACGGCCATTACCGCACTTGATATTCCGGGAGGGTCGGAACCTTTTCAAACAGATATGTGGTACAAAGGAATTATCGAAAACGATACTTTACAGGGAGATTTGTATGTAGTTGGTGGTTTCGATCCTGAGTTTGGCGATGACGAAATGAACTTGTTAGTAGATGGAGTTCTTACATTACCTATTACTCACATAAAAGGAAAAATCTATGGCGATGTATCCATGAAAGATTCCCTTTACTGGGGTAGTGGCTGGGCATGGGATGATACCCCGGCTTCCTTTCAGCCCTATCTCTCGCCGCTCATGTTTCATAAAGGAATTGTAACTGTCACTGCCAGTCCTACGGTGAAAGGTGATACGGCTTCGCTTACCCTTGAACCTGTTTCTTCCTTTTATACCGTAAACAATCAAACTCAGAGCCGCACTCCTGCTGCCGGGAAGTTTAATGTTTCGCGAAATTGGCTCGAGAATGGAAATAATATAATTGTGGAAGGGAATATTACCAGCCGGCGAATCGGTGAAGTTAATATGTATCCTTCTCAGGATTTCTTTATGCATACCTTTATGGACCGACTTCGCAATCGGGGTATATATGTGGATAGTGTATACAGTTATGCCGAATTTATCCACGACTCGACAGCCGTACACATAACCCGTCTGGAATGTCCGGTTCAGGATATACTCGATGAAGTTATGAAAAAAAGCGATAATCTGAATGCCGAGGCTTTATTATACAGGCTTGGAGCCCAGTGCGAAGGACGTAAAGGTATAAGCGCGGAAGATGGTTTGAAAGCAGTTGAGAGATTGATCCAGCGGCTGGGGCATAACCCGAAGAGTTATCGTTTGGCAGATGGTTGCGGATTATCCAATTACAATTATATCTCTCCGGTTTTATTGGTAGACTTTCTGAAATATGCCTATTCCAGTACCGGGATATTTCAACGGTTATACAAGTCACTTCCGGCTGCGGGTGTCGACGGTACTTTGCAGTACCGTATGGGAGGAGAATCCGTAGCCCGCCGGAAAGTCCATGCCAAAACAGGATCCTTCACAGGTATCTGTACGTTGGCAGGGTATGCCCAGGCTTCGAACGGAAATGATATTGCCTTTGCAATAATGAACCAGAATGTGCTGAAACTGGCCGATGCACGAAAATTACAGGATAAGATTTGTGAGGCACTTTGCGAATAGGTAATAAAATAATTCACTACCTTTGCTAATCCGATATTTCAGGATATACAACCATATTCAATTATATAAAACACATAATTATTATGAAAAGGATTTTTAATCTCCTGCTCTTTGTATGTATCTCAAGTGCTGTGTTGGCACAGGGAAAGGCAAAGTATGTATTCTATTTCATTGGCGACGGAATGGGTGTAAACCAGGTAAACACCACCGAAGTGTACCGTGCCGATGCACAGGAAAATCGTATTGGTATTATTCCTCTGGCTTTTACACAATATCCCGTTGTAAGTATGTCGACTACTTATTGTGCCGATAGTCCTGTTACCGACTCGGCCGCAGCAGGTACGGCTCTTGCTACCGGACACAAAACATACAGCGGCGCCATTGGTGTCGATGTCGATAAGAACCCGGTTGTAACTGTTGCTGAAATGGCTAAACGTTCGGGTAAAAAAGTGGGTGTTGCTACTAGTGTAAGTATAGACCACGCTACCCCGGCTGCTTTTTACGCGCATCAAATCAACCGTAGTATGTACTATGAAATAGCATTGGATATCCCGAAAGCAGGCTTCGATTTTTTTGCCGGCGGCGGTTTCCTAAGACCGGATAAAACATATAGTAAAGAAGAAGCTCCAAGTATTTATCCAATTCTGGAAAGTGCAGGATATACTATTGCCCGCGGATATAACGACTACAAAGCCAAAGCTAACGGAGCACAAAAGATGATTCTGATTCAGGAAGAAGGTGCCGACGCATCTTCAATACCGTATGCCATTGATCGCAAACCGGGAGATTTGACGCTGGCTCAGATTACAGAAAGCGCTTTATCATTCCTGACCAAGGACAATAAGAAAGGCTTCTTCCTGATGGTTGAAGGTGGTAAGATTGACTGGTCGTGTCACGATAACGACGCTGCTACTACCGTACAGGAGGTTATTGATATGGACGAAGCCATCAAGGTTGCCTTTGATTTTTATAAGAAACACCCGAAAGAAACTCTTATCGTTATCACGGCCGATCATGAAACCGGTGGTATTACTTTAGGCAAGAAAAGCTACCATGCCAACCTGAAAGTTCTTAAACACCAGAAACAATCGCTCTCCGGATTATCGAAGAAGATTACCGAACTGCGGAAACAAAAGAATCATAAAGTAACCTGGGAAGAAATCAAAGAACTGCTAGGCGAAACAATGGGATTCTGGAAGGAAACTCCGGTTGATTGGGAAAACGAGAAAATTCTGCGCGATGCATTCGAGGCTTCATTCAATGCCAAAGCTAACCAGGAAATGGAACAACGTATGTATTCAACTAGCGAACCATTAGCCTCGGCTGCCAACAAAGTGATGAGTAATATTGCTTACGTAGGCTGGTCAAGCGGTGATCACTCGGGAGGTTATGTTCCGGTGTATGCTATCGGTGCCGGTTCGGAACTGTTCATGGGAAAGATTGATAATACAGACATCCCGAAGCGGATTGCTAAAGCGGCAGGGTATAAATAAGAATTTTAAATTATGAATTTTGAATGAAGCAATGCTGATACAGCATAGCCATTCAAAATTCATAATTATCAAAGTTCCGTCTCCCCTTCTACATATTGTTCGAGGAATATATTCTCACCATCGAATACAGCGTACGAGAAATAATTAATCCAGTCGCCCAGAATCATCAAACGACAGGTGCGGCTAAGCATCAGATCAACTAATATATGGCGGTGTCCATACATGAAAAAATTGATATTCGGATGGTCTTTGAGGTATTCTTTAGAATATAATATAAGGTATTCTTTATCTTCGCCCAGGTATTGGGGCTCACCTTCCTGTTCGTGTTTCAGACGGCTTCGCTTTGCCCAGCGAAGACCCATTTCGAGTGCCCATCGCGGATGAAGGTTGGCAAACATTTTTTGCAGGGTAGGATCGTGAAAAGCGCCCCGTAAAAATTTGAATGTTTTATTGGGGTCGCCTAGTCCGTCGCCGTGGGCAAGGTAGAATTCTTTTCCATATATCTCGGTAGTCAGAGGCTCTTTATGCAGAATAACTCCACATTCTTCCTGTAAATAGGTGTAACACCATACATCGTGATTACCGATAAAGAAATGAACATCTACACCCATATCTGTTAACTCCGACAGTTTACCAAGGAAACGGGTATAGCCACGGGGTACAACGGTTTTATACTCCCACCAGAAATCGAACATATCACCCAGCAGATAAATTGCTGAGGCTTTGTGTTTGATACTGTCGAGAAAATTAACCAGTCGACGTTCGTGTGTACGTCCGCTTTTGATTGCTCGCGAACCCAGGTGCGCGTCGGATAAGAAATAAACGTTCTTCATTTACAGGAACCCCAATTCAAGTTTGGCTTCTTCACTTAACATATCTTTGTTCCATTCGGGTTCAAAGACAAGATTAATGATTACAGAGGTTACTCCCTCTACCGATTCAACTTTCATCCGCACATCTTCCATGATAAAATCGGCTGCCGGACAGTTGGGTGCGGTTAGCGTCATATCTATTGTAGTTGCTCCACTTTCTTCAACATCAATTTTATAAATCAATCCCAGGTCGTAAACGTTTACCGGTATTTCGGGGTCGTATACTGTTTTCAGTATATCGACTATTTTTTCTTCTATTTCGAATGTTGTCATAATTTGAAGTGTTTAGAGTAATTTCTTTACCTACCTCTCTATGTCGCAAAGATAATAAAAAGTTTACATAATCCTTTTGTCGGCAAAACTGTAATACTTGCCGTCGCAGATAATAACATGGTCGGAAAGCGTTATGTTCATTGTTTTGGCACCCTCCTGGATGGCAGCAGTTAATTTCTTATCGCTCAAACTAGGCTCTATATTGCCCGATGGATGATTGTGGCAAAGGATGATGCCGGTGGCCCTGTTCAGCAGTGCTTCGCGCAGGATGGTACGTACATCGGCATAAGTACCATCAATTCCTCCGGTGCTTATCCGTACGGGTTTTATAACTTTATTGGATTGGTTAAGCAACAATATCCAGAATTCTTCCTGCGGAGCATCGCAAAGTATAGGATGGAAAATATTGTAAACATCGCGCGAACTTGTAATCTGGTCCCTTTCTTTTATCTCCTGTGCTTTTCGCCTTTTTCCCAGTTCCAAAGCTGCCATAATAGTTGTTGCTTTGGCGGGGCCTATTCCTTTGAACTTAGAGAAATGCACATATTCCCATTTGCCAAGTTCATTGAGGTTATTGTTACTGGCAGCCAATACACGACGCATTAATTCGATGGCACTTTCTTCCTGATTGCCCGAACCGATGAGAATTCCTAATAATTCGGCATCACTCAATGTGCTGATACCTTTAGCAAGCATCTTTTCGCGTGGGCGGTCCTCTACGGCCCATTTATTGATGCTTAGTTTTTGTCTTTCTGTGTCTTCCATAGTCGTTTTTGAAAGCATCAAAGATAGTAAATGAAATTTATTTTGCAATAGTTAAAAACGAGTGTATTGAAGATGCTTAAAGAGAAACCGGAGTTTTTCTGAAGAGGAACCAGGGTTTTTCTAAAGAGGATCCCTAGTTTTTGGGTAAGAGAAACTTAAGTTTCTCTATAGGAAAAACCAGGGATCTTCTTTAGAAAAACTACTGATTCTCTGGAGGAAAAACAGCACTTCTTCTTTAGTGATATAAATATGGTTAAATACAGGGAGCGGGATTATTTATAAAATGTTTTACTGAAAGCAGAAAACTCATCTTTTCCTAATACACAACGGCTCCACCATGCCCTGATAAACCCTAATCCGTAACCGGTAAGTTGTATAAAAGATGCTGCTATGGAATAGATGCCGATAAGCAGATTCTTATTTTGAATGGACGAATCCAGAAATATAACAAGGAAATAGATTGCCAACGGAAATAAAAACCAGGGCGAAAATAATCCGGAAATTACCAATACTGCAAATCCAACAGTAAAGGCTGCCGGCAAAAGATGAACTATTTTAAGTGAATCGGGGTATTTCTTATAGAGGTTTATACGTGCAATGCCCGAATTATAAACCTGCCGGAAGAACTTGCGAAAATCAGTCCGCCTCTTATGGTAAACCCATGCATCAGGGAGCAGGCGGCAGGAATATCCTGCACCAAAAATACGGATACTTAAATCGATATCTTCACCAAATCTCATTTCCGAAAAACCATTCAGGTGTTCGAATGCTTCACGGCGTATACCCATATTAAAGCTACGTGGATAGAATTTATCCATTTTCTTTTTCCCTCCACGAATACCACCTGTTGTGAAAAACGAGGTCATTGAATAATTAATAGCTTTCTGTATGCCGGTAAAAGAAGTGTGAGCCCTATCGGGGCCGCCAAAGGCATCGGCTTTTTGTTTTTGTAATTCTTCTTCTATCGCTTCAAAATAACCGAAAGGGACAATAACGTCCGAGTCCAGAAAAATCAAATAATCGCCATTGCTACGCGCTGCGCCGTAATTGCGTGTCTGTCCCGGGCCGGAATTATCTTTATAAAAATATTGGATATCAAGAGTGTCGGTATACTTGTCGACAATGTCCTTGCAGGGTAGGGAAGAACCGTCTTCCACGATAATAACCTCGAACTGGCGGAACTGCTGGCTGATAAGGCTTTGCAGTAATTCATTAACCTCTTCCGGACGGTTATATACGGGAATGATAACGGAGTAGAACATGGGTGGAATTTTGAATTATGAATTTTGAATTTTGAATGGGCAATGTATATACCGCACGGTCATTCAAAATTCAAAATTCAAAATTCATAATTAATTAGTTTTCACGCGGTTTAAGTATGAGCCGTTGCGTGTATCAATTTCAATTGTTTCACCTTCATTTATAAATAAAGGAACGCGAACAGTTGCTCCGGTTTCAACGGTTGCCGGTTTAGTGGCATTAGTTGCGGTATCACCTTTCAATCCCGGTTCTGTATAAGTAATTTGTAACTGTACTTTAACGGGAAGTTCTGCAAATAAAACAGTTTCAGATTCGGCATGAACAACAACATCAACAACTTCACCTTCTTTCAGGAAGTCAACACCGGTAATCAAATCTTTCTCAATAGGAATTTGCTCAAATGTTTCCTGATTCATGAAGTTATAACCCATATCGTCCTGATAAAGATATTGGTAGGGGCGACGTTCGATGCGAACTTCGTCTATCTTAACACCTGCATTGAAAGTTTTATCAATCGTACGTCCGTTTGTAACACTTTTCAATTTAGTGCGAACGAAAGCAGCTCCTTTGCCGGGTTTTACATGTAAAAATTCAACGATAAAATAATAATGACCGTCAAGGTCGATGCACATTCCGTTTTTAATGTCTGATGTAGTAGCCATAAATGAGTTTTGAGTTTTGAGTAATAAGTTTTGAGTTTCGAGTTATGAACTTTGGGTTATGATACCACATGGTACTCATAACTCAAAACTCACAACTCAAAACTTATTTGCGCTTGCAAAAATAAACTAAATAGCTAAAAACACCATATCTTTTTGACTAAAAAAGACTTATCTCTTGGTTTATTTAAAAAAAGTATCTATTTTTGCAACCCGATTTGCGAGAATAATAACATAAACAATATACAGCAATGAGCAAAAGAACATTCCAACCCTCTAACAGAAAGAGAAAGAACAAACACGGTTTCCGTGAAAGAATGGCTTCAGCCAACGGTCGCAGAGTTTTGGCATCCCGTCGTGCTAAAGGCAGAAAGAAATTAACCGTTTCAGACGAATATAACGGAACAAAATAAGCTAACCGCTTATTATTAACGAAATACAAAGAAGTAAAGGTTTTTAAAATTAACCTTTACTTCTTTTGTTTTTTTATACTATCTTTGCTTCTAAAAGTTTTGAGTAATGAGTTTTGAGTAATGAGTACCATGCGGCATCGTTGCTCAGAACTCATTACTTAAAACTCAAAACTCAAAATTATGACTATAAAAGAATTCTTTTCGTTTAAAAATAAATTCTTCTGGCTCAATCTGCTTGCCATGATTATTCTTGCTGTAGCGATAATATTCATTGTATTGAAATCACTGGATATATACACCCGGCATGGCGAAGCCGTTGTGGTACCCGATGCAAAAGGAATGAGTGTAACCCAGGCAAATGTACTTTTTAGTAATGAAGACCTGCATATGGTGATATCCGACTCAACTTATATAAGAGAGCAACCGGCCGGTATTATCCTGGAACATAACCCTCCGGCAGGGCAGAAGGTTAAAAAAGGAAGAACCATATACCTTACAATAAATACCCTTAGCGTTCCTCTGCAAGTGGTGCCCGATGTGGCTGATAACAGCTCGCGTCGTCAGGCCGAAGCCCGAATACTCGCTTCCGGGTTCAAACTCAATGAGCCTGAACTGATTATAGGCGAGAAAGACTGGGTATACGGTGTTAAATACAGAGGAAATACCTTGGCTCCGGGCGAGAAAGTACCTACCGGTGCATCATTAACACTCGTTGTGGGTGATGGTACCCGCGAAGATATGTTCGATGATTTGGAAAACGATTCGACTATAGATCCCGAAGCCCTTGTGCTCGAAGATGAATCGTGGTTCTGATTCCATTTATTAATCAAACATAGTCCAAATACATGATTGAAGAATATCCGGACGACATAGAGAACGATATTGACGACATTGAACCGGTGGGAGAATCTGCCGATTTATACGAGCATTTTCGGGTAGTTGTCGATAAAGGCCAGGCAATGGTCAGGGTTGATAAATACCTGTTCGAACGTATAGTCAATGCCTCCCGGAACCGTATACAAAAAGCCGCCGAAGCCGGATTTGTAATGGCCAATGGCAAACCCGTGAAAAGTAGTTACAAGGTGAAACCGCTCGATGTAATTACTGTGATGATGGATAGGCCACGGTACGAAAACGAAATCATTCCGGAAGATATACCGCTGGATATTGTGTACGAAGATGAATATCTGTTACTCGTAAATAAGCCTGCCGGACTGGTTGTACACCCCGGACATGGAAATTACACCGGTACACTTGTCAATGCTTTGGCCTGGCACTTCCGGGATAATCCCGGTTATGACCCCAACGACCCGCACGTGGGATTG
The DNA here is from genome assembly GCA_032108265.1 of Bacteroides sp. GTDB lineage: Bacteria > Bacteroidota > Bacteroidia > Bacteroidales > Bacteroidaceae > Bacteroides. Next base: position 10,730 of record DAMCMT010000049.1, read on the forward strand.
GTTCACCGCATAGATAAAGATACTTCCGGCCTTTTGGTAATAGCCAAAACACCCGATGCCAAAACCAACCTAGGCCTTCAATTCTACAATAAAACAACCAGGCGCAGATACCGTGCCCTTGTTTGGGGAATAGTGGAAGAAGATGAAGGTACCATCGTAGGCAACATTGCCCGCAACCCGAGAGACCGTATGCAAATGGCCGTGTTTTCCGATCCCGAAATCGGCAAACACGCCGTAACCCACTACCGGGTATTGGAACGCATCGGATACGTAACACTGGTCGAATGTATCCTGGAAACAGGCCGTACCCATCAGATACGGGTGCATATGAAACACATCGGTCATGTTCTTTTCAACGACCAACGGTATGGAGGACATGAAATTCTCAAAGGAACCCATTTTAGTAAGTATAAACAATTTGTAAACAATTGCTTCGATATTTGTCCGCGGCAGGCTCTTCATGCTATGACACTGGGCTTTAAACACCCGGTAACCGGAGAAGAAATGGATTTTACAACCCCATTGCCGGAAGACATGACTTTGCTGTTAGAAAAATGGAGAGGTTATATAAGCAACAGGGAATTAGAATGAAACGCAAAATAGCCATTGTAGCCGGAGGAGACTCTTCCGAAATAGTTGTATCGCTTCGCAGCGCCGAAGGGATATATTCATTTATCGACAGGGAACAGTACGATACATATATTGTAGAAATGGAAGGACTACGTTGGGAGGTAAGGCTTCCCGATGGTACCATGAGTAAGATTGACCGCAATGATTTCAGTTTCATCGAAGGCGGAGAAAAGAAAATATTCGATTTTGCCTATATCACTATACACGGTACTCCGGGCGAAAATGGATTATTGCAGGGATACTTCAACATGATACAAGTACCCTATTCGGGCTGCGATGTATTACCATCGGCGCTCACATTCAATAAGTTTGCCTGTAACCAATACCTGAAAGGATTTGGTGTCCGCGTAGCCGAATCCATGATGATACGCGAAGGTTTTGAAGTCCTCGACGAAGAAATCGTTAACAAAGTAGGGTTTCCTTGCTTTATTAAACCCAACCTGGGCGGCTCCAGTTTTGGAATAAGCAAAGTAAAGACTGTTGAACAGATTCAACCAGCCTTGGAAAAAGCTTTCAATGAAGCACCCGAAGTTGTTGTCGAGGCTTTTATGGAAGGAACCGAAGTAACTTGTGGCTGTTACAAAACCAGCGACAAAGAAGTTATTCTTCCGCTTACCGAAGTGGTAACCAACAATGAATTCTTCGATTTCGATGCTAAATACAACGGGCAATCTGACGAAATTACCCCTGCCCGCATATCGGAAGAATTAACCGAACGGATACAGTTGTTGACTTCTGCCATTTATGATATTCTGGGCTGTTCGGGTCTTATCCGTGCAGATTATATAATAACCGAAGGAAATAAGATTAATCTACTTGAAGTGAACACAGCTCCCGGAATGACTCCGGCAAGCTTTATCCCCCAGCAGGTGCGTGCAGCAAACCTGGATATTAAAGATGTTATGGCCGACATTATTGAAAACGAGTTTTAAGTTATGACTGAATTTGATGACATTCGTCCTTATTACGATGATGAAGTACCAGCGGTATTGGAAGAATTACTAGCCGATCCCGGTTTCACGAAAGTGATTTCTGCAGCTTTCCCTGATATTCCCCTCGAAATGTTGAAGCAGAAAATTCGTAGCTTCACCTGTAAGAAGGATTTTCAGATACAAATGGCATATCCTCTACTCTGGAATATTGCAAATAAATTCTCTGACGGGCTTACAATGGATCATTCTTCTTTAAAAGATAAAACAGAAGCCTATACTTATATTTCCAATCATCGGGATATTATACTTGATTCCGGCTTTCTGTCTATCTTATTGCATGACGAAGGTATGGATACCGTCGAAATAGCCATCGGAGATAACCTGTTCGTTTATCCGTGGATCAAAAAGTTGGTTCGCGTCAATAAATCATTCGTTGTACAACGGGCGCTTAGTATGCGTCAGATGCTTGAAGCATCAGCCCGGATGTCGCGCTATATGCACCATACCATCCGGGATAAAAAACAATCAATCTGGATTGCCCAACGCGAAGGACGGGCAAAAGATTCGGACGACCGCACCCAGGAAAGTGTACTTAAAATGCTGACCATGGGTGGAGAAGGTGACTTAATTGACCGCCTTTGCGAATTAAACATAGCACCGCTGGCTATCTCTTACGAATATGATCCCTGCGATTATCTGAAAGCCCAGGAATTCCAGTTGAAAAGAGATATTATCGGATACAAGAAAACACAAAAAGACGACCTTTTGAATATGCAGACCGGCCTGTTTGGTTATAAAGGCCGCGTACACTTCCAAACATCGACACTTCTGAATGATGATTTGCAGAAACTAGACCGCACACAATCCAAATCGACTTTGTTTACCGCCATAGCGCAACTGTTGGATAACCACATTCACCGGAGTTACCGCATTTATCCGGGCAATTATGTGGCACTCGACTTACTGAATAAAACCGAAGAACAACAACCAAATTATAGCATAGCTGATAAAAAACGTTTTGAAGATTACATCGACGGGCAACTCGCTAAGATTACTTTGCCCGATAAAGACATACCTTTCCTTCGCGAAAAGCTTTTGCTGATGTATGCCAATCCGTTAAAGAATTACCTGATTGCTACGACTCAAAAATGAAACTACAACATGACTAAACTATTTATAACGATGGCCTTTTCTTTTTTCTCCCTGTTTGCCTGTAGCCAGACGGGGAAATATACATCGATGACCGCCGACGAATTCGCTGATATTATTCAGGACGAAAACATTCAGCGGCTGGATGTCCGTACCGAACCCGAGTACGAAGACGGACATATACCTGAAAGTATAAACATCGATGTAAAAAGCGATCAATTCGCTATACTTGCCGACTCCTTACTAGACAAAAAAAGACCTGTTGCCCTTTACTGCCGAAGCGGGGTGAGAAGTAAAAAAGCAGCCGATATCCTGGCAGAGAAAGGATATAAGGTGTTCGAACTGAACAAAGGTTTCCTGTCATGGCAAAGTGCAGGGAAATCTGTTAATACCGGAAAAGAATCCCAAACTGAGTAAAACCGGACGATTTTATCAAAATAATCAGTTGTGACTGAAAGTATATACTTTTAGCCTGTAAAAGTACGTACTCTTAGGGTATAAGAGTACCTATTCTTAGGGTATAAGAGTATATACTCTTGTGGCATAAGAGTACGTACTCTTTTGGGGTAAGAGTATATACTCTTTTTAGCCTGAAAGAAAAACTTCATGCGGTTTTTTGTGGTCTCAGGTTAAATAATAAATACCGGTAAGTATTTGCTTACATACAATACAACTTCTTCTTAATCAAGTTATTATTAGAAATAATGTAACATTATTAATATATATATTTATACACAACATGTATACATTTCATAATATTTATTTTTACTTTTTTTCTAAAATGTGTATGCATATTTAAAATTTCTATATCTTTGCATCCGAGAGAGAATTGTCTTAAAATCATATTATTTAGAGTGTTAACGGTTAAGGTTTCTTTCTATCAGGTACTTATGCACTATTCTATTTGTATAAATATATTGTGTTTTATATTTTCTAAATTAATTTAAACCTAGCAAAATGGAAAAGAATCAAACTATGAAAATTTTCCTGAATGAACTTGTTAAAACATCAGGATTTTGTTTGCTCCTTACTTCTTTTTCTTTGAATGCTGCCGGGGCATTACCGGTTGATGAAAACCAATCAGCAGGAATGTCAATTGTACAGCAAAACAGACGTGTTACCGGTGTCGTTACAGATGATACCGGCGAAACTGTTATTGGTGCCAATGTAGCCATAAAGGGTACATCTATTGGTACTATAACAGATATTGATGGCAATTTTAGTTTGGAGGGAGTTCCTTCCGACGCAGTTCTTCAGGTATCCTTTATCGGATATGTAACTCAGGAGGTAAATGTTGGAAATCAAACAACATTGAATATTGTACTTAGTTCGGACACCCAGGTTCTGGACGAAGTTGTAGTAACAGCGTTGGGTATTAAACGCCAATCGCGTTCTTTAGGCTATTCTACTACATCAGTTGGTGGCGAAGAATTCACCATGGCGCGTGATGTAAACTTAGGAAATGCCCTTTCGGGTAAAATTGCCGGGGTAAGCGTATCGGGTAATGCAACCGGAGCCGGAGGTAGTAGCCGCGTTGTAATTCGTGGTAATGCTTCACTAACAGGTAACAACCAACCTTTGTATGTTGTAGATGGCGTTCCGTTTGATAATACCAACTTAGGTTCGGCCGGAACCTGGGGAGGTATGGATATGGGTGATGGTCTATCCAACATCAACCCCGACGATATCGCGAGCATTCAGGTGTTGAAAGGTGCTGCTGCATCTGCACTTTATGGATATCGGGGTGGTAACGGAGCCATATTAATCACCACCAAAACCGGACGTAAAGGTGAGGGGGTAAGTATTGAATTTAATAACAACCTTACTTTCAATACTATCTACGATTACCGCGACTTCCAGAAAACATACGGACAGGGTAAACAAGGTCAAAGACCAATGTCTATTGATGCTGCGCGCTCCAGTGAAACATCCAGTTGGGGTGACCGTTTGGATGGTGGAACTGCCATTAACTTTCTTGGCAATGAGTATCGTTATTCTCATATTGATAACTGGGATCATTTCTATCGTACAGGTATTAACAATGCCACATCGGTAGCGATTAGCGGTGCATCCGATAAAATTACTTATCGTTTTGGTATATCCAATATGTACGATAAGAGTATTCTTCCTAATTCCGGAATCAGCCAGCAAGGTATCAACATGAATACAACATACGACATAACCAGCAAGCTGAAATTGATGGTAAATGCCAATTATGTATTCGAAAGCTTTAAAGGCCGTTCCAACCTTTCAGATGGTAATGGTAATACCAACGCTTCTTTGTTGTATCGTGCAAATTCATTCGATGTAAGATGGTTGGAACGCGGATCAGAAAACAGTGATTGGGGTACCGATGCTACCGGTAATGAAATGATTGGTGGTACCAATGAATATTTCAATAACCCCTACTGGCTGCAATACAGAAAAACCAACGATACCAATAAAAACCGCCTTACTGGTGGTATGACCTTACGGTACGATATTACCGATTGGTTGTATGCCCAGGGTGCTGTAACACGCGATAGTTATAACCTGGATTTCAAACAGGTACAACCTAAAGGTGCTGCCGCCGACCCCAATGGTTGGTTGACGGAATATTCCAAAACTTTCTCTGAAATGAACCTCAATTACCTGATTGGTTTTGATAAAACATTTGGCGACTGGTCTGCAGGTGCAACAATCGGAGGAAACCGTCAGCGCAACATAACCAAACAGTGGACAGTAGACGGAGGCCGTCCGTTTATTGCTGATGGATTGTGGTCATCGAATAACCTTGGCGACCACCGTTTTGTAAAAGACTACAAAGAATATCAGGTAAACTCAATTTACGGAACAGTTGATTTAGGTTGGAAAAATCAATTATTCCTTAACCTTACCGGACGTAACGACTGGTTCTCTACATTGAACCCCGATAATAATAGCTATTTCTATCCATCGGCAACTCTTTCATGGGTATTTACCGATACTTTCCAGTCGCCCGACTGGTTTACTTTCGGTAAGCTGCGCGCTTCGTATGCTTCGGCTTCCAACGGTACATCACCCTACCAGAATATGCTTACCTACAAAATAGTGAATTATAAGCTGCAACAACAGGATATTGCTACCGTAAACTCGGGTTCTTTCCCCAATCAGAACTTAAAACCTGTACGCATATCTGAATACGAAGCCGGTCTCAACCTGGCATTTTTCAATAACCGTCTGTCTTTTGATATGGCATACTATGTGAAAAACACCAAAGACGACATCGCAGTAGTATCTACAAGTAATACCTCAGGTTTTAATAGTAGAATTCTGAACGTTGGAGAAATCAGGAACAATGGTTTCGAGTTTATGGTTAATGCTGTTCCGGTTCACGGTTCATTTGAATGGAATACCACTTTCAACATTGCTTATAACGATAGCGAAGTAAAATACCTGGGTGAAGGAGTTGACAGACTTTCCATTGATGGCGCTTCATCACGTAGTGGTAACGTTTCTGTTCAGAATATTGTAGGAAGCTCTTATGGCGAACTCGTGGGATATAAATACCTGCGTCATAACGGGCAGATTGTTTATAAAGATGGTATTCCTGTACCTGAAAGTACGCTGTCATCACTGGGCAACGGCGTTTATAAAGTAACCGGTGGTTGGAACAACCAGTTCTCTTATAAAAACTTCGTACTGGCATTCCTTGTCGACTTCAAATTTGGAGCAAAACTTTTCTCGGGTACTAACCTGAGCCTTGTATCGAATGGTTTACATAAGAAAACTGTGGAAGGTCGCGAAAACGATCCGGTAGGCAAGATTGTCGGAAATGGTGTAATGTCTGATGGCAATGGCGGTTATGTTGCCAACAATGTAGAGGTCACTGCACAGGAATACTGGCAAGGAACTGTAGAAAAAAATATCGGTGAAGAGTTTATCTATGACGCAAGCTTCATAAAACTTCGTGAGCTTTCATTGGGATATAATTTCCAACCTTCTATGTTAAGAAGCCTGCGGGTAGTGAAAGGTTTAAATATTTCACTGGTAGCCCGTAACTTATGGACAATCATGAAACATACGGATAATATTGACCCGGAGTCTGCTTATAACAACTCAAACGGTCAGGGACTTGAGCTTAATGGTTATCCGGCAACCAGAAGTATTGGTTTCAATGTGAATGTTAAATTCTAATCTAAACAGAACAGAGTAATTATGAAAAAGATATTCTTATATATTACATTTGTTGCCCTTGGTTTAATGGGAACCATTACCAGTTGCAGCGATTTCGGAGATACGAACATTGACCCGGAACACATGAACGAGAATAACATGGACTATACGCTCATGTTCAGCGGGGTACAAGTACAGGCTTTGGGCTCAGACTGGGATGTATGGCGTAATGGCATTATATACAGTGCTACTATGATGCAGCATGTTACCAGCATTCAATGGGGTTCAGTATTCTATACATATAGCGAGGGTTACAACGCTGCATTCTGGGATGCCCTGTATTCAGGCGACCGTGGAGCCATTCGTGATGTGGTTGATATTCTGAGAAACTGGGAAGATGAAGAGTTATTTGCCAATGACTATCAACTAGCCCGGATTATGAAAGCATATATGTTCCACCGGATGACCGACTTGTATGGTGATATTCCTTACTTTGAAGCAGGACGACCGCAAGAGGGAATATTCTATCCTAAATACGACCGTCAGGAAGATATTTATAACGATTTGTTGAAAGAACTCAACGAAGCACAGGCGGCTATTAACGTATCAGCAGGTTCACGACTGGGAGGTGCTGATTTGTATTTCAATGGAAATGTGGAAAGATGGAAGAAGTTTGCCAACTCTCTTATCCTTAGGATAGCCATGCGTTTAAGCAAAGTTAATCCGGCTCGTGCGGAAGAATGGGTAAAGGTTGCCGTAAATAACGGAATCATTAAGGAAGATGCCGATATTGCCATGGTGAACCGTTCCACTGCTCAGGTTACTGACGACTCGGCCGAGCCTTACGGAAAAATATACTCACGCGAGGATGCGAACGCATTCTTTTTAAGTGAATTCTTCGTTGATATGCTCAAGAACACCAACGACCCCCGGTTGGGTTTAGTGGGTACAGTGGTCGAAACTCCTAAAATTAAATACGACCAGCCTGGTTATCAAAGAGGTGATGCCAACCCTGAAATACAGAGAGGTATGCCTGTAGGATATGACAGACAAGGTGGAGGTTTTGACTTGTCCGGTGCACCGGGCTATCCCGGCGATAACTTCCGAAGTGTATATTCAACCCCCAACAGATACACTTATGCCGACCCTCAATCGCCAACCATGATAGTAACCGTAGCCGAAAATATGTTATTACTTGCCGAAGCCGCACACCGTGGATGGTTAAGTGGAACATCAGAAACGGGAACAGCAGCACAATATTATGAACAAGGCGTTCGGGCAGCGATGAGGCAATTCGCATTCTATCAAAACGGAGCAAGCCTGTATAGTCAATACTTAACTACGGATGCTGTAAATGCTTATCTGGCTGCCAACCCATTCGATGAAAGCCGCGCATTGGAAATGATTAATACCCAGTATTACATCACTACTTTCTGCGATGAGTACGAAACATTTGCCAACTGGCGCCGTTCGGGCTATCCTGTAATTACTCCGGTAGATAAAGGTTATCCCAATACAGCAACTAACGGAACTATTCCACGTCGCTTTACTTATCCATCGAGCGAATCGCAGAATAATTCAGCGAATTACAACGCGGCCGTTGCCAACTTGAATAATGGTGATACCATGACTTCCAGAGTTTGGTGGGATGTAGCACAATGATAACCCAATGATTCGAAACTAAATCGACCTTAATATAATAATCCGCGTGGTATCAAGGAGATAACCACGCGGATTTTTTATTGTGCAACATTTCAGTTAATAAAGCTATTACAGTATTAAATATATATCATCTTCTTCGTCATTCCTCCATCAACCACGATATTTTGCCCATTGATAAAATCATTTTCGGGCATAGCGAGGAAGAGGCATACACGGGCAATATCTTCCGGCACACCTACTCTTCCTGAGGGATGTTGCCGGTGGTCTTCGGCGGATAATTCGCCGTAATGTCCGGTATCTATCCATCCGGGGCTGATACAGTTTACTGTAATATTGTATTCGGATAGCGATATGGCCAGTGCGTGGGTTATGGAAGTAATTCCACCTTTAGAAGCAGAATATCCCTCCGTGCCCGGTTCACTTTGCAGATAACGGGTGGACGACATATTGATGATACGGCCGTATTTCTTTTTCCCCTCTTCCGTGTTGCGGCGAATAGCCATTTCGCGCGAGGTTATAAATGCAGGGCGAAGATTGATACGGATAATGTTGTCGAATTCATCGATACCGGTTTCGGTTAGCGGGGAGAATTTACTGATACCGGCGTTATTGATGAGAATGTCGATATCCCCATATTCATTATATATATTCTGCATAGTTTGCAGTAATGCTTCTTCATCGCTGATATCTGTTTGGAAAAACAAAGTTCCAGTAAGTTCTCGGGATAGTTTCTCGCCATTATCTTTATCGGTATCACAAAATGCTACCCGGGCGCCTTCTTTATGAAAAGACCTGACGATGGATTCGCCAATGCCATTGGCACCGCCGGTTACGAGGCAAACCTTATTCTTAATTCTATCCATCAGTAATATATTTATTAATTAGAGCTAATATAACTTCCCCCCCCTCTCATCTCGATGTACCTACTTTTTGAATAGTTTATTCATTGTTGGTAGACTACTCGGCAAGATTGTGGTGACAGGGGAAATGTATTTACAAATATACAAAAAAAGGATTTGATAGGTGAATTTATACAAGATATCAGTACAATATGTTCTCCGCTTCAAATAACGTAATTAGACTTTATCAATCCAATAAGGTAAAAAATATACAAGATACGTATCGGATATAGTATAGCTACTCAGCCTGATGCCTTTCTCTACCTAGCTTAATAGATCAAAGATATGGTGTAGTCTTATAGAACTATAATATGAGAAATAATATCTACCATTTATTGATGATTTTCATTAAATACATGAAAAAAATAACGACTGATTTAACAAAAGGAAGCTATTAGTTTGGCGATTAATTTTTTTTTCATATTTTCGCATTATTTCAACACTCTGTGAAAATATCACAATTAACTTACATCAAATAAAGTGAAATATGAGATGCAGAAATTGCGGCTGGGACAATCAGGATGAAAATAATAAATGTGAAAAATGCAATGCACCATTAATAGGAACAAGCAATCCTGTCACTGAAAACAGTAACACTGATTCGGCATCCATGAATGCCGTTCCGAGGGAGAATAACTCTCAGAAAACTTCACGTCACAATTCGTCAGTTGAAGAAGCAAAAAGAACCCGCAGAGAAGGCGAGCCCGAACCGCTTATTACAAAAAATACAATAAACGTAGACAGGGAGGAATCTGCAAAAGTATGTCCAAATTGTGAATACCTTGTAAGCAGTTCCAGTAGTAATTGTCCAATGTGTGGCAATGACTTGGTTCATTCTCATCCTCAACCAAAAGAAACCCCCAAATCAGAAATACCGAAAAATACAAAAAACACAGCTACAAAGAAATGTAAACAGTGTGCCAACCAAATTCCATCCAATGTGCGCTTTTGCCCGGAATGCGGTCACCCTGTCAGACAACAAACTATAAATCCGTGGGCTACACCAGCACGGAAACCAATCTGTACCTTAACACCTGTTGCCTGGGAGGACGAACAAATAGAAGAACTCCCCATCGAATATTCAGGCGAAAAGATTACCTTAAACAGAGATAATACGGAACCCGACAATTTCAATATAACTTCTTTGGAGCAGGCTGAACTTAGCTGCGAAGATGGTAAATGGTACATCCAGGATAAAAGTACACAAAAGACTACATTCGTGTATGCAGGTAAAAAAACAATGCTTGAAACAGGTGATATTGTTATTTTGGGTAACAGAAAATTTGAATTTAAAGCATAAGTTTCATGTCAAATTACATTCCTGATCGATGCAATTTTGGTAAAGGGGATTGTATTGACAGTAAATACATCGTAGATAAGATATTAGGGGAAGGAACATTTGGAGTTGTTTACAGAGTAAAAGATAACTTGCAGAAAACTTATGCCCTCAAACTGCTGAAACTGTGGGAAGTTCATCCACCCGAGCGAAAACTCCTGGTGGAAAGATTTAAGATGGAATACGAAACCGGGAAAATCGCCAGTAAATATTTGGTTCAGTCTTATGCCTATGGCTTTGCAAAAGGGAATCCATATATATTGATGGAATATTGCGAGAATGGCGACATTGTTCAGCTTTCAAAAAAGCAAAAGGTAGATTGGGTAGGAATAGGCCGACAAATCCTTTACGGCCTGCGCGACCTACACACTAACGGTAAAATTCACCGCGATTTGAAACCGGAAAATGTCCTGGTTAAACAAGATAACTCTGCCGTGCTTACCGATTTTGGAATCTCGGGAGACCAAAATAAGCGGATGACAGAAAGAGGTTTTCTGGGAAAACCCAAACAAATATTTGGAACATACGGATATATGCCTCCCGAACAGGTAAATCCCAAAAGAGATGCCACGGTGCTTCCTACAACTGATATCTTTTCTTTTGGAGTATTGATTTACCAAATGCTTACAGGAAACCTGCCTTTCGGCAAACTGGAAAGTGAAAACGACCTCATATTATATATTAAAAACGGCAAAGAAGGTAACTGGAACGAGAACGAGTTGAGCCGTGTCGAGAATGGAACTGTTTGGAAAGAAGTGATTCGGGGATGCCTGGTTCCGGATTTCAAGAAACGTTTTCAATCCATAGATAAAGTATTGGAATACATGCCTCAGCAGGTTTCGGAAAGTAAAGTTAAGGAGTATAAAAGCTCGTCCGGGGCGAGTCGTCCGCAGATGGAGATAAAGAACGGTATGTTACTACGTATTATGCAAGGGGTAGATTATGGGAAGGCATATTACCTAAATAATCTTCTAAAAAACAATAGCAGGGTTATTACCATTGGAAGAGAAAACAGTGAAATCCCCAATACAATATCTATTAAAGAGAATAATGATAAGTATTATATATCAAGAAAACATTGCACACTGGAATGGAATCCCCAGACGCGGGAATGGCATATAAGAGATGGAGAGTGGGACAAAGATTCACCAACCAAATGGAGTACCTCTTTAAACGGAACATATGTGAACGCCACCGAGGTTAGTATTCAAGGCATGACAATCGCTCCCGGAGACATTATTTCGATTGGAGAAGTGAAATTGAGAGTAGAAGGATATTAATTAGTTATTTATATAGTAAAACAATTTAAAATTTGGTATTATGGCTCAGGCAACACAGAATTACAAGCGAACATTGGGCGGATCGGTAGGATCCGGCATGGGTTCCGTTTTTGGAGGTGGTGGTAAACGTTATTACATTCTGGAACATAAAACATCCAGTCAATACCATGCGGCAGGAGATACCCAGCGTATTATTGTCGACCAGATTGAAATAGGACGCGATCCGAAAGCGCAAGTCAGGTACGATGAGTCATTCTCGACAGTAAGCCGCAAGCATGCAGCAATTGTACGAGATGGAGAGAATTGGAAACTGATGCAGCTGTCGGCAACAAATCCTACATTCCTGAATGGACGTGCTGTGGAAGGAGAATGGTTTTTGCAAAACGGAGATGAAATACAACTCTCGACCAACGGGCCAAAATTAGGTTTCATACTTCCACAAGGAGATAAAGGGCTGGTAAAAAGCATAGGAATGACTGCACGTTTGAATCTGTTTCGTGACCAAGCATTGAGACCCTATAAAATGGCTGTTACACTGCTGGCTGTCATTCTGATTCTGGCCATAGGTGGACTTACTGCATGGAAAATTCTTGGCGACCAAGAAAGTGCTAAAAAAATAGACGGTCTAGTAGATGAAATAGAGACTACCAGAGAACAGAATATCCCACCCGACTATGCAAAGTTAATTGAAGCCACTTTTCCAGATGTATACTACATAGTAGCTAAAAAAGTAGAAATTACCATTCCGGGTCAGGAGGTTAAAGTGATAGATAAGGGATGGACAGGCGCAGGATTCCTGCTGGAAGACGGACGTTTTGTTACATCCAGAGATGTGATTGAACCTTGGTATTACATTGCCAGCAAAGGTATCATCGAAGAAAACATGCGGGATTTGAACAGGGCAGCTTACAACGGACGAAAAATCGTTGTACACTTCGAAGCCTTCTCAAGTACAGGTGCACATCTGACGTTTACGAATGAACGTTTTGACTTTAACAAAACATACGATACAGTAATCAAGAACGACCGGGGAACTAAGATTGTAGTTACTAACAATGATGCATCGAATTGGGCCTATTTCAAAACAGACAAAAGAGGAGGTTTGAAATTCGATTCGTCGAAATCCAATAATCTGGAAACCAAAACAGAGCTATATGTCTTGGGATTCCCATTGGGACACGGTGCAAGCTCCACCAACCGAATCAACCCTATATATAGTAGTAGTTCCGTTTCAACCACCGGATTAAGTGAAGTCGGCACTATTCTTACAAATAACTCCATCTTTGAAAACGGAAGTTCGGGCGGACCGGTATTCTACCTGGATCCGGCAACCCGCAACTTGGTGGTTGTCGGACTCGTTTCGGCCCGGGTTGGACGGTCAATGGGATATGTAGTTCCCATATCGGCAATCAGATAAGGTTAAATTATAGATAGTAATCTCCATCCTACTATTTGCAATAAGGATTATACACGTCGTGTATTTTTCTTTATTGCAAATAGTTATTTAATAAAAAGTGATACGCAATGAAACAAATGACTTTCCGTCTTTCTGCCTATTGTGATGCCGCAGGAAAGAGTAGTGGAAAAAACGAAGATAATTATCTTGTTGACGATAGTCTTTCCGGAACTTCACTTGGAAATTTCGTTACCGATAAAGAAACTGAGCTATCGGGAAAAGGGGTACTCATGGTAGTGGCTGATGGAATGGGAGGAATGAAAGCCGGAGAAATTGCTTCAAGTATTGTTATCGAAACTGTCAAGGAGCATTTCTTGATTGAGTTATTGACGGAAGGTATTATGGAAACGGAAGCTTCCAGAAGAAGATATCTCGAAAAAGTAATCATTGCTGCCGATAACAGAATTAAAGTAGCCAGTAAAAACAATGTTGAATGCGAAGGAATGGGCAGCACCATTGTTATGGGGTGGTTGGTAAACGATACAATTACCATAGCTTGGGTGGGCGATAGCCGCGCATATCGTTACAGCCCAATCAGCGGACTGGAGCAACTATCACATGACCATTCGTATGTACAGGAATTGGTTGACAAAGGCTTGCTTCTCCCCGAATATGCCTTTGATCATCCCGACGGAAATATAATAACCCGCAGTTTGGGAGATTTTAATAAAAAAGTAAAACCCGACTCTGTTTCCCGGAAAGTTAACGAAAAAGATATTTTCCTGTTTTGCAGCGATGGTCTGTGCGGAGTAGTCCGGGACGAAGAAATTGAAGAAATCATCAGTCAGCACAGCGCTTCTATGTTTCAATGCCAACAGGCATTGTGGAAGGCTGCCGAAGAGGCCGAATGGTATGATAACATGACCACTATATTATGTGAGATTCTATCGATACCAACAGAAAATCATTTAGAGGAGAAAGACGGCAAAAAAGTTGAAATTCAAAGTACCTGCGATGGAAGGCCTTTTCATCACAAAAAGAAGAAAAAACGTAAGATATGGGTGATAATTCTACTTCTGCTTATCTTGTCAATTATAGGAATTGGGTACGTATACAGGGAAAAGCTAATCGAAATTAAGAAAGAATTCTGGCCAGAGACGGCAACAACTAATTATACAGAAACGGCGGAACCGTTTAATCCTGAATAAAAATATTAGAAGAATTTATTGGCAATGCAGCCAAAATGAAATATCTTTGGATATGAAAACATGTCAGAATCTGCTAGGTAAGAACAAATAATATGGAAAGAGAGCAAAATACACTTTTTGATAACCGCTATCTGTTGAAAGTGTTGAAAGGCAGTGGGAGTTTTGGAGAAGTCTGGTTGGCAGAAGATCAGACACTCGAAATAGAAGTTGCAGTCAAAATATACATTGCCTTGGATGCCAAGGGAATCGATGAATTCAAAGAAGAATTTAAAACAACCTTTGAACTTCGGCATGTTAATCTACTACATGCTTTTCATTTCGATGTAGCCCAGGAAGGAGGCGAGAAGAGACCTTATCTGGTGATGCCCTATTGCCCCAATGGATCGGCTTTTGCTTTTGTCGGCAACATTTCCGAGGAAATGGTATGGAAGTTCATTCGCGATGTTACCGCCGGACTTGCTTATCTTCATGAGCAGGAACCTCCTATCGTTCATCAGGACATAAAACCCGAAAATGTACTAATTGATAAAGACTTTAACTTTGTTATTACAGACTTTGGAATCAGCAAAAGAATCCGGAGTACCCTACGACGGAATTCCTCTCGCACCACCTCGGCTGGAACAACAGCTTATATGGGACCTGAGCGTTTTACTTCCGATCCGGTTCCCATCAAAGCAAGTGACATCTGGTCACTGGGCGCTACCCTCTACGAACTAATCATGGGCGAACTCCCTTTCTGTGGAATAGGGGGAGGCATGCAGAAAAGCGGCGCCGAAATACCGGTCTTATCCGATGCATATTCCCATGAATTAAATAAGCTAATGCGCGCCTGTCTGGCCGAAAATACCTGGGATCGGCCGACAGCAAGTTTCCTTCATCAATACGCCTCAGAAGCACTGGAAGCCTGGGGGGAAGGAAGAAGCTTACCCATATGGAATGGAGAAGACAAAGAAGAGATGCACCGCAAACCGAGCACTTACCGTTCGGCTGATGGCAGAAATTCTCAACCACTCCATGTAAACACACCGGGAGAAAAGAGTAACATTGTACCTCCCAAAAAGAGAAGTTCGAAAGTTGTATTAATCACATTGATTATTCTTTTACTGGTTGCTGCCGGTGTAGGTGGAGGTTTTTATTATAAGACACAGCTTCCATCCGATGCTGAGATTAACCAACCCCGGTACAACGAGTTTGTAAACCTATTCGACAAACAAATTGGTACCGAAATAAGAATGGGATACGTAGACCCACTGTTGGAGGCTCAAGTCACTCTCGACAGTATTGTATCCATGGAAGAGAAATACAGTATTGAAGCCCCTGGTATATACAATCAATCGGCTGCAAGAACATCGAAACTAAATTCGGAGAAGGAGCGCATCATCAAGAGTTGGATTCCTGCTGCTGAAGCCCAATATGCCGCTGGCAATAGAGACATGGCTCTCCAACTCTGCGAAGATGTATTAAAATTAAAAGAAGATGCTGCCGTTAGAAGTATGTATAATGAAATCAGAAGATAGAATCGAATAAAATAATATATACAACATGAAATATAGATTATTATTACTCATTATTATTCAAACCCTATTTGTTGGTGTAGCCGGCGCGCAAGGCATTGATTGTTTTGAATCTACCAGAGCGCGCGGTATTTCTTTGTTTGAGCAGAAAAAATACGATGACGCCATTAAGCAGTTCGAAGCAGCCGAAGCATGCCCCGACAAGAAAACTCCAAACGATTTGAGTGCGCAGATTAAAAAATGCAAAGATGCAAAAGTAGCTGCTGGCGAAGGAGCTAAAAGAAGAGGTATTTCTTTATTCGAGCAGAAAAAATATGATGAAGCTATCAGGCAGTTCAATGCTGCCAGTGTGTATCTTGATAAAAAAGACCAAAAAGAACTAAGCGACTGGATTAAAAAATGTAGAGAAGAAAAAGCTGTTGGTGAAGAGGCTAAAGAAAAAGGAGTAGCCTTATTTGAACAGAAAAAATATGATGAAGCTATAGAACAGTTTGATGCTGCTAAGGATTTTTTTGATGAAAAAGGCCAAAAGAATTTAAGTGATTGGATTGAAAAAAGCGTAGACGCCAAGAAACTGCTACCTGGAGGTACTGCTTCCGATAGCATCCAAATAGCCGAAGAAGACCAAAAGCTAAAAGAATGGAGAAAAGTACAAGAAGAAGAAGCGGCTAAAACCGCATACATGAATATCCGGGGAATTGAGTTTGCCAATGCCAAAAACAACAGTCTCGAATTAGACAATACGGATATTATTCATCCTTTCAGTTCCGACCTGTACGCTTCCGATATCAAGTTCCTGGCTGCACGTCTATATTATAACTCGGCTATAAACTGGGATGATAAAAAGGTAGTACTTCAAATAAAACTAATAAGTCCACAAGGCGAACTACTGTCAAATGAAACATCACCCAGCGGATACACCCTGGAAATGAACAAAGAAATTTACGGAGGCCAAATCAACCAATTCATTGATATACTAAGTTGGGGAGACGACTCACAAAGAATGTATTATCCCGGAATATGGAAACTGGAACTCTGGTATAACAACCAGAATATATATCAATCCTCAGTAAATCTCCTGAAAAAGCCTCACGAAGCAACTTATCTGACAGTAAACAATGAGAAAGGGCTATACCTTAATCTTGATGCAGCAGGAGGAAACATCGACTTTAATGTGGATACCGATGCCAACGTGTGGAGGCTGAAGAATCTGCCTAAGTGGTGTGATAACAACCGGATTGAAGAAAAAACATTCTCTTTACAGTATAAAACAAATACGGATATTCCGCGAATAGATACACTGATTGTTGTTGCAGACGATAAAGAAGTAAATATCCGGTTATCTCAAGCGCAGGGAACCGTATCTGTTTCAAAAAATAAGTGGAGGAACGCCCTGCATAAAGTATTCGACCATGTAACCATAATGTACGACTGGATGCCTTATCAAGGAAGCTTGTCTAGTCAGCGGCAAAACGGACTTGGTATTGCAAGAGAGGATAATTATGTCTATGTAGGCGAATGGCAAAATGGATATAAAAAAGGTACTGGAATCTATATTTGTAACGACGACGTATTGGTGCCCAATTGCAAGAAGAGCACATACTTTGTTGGTAATTTCTCCAACGACCAAAAGAACGGCATGGGATACTGTTTCAATAAATCGGGTGATTTAATCTATACAGGCGAATTCGCTAACGATGCTCCCATCGAGAAATACCCTTCCAAAGATAATAGTAAAGACAAAACATTTGGCCGGATTGAATACAGTAATGGCGCCGCTTACATCGGTGAAGTTCTGAAAAAAGATAAACGGGAAATGAAGCATGGTCAGGGTATCCACATCTGGGCAAATGGCGATGCATGGTATGGCAATTGGGATGAAGACAAAAGGTCGGGTAAAGGTATTTTCCTTCAATATGATGGTGGAATCATAGTGGGTACCTGGGATGGAGATAACTTTGAAAGAGAAGAATAAATAAAAAAGGACTTGCCCGGATTCTCCCCGGCAAGTCCTCCAACGATATTCTATTAAAAGATTGCACCTATTACATTTTCACAAAACGTAATGCAAGGTCGCGGTCTTCGGCACGCTGACTTTCGGGGGCATTGGCACTATGCGTAGCATATTCGTCGCCATAACCTTCAGCTGTAACTACCTGTGAGCCTACACCAGCCTGGTCGAGCATTCTTTCAATGGTACGTGCTCTTTCTTTGGATACTTCCATATTAGCGGCTTCGGTACCTCTTTTATCGGCAAAAGTTGCAATTCTTACTTTTACATCAGGATGACTTTTAAGTATAGAAACAATATTATTCAATTGTTGTCTCGAACCACTTTTCAGTTCTGTTCCACTACCAAATTCGAATGCAATGTTATCAAACTCAAACCATTTATTCTGTAGTTTTTTATCATCAGCATTTTTGTAATCATCTGATTCGAGGAATTTTACAATTTCTTGCTCAGTACCATCTCTGTAAACCTGAATGGTTGTACCATCGGCAAGACGTAAACTATGCATTTCGCGGGTATTGAGTCCCATATTAGCAGAATCGGCGCGACTGATAGCGCTTGTACCCATCATTGAAGGGTCGCTGTATGCAGCGGCACGCTCTGTACTTGCTCTGTTTCTGTCTGCATTGCGCAGTGTATCGGTAACACCAGTAGAGTAATATGCAGTTGTATCATTGTTATTTCTGCAAGAACGCCACAAGAAAAGTACTAATAAAAGCAGAAGTATAATGATAACCCACATAATCCAGCCGTTTTTCTTTTCTTTTTTAGCCGGTTCGCTTCCGCTTGTGATAGCTTTGCTCAGACCAAAAGTATTTGCGAGGTCATCCGGAACCATGGCAATGAAGCTGTTCTTCTGGTTTTTAATCTCGTTCTGGATTTTTTGCATACTCCAGCCATCATTTACTAATTTACGACCGAAATAACCTACAAAAATAGGAGCCAACATTGCAATTAACCGGTTAGTGGCCGGTTTTGAAATACCAGCGTGTTTAGCAATAGGTGCGGTAAAAGAGGCCGCACGGTCGCCAAGAAGTTGTTGGAGGAATGCATCGCCCAACCTTCTTTGGTTTTCATCAGGTTTTTCTTCGCAAAGCGGTTCAACATTACTTAGTATATTCAGGTTACCAGCCTCGTCCAGAATATTGCGGATCTGGGGTGTATTTCCGTCTTTCGACATTACTCCCAGTAAACTGGCAAAGATGGAAGAAATAGCTGTAGAGATATTTGCTTCTTTCTCATCCAGTACCCTGGAAGCACTGGTCACCATGCCGGGACGTACCAGGCTTTTGAGTGAATCATAAAATTGTGACATAATTATACCTAATTAAAAATTTATAATAATTTCTTGTATTATGAAATCATTAACAATAGAACCCGTATTTAGTTCTGTAATCAGGTAGAAAAATGCTTAACAGGTAGTTGTGTTAATCAGGAAGGAAATAGTGGTATGATTGTTATGCAATAAGCAAACATTTGCGAACATGCGCATCTACGCACCGGGAACACCTAGGTCTTCACACAACGAACACCTAGGTGTTCCTGATGCGAAGACCTAGGTGTTCTGATAAATATGAAAGTTTCTTTTTAACTTCTTACAATCTCTTCTTTATCCGTATCCCAGTACATTGTACGTCCTTCGAGATAAGCACGGGTTCCCATGTGTGCAGCAATGGCTTCCTGGAATGCGGCATCGATACCGCAGGATGGTTTCAGGTTGCGGTCGCGGATGCATTCAACCCACTCGCGCATATGTAAGAATGTAGTATTATAACGTTTTCCGCCCAGGTAAGCGTACAACAGTCCGCGTTGTGCGAAATACAGGGCAGTGGCCGATGTAAAGCTGTCGACATCACTTTGTCCGGGTACATAGGTATAGAACGGAACATCAGGTTTGATAATTCCCGCGTCGATTTTCTCTTTGTAGCGGGTAGATGACGGGTCGATTTTTACCGTCAGTGTATCGCTAACTTCCATGGATGCGTCGTGTCCCATGATTACCTTACCGCGGTTGCGCTGGTTGGCCTGGGTGGCACTGTACAGCAAAGTCATGTTTTTATCGGGGAATTCGAATGTGGTTTGCAGTACATCGGGTACCGTACGTCCGTCTTTAAAGAAGTACACACCGCCCGACGAGGTGGCCGAGTGTGGTATGCCTACGTTCATAAGCTGGTTTACCGCATCGTATTCGTGGGTAAGGAGGTCGCCGCTGAGTCCGGTACTGTAATCCCACCAACAACGCCAGCGGAAGAAACGTTCAAGGCTGAACTTGTTTCTTTCGTCGGGGCCTACGTAACGCATCAGGTTGTTTTTCGACATATATTCCATGTATTCGGCGATGCGGTCTTCGTTGCCCTCAAACTGTTTCCAGTCGATGGTGTTAGGATTGGCAGTGGGGTCGATAGTATAAACCCATGCACCGTTAGGGTCGTTACGGTTGGTGGTCATCTCAATGAGCGATATATGACCGAGCAAACCCTTATCAATAATTTCTTTGGCTTTGTGGTAACTGTCTACCTGACGGCCTTGGTGACCGAGTTGGAAAACAACGCCACTGGCTTTGATAACGTCGCGAACCATGTATGTTTCGGGTACCGTCCACGTCATTGGTTTTTCCAGATAGACGTGTTTACCTGCTTTGGCGGCGTCCATAGCCATGGTGCCATGCCAGTGGTCGGGGGATGCGATAACGATGGCGTCGATATCATCCGCCGCCAGCATTTCTTTGTAATTGCGGTAGCGTTTGGGCGCGGGACCCATTTTGCCGCCTACGCCCTGGCGGTATATGTTGGCTCCGGCGGCTATGCCTTGTTCGGCAAAGGTGTCGAATATATCGCATACGCCCCGTAGTTCGATGTTGAGGTCTTCCTGTTCAACAAAGTCTTTGTAGCGGGTATCCTTTTTATCAGCTTTTGCGGCATCGATAAGTGATTGCAGGCTTTCGGGCGTAGCTAGTCCTAAGCCCTCCAAAAGTTGTTTGCCACGGATACCGCAGCCGATAATACCGATTCGTACCTTTTCTCCGCCTGCTTTCAAAGGTGCGATAGAGAGGCTTTCGCCACTCAGGCTGAATACATCGCTGTTATCGCGTAGGGCAAGGTCGAATTTACGTTTCTTATATGCTCCGTAAGCAAGGGCTCCTACAACCGGCAGGGTTACCAATGCTTTCAGTGCATCACGTTTGCTTGGCGATTTTGGGCGGGCATTCTCCTCGGCAGGTTTTTTCTTGCTCTCGTTATTTTGTGGGTTGTTTATATTTTTATCTTCAGGTATCATAATTATTAAATTGAAAATGGAAAATTGAAAATGGAAAATTGGAAGTTGTGAATTGAAAAATCAGATTTTACGGATTTAGCCGCATGGTAATTTTCAATTTTCAATTCTTAATTTTCCATTTAAAAATAAGTCTGTCGATTCCGTAAATATGGGATGTCGGGAAGTAGAAAAGTACCATTAAAGCACCTATCTCGATAAGGTTCTTGTCTATCCATAGGTATGAGCCCTCGCTGGGCATCATGTATTCGGCACCGATAAAGGGCGGGTGCGAGAGGTAAAACATAACCATAAATGCAATAGCGCCGATGATTGACAGCCGGAAGAAGCATCCCATGATAAGTCCGAGGCCAATAAGTGTAAGGCCAATCATGTTAGCATAATTTATAATGTCGAGCATAACAGGGTTTTCGGCCATCGAATAAAAAGTTTCGGCCATAAATCCTTGTGAGTCCATCAAATAGGGGTAGGCAGTCCAACTGCTGTTGAATAACTTGGTAACACCCTCATACAAAAAGTGCCATCCGATGAGGCATCTCAGGGCAATCAACCAAAAGGTTTGGCCGCCTGTGTAAAGTTTCTCTCTCTCCATAATTAGTTATATCTGTGTCTATGGTAAAAGGTTTGTTTAATTAAATCCGCGCTAAAATACAAAATTAGGAAGAACGTAACTGTTAAAATGGTGGTTCTTTATATTTCTTTAGGAATATATAGGGAGTGAGGTAAAGAGTGAGGTAAAGGAGGTAAAGAGTGAGGTAAAGTAGAATCCATGCGGCATCGTCAACTCATCTCCTTTACCTCCTTCCTGTTTTCCTCGGTTTTTCCAAGAGTCAAGCTGTTTTCGCCCTAACTTTCTG
>DAMCMT010000050.1:0-32509 GCA_032108265.1 Bacteroides sp.
GAGGATTGAGAATTAACTATGCGCATAGTGCTGCTTAATTATGAAAAGTTACTTAGTTTTAGGATCTTACCTTTCATTCCTTCAGTTTTATTCGTATATCCCATCTATTTTGTGTAATTTTGCGCGGAATTTAAAGACATTTATTTATTATGGAAACTGTAGTGAGTGGAATACGCCCAACGGGCAACCTGCATTTAGGAAATTATTTTGGAGCAGTGAAAAGTTTTGTGCAAATGCAGAACGAATATAATTGTTATTTCTTTATTGCAGACTGGCACTCGCTGACTACCCGCCCCAAACCTGAGCATATCGTTAATAGTGCCCGCACCATACTTGCCGAGTATCTGGCATGCGGCATAGACCCCGAAAAAGCTACCATATATATACAGAGTGATGTAAAAGAAGTACTCGAACTTTATCTGTACCTAAATATGAACGCTTACCTGGGAGAACTGGAACGTACCACAACTTTCAAGGATAAAGCACGCCAGCAACCCAACAACGTAAACGCAGGCTTGCTGACTTACCCTACGTTGATGGCTGCGGATATCCTTATTCATAAAGCCATAAAAGTTCCTGTAGGTAAAGACCAGGAACAGAATATGGAAATGGCCCGTCACTTTGCCCGTCGCTTCAATAATATGTACGATGTGGAACTATTCCCGGAACCTGCTTCGTTCTCCTTCACCAGTAAGGCTGTAAAAATACCAGGTCTGGATGGTTCTGGCAAAATGGGAAAATCGGATGGAAATTGTATCTACCTGAACGAAGATGAAAAGAGTATTCGTAAAAAGGTTATGAAGGCGGTAACAGACTCAGGCCCGACGGCACCTGATAGCGAAAAGCCGGAAGTTATACAGAATCTGTTTACCTTCCTTGAAATCGTATCTACACCGGATACTTACGATTATTTTAATGAAAAATGGAATGACTGTTCCATCCGCTATGGTGATTTGAAGAAACAATTGGCAGAAGATATCGTTGCATTCAACGAACCCATCCGCCAGCAGATTGAAGAATATATGGGTAATACCGAATTACTCGATAAAATTGCCCGCCAAGGTGCCGAGAAAGCGCGCGAAAGCGCTGCACGTACAATAAAAGAAGTACGCGAGATTATCGGATTCCGGGTATAAGAAATATACGGACAAGGCAATTCAACCCAAATCAATAAAACTATCACCCCGCCACAATCCCACCATCGCTGTGAGGCTTGTGGCGGGGTTTTAGTATCTTCTTATAAAAGTCCGGACTTTCATCTGTAAAAGTATTGACTTTTGCGCGCAAAAGTATAGAGTTTTATAAATGAAAGTCCGGACTTTTACAGCCGGAAATATACCTTTCAGCAAACATAAATTCTTCTTTACAAACCAATCATTAACCAAACCCAAAGTATCATATTCTGATATTATTTTATCTAATTTCACACATCTGCTTTAAATAGATTTCAGAAATATTTTTTTATCACCGGATACCCTTAAATTTGTCTTTCGGAGAATTCTAATGACTAATTAACAGACTAAAGACATGAAATTCGGATACTTTGACGACCAACGACGCGAATATGTGATAACCAATCCACGCACCCCCTGGCCATGGATTAACTACCTGGGAAATGAAGATTTCTTTTCACTTATCTCGAATACGGCCGGAGGATATTCCTTCTATAAAGATGCTAAATTTCGCCGCATCACCCGCTACCGATATAATAATGTGCCGATGGATAACGGTGGACGGTATTTTTATATTAACGATAACGGCACCGTATGGTCGCCAGGCTGGAAACCCTGCAAAACGGAGTTAGATAGATATGAGTGTCGCCACGGTATGGGTTACACACAGATAACCGGCGAAAAGAACGATATTGAGGCTGAGTTACTTTTCTTCGTTCCGCTGAATACATGGGCCGAAGTGCAAAAAATTAAACTTACCAATAATAGCAAAGAAGCCCGGAAACTAAAACTTTTCTCTTTTGCTGAGTGGTGTTTATGGAATGCAGCTACGGATATGGAAAACTTCCAGCGGAATTTTTCGACCGGAGAAGTAGAGATTGAAGACTCGGTGCTTTATCATAAAACGGAATATAAGGAAAGGCGCAACCACTATGCCTATTACAGTGTCAACCAACCTATACAGGGATACGATACCGACCGTGAATCATTTATCGGTTTATACAATGAATTCCGCGACCCGCAGGCGGTAATGTCCGGAAAGCCCGGAATGTCGGTAGCACATGGGTGGTCGCCTATTGCTTCGCATTATCTGGAAATTGAGTTATTACCAGGCGAAAGCAAAGAACTTGTTTTTGTTCTGGGATATGTGGAATACGAGAACCGGGAGGATAAATGGGAATCGAAAGGTATTATAAACAAGAGCCAGGCCAAAGAAACCATTGCAAGATTCGATACCCCGGATAAAGTAAATACTGCCTTTAATGAGTTGAAGATGTACTGGGATGATTTACTGAATAGGTTTACCCTGAGTAGCGGTGATGAGAAACTCGACAGAATGGTAAATATCTGGAACCAATACCAGTGCATGATTACTTTCAACTTCTCGCGCTCGGCTTCTTACTTCGAATCGGGCATCGGCCGGGGTATGGGTTTCCGCGATTCCAATCAGGATTTAGTAGGATTTGTGCATCAGATACCCGCCCGCGCACGGCAAAGGATTATAGATATTGCTTCTACTCAATTTCCCGATGGTAGTTGCTATCACCAGTATCAACCTTTAACTAAACGGGGTAACAACGATATAGGTAGTGGTTTCAATGATGACCCGATGTGGCTGATATTCGGCACAGTAGCTTATTTGAAAGAAACGGGCGACTTCTCCATTCTGGATGAACCGGTACCTTATGATAATAAACCCGGCTCAGAGAAATCTCTTTTCCATCATCTTACCATATCGTTTAACCATGTCATCAATAATCTGGGGCCGCATGGACTTCCACTTATCGGCCGGGCCGACTGGAACGACTGCCTGAACCTGAATTGTTTTTCGTGGGATCCGAACGAATCATTCCAGACTACAGAGAATAAAACCGAGGGTTCCAAAGCCGAATCACTTATGATTGCGGGTTTGTTCATTGTAAGCGGGCGCGATTATGTGGAACTTTGCCGCCGTACCAATCAACCTGAAGAAGCTGAACGGGCACAAAAACACATCAATGATATGGTGCAGGCTGTACATACATACGGCTGGGATGGTGAATGGTATCTGCGCGCCTACGATTTCTTCGGGAACAAAGTAGGAAGCAAAGAAAACAAAGAAGCAAAGATATTTATTGAATCGCAAGGCTGGTGTGCTATGGCTGAGGTTGGAAAGGAAGAGGGAATGATGAAGTCGGCTCTGAATTCGGTAAAGCAACATCTCGATACCCCACACGGTATTGTACTGAATAATCCGGCATTTACAGAATATGTGGTAGAGTATGGAGAAATATCAACTTACCCGGCAGGCTATAAGGAGAATGCAGGTATCTTCTGCCACAATAACCCATGGATTATTATAGCTGAGACCATGCTTGGACGGGGTGATTATGCCTGGGATTATTACCGGAAGATATGTCCGGCATACACCGAAGACATTTCGGAATTACATAAAGTAGAACCATACGTATATGCTCAAATGATAGCCGGAAAGGATGCTGCCCGGCCAGGCGAAGCTAAAAACTCGTGGCTTACCGGAACGGCTGCATGGAATTATTATGCGATAACACAGTTCATTCTTGGGATTAAGCCTACATATGATGGTCTGGAAATTAATCCGTGCATCCCGGCTGATTGGAAAGACTTCAGGGTTGAAAGGAAATTCCGCGGGGCAAATTATGATATCTCAATTAAAAATACTGGAGTAAGTAAAGGGATAAGGGAGATATGGCTGAATGGCAACCTGATCAAAGGAAATATAATTCCGTTACAGCCGGAGGAGACAGCGAATAAGGTTGAGATTGTTATGGGATAATATGATACCGTATGGGGTGTCTCAAAAGTCCACTTTCGTCATTCCGAGCGTAGCCGAGGAAACTACTAGGCTATTCAGAAAGCTTGTGGGCAGCCTGTAGGCCCCTCGGCTTCGCTCGGGGTGACGTGATAGGCGACTTTTTGGACACCCTCGCGGTATCATTCTCCTTTATGTTTCAGCACTCGCGCTTCTATATAAAACACAATGTCTTCGGCTATATTATTACACCTATCACCAATACGCTCGATACGGCGGATGGATGCATTAAGCTGCAAGCCGTCATAAATGTTTCCGGGATTCTCTTTTAAATAACCTGCCAGTATTTCCGAAGCACTTTTATTTATATTATCCACAATATCGTCTTTGGCAAATACTTTCCTGGCAAGTGCCGAATCTTCTTCTATAAAAGCCTGTTTACAGATTAAAAGCATTCTGGAAACCTCGCTAAACATTTCTTCCAGTTCCATACGGGCTAACAATTCATCCGGAACAAAATCACGGTAACCATCCAGTACGGCTTTGGATATTCCATTGGCGAAGTCGCCGATACGTTCCAGGTCGTTGTTCATCTTCAGGATGGATATAATCAGACGCATATCCACTGCCACCGGATTGAGCAAAGCAAAGAAAGTCTCGCATTCCCGGTCGATTAATAGTTCGTATGTATCGACCAGCTTCTCGAGGTTACGTACTTCGTGAGCAATATCTTTATTATTATGCAGAAAAGCATTACTTGCACGTTCTACCTGACCCTCAACCAGGGTCCACATTTCAATCAGGCTTTCCCTGACTTTGTGTATTGTATCATCTACATGACGCATCATAAGTTTTTGAGTTTTTGAGTTTATAAGTTTTTGAGTTTATAAGTTTTTGAGCTTTTGAGCTTTAAAGAGTTTAAGCATCATTACGCACAGCTCCTTAAAAACTTAAAAACTCAAAAACTTAAAAGCTCAAATCATCCGAATCTTCCTGTTATATAATTCTGTGTAGCTTCATTTGCCGGATTAGTGAACATCTTCCGGGTTGAATCGAATTCAATCAATTCGCCAAGATAGAAGAACGCTGTTTTATCACTTACCCGGGCTGCCTGTTGCATATTGTGGGTTACGATAACAATGGTATATTTTTCCTTTAGTTCGTAAATCAGTTCCTCAACTTTCGATGTAGATACAGGATCTAATGCAGAAGCTGGTTCATCCATCAGTATAATCGAGGGTTGTACAGCAAGGGTGCGGGCAATACAAAGTCGCTGCTGTTGACCACCTGATAGTTCGAAAGCAGACTTCTTGAGTTTGTCTTTCACTTCATCCCAAAGGGCGGCACCCCTGAGAGACTCTTCGACGCGGTTGGCAATAAAGGTTTTATCTTTAACACCATTCACACGCAAACCATAAGCTACATTCTCGAATATGGTTTTCGGGAAAGGATTAGGCTTCTGAAATACCATTCCTACCTTCTTGCGCAATTCGACAACTTCGACTCCCTTAGCATATATATTTTCATTGTTTACAATTACCTGTCCTGTAAGTTTTGTACCATCTATGAGGTCGTTCATGCGGTTCAACAGACGCAGGAAAGTAGATTTACCACATCCTGAAGGACCAATGAAGGCAGTTACGGAATTATCTTCTATATTCATGCTAATATCTTTGAGAGCATGGAAATCTCCGTAATAAAAGTTCACTTGTCTGGCAGTTACGCTAATCATTATTTTAGTTTTTAAGTTTCTAAGCTTTTAAGTTTTTAAGTTTCCATACGGCTAACTTCTAACGACTAATTCATTTTCACTTTGCGGCCGAAATATCTTCTCAAGCCGTTAGCTAACAGGTTAATTAGTAATACGATGGCAATCAATACAAGGGCTGTGCCGTATGCCATGGGGCGCGAAGCTTCCAAATCGGTTCCGCTGGTGGCGATAACATAGAGGTGATACGGTAACGCCATCACCTGGTCGAACACACTTTCGGGCAACTGCGGCAGAAAATATGCCACGGCTGTAAAAAGTATAGGAGCCGTTTCGCCCGATACTCTACCGACAGCCAGGATAAGTCCTGTTATGATATTCGGAAAGGCTATGGGAAGTAATACCCGCTGTATGGTCTGTAGTTTGGTAGCACCCAAAGCCAGACTTCCGGTACGGTACGAATTATCTATCGATTTCATGGCCTCTTCGGTTGTACGTATAACTATTGGCAACACCAAAAGAGCCAGTGTAAAGGAACCTGCAATGATTGAATCGCCGAAGCCAAAGTAATTAACAAACAACGCCATACCGAACAATCCGAAAACAATAGAAGGTACACCGCTAAGATTATTGGTCATAACACGGATAACCTTTACGAGCCAGTTATTACTAGCATACTCACTGATATAAATGCCCGACATAATCCCGACAGGAAAGGCAATTATTACACTTCCCAATACCAGATACAGTGTACCTACAATAGCCGGAAATATTCCTCCTCCGGTCATTCCATCCGTAGGAAAGCCTGACAGGAATTCCCAGTTAATAACACCGATACCATTGACAACGATAAATCCCAGAATCCAGAAAAGGATACATACCGTACCGATGCTTATGATACGGAAACTCCAGAAAGCTGCCTGTTGTGACATCTTTTTATTCATTGCCGTTTTATTATTCTCTATCATAGGATTAAAGAGTTTCTTTGCGGTTTCGTGAAGAAATCCATTCTACAGTAACACTAATAATTAACGTGAGAAGGAAGAGTATACAACCCAACATGAAAAGCGCTTCGTAATGAGCGCCTCCGGCAGGAGCCTCGCCCAGTTCGGCAGCTATTGTTGCGGGAATGGTACGTATAGGTTCAAGTAACGTTCGTGGCAATACGGCCGAATTACCTGTCACCATCAATACAGCCATTGTTTCGCCGATTGCACGCCCGATACCTAATACGGCTGCTGCTGTAATACCTGAGATTGAGTAAGGTATAATTACCTTTCGGATTGTCTGCCAGTGTGTTGCTCCCAGGGCAAGACTAGATTCTTTCATAGCCCGCGGTGTTGTACGGATGGCATCTTCGGCAACTGTAATAATGGTTGGTAGTGCCATAATAGCCAGGATAATACTTCCAGCCAGTCCTGTTTCGCCTACAGGCAATGAAAACCATTCCTGAATTAAAGGAACAATAACCACCAATCCGAAGAAGCCATATACTACTGAGGGGATACCAGCCAGTAGTTCAATAATTGGTTTAAGTATTTTACGCAACCGTTCATCAGCCAGTTCCGCCAGGTAAATGGCTACTGCCAACCCGAAAGGAAGAGCAATCAAAATGGCTCCGATACTTACCCATAAGGTTCCGAGCAGCAGCGGCAACACTCCGTAAAGCGGTGACGGCTGTGAAGTTGGATACCACTGTTTACCTCCGAAGAATTGGCCGGGAGTGATTCTACCCTTATCGAGTATCTTACCGGTAAAATCATCTGCTGCATATTGCTCGGGGAAGTAAGCTATGATATTGGGATGTTCTTCGATAATTTTATTCAGGCAGGAGGTAATGTTCTCAAAGTCGGCTCCTAATTCTTCTTCAGACACATAAGTGGTTATATCATTGAGACGGAAAACAAGGATTTCTTCGTCATTCCCATCTACTTCTGACCAGTTAGTTATCTCCGCATCAAAAATTCGGAGGATACTACCAGGAGCTATTTTACTTATGGGGTTCAATGGATTAACCGCCAATACATAACCTTCCTCGACATCGGGCGAGTTAAATAAGCCACTACCTTCCTTGAATAAAAAGATAATGATAAGTATGATAATTATACTGGTAGTAAAGCCACATACCATGAATAACTTTTCGAGTATTGTTGCGAGGACTTTCTTAATGAATTTCACTTTGATTTCTTTTTTAGAGTTAAAAAGTGGGCGGGCGGTTTTCACAAATCACACCGCCCAGGACAAGTGATTACTTCACAGGAATGTAACCAACTTCTTTTACAATTATCTGTCCTTCAGTTGAAAGAATAAAGTCGGTAAAGGGTTTGACTGTTTTCTCTTTACCTTCTATATAGTAGAAATAAAGCGGACGTACAACCGGATATGTTTTGTTCTTCGCATTATCGAACGATGGCTCAATATAATTCTTACCGTCATAAGATATATGAATAGGCTTCACGCTTTTATTCAGGTAGGCCAGTCCAACGTAACCGATAGCGCCTTTTGTCTGACTTACAGATTGTATAACTGCTCCGGTAGCAGGCATACTCAGGATGGAAGCCATGTAGTTTTTATTCTTCAGAATATCCGATTTGAAGAATTCATAAGTTCCCGAACTGGTTTCGCGCGAATAAGCGACTATTTTCAGGTCTTCACCACCTACTTCTTTCCAGTTGGTTATCTTTCCGGTAAAGATATCTTCCAACTGTTGACGTGTAAGATTGCTTACTTTGTTCGAGGGATTTACTATTACCGCCAGAGCATCGTATGCTACCACAACTTCAATAGGTTTCTTTCCCGAATCCTGCAATTTCATCTTCTCCTCAAACTTAATCTTTCGTGATGCCATAGCAATATCGGCTGTACCATCGATAAGAGCAGATATACCCACACCGCTACCACCACCGGTTACGGTAAGGCTTCCGGAACTGTTCTTTTTGGAAAAACTTTCGGACTCTTTTTGCACGAGTGGCAATAGTGTATCACTACCTTTGAGCTTCTGAGCCCATATTACATCTGTAACACTTAATACTGCTATTAATACGATTAAAATTTTCTTCATAATTTAATAATTTTACTTGTTTGATTAAGGATATAGCATTCCCTGTCTACCACATTTATGGCAGCTTCAATGGTTTAAAATTAACAGGAGAGCGCTGTTTTTCTAAAACTTATATTGCAAGCGAAGAGTGAATAGATTATCCGGAATATTATCGGCAAAGGCTGTAGCTAAAGTATTGTTTTTTACTTTTTCATTGTTTACTAATTCATAATATGCCATCAACCGGAGGTTGCTGTTTGCGCGAAAAAGCCAACCGAAGCCAAAAGTAGAGTATGCAATATCTCCGAGGGTTACGCATTCGTTTTTAGACACTTCCGTGTTAGGATCGTACATATCATAACGGGCTACTAATGAGTGTTTGGTTTTTCCTATATCCTGAATAAAATACAAGTAGTAGCCGTTGAAATCCCGCGAATAGATATTGGCATTAATGGCTCCGGTGGGGCTATTGCTACCGTTTTCACTTCCTGGTTGTATTCCCCAAAGGTATTCGGCACGCAGGGAAGTTTTACCGATGGGCGAAGTTAATGCAAATTGTCCGTCGAAACCGTAATACCTTCTCCGGGCATAGTCGCCAGGGGTAAGTTCTTTGTCTTCAGTAAAACTTTTGTTTACCATCTTGTATGTTTTCTGATTTTCGTCGCCTGCCAGACGAACACCTCCCGCATATAAGGATGTTCCCAATCCGAAACTTATGTTGCCGGTAGTTTTCTGATAGGCCAAATGTCCGATAAAATCTTTGTGAGAATCCGTTTCCTTTGCTTGTCCGCCATTGCCTGCAAATATTCCGGCGTTAAGAGTAAAATCTTTAAGGAAGCTGGTGCCAGAGCCTTTCAGAGCAATCTCTGCTCCCAAATCCCGTTCTTTAGGAAAGAGTGTTTGGAATATCCGGCTTCTCTCAGGAGTTTCGCGTGCAGATGAAGAATAAGATATTTCATACCCGAAAGGTCTGTCGAATACTCCTGCACGGAGCGACGCCCATTTTACTCGCGGTTCGCGAATACGTAGATAAGCATCTTTAATATTCACTCCACTTTCAGTGGCATCGAGCTGGAAAACTGCCTCACCATATTTATTAGTATAGGTTAGTTTAACTCTTCCACGACGGATGGAAAAATCATTTTGTTTTCCATTACTTACTTCGGCCTGATTCCAGGTCCATTGCGTTTGCACATATCCCGAGAATTTGAATTGACCCATCTTCTCGACTTTAGACTCCAGTGCCTCCAACCGTTCTTCATTGGTTGGGCCAGATTCCTGCGAATATCCTGTAAATACATAAAATATTAAAGCAATTACTACACTTGTCCTTTTCATTTATTTCTTCGTTTGTACATTGCAAAGATATAGGGATTGTATTAACAAACTATGAACACAATATTATATATTTATTTTGTTTTTATTACAAACAAATTACAGAAATTTCTTTTCGGTTTCATTTATAGACAATCATAAAAAAAGGTAAGCCTGTATCGCTACAGACTTACCCATCTAAAAAAATAATTTATTAAATAGTCGTATAAGTACATTGTACTTATTACAAAGATATGTTCTTTTAATGATTCCGACTATTTATTTTCAACTTTTTCGTTGATATTATTCATTTTGACATAATTTATGTCTCTTATTCACTAATCTTCCAGCTTTTTATACCAATTTGTATATAATACCACGGAGCATACAACAACAATCATCAACCCGATTCCTGCATAAGTGAATTCTTTGCACACCAGATAAATCGGTGCCGCTACCAGGCAGGTCTGCCATACGATACCAACCAGAACATTCACCATATCCCGGCCGAAATTCTTGTTTTCACTGAATGACGGGTCTTCTGCTTTCACCTTTTCGGCTATTGGTTTCCAGAATCCCCATGGACGGGTTTGCTTATAGAATTTCTTCAATGCGCCCTCTTCGGTAGGTGGAGCCGAGTAAGTACCCACTATACAACCGATGATGGAGAATACAAGAATGATGGGGAAATAGTACAACGGTTCGCCCCATAAGGCATATTCGGGATAAGCTTCTTTAAATATAGGTGCTACGAGCGGCAGGATAAGAGCCGGAATTAACCCGGCAGCCATTCCCCAGGCAAATCCGCTTGAGTTAAACCGCCACCAATGCCACTTCAGGATATTGGCTGCGATGTAGCTTCCATACAATGCCCCGGTTACCCATTGAAGTATCTGGTCGACGTTCTTTGCTGTAACGCCAAGAAAAATACTAACTACTACTACAACAAGTCCAACCACGTAATTGGCCTTCGTCGATTGTTTTGCTGTGGCATTGGGTTTGAAGTATTTAATGTAGATATCATTCACAATATAGGCTTGTGCTGCATTGAGTGTTCCTGCAAAGGTCGACATAAAGGCTGCCAGCAACCCGGCAACTACTACTCCGGTAAGTCCTACAGGTATCCAATGATGCTTTACAACGGCGGGCAGAATAAGTTCGGCATCGAGCGCTCCGCTGGCATTACGTATTTCGGGCATAATGTCTTTGAACAAAATGATACCCATAACAGCAATACCTGCAATCATCATATATCGCACGGGC
This sequence comes from Bacteroides sp., assembly GCA_032108265.1. Taxonomy (GTDB): domain Bacteria; phylum Bacteroidota; class Bacteroidia; order Bacteroidales; family Bacteroidaceae; genus Bacteroides. The sequence goes on from DAMCMT010000050.1 coordinate 11,268, forward strand.
ATCAGGACTACGGTCACGAAGCCCGACATCATTGACGCTTCTTTCGGGGTTTTGGCCGAAAGTATCTTTTGCATATCGTAAGTAGGTGCAGGTCCGGCTATAGAAGTCAGGAAACCTTTGAGCAGTACCATACCGAAGAAGAAACAGAATACCTGGTATATGGATTTTCCTATCTCGCCGTTGAACTCGGCCATGGCTCCCTCCCATCGGATACCCAGGTCGCGCGTTACACCGGCCGATAGCCAGCCATCGGGCAACAGGTTGGTAAAGTTTTCGGGCGTAAGATGTACCATAGCGATAATGCCGATGGTTATGGCGGCTACCGTCATGATTACGTATTGGCCAACATCGGCCCATACAATGGACATCATACCACCCAACAGGGCGTAGAACACGGCAAAGAGGGTGAATATAATTCCCCAGATATGCGGTACGTATGCATCGGGAATACTCATCATGAAAGGAAATATCGTTTTCAAGGGAAGGAATATCTCGATAAATTTACCGAGCCCGATAAACCCATAAGCCAGCATACCGAGGCAATTGATAACAGCAAAAATTACGATAATGGCATGGGATATTTGCGCACCACGGTCTTGCCCGAAGCGGAATCCAATCCACTCGGCACCGGTGGCACAGTTAGAACGCCGCAGCCAGGCGGATAGATAGACCATCAGGAAAATCTGGTTGAATACCGGCCACACCCAGGGCATGTAAATGCTTTTGATTCCGTATAGCACAGTGATGGCTACCAGCCACACGGTACCCGAGATATCGAACATTCCCGAGGCATTGGACAATCCGAGCATGTACCAGGGTAGTGATTTACCCCCCAAAAGGTAAGACTCGAGGTTCTTTGAGGCTCGTTTTTTCAAATATAGTCCAATGAAGACCAAAAAGCAGAGATAAGCTACAATAATTGCTATGTCTATGCCACTGAGTAAGACTTGATTCATAATGGTATCAGATTTTTTAGTAATCGTAAAATGGTCTTTGTTCCAGTTTTTATCCCGGTAGGATAACGGTCGTATCCCGGTAGGATAACCCCTGTTATCCCGGTAGGATAGCACCCTTATCCCGGTAGGACAACACCCCTTATCCCGGTAGGATAGAACCGTTATCCCGGTAGGACAAAACCGGTTTCCCAGTAGGATGCTTTAAAGTCCATTTTATAATTGCTTATTGTTTTTATATTTTTCAGGTTTGCAAAATACTATTTTTTTGTCAATATATGGCCTACCTCCATGCACATTCTTGCGTTGTGGTACGGACATTTCCAGAATCCGGCTTTATCGTCGGCTGTGTTTGGTACCCCACTGGCCAGTTGGCTCCAGATCCACTCGCCGTTTTCGGGGTCGATGATGTTTACTTTTACATATTCCCAACACCGGCGGGCAATATCCAGATATTTATTATCGCCTGTTATTTTATAAAGGTAAACCGATCCTATAATAGTTTCGGCCTGCACCCACCAGTGCCGGTCTTTATCTGTATGCTGGTTATCGGTTTCGTATATCATGCTGCCATCGGGCTGTAACCCTTCGTAAGCTGCTTCGGCTATCCTAACAGACAGGAAGCTCACTTCTTCGAGCAAATCATTATCGCCCAATACTTCGGCGGCTTCGTATAGCAACCAAGCAGCTTCGATATCGTGGCCATATGATATGATGTTGTAAGAAGAATTCCACTCACGATCGAAGAAAAGAGTGAGATGGCCGGTAGAAGGATTCACAATGTGTTGCCGGAAGACATTAATCAATCTATTCTGTGCCTCTTCAACAACTTCGTCTCTCCACACGCGTAACAGATTGGTATATGGTTCGAGTATATGGAGGTGGGTATTCATTGACTTTTCTTCATTGGCATCGCGGGCGCTCAGGCGCAGGTCGCTGATGGGTTGCCACCGACGGTCGAGGGCTTCGATATATCCCCCGTTTACAGAATCGTACGCATGTGTTTCGATAAGTCGGAAGAATTCTTTGCACAACTCCAATGTTTCCGCCTCGCCGGTGGCGCGGTAATATTCCGAAAAGCCATATAGGGCGAAACCCTGTGCGTATATTTGCTTGCGTGTATTTACCGGGTTTCCCAGGTAGTCGAGTTCCCAGTAAATACCACCGTATTCTTTGTCTATGAAATAATCTTTTATATAGGTATAGGCCCTACGGGCCGTATCCAAATATTGTAGATTCTTTTCGGCATTATATGCTGCCGAGAATGTCCAAAGGATACGGGCGTTAAGCACTGCCCCTTTGTTTGCATGGTTATGCACCTGATTGTGCCCGTCGATACGGCCATAAAAACCGCCGTTTTCATTGTCGACAGCTTTATGCATCCAGTAAGGAAGTATATCGTTTATCAGTTCCTGATGCAGTTCGGTCTGAAAGTTCGGCATGTTATAGTTTTAGTTTCGCTAAGTTCTCTTTATTCTTATCTATTTGCCTGATAATCGAATCTACAGAAGTTTTCGAGCGGAAACCATCGGCCGGGGTATTCATGCAATAATCAATCAACTTGTCGATGGTCGATGTGGCAACATGCATTCGTGTATCTGATGATGCATAGTATATGTACACCGTTCCATCATCGTCCGCAATCCAGCCGTTAGAGAAAAGAACATTGGATACATCTCCTAGCCGTTCCTGCCCTTTTGGTGCCATGAAATGCCCGGCTGGTTCGGCAATAATCCGGGTCGGATCTTCGAGGTCGGTCATGTATAGGTACAAAACATAACGCAAACCGGCTGCACAAGCTCGCACTCCATGAGCCAGGTGCAGCCAGCCTTTCGCTGTCTTTATGGGGTGTGGCCCCTCGCCGTTCTTAACTTCTTTAATGGTATGGTAATAACGGAAGTTGATGATTTTTTCGTCTTTTACTTCCGCACGGGTCATATCGTCAATCAATGTCCAGCCGATGCCGCCGCCCGAACCTGCATCGATGAAACCATCTTGCGGGCGGGTATAGAGAGCGTACTTCCCGCCTACGAATTCGGGGTGTAGTACTACGTTTCGTTGTTGTGATTTGGATATGAGGTCGGGTAGCCGCTCCCAATTCACCAGGTCTTTGGTACGAACGATGCCGCAGGATGCTGTCGCCGATGAAAGGTCGCCGGCAGCAGCGGCAGGATCTTTACGCTCGGCACAAAACAGCCCGTAAATCCATCCGTCTTCATGGGCGGTAAGGCGCATATCGTACACGTTGGTTTCCGGATCGTCTACATCGTCCAGGGATATGGGGTATTCCCAGAAACGGAAATTGTCGATACCGTTGGGGCTTTCGGCAATGGCGAAGAACGATTTGCGATCGTTTCCCTCGACGCGCACTACCATCAGGTATTTACCGTTCCATTTAATAGCACCGGAGTTAAACGCACCATTCATACCGATGCGTTCCAGCAGTCCAGGGTTATCTTGTTCGTTGAAATCATAGCGCCAGGTAAGGGGGGTATGTTCCGCAGTGAGTACAGGATGTACGTAACGTTGGTAAATACCATTATAAACCGGTGTTTTTTCGTTTTTGCGTGATAGTAACTGCTCGTGCTCAGAGAACAGTTTTTTTACTTTTTCTTTGTAGGGTTCCATAGAGGTAGTTATTGTATATTTATGATATCTTCAGCCATCAGAATGTCTGTTTTGCTGATAAATTCACGAAAATCGTCTTGGTTATTGCTTCCTTTATAGGGTACATAATAATGCCCCGCCCTGTTATTGGCATTTCGCCAGAAGAGGATATATGATATTTTATAATCCTTGATGGCATTATAAATAATATCAGAGAAGAAATGAACCGGTGGAAATTTCTCCATCCCGGTTTCGGCAATACAGGGTACTTTTCCGGATTTGGCGGCGTAAGTGGTTACAATATCCAGGTTGTGCCGCAATGCCTGGGCATATCTGGTTGACTGGACTTGCAGCTTTTCGGGGTCGTACTCTGCATTTTCACCCGAGCCGTAACAGTCGAACCCTACCACATCGACATATTCATCGCCAGGGTATCTTTCAAGATATTCGGCTTCATCTTTTGTTTCGGATGGTGAATATGCATAAATAATATTGTGTACATTCCGTTTATCGCGCAGGTGTTCAACGGTCATTATCCATAGTTGTTTATATTCTTCGGGAGTGCATTGTTTGCTTCCCCACCAGAACCAAGCACCGGTATGTTCGTGGTACATACGGAACATTACTGGTATTAAATTGCCGTCGGCATCTTTAAGGTCGAGGAAGAAATCGGCAACCCTATCGAGCCATATCTTATATTTCTCATGATTTTCGCCACTGGGAAGTATGGATTTTACTACATAATCCTGGTCGCAATCCCAGGCTGTATTGCCGGTTACTATGTTATCGCCGTGCCAGCTTATGGTATTTATGGAGCCGCGGTCGTGAGCTTCGCAGATGTAGCGTTTCATGTTATCGAAGTAAATGGAGTCAAGGTTATAGGGTGCATCTATTTCAATATGTCCTATTTCCCAACCGATGATGGCGGGGTATTGCCCGGTAACGTCGTGAACATCGGAACGGTTGGGTTCATTGTACCAGGTTACACCGTAGGCCAGGTCGTCCTGGTGGCCGAGCATGATGCCGTGGTCCATGAATTGATGCATACGCTGCCAAAGGAGCTGTGTTTCACGGGTTAGATTTTTATCAACAAGACCATCGGCATTATTCTGCGCCGTTTTCGGTGTACAAGAAAGAAGTATAACCACAATAATTGAAAAGAATAATATATTTTTCATAACAATTTGTTTTCGTTTGTGCAAAAATAAGCATCAAATAAATACCTTTGTGATACAATATTATCCAATGGTTGTATTTATCTGAATGGTGCTTTTTCACTTTAAAGAAGGTATATCTTCACGCGATAAAACATTACTGCTGTTAAAGGCATTCTTCCAAAAATCTATATTTGCATGCTCATGTGTTGTTTCATTAAAGGAAGTACTTCCAGTATCATTTGTCCGGCCGTAATCATACCATGGCATAAACCACGACCAAGTAGCGCCTGCACTCCATTGATCAGTAATTTGTGCTACACTTCCACACTCGCTTAATGTTATTATTTTATGAGGATAGCGTTGTTTCAGCGTAATGTATTCGGTTTCCATCTGCGATGCTTGGGTTTTATTGTATATATCACGTCCGATGATGTCTACATATTCATCACCAGGATACCAATTATCATCACCAGGTTCTGCTGTCCATACCCAGATAAGATTGTTCAGTCCTTTCGCCTGAAAGGTTTCAAACATCAGTTCCCAAAGTGCTTTGCAGGGTTCCGCTCCTTTGGCACCCCACCAAAACCAACCTCCTGCAGCTTCGTGCAAGGGACGCCACAAAACGGGAATGTTTTTTTGTTGAAGAAGTAAAAGGTTATCGGCTATCTTTTCGAGGTCGGCTTTGATGACTTTATTTTGCCAGGTTCCTTCTCTCAGGGATTCGCTTATATCGAAGGTGGTTTCCGAGGTGTAGAAGGCATAGTTGATAGCACCTTCAGAAATGGGAACATTCCAATGCCAACAGGCTGTCACTAAGCCATTATTGTTCCACCAGTCTTCTACAACTTTGGTATCTTCGTAATTTATCCAACTGGCAGGAGAAGTATACAGATGAATATAATCGAAACCATTCAATGCCGGGTATTTTCCGGTATGCTTGGCCACCCATTCGGCTTCGCTGGTATTCCAGGATACATTGGCCATGGTTCCGGAAATTACTTTCCTGCCGTGGTTTTCAATAAGGAAGTTATACAGTTTTATAGCCTCGGGTGAAGGATTTAGAGTAGCCATTTGTTCTAAAGGAAGTACGGTTTCTCCCTTTTCTGTTTCAAAAGAGAGATTTAACTCTTTGGCCGATCCGCCTGCCGTTCCTCTTATTTTTCCGGCGGGAATATGCAAGCTATATATTTCATTCTTGCTCAATTCTAATTGAATTTTTAGTGTTTTACCCGATATACTCGTTTCAACAGTTCTACCGTTCAGTGTAATGACACTTCCGGCGTTCACACTGATGTCTTGGCTGTAAACGATTTCCATCCATTGGGTACTGACTGATACATTTCTCTGTCCATCAGCCGGATTCGACGAAATATATTCAGGGTTATCCGGGTCGGTATTCTCTGATTCATTAGAAGAACAGGATATTCCAATTATAAATGATAAGAGAAAAGTAAGGTTTATAATACGACATCTCATTTTCTATATTTTTTTAATTAATAGTACGAAACAAACAGCAATCCAGCATAGAAATTTAATACCAGATTGCTGTTTGGAAGAATATTGAGTGGCGAGCGTATTTACGCCCACCTCACTCAATTATTAATTACTCTTTAGGATCCAGTCGGAGGTTGTCGAAGCATACTCCAGCAGGAAATTTTCCGGCAAGACCATTGGTTTTGGTTCCAAATTCAATATCACCCGATAAACCCAATTCCGAACACTCTGTGCGGATGGTTATCCACTTGCCATTGGTGGTTTCGGGAATAAATCCGTCACCATACCACTTCCAGTCATCAGCTAGTACCCATTGCGCTCCTTGCTCAGCCGGAACGGTAACACCATCTTCTATGAAAACATCTAATTTGACTACATAATTTTCAATACCCTTAACCGTACCATGATCTATATGATTACAATTGAGTGTCCATCCATCTACATCTTTTACCAATCGGATATATGTATTGCCGGTAGCTTCGTCGGTAACGGCTTCGGTAGCTTCACCATCGGCCCAACTCATATCCCATGAAGCATTATGGTCTCCATGTTGTTCATAATCATTCAACATAATGGTGGCTTCGGTTATAGGATCGGTTAAAGATTCTTCACCGCCACCTTCAACCCATACCTGGGTAACATAAACTACCTTGGTAACAGTATAATTGCTTCCACCAATTATCACCCCACCTGTTTGCAGTTTTTCAAGAACTATTTCATCTACCACCCAGTCATAATATCCATTGGTAAGATCAGTGTCAGTTAAATCAAAATAGTTTGTACCTTCGGCCAGGTCTCCCCAGTTTCCATCTCTCAATCCACCTTGCGGACTACTACCTGGTTCGGTGAAATAAACACGTAAGGTATTTTCAAGTTCAAGTCCTTCAAACTTATCAGCTTCTACGGTGAGCCATTCTGCCCAGGCACCAATATTGATAGGGTCTCCGCTATAAACAATTATTTCTTTCGACTCCCAATGTCCACCACCAGGTTTATTCCCCTTTATAATCTTCATGGTACCTAAGTTCATGATTTCATTATTCTTGAAAGCAAGATTCAGTTGAATGTTATCTCCCAATGGCGCATTTTCCGGCACCGTCACCATAACCTGTGAATTGGATTTACGCACAAAATTCATAGCTTTCACTTCCACTTTGTTATTCCCTTCAATAAATTCAACGGCATCAACCAGTAGAAAGTCCATACCTATGATGTTTAGGTCAGCATAGGTTTCTATTACATCAGCCGGGGTCATATAATTTAATGCTGGGGTAGCCGCACGAATGGTTTGCCTGCTGATTATTTCTCCACCTGCGGTTTTAAGAATAAGCGAACCTGGTTCAGTGCTTATGCCATTGGGTGCAGTAACTTTCAAACGGGTATCATCGAGTACGGTTAGTTCCTTAGCTGCTCTTTCTCCAGGAAAGACAACTTCCGTCACTTGATTCATTGCTGTACCGGTAATAATAACTTCCGTATCTTCCATCACAATTGTCGGATAGAAAGCAGCAACAGATAATGTATCGGCCACATTGGTTTCTTCATCCGAGCATGAGACCAGCAGTGCAAATACCAGCAAGATTACCGGTAGTGCGTATATTAATCTTTTCATCTTCAATTGTATTTGTTTTAATTAATACTTTCCCAACCCGGATTCTGCGTCAGGTTCCTATTCTTATTTAATTCCTCGAACGGTATCGGGAAGAAATAATATTTATCATTCCATCCATGTATTTTAGCACCCCTTGTCAGCATAATATCACCGTTAGAAGCCTTGTTTACTGCGACCACCTTTACATTTGCAAACTCCTGTCCACGTTTCCAGCGGCGTACATCCCAGAACCGATGGTCTTCAAAAGCTAACTCCACCATCCGTTCGCGCTCATAACGTTGCAACCAATTAGCTGGTGTTCCTCTCCAGTGCGGCATTTGTACATCTGCCCGGTCGCGCAATGCATTTATGGCATCATTCGCCGAGAGTGAGAAATTCCCTTTCGCATCGGCATCTCCATAATACTGATACATGGCTTCGGCATAATTTAAATAAAATTCTCCCAAACGCATAAGTATCCACGCATGTTGCGAATTGGTGGGATCGTTTGTGGAAATATTTACATTGGGATCACAATACTTGCGCAGATAATAACCGGTTTGTGTGGCGTTGATTAATGGCGAGGCATTCAACCCTCCCTCGAAGGTTTCAATTGGAGATGGGTTATAGTTGGGCCACATATCGCCATTCTTTACCACAGTCATATTGAAACGCGGATCTATATTATCGTACGGTGTCTCAGCAGTCACATTTATAGTTGTACCCGAGAAACGTTCGCCAAAAGTTTTCTCATTGTCGATGTATTCGTAAACATCGACCAACGATTGTGTGGGGCACATACCTGATTGTCCGTTTTCCACACCTACCGGATAATTATATCGTTCCCAACTGTCGAGACGTCCTTGTTTAGATGCAAAGATAATCTCTATTCCGTCGCCATTATTTGGACCCGACAGGTCTGCATAATTACCCAGAACAATTCCCCAAGTAGTTGCATAACTGATAAGATCATAATTGGCCTGCGCTGCAGCCAACCACTGGTTTTTATCATTTGTGGTATTGAACAATGGAGATGCTTTAAACAATAACGTACGTGCTTTTAACCCCAGACACATCGGACGGGTAGCACGGCCAATATCGGTATTTAATTCAGTTTTATAAGTAATAGGCAGATATTCGGCAATTCCTTCCAGCTCGGAAACAATCCAGTCCATAATGGTAATCGCTGAAGTACGAGACATTGTATTGGCTTCAGCATTCGTCAACGACTTTAATGTAAAAGGAACATCTCCATAAGCTCTCACCAATTCGAAATAGAAGTATGCGCGCAGGAAACGTACTTCATACTCAAAAAGTTCGAATTTGGTTTTCATCGCTTCAAAGTCGCTATTGTGCTGATATTCAGACAAATCTATTTTATCCAGTTTTTCCAGGAAGTTATTGGCTTCAGCTATAGCCTGATACGAGTTCGTCCAGGTAAAGCTAAATGGATTAATAGGGCTCCATCCACCGTTATAAAAGCGCAATACACTCGACATCGACTGCGCATCGTCGGCTTCATCGGTTGCAGCAGCAAGTGTAGAGCCGCTACCACCCTCGTAGTTTTTATCAAAGCCGTTCGGAACACGAGCATATACACTGGTTACAAGTTTCTGGATACCATATACCGGATTTTGATATATCCATTCTTCATCATCGCTGGTTACTTCTGTATAGTCAAGGTCTACACAGCTTGTACAACATACTGCAATCAGAGCTGCAAAAGCAAATATATTTTTAAAAATCTTCATAATATCAAGTATTTAGCGTTAGAATTTCACGGATAATCCGATATTAACACCCATCAATGTTGGGTAGTTTGTTCCGATGTTTTCCGGATCCATAACCTTCAGATTGGATAAAGTTAATAGATTCTCACCTTTCACAAATAATTTGCATTGCGATATTCTGGCCTTGGAAATAAATGATTCCGGAAGCATATAATAGAATTCACAATTGCGTAATTTCAGGAAGTTGACATCTTTAAACCATACATTATTGTCGCGATAGTTGTTGTTATTGTTCTGAGAGGTTAAACGTGGATATTTCGGATTATCGTTCATATCCCAGCTGTTGTCATAGTATTCTTTGGACAGGTTAGCCCCATTTACTAGCGGTTGCCAAACACCTACGGTACCCAGGTATTGAGTAAACATATCTGCTCCTTGCCATAACATGTTGAAGCCTAGTGATTTGTATCTAAAGCCAATATTAATAGCGAAATTAAATTCGGGCATTGATGTATCATAACCCATCTGCACGACATCGTTTTCGTTTATTACGTTATCACCATTCTGATCTTTATATTTGAAATCACCAGGCTTCACAATGTCGAACTCCTGACGAGGCGAAGCGGCGATATCAGCTTCATCTTTATAGAAGCCAACTACTTCCAGACCCCATGCCTGATTTACACGACCGCCTTTTGCCGACATAAAATCATAAGCTACATTTTCGATGGTACGGAGTATTTCATTACGTCCATAAGTAATATTTGCACCTATATTGTAAGAGAAATCTTTAGTTGGATTTTTTACAAAATTCAAACCAAGTTCCGCTCCATAGCTTGCTACTCGTCCCCAATTGACATATCCTGAAGGAATACCCATTACGCTTGAGTTAAGCCCGTCTCCGGAAAGAAGGATATTATCTCTGTATTGATAGTAAACATCAAAATTTACGTCCAAAGCTTTTATCAACCGGATATCCGTACCCAGATTGAACTTATATGCAGTTTCCAGTTTGAAGTTTTTAGTTGGTTGATATCCGATGAAAGTTCCCCAGTCCTGTTGACCGGTACCTGCACCAAAATAATAATCGCCACCGCCACCGCTATAGTTTTCAAGCCATAATCCTTCTCTGGGTACATAGTCGATATGCTGTATACCGGCTGAGAAACGAAGTTTTCCAAAGTTCAACCCATTTGCTTCAGCATTATTTGCATAAATATAAGCTAAAGAAGCCGTTGGAGAAAAGGTCCATTTCTGTGGGTACGAACGGTTAGAACCATTAAAGGCGAATACTACATCTGCCACATATTTCTGTTTCAGGTCATAATGCAAGTTTGCAATCCAATTCATGCGGTTGTACGTTACGTATTGCCCGTTCGAAGTTTGGTTGGATTGTTGCCATACAACCGTAGCTTTAAAATTATCCTCATCTGTAAATGAAGTAGCGTATTCGCCGGAAACATGCAGGTAAGACAACCGATTATGTTGGTTAACCCAGCGCTCGAATCCAAGATTATCAGTTTTATCACCAGCCTGATAGGTAGTCAATTCTCCTGTTGGTTGCCCATTAGCGTTAAAAACAGGCCGTTGATAACCATAAGTAAAACCAATATCTTTACCCCTACGGTTTTGTTCGTAAATCTCTGAAAAATTATTATATCCAAAACGTGCCGAAACAGACAGCCCCTTTAGCCATTCACCCAGATCTTGTTTTAAAGTAACATCTCCCTGGAATAAACGTGCGTGAGTTTTCAAAAAACCCGGTGCCTGAATCTGGGCAGCCACATTATTTGTACTATAAGTAGTATTACCGCCCCATACTCCTTTGAGAGCACCCGTAGAATCATTCATCACAGGAAAGGCCGAAGCCGGTACCTGATAAAGCATGTTTGTTAAACCGTTTGCATCTGCATTTACAGGACGATTGGTTTCGGAAAATGATCCCAGTGCATTTACCTGCATGGTGGTACTTGACGTTAATTTCACATCAATATTGGTACGTATATTGGCTTTAGACAGTTTTAACTGTGATGAGAACAAATCCTGCTCGGCGTTTTTTAACATACCCTTACTACCAGTATAGTCGAGCATGGTGAAATGTGTGAGACGTTCGTTACCCCCCTGCATTGAAAGATTTAGTTGGTCTTCTGAACCCAGATTCCGGAACATTTCTTCCTTCCAGTCTACGTTTGGATAGTAATATGGGGATGAGTTATTTGCAAAAGCATCTAATTCATAAGCATTATACATGGGGGTGAGTCCATCGTTGGCACGTGCTTTGTTCATTGCGTTGGCATAAGTAAGTGCATTTACAAAGTCGGCTACTTTCGGATTAAAAGTAAATTTATGATTATACGATACACTGATAACCTGCTTATCGGCTACTCCGCGTTTGGTCTTTACCAAAATAGCACCATTGACTCCCTCATAACCCAACATGGCTACCGCAGCTGCATCTCGCAGAACTGTGACGGATTCTACTTCGTCAACAGTCAAGTAATCAATACTACGTTTAATTCCATCAACCAATATCAACATATTATTCTCTGATGTAGTCTGGGATCCACGTATATTCATATTTGCACCATATCCGTAATCACCGGAAAATCCGCCATTCTTCAAGGTAGTAAGTCCCAGAAGCCTTCCGTAAAGTGCATCACTCAGAGAAATAGCCGCAGTTTTCTGCAATTCCTCCCCTGTGATTGTCTGGGTAGCAGCCGTAGAGAGTAACTGAGACTGACTAATGCCTAAACCGAGATCTATTTGCCTGTCATAATCGGTAAGCGTACTCTGCCCATAAGTATTAAGCGCAACCGCTACGCAAGCAACAGCCAGTCCTAATCGTATTATTTTTATATTTTTCATAATGTTCATCGTTTTAAAAGTCAACATTAAAACCAACCCGGGTTTTGAGTTAAACCATAATTCTTATTAATTTCATCGGGAGGTAAGGGAGCAAGATAGTTTCTGGGCGACCAGTTTTCGGGATGAGTCCATTGAAAACGCGGATAACCTCCAACAATATTGTACGCTTCGTATTCGAACTGCGTAGGGAATGCTTCTTTTTCAGGATCCCATTTTGCATCATTCCCAACCAATCGGTTTCCTGCGCTATCTATACGATAAATGCGCATACCACGTAGCTGCTTTTTATAGTCACCTTCCAATTTTCTACGATTCATATCATGAAATCGTGCTTCATTCTCAAAACCGAGTTCACAAGCACGTTCGCGCAGTATTTCTCTTATCAGGTTTTCTTTATTGGTAGACAGACTCAGAGATGGATTAGCCGTTTCAAGTTTTGGTAAACCTACACGGGCACGAACTACGTTAATTTGATTCAATGCTTCTGGATTCTTTCCTAGTTCTGCTAGCGCTTCTGCGTACATCAGATGGATATCAGCTAAACGTACATATGCGTACATAACTGGTTCTCTGTCAATGAGTCCCATTCCTCCCTGATCGGAAGAGCCTTGATCCAATACCCATTTAAAAGTGGGAAACCCATGAGGTTTACATGCCGGATAATCATTACCGGAAACCTTAAATTCTCCACCTTCCCACAATTGGACAGGATTAGTAGAGCCGTAACGTTGGTAAACATAATCTTGCTTCTGAACTACCATTGCTTCATATAAACGAGGATCACGATCTGCAAAAATATCTTTTTGAGCCGGTTTTTGTCCATAATATTTCTGTCCGTCAAAATTTTTACCATCTGCCCAAGGAAACATTTCCATCCAGTCGAGCGTAGCAGCCAGAGCACCAGTATGCCAAACATTGCCGGGAACCTGATCCCATTCTTTGAAATAAACACGGTCGTGGACTTCAACCAATACTTCGGGATTACCTCTTCCTGACTCGGCAGTGCGGTGACGATAAGCATTTCTATAAGCCATGCGATAACCTTCTTCGGTAGCAGTAGTGGGTTGTATCAAATGATAATGGTTTCCATTCTGAGAATTCAGGGTAAAAAATTGTTCGCATGCATTAACCACTGCCTGCCAACGAGTGGCATCATAATTTCCAAACCACACCTGAAGCTGCTCAACAGCCGTACTCGGTTGCTCAGTACAGTAAGGTGTATCGCTATTAAAAAGTGGACTTGCCACGAAGTGCAAAATTTTAATTTTAACGGCAACTGCCGAAGCTTTTGTCATACGCCCAGCCCAAGTCGCAATATCAGTTGCCGGTAGGTTCCAGGGAAGATTAGGTTCTGCAATAGCTTCATCAAGTAATCCTATAGCAAAATCTACCGTTGCTTCCAAAGACGACCGTCCTTCTTCCATTTGGTCTTCACCTTTGAAAGCGTGGTCTACGATAGGTAGTCCGCCAAAATGACGAATACCATCTAAATATTTGGACGCAAGAATAATCTTAGCTTCGGCCGTGTAACGTGCCTTCTCAGCATCAGTCATATCCGGTACCCGATGAATATTATCAATCAGCAATTCACAGTCGCGCACACAATTCCAAATAGAGCGTTTATTTTGATTACCCATGTATTCAATACCACCTTGAGTAATAAAAGCGAAACGGCTTTGTACCCAACCAGGATTAGCATTGGCAGCTGTTTGTGTACCTGGATAATGAATACGTCCAAGTTCATCCCATCCTAGTTCGGAATGCATAATGTCGGACAAACCTTCCATTACTCCCGAATTTAAGGAGTAGCAATTTTTAAAAGGGGCGTACATTCCTTCATAGCATTGCCAAAGCAAATATTCGGTATATACTTTCTTAGAAAAAATCTGTTCTTCATCCATATCTTCACCCGGTGCCTTTTCCAGTGATCCATCACCTACCCGGAAATCGTCGACACACGAAACGGTAAACATAGCGGCAACTGCACATATAATAGTAGCGATGGTATATTTTAACTTTATCATATCAATTAAAAGTTAAGTTTTAAGCCTAAATTAAATACTCTCATTAATGGATACTTGATGAAACTTCCGTAACCCCCACCCGTATTCTCGGGGTCGTTGGCAGTAAGTGGAGTAAACATCAGTAAATTAGTACCATTAAGATAAATACGCGCACTGGAAGCCTTGGGCAGCCAGGACACATTGCGAATGTTGTAACCGACTTCCAGGTTCTTCAGGCGGATATATTTAGAATCGTAATACCAAATATTGGAATTAGGTTGATTCTGTTTTTCACTTGCAAAAGAAATGCGCGGCAGTTTTGCGGTACCCGCAGACTCGGGTGTCCAGGTATTATCTACTACCCACTGCAGCAATGATGAATTATATTGCTGACCAAAAGGCTGACGATAAACTCCGTCCAAATTACGCGAAACATTGGCTGCACCCGACCAAAGCATTGAAAAATCAAAGTTCTTGTATTGAGCAGTAAAGTTCAGCGAGAATGTATATTCAGGATTATCTGTATGACCCATTATCATTTGATCATATTCCTCAGTTATTAATCCGTCTCCATCCAGGTCAACATATACAGCATCTCCGTCAATAAGGTTGCTTATTATCTGACTAGGCATCGGTGCGCCATACTTGGCTTGATAACGCTTTTCTGTTTCACCTTTTTCATAAAACTCAAAAAAGAGATATCCTTTGCGCGCACCAAGAGAATGTCCTGTTGAATATGTCCAATCAGGTGAAACAGCCGTATCTTCGGTGAGGCCAAGCTTTTTACCCATATAACTGTCTGCTTTCACCAACTTGTCAGGTTTCTTAATTTCGGCTAATTCTACAATTTTATTTCTGGCAAAAGAAACAGAAGGGGCAATGGTAAAGCGAAAATCATCACCTATTTTATCGGTATAATTCAACGTAATTTCATATCCATGATTCTTTACACGTCCAAAATTAATCTGAGATGGACGCAGAGCAGATGGTGCTTGAATCATGTTGGCATTACTGATAAGGATATCTTTACGTTCTTCGGTAAAATAATCAAAACCTACACTTAACTTGTCGTTAAAGAATTTAATATCAACACCAAAATTCTTTTTCAGAGCAGTTTCCCAAGTTACATTGGGCGTAGCTGCTGAACTCTCGCGCGCCACATTCAAGAAAGTTTCGTTAGTTGTACCAAAATTGTATCCACCATAATCACCCGGATTATTATAATACCCATTTGTTATTTGCCATGCAGCAGGCAGATAGATAAAACGGTGTCCACCTGCATTATCACTTCCTACAGTACCTATTGATGCACGTAACTTCATATAGGAAACTACGGGTTTTACTGGCTCCCAAAACTTCTCTTCTGAAATTGTCCAACCGATGGATGCCGATGGAAAGAATCCATACCTGCTTCCCGGAGCAAAATTCTCAGATCCATTGTAACCCATATTCACATCAACCATATATTTGAGCATATAGTTATATGTTGCACGGCCAACAAAGCCTACATACCCTTTCGGAATGGAAATAAAAGCCGACCCTGCCGCATCCCACGGGTAATAGCTCTTAGATTGGTTATACAATAACAGTCCAGTGACACCATGATTACCAAACTGAGCACTATAATTAAAACTGGCTTCGGCATACCAATCACGTTCAGCCCAGGAACTGTCATCGAATCCCAGATTCCAGTAATCTCCTTTACGTTGTAAGTCGATAGTACCATCGTTTCGAAGAATGGGAGTGAATTTGGCTGGTTGTCCGCGTGTCCGTTTCTTATCTTGTGTATAAGTAGAATTATAAGAGCCCTTCAAGCGGAAATCAAGACCACTAGTCAGAAAATCAAGTTTTAATTTATATATAATATCGGCATTGAGTACATTCTTCATCTCTTCCGTATAACCTTGCCCGTAGAAAGTATCCAAACCGTCGCGCGAAGAGACCGCTGCTTCATCGGAAATATAGATTGGATTAGTCATTATCCACTTTCCATCTACAATACCGGCACCGGAAAATGGCTGAGCATCCATAAGATAGCGAAATAAATTGTCTTCGCCACCTCCAATAGTGCGTTTGTTCTGTGCACGACCACCAATATTGACAGAAAGTTCGTGCCATTTACCCAGATTAATATCTACATTAGCACGGTAATTATAACGACGGTAACCGAAATTTGATTTCGGATCTTCACCAAAGGTTTTGAACATACCATCCTGGTCTAGCATACCTAACGACACAAAATAGCGAGCCACCTGATTTCCACCGCTCACGGTGATATTGTGTTGATTTTGTAGCGCATAATCTTTCATAATATAATCTATCCAATCAATGTTCGGATAGATAAGCGGCATATCACCATCTTTGAAATGTTTTATAGCTTCATCCGAAAAGCGAGGGTTAGAGCCTTCCTGCGCACGTGCCCGGTTGAATACAGTAGCGTAAGTATAAGAGTCGGCAAAATCAAGAAAATTAGTAACTGTCTGAACTCCCCACGAGGTAGAAACAGAAATATTTGTTTTGCCACTTTCACCACGTTTAGTCGTAACCAGAATTACACCATTCGCACCACGTACCCCAAACACGGCAGTGGCCGAAGCATCTTTGAGAATGGTAATATCTGCTACTTCATTAGGATCTATTTGGGTGAATGAGCGTTCTACACCATCCACAAGTACTAATGGATTGGAACCATTGGGCGATGCCAACCCACGAATGAAAATTGTAGGGTCATCAGCTCCCGGCGCTCCGGAATATTGAACTGTGGATAACCCCGGCAACTTACCTGATATGGCATTACCCAAAGATACCGTAGGAGATTTCATCAACTCGCTGGCATTAATGTTCGATACAGAACCGGTAACGGTAACTTTTTTTTGTTGACCGTAAGCAATCACTACCACTTCGTCGAGCATTTCCGAATCCGATTCCATAATTACATTAATGGTATTTCTTCCATTTACAATTACTTCCTGCGTTTTATAACCTACGTACGAGAATACTAATTTCGAATTTGGTTGAGCATTTATCACATAACCACCATCCAAATCGGTGATGCCGCCATTGGTAGTACCTTCTATTCGTACTGTCACTCCAATCATGGGTTCTCCAGTCTCGTCCTGCACTGTTCCTCTCACACTTATGTTCTGCGCATGAGACAGTTGAACAACCATGAAACAAGTGATGAAAATACTCCAACACCTTTTTAATAGTTTTTTGTTCTTCATACTATTAGTATTAATTTAATTATAATTCACTTTGTATTACCCGTCAAACAATCTTTCTTACTGTAACTAATCTATTTATTCTTTATTCAATGTCCATATTCTATAATGTCGGGTACTTCATCGAGCGTGATAACCAAATCATGATTATATATACGTCTCATTTCGTCTTTATTATGATTCGTCACATGTCCGGTATGCCAAAGCATCCACCAGGACCAGTCGATACCCTTTTCTTTACACAAGTCGGGATCGGGGATAGCTCCACATTCATGAAATGGTATGGGTACTATATCACCATGAATTGATTGTACCTCCTTATACATTTCATCCTGAATACCACCCCCGTAGCTATCACCACCTGCGAGGTCATAATACTCTTTACCCGGATTATTAGTTGAACGGGGCTCTCCACTGTGGCAAAGCACCCATATCAGATTATTCAAACCGCGTTCGTGGGTGAAATAGTCAAACATAGTTTTCCAGATACGAGTGAATTGTTCATCCGTTCCTTTTCCGTACCAGAACCAATTCCCATCAAATTCATGCATCGGTCTCCATAGCACAGGTACGTTTGCATCCCGAAGAACGGTCAAGTGGTTGGCTATACGCTCCAAATCGTCCCACATTGCTTTATATTCTTCCGTTCCTTCCTGAAAACAACGTTCTATATCTATCGTCATCTTGCTTTGCTCATACCCCTCTCCTTTAGTAGGTGCCCCCCAGTGCCACATAATGGTAGGAATACCTCCTTTTCTCCCCCATTCGATAGCTAATTGAATTTCATTGGCATTATCGGCTTCATGAATTAAATCCTGCCCTTTGACAGCCGGATATTTACCTGTAATATCATAAACTGTTTGAATTTCATCAATACCCCATGGAGCCCACATTTGTCCTGAAAGATATTTTTTACCTTTTATGGCATATAGGTAATTAAGAAGTGCTTTTGCCTCGGGAGTAGCATTTTTTACTACAGGTGCAATGCCGGAAACACTTCTGTGTTTTGCGAATAAGGTTACATAAGCCATCGCCGGTAAATCTACCATCAGCGTACCATCAGTACCTGCCGTTGCTGATGTTTCTTCCATACATTTTTCTGCATCTGTTACGTAAACCGTCATACTGATTCCTTCCGGAATTCCTTTAATGATAGCCTGACGCGCTGCACCATTATTCACAATATGCACCGCATACTGGCCGGTTGCGGCAGAACCGAATGCGGCACAATTTACATTTCCGTTACTGCTTATTACCGGTAAAGAAAACAGATTGGCAGGCGTTGCGGCCAATTGCTTGAGGTTCCAGAACCGGCGGGTCGGATACATTGTACCTGTGGAACCATAAATACCATCGCCCCAAAGTAGTGAATAATCGGCTGTTAGTTGCCATTGTAAAATACTGAGTGGCTGACAGATAGCAGCAATGCGGGTATATAAATTAATCTCATAAAGTGCAAATGTTTCTTCCAGGAAAATTTGCGGATAACGGTGTGCAGCAGCATCCGTACTTCCTTCGCCTACAATAAGGGGCACATTTAGAGTACGTGATACGGCCGCCCATTTCCGTAAGGTTTCGTCATCGCAACCACGCCATGAATGGAATGAGACGGCCGCAATATAAGGATGCGTTTCTTTATCTTTTACCGCTGGTACCACAAAATCGTAAGTTGTAGCGTCTGAATTATCACCCAGTAGCAGTTTAGTCGCTAGTCCACGGGAGGCCATATAAGCACCAAACTCTTTTATAAATGTGGCATGTTCATCAGCGCTAAACAGTACATCTATACCTATATCCGATTCATTGAACGAAAAAGCCCAGGCCTCTACCCCACAATATTCCTTTATATATATAAGGTAATCGGCCAGCGACTTATAAATTTGTTGCTTCTTTCTATTATCCATCCGCAAAGCAGCTACTCCGCCGCGTCCGCGTGTTTGGCCCGGTTCGAGCGCCCATTCGGGGGGAAACCATGCACTTACAATAACAGGCATACCTTTTGCTGCGAGGCGTTTGGCCATCTTCATCGAAGCATCGGCACGCGGGTCTAATTTTCCCTGCCGAGCTTCAGCAAGCGGATCGGTTGTCTCTACAGGTTGCCAGGAGCGCCAGGGCATCTCGACACGGCCGAATTTAACCTGCATATTATTGAGGCAATAATCAATAACCTTCGCATCATGCGGGCTTTGCAGACGGAAGTTACCGCCAAAACCGGCATAAAGCCGTCCGGGATTGGTTTTATCAACTTCGATTGTAACAGCATCATGGTCAATGATTCCATCTGTTTTAATGATAAAAGCAAGATTACCTTGTTGTCCTTTACGGAGATTGCCGTCCATGAGTTGAATGTACAATACATTATTACCACTACGGTCGTCATGACGTACGAATGACTTCACTGATTTCTGGAAATCAAGCTGAATACTGCGGTCGGCAGTACGGATGCTTATCCGCTTTCCGCCCCGATTGATTTTTGCGTTTGCGTATCGCTCTTTAGGCAGTTCAAAACAGTAATAAACACCTTCGGTTTGCCGGGTAGAGTCTGAGCTAAAAGTCAGTTCAACATAAGCTTCTCCCTGTTTCACATCGGTTATTATCTGGTTGTATTTAACCCAGTGGGCTCCACTTTCCACAATTGCTTTACCGTCATCCCGGCGGAAAGTGGTTTGTGCCCGTTCGCGCCCGGAAGCAAAAACATACCCCCAGTCTCTTTCGACAATTCGAAAAGATGTTTCAAACTCAATAAGCTGTCCGTCCATTCGGATACCTGTAAGGTTTCCCCAAGCCATAACTTCCGTCTGGGCAAAACAAGTAAAGGTTGCCAGATAGAAAGTTAAAATAAATAGTAGTGTTTTTCTTGTTTTCATTAATAAATAAGAATATCAGGTGCTACATAGTACTATTTTATCAAAATTTGATACTTTTTTTATTTCGCACTCATATCCTATTTGTACACAAGTATATGAACTATAATTTTCAAGAAAATGCCCAAGCCTTCTCCAATCTCACGTACAGACAAGATAGATTACAATAGAATTTTCAGTGAATTTCACCCTTCACATTACAAAAATACAATTAGTATTTATGTTGAACAAACACTATTTTATCCGAAAACAATACTTTTTAAGCATTCTATCTACGCCCAGATTAATGCATGTATTTCTTAAAAAAATCCATCGCCTTTCCCCACCAGTCTGAACCGGTGCCATGTCCGCTCAACGGATAAATATGATATTCCTTTTCCGTGGACACACGGTTGTACCCGGAGAAATTGGTATGTGGCGGGCAAACTTCATCCTGCAATCCCACTCCCATAATAATGGGGCATTTAATCCAGCCGGCCAGGTTTTTTATATCGAAATAAGACAGGAGCTGATACAAATCTTTATCACTTATTCCCAGTTCTTTCTGTTTCCTCAATATGGGTTCGGCAGGCCAGTGTACAATCCGGAAATAATCGGGATAATCGGATAAAAAAGTTACAGTAGGCGCGGCAGCACGGATACGATTGTCGAGAGCGCAGGCAGCCATGGTAAAGGCTCCGCCCTGGCTACCTCCTTCGGCAAATATCCGGTCTTTGTTAATTTCGGGTCGCGAGGCAACGAAATCAATGGCGCGTAC
>DAMCMT010000051.1:0-31747 GCA_032108265.1 Bacteroides sp.
TTAGATTAACTAAAATTTATGCATAAACAACCCCACAAGAATACGGGATGATCCCTGATACGATTGCTGGGTTTGTAACTTATACCGTAACCCCACCCGACAAAGATGTACTTACTGCCGAATTGAAAGTATCCTTCCTGCGGGCAACCTGGGGAAAAGAACTAATTGCTAAAGGATATATGATAAAACCCGGTCGTAACGTACATTTCAGCGAATGCGAAATTTATTGTGATGATAAGTTGGTTTGCAAGTCGTCGGGAACCTTCAGCGTGGTACACAAACAGGTATAAACAAAAAAGAGGATACCAATAAAGTAAATAACGCATGAAAGCAAATATACTTAATTGATACCCTCTAAAGCGTAGTCACTGTCTAAAAATCAATCGTTGGAAAATGCTGAAGATTAAAAAACAAATATAAATGAATACATCATTTTGGTAACTTCAGAATTATAACAACGAAATCAAAACTTTAAAGACTCATAATGAACTACATTCCTTCGCGAAAAAGTAATAACATAAAAACATGCTAACTATCGTCGAAGTATATAACTATAATGCTTTTGGAACAGTAAAAGTTCTACTGCATAGTTCAAAAACATTTTTTTATGGGTTATTAAAGGTTGTTATTACATGGCGGTTCAGGCCCACACGATAATTCAACGACTTCTTCAACCTCAGTAGTATCATCATCCGGCATTTCCAGCAACTCGGGATGTTTTCCCTGGATAAAGGTATTCCGCGCAAAATTTCCCATTGCATTCGTAGCAACTATATCAAAGGTAGCCCCTACGATACCACCAACCATTGGCACGGCTTTACTGAGGTTAATAAATCCTTTTCCTCCGAATTTAGTAAGCAACTTGAAACCTACGGCTTTGTTGATTTTCACAACAGCCTCCTGGGTTATTTTGGTTAACGCCTGGGCTACAACCTTTTCTCCCCATGCAATACCGATATTTTTCAGGATATCCTTTCCGGCATTACCTGCTATACAAAGGAAAACAAGAGATTTCACACGGTCGTCGCGTAAATCGTATCCGGCCATATAAGCAATGGCAGCAATCATGCGTATTTGAATATATAGTACACTACCTATATTCGCAGGTATAGTGAAGGGCATAGCCAACAGTCCACCTATCCCGGCCATAAAACCGCTTAATCCTGCTTTGCCGTTCTGCCAGCGGATTAGTTTGTTAGCTTTATCAACTAAGGGTTCATCACCTTTCATAAAGTCTTCAGCCAGTTGTTGTGCCGACTCAAGGCCCGTAACACCACCGACGGCTTTCTCGTATGCCCAGTCCATTAATTTAAGGACTGCGGAATGGCTTATTAATTTATTAATCATATGTTTGTTTTTAGAATATAACAAATTACTGCTCTTCCTGTTTCATATTTTTATATTTTTGTGCAGTGAATCCTTCATTAGTATAATATACCATCTATGAAATCAATCCCGCAATATACATTCCATAAAAAGAAATACGGTGATGAATTGCTGATTGATGTTGTAGATTTGCATTTCATCAAGAAATATACAAAGAATATACCAAGTCACACACTTACCTATTATGATATAACTTTTATTACGGAAGGCGGTGGTTTTTTCAGGATTGATGACAAAAGCTGGAATGTTCAACCGCGCGATGTTGTTTTCTCTGTCCCGGGTGAAGTTAGAAGTTGGGATAAAGTAAATATTACCGGGGGATATGCGTTGATATTCGAAGAGGAATTTCTGCTTTCATTCTTTAACGACCCGGGATTTCTGCGTAATATGTCATATTTCCAACCCGACAGACCAACGGCACAAATCACACTGGATGATGATATGATGAAGCATTTGCTGATATTACTGAATAATATTAAAGAAGAAATCCGGATTTACCACCCCAACGAGAACCACATTCTGCGGGCGATGCTGTACGAGGCACTGGCCTTACTGGACAGGGAATACCGTAGAATAGGTATTCCCGTATTAACTTCCATCACCAATCTCAACCGGCATATTGCCGCTTTTGTGGATTTGGTAGATAAGCATTTTACCACTGAACACCGCACAGAGTTTTATGCTAAAAAGTTGTGCCTCACTTCGAACTATCTGAATGAACTGGTACGGAAATCATTGGGTATCAGCACTAAACAATATATTCAGAACCGTATTCTGGTCGAAGCGAAAAGATTGCTCCAATATACCGATAGTAGTGTCCTGGAAATATCCGAACGGCTGGCATTCGAGAGTTCTTCTTATTTTATCCGTTTCTTTCGCCGACACACGGGGATGACACCCATTCAATTTCGTTCTACATTCGGATAAACCCCGAAAAGTATTATTTTACCCATCGTTTGTTTTACCGGAAGATGATTACTGGTTTGTATTTTTGCATATCTATTTAAAAACCAAAAATTATGGATAATAAAAACATTGAAGCAGAAATTATTGCTCTTGAAAGAGCAGCACTGGAAGAGTGGAATCGTGGAAATCCAACACCCTATCTGGAAATATATGCGGAGGATATTACTTATTTCGACCCGATGCATGAACTCAAAATCACTGGTTGGAAAGACATGGAGGTATTGTACGAAAGCCTTCGCGGCCAGGGAAATGTTGTACGGTATAATATGATTAATCCTACTGTTCAGGTGTGGGATAATACTGCGGTGTTGACGTATAATCTGAATTCCTGGGCAGGAAATGGCAGTGAGTGGAAATGGAATTGTACAGAGGTATACAGGAGGAATGAAAATGGCAAATGGGAAATTGCGCATAATCACTGGTCGTTGGTGATGCCGATGGATAAATGATATTTAAAAACTCCCTTTCGTATCTGTTTCCGGCTGTTTGGTATACAATTCGTTTTTCGCATCGATGCATTACTTACTTTTGCACCGTAATAACATTTAAACAACTTAACGATGAAAACGAAAAAACTACTGAGCACCTGTACTTTCCTCTTGTTATTTTGCCTGAACCTTGCCGCACAAACCGATGAAACAAAGAAATCTGCCGTACATATCAGTTTCTTTCCGCCATTGAGTACGCATGGTGCACAAGCCAGTCAATATACAAATGATTTTTCTTTTAGTATCATTGCGGGTATCTCGCGGAATGAGAACGCATTCGCTTTTGCCAGCGTTTCCAATATGATTATAAATGATGCAAAAGGAATTCAGTTTGCCGGAGTATTTAATTACATCGGGAATGATGCACGGGGATTAGAATTCTCAGGGGTAACAAATATTGTGCGGAATAATTTCTCGGGGTTACAATTTACCGGTGTGATGAATCTTGCTCAGGAAATGACCGGTTTGCAGTTCGCGGGAGTGATGAATAAATCGGAATATATCAAAGGCTTCCAGCTTGTCGGTGTTGGAAATATTGCTGCTGATGTAGACGGGATGCAGTTTAGTGCGGTATTCAACAAAGCCCGGAAAGTACGTGGTGTGCAATTTGCCGCTATTTTGAATATCGCCGAAGAAAGCGATTACTCGATTGGCCTTATCAATATTATTAAGAACGGCGATATGGGTATCGGACTAACTTATAATGAATCAGGCAGTACCGTAGCCAGTTTCCGCTCGGGTGGACGGGTAATGTATGGTATTTTGGGTGTTGGTTTCAACCATAAAGCCAAAAAGGAAAAGTTTGTAACCGAAGGTGGTTTCGGAGCGCATATTCCGGTAGTAGATTGGTTCAGATTCAATACGGAATTGGTTGCTACCAGTATAACATCTTTTTCGGATGATAATGCTTTGCATGCGGGATTCAGATTGTTGCCGTCTTTCAAAGTTTTACCGCATCTGGAAATTTTCGGTGGTCCAAGTATCAACTTTATGACTACCAATAATCCTGAGAATCATAAAGATATGTTTCCTAAACATAATATATGGAAGAGTTCGAAGGAGCATAGATTGAGCCAGGTGTTTTTGGGATATACAGTAGGAACGCAGTTTACGTTCTGATACGATATACGACTTAAAGTCCTACGTAGGACAAGAAGTTCTGCTACGTAGCAGAAGAAGTTTTGTTACGTAGCACAAAGAGTTCTCCTACGTAGGAAAAGAAGTTCTCCTACGTAGCATTTTGAACCCGCATATATTTTATGTTACTTTGCTATCCATATGAACCGAGATACGAACAAGCAATCCGTCTTTTATAATTTCCTTATTTCGCCGCATTACCGCATCTTACGGCATACTTGCCTGGTAATGGCCCTGATATTTGTTTCAGTCAATTTTATTGCCCCCTATGCGGAATATAATGCTTTTGAACCCGGTGTGCTAGCCGTTTTTTTATCGGGTGTACTGGCATTATATCTGCTGATAGCTTATTTCACTATCTATTTTCTCATTCCGCGGTTTCTTTTAAAAAATAAATACTTATTGTTTATATCTTTTTTATCTCTTACCGTACTGGGAATGCTTGCCATACAGTATTTTGGAGAAATTGCTTTCTGCCGGTTTCTGGATATACTGCCTTATACCATTTATAGTCTCGATGACAAGGTTACATTGTTCATAGATATTTCTGCCAATTTCTTTATAAATCTTATTGCATTCAGTGGTGGCTCGGTTACAATTCTTTTAAGGAGTTGGCTTACCACTAACCAGGAAGCGGCAGAACTGGAAAAGCAACATTTTCGAAACGAGGTTGAACATCTGAAAGAACAGATCAACCCCGGGTTTATGTTCCAGACACTCCACCACGCAGGTACATTGGAGAAAACAGACCCCTCCCGGGCATCGGATATATTGATGAAGTTAAGCCGGTTGTTGCGTTACCAGTTGTATGATTGCAACCACAACCTTGTTTTCTTTCTTTCGGAGATACGTTACATCGAAAATTATTTGTCGCTGGAAAAAACATATGCACCGCAAATATCATACAACATCTCTACGAGTGGCGAAGTTAACACTACCCTGATTCCACCGTTGCTACTCATCCCTTTCGTTCAGTTTATGACTGGAATCCTAAAAACCGGAAACTCTCCCGGCACACTGGATATACGGTTTTCGTGTACGGAGGAAGATATAACTTTTATCTGTACGCTGGCACCCCGCGAAACGGTACAGAATAAAATGATATTAAAAATCCCCGAACTCGAGAGAGTTATCAAACGCCTGAGAATATTAACACGAAACACTTATTCGTTAGAGTTCTACGGCAAAGACTCCCTGCATATCCATTCCATGTATCTGAAATTTAATACGGAAATCGAATGAAAAGGAAATCTACAGACATTGATAATTTTCTATCGGCAATACTCCTATCGCCGGCATACCGCATATACAGGCATATTATACTGATATTTGTTATGACAGTTATATCCGTGTACATCGTCATTAACCACCCTGCCGCAACCAGTAATATACCCAATATGATATATGCCATTATCGGTTATGATACAATGATTCTGGTGGCTTCTTACATTAATATATATGTGCTTGTTCCCCGTTATTTATTGAATGATAAGCCTTTCAATTATGTCATCCGGGTTTTTATCATGGTTATTTCTTTCCTGATGATATTGCTGATACTACAAATTATATTATTTCAGTTCCATAAAGTTATCTGGACAACAAATGGGTTTGTAATTGCTGCCAATTTTGCCTCATCATTTATTATCCTGGGTTTGATGATAGCGGGTATTACCACGATTGTACTTTTGAAATACTGGAACCTTTCAGCTCAGCGCATCAGTTTGTTACAGGAAGCCAGTCTGCAA
Source organism: Bacteroides sp. (assembly GCA_032108265.1). GTDB lineage: Bacteria > Bacteroidota > Bacteroidia > Bacteroidales > Bacteroidaceae > Bacteroides. The sequence goes on from DAMCMT010000051.1 coordinate 5,723, forward strand.
TCCGAACTTACCTTACTCAAAAGCCAGATAAACCCACACTTCCTGTTCAATGTTATCAATAATGCTAATGTTTTGCTGAAAGACAGGCAGGGCGGTGCATCGGGTATCCTGTTCAAGTTAGAAGATTTACTACGTTACCAGATAAATGAAACAGTACGGGAAGAAATCCCGCTGACTTCGGATATCGTCTTCATTAGAGATTACATGAACCTGGAAAGAATCCGTCGGGATAAGTTTGACTTCGATATTTCAATTTTTGGTGAATCGGATAATTTGATGCTACCTCCTTTATTATTTATTCCTTTTATTGAGAATGCGGTAAAATACAGTCAGGACAGTGATAAGGAATCATATGTCCATATATCTTTTACCATTCAAGCGAATGAACTCTGTTTTTATTGTGAGAACTCTATTCCCGAAGGCGGAATCGGGCATCATAAACCGGGAGGTTTAGGATTAAAAAACATCCGCCGAAGGTTGGAGCTGCTGTATCCGGGCAAACATACGCTCCATATGGAACAGCAAAAAGAGAAATATATCGTAGATTTGCGTATTAAATTGAAAATTAAGAATTGAAAATGGAAAATTATTATTCACAACCAAAGGTATACCCAATGCGCAGCCCATTTTCAATTCTCAATTTTCAATTCTCAATTTATTAACTATGAATTGCATTATCGTAGACGATGAACCTCTGGCGCGCCGCGCCATCGAAATACTGATTGAGGAAACCGGGCAATTAAACCTTACCGGTATTTTCAACAATGCCACCTCGGCCGCCCGGTTTATGGAAACAAACACTGTAGACCTTGTATTTCTGGATATTCAAATGCCTAAAGTTACCGGTATGGAGTTTGCACGGAGCATACAAGGCAATACATTAATTATCTTCACCACTGCCTATACGGAGTATGCCCTGGAAAGTTATGAGATTGATGCTATTGATTATCTGGTAAAACCTGTTGAATCATCCCGATTCCGCAAAGCAGTATCTAAAGCTTTAAGTTACCATGCACTGCTCTCAGGCGAAAAAGGTGACAGTATCGAAACTTTTGATGAAAATTTTATCTTTGTACGTTCAGACAGACGGTTTTATAAAATAGAACTGGATAATATTCTTTTCGTCGAGGGATTAAAAGATTATGTTATTATCCAGTGCGAAGACCAACGGTTAATTACACGCATGAATTTGAAGAATATCCAGGAGGATTTACCTGCGTCGCAATTCTTCCGGGTAAGCAAATCAAATATCGTGAATCTGAAACATATTCATTCGTTCGATAATAACAGTGTGTTTATACAAAACCACGAGATTACGATAGGGAGCAATTATAGGGATGCTTTTCTGGAAAGGTTTATGAGAAAAAAGAAGAAATAACCTCACCCTGCGTGCGGCACATTATCTTTAATCTTTTTCTTTTTCATATCCTTTAAAATATACCTCACAATCGTATAGACAATAAACAGCAGCACCGGATACATAATTGCATCGTTGTTGTCCAGTAAGATAACCAGATATGCAACCCCGATAATAATAGCAGTAAGCGCTAGCCCTTTCCATATCCTATCCCACCATTTGATTTCCTTACCCCAGACACGGGTGCGGAAAACACGGTTGACAGGAGTTACAAAACCATTCATAATCAGAATGGCAAAAGAAAAATAACCATTCGATACTCCGTTGCGCAGGCATAAGATACAAATTAGACCAACCATGGCACCGAAATATATCTTTCCTGTATTAGTACACGAACTGGTCGGCATATCAGTTGCCATAAAGATTGATCCCAGGAACAAACCACCAAACGAAAACCGCAACACATCTCCCTGAAAAGCAAATAACAACACCGCGAATGTGGTAAGCATGGCAAAAGGTATGTGCCACGATATACGGTGTCTGTACAACAGGAATAACCCGCCAACAACCAGAAAGAAGGGCGAATACTCCCCTATCGCCCCGGCCACATGATAAAAGAATTCATCGTAAAACTGATGACCGGTAATGGTGATATGTTCTACCCGGATTAATGATTTATCCTGCCATATAACACCGGACGACATGATAGCCGGAAAGAAAATCGTCATAAACTCCCGGCCTACCAATGCCGGATTGAAAACATTACGGCCTAAACCACCCCAAAGCATCTTACCGAAAATAGCTGCTGTAGCTCCTCCGAACGCAACCACATACAAGGGTGTGAAAGGCCCCACTGTAAATGCCAGCAGAATACCGGTAACAATAGCCGAACCATCGGCCACGGAGTCGGTGTTTTTCCGGAAAATCCACGAGAAGAGAAATTCGCCTGTCAGGGCGCTTCCCACTGCTACCAGAATAACCATTACCGGGGCAAAACCGTATGCTATCAACGCTATAACCGCGCTGGGTATCAGAGCCAGGATTACCTCCGACATTACTTTGGCTGTTGTATCGTTTCTGCGGATATAAGGGTTGTATATTGTTTTACTTAGCTGCATCTTGCTTCTCTTTTAGTTTTTGTTTTCCTTTTTGTATACTCTCCAACAGTGGTACGTTACTTGGACAAACGTATTCGCACGACCCGCAGTCGATACATGTTTTCAGACTGTATTTCTCCAGCATTGTGTAGTTTTTATTGCGGTAATATTCCGCATACATCATCGGCATCAACATCATCGGGCATACTTCGGCACAATAGCCGCACCAGATGCAGTTAAGCCGCTTAAACTTCTTCTTTTTCAGCAATAGCAGGCCGGTAGAACCTTTGGTAACCGGTACATCCAGTTCCGTAACCGCTTTGCCCATCATCGGCCCGCCGACAACAACAAACGTATTCTTATCCGGCACGCCGACCGCACGGATAATATGGCTCACCGGGGTGCCTATATGCACAAGGAAATTACCACACTCCTTGCTCTTTTCGCCCGAAACGGCAATCACCCTTTCTACCGAAGGCTTATGCAAAGCTACGGCTTCGTAAATAGCATGTATGGTGCCGACGTTATTCATAATGATTCCGGCATCGAGCGGTTTGTTACCTTTGGGAAGTTCAATACCCGTTACCGAGCGTATTAATTGCAACTCACCACCTTGTGGATATATGCTGGGAAGCATTTTTAGACGTATTCCGGAAAATTCTTCTTTCTTGAAATAAGGTGCGAAAGTTTCTTCCAGTTCTTTATTATCATCTTCAATGGCTATCACAATATCATCGGCATGCAACACCCGGTTGGCAATTACAATGCCTTTGAAAAACTCTTCCGTTCGCTGCGCCATAACGGCGTAATCAGAAGTTAAATACGGTTCGCATTCGGCAGCATTGATAATGAAAGTATCCACTTTTTTACCATCCAGTTTGTACTTCATCCCTGTAGGAAATTCAGCCCCACCCCGTCCAACAACACCCGCATTGGTTATCAACCGCAGAATATCCTGGTCGGTATAGCTATGATAATCCTGGGTAATTAGCTGTTCTTCGGTATTTTCGAAATCATTCTGTATAAATATGGTTTTCTCTGTCTTGCCATCCACCTGTAAATAATCCTGTATAGCCATAACCGTACCCGATATGGGACTATGGATAGCGGCGGGATAACCCTCGGAAGCTTTGCCGATAAGCTGGTACCTCTTCACTTTATCCCCTATTTGGACAACGGGTTCGGGTTTATCTCCGTATTTTTTTAAGAGGGGAATACATACCAGAGGCGGTGGAGCAATCGAACGGATTTTTTCGTTCTTCGTCCGCCCCTTCATGGAAACTATATGCATCATAAGTCTGGTAAGTTTTTGGTTGTTAACTGATTATATTCGTCGACCAGATAGCCTGCAAGGGCATAATGACGGCACAACTCTTCGGTAGTACGTTTGAAACCGTCGGCCGTTTCATTGAAAAGCCCGGTAGAGATAATATCGCCCGTCATGCAATTGTCGGTAAGTACGCCCAGTTGTTTATTAGTCGACGGAAACCCGGTTATCGGGTTAAGAATATGGCCGTACTTTTTGCCATCAATGGTAAGACAAATGCTGGATTGAGCGGATGTGGTAAGGCATTGGTTAGCAATAGGAAGGGTACGGTACAGTCGGTTATTATCCGGCAGCCGGATATTAACAAACCAGTAAGGGTGCATGGTATTATTCAGGCAGGCAATGGTACTTCCCCCGGCGTTGATAAGCGCATCGGTAATACCCGATTCTTTCATCCTGCGTACCACTTTGTCCACAGCATAGGATTTGATAAACGAGCCGGTAATAATCTCCTGTCCGGGTGCAATGCGTACACGGTTACCGTCAATCTCAATATTGCGGTAATCGATGAGTGGTTTTACTTTTTCTATATCTTCACGGGAGGGTACCCGGGGGCTTTGATTCTTATAAAAACCCCATAAACGTATCAGCGGCATAACGGTTATATCATACCTTCCGTTGAAAAATGAGGAAAGCAGTATCACCTTACGTAACATCTCCACCGTTTCGGAATTGACTTTGACAAAGCTACCCGCATGGCGGTTGATACGGTCGATATACGAGTCGTTCCGGTAGGAATTATAACACCGGTCGGTTTCTTCCATTACGCCGAAAAGGTCATCGAATACCGAATCTTTATAATAATCGGGTATCTTAATTTTAATGTGTGCATGGAAGAGGTAACGTATCTGCGCTTTGTATAGCAATTTCATCTGGGGATGATAGTTTAAGGTTAACCGTCTGCTACTGAGAACCTGATGATTCTTCCGCATCGTCTGTCTCAGTTATGGTACGGGCGGTTCCGTCGCCTTGTTGACGTTCTACTCCTCCCGAGCCGTCTCTATCTTCGTTCTCAATATTGTCGACATTCGCCCGGTAGCCCCATACTACCATCAATACACCGGCAAGAAAGAGAGCTGTCTTTTTTATATTGTTTACAATGTTATCCATAGAGATTATTTTTTATCCTGTTATAATTTGTAAACAATTGAGAGAGAGGAAAGGTTTAAGGTTTTTTAAAGGAAGTAATGATTTAACATTCCATTTTTATGCTACAAAAATTATATGCATATACAATTTACATTATCTGCATATACAATTTGGTAGTATATCGAGAGACTTTAACTACTAATTCCCATTAATTAATAAGTCTTTCAGCAACGGCATATCTTTCACTTCATACCGGGTTTTGAATTCTTCCACAGCTTCTCTACCGTAAACTTTTTCGTCCAATACCATGGCTTCAGGCGGGAAAGGCCGGCGGTTCCCAATCTTCATATCAATTACCACCGGGATGGTGCTTTTTACAGCTTCGTCGAATACCTCTTCCAACTGTTCAGGATGGGTAACAGTAAAGCCTTTCGCACCCATGGCCTCTCCTATTTTGGCATAATCGGCACCCATCAGGTGAACACCATATTTAGGTTGTTTCGTATCTTCCTGTTCAGCTTCTATAAATGAAAACGAATCATCCGAGAATACAATGTTTATAACCGGAAGTTTATATTTTACCTGGGTGATAATATCCTGCATTACCATAGCAAAAGCACCGTCACCATTCAGCGTAAATACCTGTCGGCCAGGGTAACTTAATGCCGCTGCTATACCTCCCGGTACACCGTAGCCCATCGTTGCAAATAAACCAGAAGTGGTAAACATCTGATTATCACCATTCATTTCGAGCATACGTATCGCATAGATAGTACAGTTGCCTACATCCGTAATGAAAATCGCATCTTCGGTGGCTACCCGGTTGATTTCCTTGAATATAGGTTCGGGACGCATGGGAACATCATTCCTGTTATCAAAGCTATGCAACCAGTTCAACCAGTTGCGGCGGTTCTGACGGTTCGCTTCCAGGAATCTGGTTACCGGTTTACTTTTCCCCATCCTAACCATTTGCTTCATTACTGACTTTGCATCCCCCAGTATAGCTACATCTGTTTTATGCCGTTTACCTAATTTGGACGAATCTATATCTACCTGAATGAACTTCACATCTGCCGGAAAGAAGATGCGGGCAAACGGAAAGTCGCTTCCGATAAATAAAATAAGGTCACTTTCCTGCAATGCTTCATTTCCCGGTTTCGTGGAAACCCTGGCCGCCATACCCATAAAGTTTTCCGCATCATCCGGAATAATTCCTTTAGCCAGTACGGACAACACAATCGGCATGGAATAATGTTCTGAGAGAGCCAGAATTTCATCTTTAGCTCCGCGCGCGCCTTGTCCTAGGTACAATACAGGTCGCTCTGCCTGTTCCAGCAACTGTACGGCATCTTCTATATCTTTCGGATCAGCTACCGGATATCCTTTCCGGTGGTTCCTGGCCGATGAAACATCAATATCCGGAATATCGGCGAAACCATAATTTACCGGAATCGTTACCACGGCTACACCTTTCTGTTCATAAGCCCGACGTATAGCTTCATCAACAATATGCGGCAGACTCTCGGGAGTCATCACGGTACGGTTATATACACTGACATCCACAAACATAGGATTTTCGTTCATTTCCTGAAACGAATCATAATTCATCGCTGTCGAAAACACCTGACCGACCAATGCCAGAACAGGTACTTTATCCATTTGCGCGTCATACAATCCATTAAACAGATGGGTAGCGCCAGGCCCGGCAGTACCAAAACATACGCCAATCTTCCCGGTCAGTTTAGCATCAACCGAAGCGGCAATTGCACCCACTTCTTCATGCCTTACCTGAATATACTTTATCCTGTCCTGCCGTTCGTAAAAAGCATTCATTATCGAATTGAACGACCCTCCGGGTATACCATAGACATGGTCTACGCCCCAGCTCTCCAACACATTCAGCATGGCGATGCCCGATTTTATCATAGTTTCCATAAACCGTTTTTTTAAATATAATATATGTAAACGCCCGTACGGACAAAAAGGTTTTATATATTTGCAGGAAGAAAATCTGAAGTTAGAAGTGGTAACTCCTCTAATTCCTATTAACGCCCAACTACAATGACCGAAAAAGAAAAAGCAGCCCGGGGATTGATTTATAATCCTAATTATGATCCTACTTTACAGGATGAGATGAAGCAAGCCAGGATACTGACTTACGAATATAATCAGCTTTCGCCCACACATGAAGAAGAAAAGAAAGCCATATTAAAAAAACTGCTGGGCAAAACGGGTGATAATTTCACCTTTATATCACCTTTCTACTGTGATTACGGATACAATATCGAAATCGGAGAAAATTTCTTCGCCAACATGAACTTTGTTGTACTGGATGGCGCCCGGGTGACTATCGGCGATAATGCTTTCATAGCTCCCAATGTAGGAATATACACCGCTGGGCACCCGATGAATGCGGACGAGCGAAATGCCGGATTGGAATACGCATACCCGGTTACCATCGGCAATAACGTATGGATCGGAGCCCAAACAGCCATTCTTCCGGGAGTAACTATTGGCGATAATTGCGTTATCGGAGCAGGCAGCGTAGTTACCAAGGATATACCGGCCAATTCGCTGGCTGTTGGCAATCCATGCAGGGTAATCCGGAAAGTTTAATATTTTTTTCTTATCTTGCGCCCGAATTATAGTCGAAAGTTAATAATTTGATGAAAGTTACCATGCGGCGCCCTATCCGGCATATTGACCCGAACACGATAAACTACCTGATATTTTCCGAAAAGACAAATGCTACACGGGGGATATCGCTGGATGAACCTTTCATCATGGAAGGAATGTTGTTGGGCTTATGCCTGAAAGGAACAGCAAAAATCAAAATTAACTTCCGCGAATTTACGCTCCGTCCTGGCTTTGTTCTGGCTATACTGCCCACACAGATAGTAAGGCTGATGGAAAAGACAGAAGACTTCTTTATTGAATCTCTTTATATCTCGTTCGACTTTATTATCAATATGCCATTGCCTCAACACTTTGATATATCACTCAATATTAAAGACTATCCCTGCTTACCGGTATCCGATGCCACCATGCAGAATCTTCTGGAATATTTCTCTTTCATCGTTAAGCAATACAGCCGGGCTAGTATAGAATACCGCGATACCATTATAAAAGGATTATTATTCTCATTACTGACAGAATTTATCACCATTTATAAAATCAATGAAACAGATAAGAAACAGGTAACCAGCACCCGCAAAGAAGAACTTACCGAAGGCTTCCTCACCTTGTTAATGACACACTTTAAGGAAGAGCGAAGCGTTGAGTTTTATGCCGATAAACTTTGCATCAGCCGTAAACACCTGTCAAAGACGGTGAAAGATATTACCAGCAGGTCGGTTATGGACTGGATACATTTGGTGTTGATTGCCAATGCTAAAATGCAGCTTCGTAGTTCCAAGAAAACTGTTTCCGAGATTTCGGAAGATTTGAATATCAGTAATCTATCTTTCTTCTGCCGGCTGTTTAAAGAACAAACAGGGTTATCGCCACTGGAATATCGAAACATTTAAATGTATCGTAATTTACCTAACACATTATCCATTGCCCGTATAGTGGCATCATTATGTTTACCTTTGTTCTTTCAGGATATAAAAGTATTTATAGCTCTGTATCTATTCTGTGGTATCAGTGATATACTGGATGGATATTTAGCCAGAAGATATAATCTGGTTTCCCAATGGGGTGCACGATTGGATTCAATTGCAGATACTATATTTTATATTATTCTGCTTATTTATCTGTATTATGTTTATGGCTATCTATTCAATCCTTATCTGTATAGTATCCTGATAATAATTATTATCAAAATATTTAGTCTGTTAGCAGGATTTATTAAATACCGGAAATTCATTGGGCTACATACGTATGCGAATAAGTTTACGGGTTTATTGGTATTTATGTTACCTGTAAGCATATGGGTAGAAGTGTTTCAAGCCATTCCGTTGGTACTTGTTATCGCATTTATTGCATCCGTTGAAGAGTTGCTTCTTATACTCAAATCCTCCCGGGAGGGGATTGATTTAAACAGAAAAAGCATTTTCATTTAAGATTGACATCGCGTTAAAATTATCTTAGCGTTTCATCAACCTCAATCCCCCTGTCACTAATTCAACTATCGGAAGTGGTGCCAGCGACAGTCCGATAATCCATAACCACTGCGCCTGAGTAAGCGGTGCCAGATGAAATATATCATGCAGATGAGGTATTTCCAGAACAATAACCATCAGCAACATTACGATTGCCAAAGCACCCCACAACAATTTATTTTTGAACATATTGCGGAATGCGCTATGCCGCGACGAACGTACATTCAATACATGCGTAATCTGAGTAAATGCCAGAACTGCAAATGTCATTGTCTGAGCCGTTTCCACATTCGTTTGCATACCAATCAGGAAAGCTGAAAGAGACAATCCCGCAATCATAACACCCTGTAAAATAATACGTGTAAGAAATGGGCGGCTCATAATACCCTGTTGCGAATTAACCGGCTTACGTTGCATTACATCCGGGTCGGCAGGGTCAACGCTAAGCGCCAGTGCCGGCAAACTATCCGTTACCAGATTTATCCATAAAATCTGAATAGGAAGCAGCGGTGTAGCCCAATTGAAAAGAATAGCCGTAAAAATAACCAGTATTTCACCAATATTGGTAGAAAGCATGAACTGGATAGCTTTCAGTATATTATCATAGATACGGCGACCCTCTTCCACCGCAGTAACAATCGTAGTAAAATTATCATCGGCCAGCACAACATCAGCAGCTTCTTTGGATACGTCCGTGCCTGTAATACCCATGGCTAAACCAATATCTGCCAGTTTCAGTGCGGGTGCATCGTTTACACCATCGCCCGTCATGGCTACCACTTCTCCCTTTGTCTGGAATGCTTTTACAATGCGCACCTTATGTTCCGGAGCCACACGGGCATAGACGGATGTCTTATCCACCTGGTTCAATAGTTCTTCATCCGAAAGCTTTTCCAGTTCACTGCCCGTCATGGCCGCCTCATCTCCTTCCATTATTTCCAGCGAACGGGCTATGGCTGTAGCAGTTATCTTATGGTCGCCTGTTATCATTACAGGCTTAATACCTGCTTCGCGGCATTTAAGTACAGCATCGCGCACCTCTTCTCGGGGTGGGTCAATCATACCTACCATACCTATATATATAAGGTCGTTTTCCAATGTTGCAGGAGATACCGCGGAAGGTACCGAATCAATTGTTCTATACGCTCCGGCCAGTACCCGCAAAGCCTGTTCGGCCATTCCGGTATTAGCCTTACGTATTCTATCTTTATCCGAATCTGACAGGGGCACAACTTCACCATCCATCAGCATCCGGGTGCTATGGGCCAGTATTTCGTCTAATCCGCCTTTCGTATATACGGTCAGGGCGCCGGCGGAGTCCTTATTAACGGTAGTCATCATCTTCCGTTCCGAGTCGAACGGGATTTCGGCTACTCGCTGCATTCCTTTTTCCAGTTCGTTTTTATTCAACTCAAAAAGAACACCGGTATTCAGGAAAGCTGTTTCGGTAGGATCGCCCGTAGTTACCCACTTATCGTCTTCCCGGCTCAGTTTAGCGTCATTGGCAAGTATGGTAGCGGTTAGTAACTGCAACTGGTCATTACTTAGCTTCTCCGGAATTTCTGAAAGTGTATCATCTGCATACAAGCTTACAATGGTCATTTTATTCTGGGTAAGCGTTCCGGTTTTATCCGAGCAGATTACATTGGTGCTACCCAATGTTTCTACCGAAGGAAGATGTCGGACAATAGCATTTTTCTTTGCCAACCGTTGTACACCCACTGCAAGTACGATAGTCGATACGGCAGGTAGTCCTTCGGGAATGGCTGCTGCAAGGCTTACGGCAGTCATAAACATTTCCATAACATTTCGTCCTTCGAGGATACCAACCAGGAAAATAACCGCACAAATAACAATAGCCGCGATACCCAGGAACTTGCCAAGCTGGTCTATCTTAATCTGCATCGGGGTTTTTGTATCGGGTACCGACTGTATCATACCCGCAATCTTTCCCACTTCCGTATTCATACCGGTTGCAACAGCAATACCTTTGCCACGACCGTAAGAAACCAGAGTCGATGAATAAACCATATTTTCGCGGTCGCCCAACGGAACTTCGTCTTCAATAACATCAGTATGTTTATTTTCCGGAACAGATTCGCCTGTTAATGCTGCTTCCTCAACTTTCAGGTTAAAGCTCTCCACCAGTCGCATATCTGCCGGAACCAGGTCACCCGTCTCAATAACCACTACATCGCCGGTAACGATTTCACGGGAAGGAATAGTTTCAACCTGTCCATTGCGTATTACTTTGGAGTATGGAGCCGACATCTTTTCCAGGGCTTCCAGTGATTTTTCGGCTTTTAATTCCTGCGCTACTCCGATTATAGCATTCAGTATTACAATAGCCATAATGATAATGGCGTCTGTAAATCCCTCTCCATTCATATATCCTACTACACCCGAAATAACCGCCGCAACCAGTAGCACCAATATCATAAAACTTTTAAACTGCTCAAAGAATTTGGCAACAATACCTTTCTTCTTTTCTTTTTTAAATTCATTCGGGCCGTTCTGCTCCAGGCGTCTCCCGGCTTCTTCACTGGTAAGACCTTTTGATAAATCGGTATTGAATTGTTTGATTAATTCAGATACAGGCAGGCTATATAACGGTTTCGGAGAGGTTATCTTTTCCATGACAATGGTAATAAAAGTTTGTACAAATTAAGACAATATTCCGCGTATCAACAAATTACAGAAACGGTTTGTTTGATATTTATTCACACAATACCATACGGTAATTTCTGAATTTTATTGTATGTTTGCCCTCTATATGCAACATTCTACCCGAAGATTTGAAACGACATGAATGGCAAAATTAGCATTATAACTCTGGAAAAACTGCGCAAAGGAGATCATGCCGCATTCGGGGAAGTGTTTATTGCCTACTTCGACAAAATAAAAATTCTTATCGACGGGTATATCAAATCCGAATCGGATGCTGAAGAACTTGCCGAAGACCTTTTTGCCAATCTTTGGGAAAACAGGCAATCTATAGATACAAATAAATCATTTAGCGCATTTTTGCATACAATAGCAAGAAATACGGCTCTCAACTTCTTGCGCCACAAATACGTACACGATTCTTATGTGGAGAGTTACGCCTGGAATGAATACACTTCGACCTCAGAAGAAGACCTCATTGCCCACGAGTTAAATCTGCTCATCGAACTTACCGTAGAGAAAATGCCCCGCCAGCGAAAAGAAGTATACCGCCTGAGCCGTATAGAAGGATTGGATAATGGGGAAATTGCCGCCCGACTAAATACCACTAAACGAAGCGTTGAAACACAACTTAGCGCGGCCCTTAAAGAAATACGCAAGGTTATCCGGATATATTTTCTTTTTCTGGGATAATTTTTCAGTACGAAGAATCTCAAAGGTGACGCTAAAATACAAAGGGATCAATATATAAATATTTATTACCTTACATATATCGGATTATTCGCCGGTTTTTCGTTCTTTCAATTTTTCAAAATCATTGATTATCAATCAGTTAGCGTTTGAATATTTCTTTTCACATAAAACTCCATACTTTTACCTGGAAAAGTCCGGAGTTTTACGCGCAAAAGTGTAGAATTTTATACACAAAAGTCCGGACTTTGATACGGCATATTCCAGATTTCTTTTCTGTTCGCTTTTTTCTATCTTTCCCATAGGTATTATCGAAGCAAATTCATATATAGCTATGTAAGTAATCCGGTATTTACAAATAAAATTCCTGAAAAAAGTTGTTGAGGATTGCTGCACTTACGTGTATTTATTATAAAGGAGTACATTCAATGGAAAATACAACAACAAAAATAGTACAATTATACTTGTCGTCACGTTTTTCTCCCGCTACGGAAGAAAAGATTCAGCGGTGGTTACTTGCACCCGGGCAGGAAGAAGAAAAAGAAAAAGCATCTTTCCGGTATTGGAATAGCCTTAAAACACGCCCTACCCGCAATACCTACGTTTCACTCGGAAAGGTAGAAACACGTTTGGGCATCTACAGAAAAACAGACAAACAAATACTTTCCCGCAAATGGGCAGCCGTGGCCGCAATACTCGCAATACTCGTTGTTACAGGAGGCACTTACCTGTGGTACAACACCGGAAAGATGAGCTATACGGAAGTTTTTGCCGGATACGGTGAACCGAAGCATATTGAACTATCTGATGGTTCAACCGCATGGTTAAATTCAGGAACCACCATACGTTTTCCCGAAAAATTTACCGGAAGCCAGCGAGAAGTTTATCTCGACGGTGAAGCTTACTTTACAGTCAAAAGAGAATCTAAAAAACCTTTCATTGTGCATACCGGACATTTCAACGTAAAAGTTTTAGGTACCGTATTCAACCTGAAAGCATACCGGGATGAGGACACCAGTGTGGCGACACTTGAAAGCGGAAAGATAAGTATAAATACCTCGGCCGGGCAATCTCAAGTGCTTCTGCCCGGACAACAATTAAGTTTAAATCACCGCACCTTAAAAATTGATTTGCGCGAGGTGCAGGGCGAAGAGGCCTCTGCATGGAAAGACGGCAACCTTATCTTCACTGATATGACTCTGAGAGAGATATTAATAATCCTCGGCAGGCGGTTTAATCTTCTTCCAAGACTTCCACAAGTTGAAACTAATACGGAATACACCGTGAAATTTACCAAAGACGAAAGTATTGAACATATTTTGAACGTGTTAAGTGAGATGAGCAATTGTACGTTTCACCTCGAAAAAAACACCATTATAGTTGTGCCTAAATGAAAAATCTGCGTTATTTGTATATATTATTATTCATGCTGCATTATGCCGTTGCAGTACAAGCTCAGGAACCGAAAATAACTATCCGTGAGCTTAGTATAACATTTAAAGATGCTCTCAGGGAAATTGAAACGCAATCTCTTTACACCATCGGCTATGTCAGTACGGGATTGGATACCGACCGCGTGCTACATCTTTCACTCCAGGATGCCAGCCTTAACTTTGCTATCGAAACTATTCTTCAGGGTACCAGCTACACTTACCGTATTATGGGCAGGCACATAATACTTATTCCGGATGAGAACAACGGTAGTAACTACCGCAACCTTAGCCACTCAAAGGATAGTATCGTAAACTTAATCCCGGCAGAGAAACATTATTTACTTGAAGACATACTCGTAACAGCTTCATCAAACATCCACGGATTAAATAAAAGCCGTTATCAGATTACAACTACCATGCGCCAGGGAACGTCTACAGCTCTCGGATTACTGGACCACATACATAATCTTCGATACGATAAAATATCCGGCCGGGTAAAGACCGCCGGAGATGAAACTGCATTATTACTCGTAAATGGAATAAAACAGCCCGAAGAATACTTTCGCAACCTTTCTCCTGACCGCATCGAAGCCGTCGAAGTAATAACCGAGCCCAACGGACGATATGTTACCGACGGTTATACAACGCTTGTAAACCTGTTGCTGAAAGAGAACTACACCGGATACGATTTGCATCTTCATGCCCAGGGTATCGCTACTCCCGGCAATAATAACGGCGGGGAATGGCTGGCAAATATGCTTCCTGGTGCCGGTATTAATTATACAAACCGCTGCATCAGCTTTTTTGCTAATTATCTGCTAAATAAAAACCACTGGAATACGCCTTTAAAGAAACGTCAGGAATTAACCGGGGTTATGGTATCCGAGTCCGAACCGTTAGAAAGAAAAACATCGGTCAATCAATACACATCAACCGCTAATCATATTGAAACTGGCATCAACTACAACTTTAATCCACAGCACCACCTTGTCTTACAAGCCGTTTATATGGGTGAAGACGAAAACAATCGTGACATGTTCAACTTTACAAACTCTATCCAGCCCGGTAATGGAGTTGTTAAGCTTCACTCTTTAACAAGCAATCTAACACAGGCAGACGATTATACCCTTTCCACATTCTATCAGGGGAAAATAAACAAAAAAATTGAATTATATACAGACATCACTTACAACTACTATTCCAATAAAGTGGAAAGTAAATACATCCAGAGCGACGATTACCACATGGAAAGGTTTTACAGCGAGAGCAAAAACTACCTGTCTTTCAATGCCCGTGCCAGCTATAAGCTATCTCCCGGTTGGCAAATTGAGTTACTCTATACATATGTAAACCGTATGTACAATTCACATACAACGGATAATTTCCTCTTACTGAAACACTCGGAATACCAAAGCCGTCCTTATCTTTCCATCGCCTGGCAACCGAACAGCAATATTAGTATTCTGGCCGGGGCCGGTATGGAATATATACGGAACGAACATGATGAAAGTTCCGGTCAATCTCATTATAGCTTTCAACCTTACCTGCGGGTAGCTTACCGGCCTGCAAAAAACATCCGGCTTGGCGTGGCTTACACCACAAGCAACGAGTACGCCACACTGTTTCAACTCAGCAGGGCCATGACTATCAATGACTCACTAAGCGCATATACCGGAAATCCCGATTTACAACCCGCCCATATACGCCGGGTTACCATTAGTGCCGATTATGCCGACCGCTTAACTTTTAAAGCAACATACACTTATACCAATAATGGTATAAGTGAAGTAAACAGTGCACCGTGGATTAAAACGTTCGAAAACATACAATACCGGCAATATACCTTACAAGCCATATATACCCAACCCTTCAATAAATACACCCAATTAAAAAGCAACATAACGTTGTACAAAGACCGCGCATTATGGGGAGATGATAAGAATTCAGGCCGGGGATGGTTAATGGAGTCCGAGTTTGCCTATTTTCATCCATCGTTAGAACTGGGAGCCACATTAGGGTATATCCGTAACTTAAGGCATCAAACTCTGCCGCAGGGATACCAAACTAGTGGTCTGGATACCTGGAGCTTGGGTCTTAATAAACTGTTTTTCAACGGGCGGGCATCTCTCGCTCTATTCTGGTATCCCCCTGTAAGATGGGGAATCAGGGATATCCAACGGAAAGAAATACTAACCTCTTATCATACTGAGCAATATGACTTAAGTACAAAACCCTACCAAAACATGCTTCTCGTAAAGTTTGGATTCCGCTTTGGTAACGGAAAAGTAAACCGCCCGGGTAAAGCATCATCCGTAAGCAAAGAAAAACGAAGGGGAAGAACCGTGGATTTCCGTTAACCAGCTGCCACTATAACTAACTTTTTCCCTTTTCCCGGACTGTTACCAATAGTCCGGCGGCTATTCCTATGCTTTGGAAAAACCAAATAAAAAGTAAACAATACCAAAACCAAATAATTGAAAAAGTCATGCAACAAAGACATCTGAACAGAGAAAAATATTTCGAGGAGCAAGTAATTACTTCCCGCAAATATTACCTGGATTATATTGAAAAACATTTCTCCATACAACCAGGTACTCGTGTACTTGAAATAGGTTGTGGCGAAGGAGGGAACCTGATTCCTTTTGCAGAAAAGGGATGCACCATTACGGGTGTCGACCGTTCGCCCGAGCGTACCGCACAAGCCCTTACATTTTTCAATCGTTATGGGTACGAGGCCGTTTTCCTTACACTCGATTTCTTTTTATTCCAGCTTGAAGATGAAAGCGATAAGTACGATGTTATTCTTATTCACGATGTTATCGAACATATTGCATATAAAGAAAAATTCATGAGCCATCTTCAGCATTTTATTACTCCGGCAACAGTGATATTCTGGGCTTTCCCAGCCTGGCAAATGCCTTTTGGCGGACATCAGCAAATATGCCGTAATAAAATTACTTCGCATTTGCCATTCATTCATCTTTTACCTAAATCGGTCTACAAATCCCTCCTTATATTATTGGGCGAGAAAGAAGACTGTATTCACGAATTACTGGATATTAAACGCTGTGCAACAACCATTGAAAAATTCGAATATCTACTTCGGAAGAACCAGTACAGCATCATTGACAAACAATTATGGTTAATCAATCCCCATTACGAACAAAAGTTCGGATTACCATCGTGCAAGCTCCCACGCTTTCCCGGATGTATCAGGTATGTACGTAATTTCTTTAGTACATCCTGTTTTTATCTAACCTGCATTAACCAACAGGATAATTGAGGATAAATACAAATAATTATGCAATAATAATGTTTATAAGTATAGTTCTATTCAAAATTAAATTTATATTTTTGAGCCGTATACCTTTTGTTACTAACAACACTAACACTAGTATTATGAAAAAATATTTCCTGTTTACCGCGCCTGTTATCATTTTTATCATTTTCGTTATTATTGTTATTAAGTTATGTAATCAACCTTCCGAAGAACCTCCTGCAAATCAGGATTATATAACTTATAAACTAAATGAAATTGCTGAGAACACACATTACAAGCCATTCACTCTCTTGAATATTGGAATAGCTACTTTAAGTGTGGTTTTTGCACTTTGTGGTGCATACTATTCTTATCAAACGGCCAGTGAAGTTAAGAGAGTTAATAAGGAGACCCAGGAAAAATTATTTCTTGATTTAATACGACATCTATACAGGAATATGGTTTGTACCTTTGCTTTTGTGGCGAAAATAGATGGAAAATATAATAAGCATTATCCTGCCGATGAACATCTGCTTAAACTCCAAACGCTTCCTGAGGATATCCATTTGGAAAGATATAATAGTAATGCGGAACATTATGAGAAAATGCATCAACTCAGCCTCTTATTGAGGAACTACAATACTGAAATCCAGGTTGCCTATAGTCATTTGCTTCGTCCGGATATAAGTCCGGATGTAAAAGCCCGGGATATGGATACATTAATGTTCAAGCCCATTTACCTTATAAACAAAATATGTAATGTTCTTAATGTGGTTTTGAACAAGAAGTCGAGCCAGGAAAGAGCTAATATGGTTATACTCGCCCAACATTTCGATATCCTGAAAGACAACTATAACCAGAATGTATGGGTAGCTAAAAATAAAATAGATTTTACGATAAGCGTCAAAATAGAATCCTGGATGGAGAAATTAATTACAAAACACTCCAACAAGAAAGAAAACAAAACAGAGAAGAAGGATTTACTGATGAAATACCTTGCCTGCCAAAAGGTGAGCAGGCCGTCCGATAGCGAACTCACCGACGACGATTTGAACAGGCTCAATGAGTTAAATGAAAAGAAAGAAAAGAAGAAAGAAGTAAAAGATAAACTGGACATCAACGAAGAAAAAGAACTGCAGAGATTACAAGTAAATCTCATGAATGCAGTATTAATGGATGAATGCGGATGCTGTATGCCTGAGCATTTAGTGTGGAACGATTTGTTTTTGATTATCGAAGCTCTGAAAACGGATGTAACAATAGAATATAGTAAAATAGGAATGATTGATTATCCGGATTAAAGAAAAAATAACTACCCAGGCAATCATTATCTTATTCCCCTGGGTAGTTATTTTTTTCAAACCTTTATGTATGAGATACTAATTATTAAACCAAATCCTCAGTCGTATATGCCTGGGGTATTTCCCTGCAATTGTAAGACGAAGCCATAATCTCACCATAGGCACCGGCGGAACGTATCGCAATAAGGTCGCCGCGTTTTGCTTTATTCAGATCAATGGCTTTGCCAAATACATCGGATGATTCGCAAATAGGACCTACAACATCATAAGCTTCGACAGGCTCTTCCGAAGTGATATTTTCTATTTTATGGTACGCCTGATACAGGGCAGGACGAATGAGTTCAGTCATTCCCGCATCCAGTATAGCAAATTGCTTGTTGGCTCCTTTTTTGACATATAGTACTTTGCTTATCAGGCTTCCGCATTGTCCGGTAATTGAACGTCCCAATTCAAAGTGCAGTGTTTGTTGCGGACGTAGTTTAAGGTGTTGGGCAAATACGGCGATATATGAAGCAAAGTCGGGTATGGGCTGTCTGTTAGGATGCTGATAATCAATTCCCAAACCGCCACCTGCATTTATATGTTCAACTATTATCTGGCGTTTATAAAGGCGTTCCTGAAGCTCGTTGACACGATTACAAAGAGCAGTAAAGTCGCCCATATCCAGTATTTGAGAACCAATGTGAAAATGCAGACCCACAAACTTTACATTCTGCATGGTTTCGGCAATATCGATAACATGTTCCATATCTTCCATGCTGATACCGAATTTATTTTCAGCCAATCCGGTAGTTATTTTGGCATGGGTGTGGGCACCTACATCTGGGTTGATACGGAATGCAATGCGGGCTACTTTTCCGTGTGTAGCAGCTAACTCATTTATAACTTCGAGTTCGGGGATGGATTCAACATTAAAACAGAAGATATCATATTTGAGTCCAAGTTCGATTTCCCAATCTGCTTTACCTACTCCGGCAAATACTATTTTGTTAGCCGGAACACCAGCTTTGATGGAAGCTTTGATTTCTCCACCGCTTACACAATCTGTTCCTAACCCGTTCTCGCGAATAATAGAAAGAACTTTATGGTTAGCATTTGCCTTAACTGCATAATGAACGCAGAAATTGGGATATCGTGATATTTCCTTATTCAGTACAGCAAGGGTGTTGCGCAGTAATTGAGTATCATAATAATAAAAAGGAGTTCTTAACTCGCGGAATTTATCGATTGGAAATGTTCCTTTCATAAGGTTTGAATTTTGAATTTTGAATTTTGAATTTTGAGTTGGATAACCATGCGGCATCGTTCATTCATAATTCATAATTCAAAATTCTTAATTATTATTTATTCGTTAAAAAGTACGTGGCTCAAAGATTGTAAAGCTTTTACTTTATCTGATTCGCGGATGAGGAAAGATATATTGTAATTACTTCCACCGTATGATATCATACGAACAGGCACATCTTTCATCGCATCAAGGGCTTTAGCTTCGAAACCAACGTTTTCCCAATCTAAATCTCCTACGACACAAACTATGCACATATCGTTATCAACGGTTACCGTACCATATTTCTTTAAATCATCCATGATTTCGTTAAGGTGACGGGTATTGTCGACGGTTACAGATACACCAACCTCAGATGTACAGATCATATCAATGGATGTTTGGTAGCTTTCAAAAATCTCGAATACCTTACGCAGGAAACCATGTGCCAGCAACATCCGGCTGGATTTGATTTTAATAGCCGTAATACCGCCTTTGGCTGCAACGGCTTTAATTTTTCCTTTTTCGGTTTCATTGGAAATACGTGTTCCCGGTGCCTGAGGCTCTAATGTATTGAGTAGTCTTACGGGAATATTTGCGTATTTCGCAGGTTGAATACAGGTGGGATGAAGGATTTTGGCACCGAAATAAGCTAACTCTGCTGCTTCTTCAAAATGCAACTGACGTACCGGGGATGTTTTTTCAACAATTCGCGGATCATTGTTGTGCATGCCGTCTATATCTGTCCATATCTGAATTTCAGATGCTTTGACAGCAGCACCAATAAGTGAAGCAGTATAATCGCTTCCACCACGCTGCAAGTTATCAATCTCACCATAGGCATTACGGCAGATAAAGCCTTGCGTAATATAAATTTCAGCATCCGGATGCAACTCCAACTGATTATTTAGCTTTTCCTTGATGTATACCGGGTCGGGTTCGGCATTCTTGTCGGTACGCATATAATCAAGCGCCGGCAGTAATACAGATTTTACTCCGCACTCCACCAGGTAATTATTTACCATGGCAGTAGAAATAAGTTCGCCTTGTGCAAGAACTACTTTTTCTTCGAAAAGAGTAAATAAGTCTTTTGTAAATGAACGAATGTAATCGAAATGAGATTTTATAATTTCGAGTCCTTTCTGTTTATATTCTTCTGTATTATACAATTCGTCAACATGCTGTTTGTATTTAGCCTCGAGCCTATTAATAATCTCGTTGGCACCGTCCGGGTTTTTCTTATACAGATAATCCGAGATCTCCACAAGAGAATTGGTTGTGCCGGACATGGCAGAGAGCACTACAATTTTTCTATCACCATCGGTTATTAATTTGGCTACTTCTTTCATTCTTGGCGCCGAGCCTACAGAAGTTCCTCCAAACTTTAAAACTTTCATTTTCGTTACTGTATTAATGTTATTGTTATTTAGAAATTGTTTTGATTTAATGTATTATTATAAAACGGTTTGTTTCATGCCGTGAAACAGTTTGTTTCATACTGTGAAACTCCTAGTTTCATACTGTGAAACTCTTTGTTTCATACCGTGAAACTTTCTGTCTGATACAAGGATCAAATCAAAACAGTTTCTCATCTTGTTTCTTACAATAGTTTTCCGTTACATCGGTTATACAATGATTCTCGCATCGAAGCACGCGGCCGGGAAATCTTTCGATAAGGGAAAGATTATGTGTGGACATGATGACGGAAGAACCTGACTGACAAATAGAATGCAGTAGTCCGGCTATTGCTTTTCCTGTTTCAACATCCAGATTACCCGTAGGTTCATCGGCCAGAATGATTTCGGGCGAGTTGAGTATAGCGCGTGCTATGACGATGCGTTGCTGTTCGCCGCCCGACAACTCGTTGGGCATCTTATAACCTTTATTTTCCATTCCTACCTGCAATAGAACTTCATTGATGCGCTCTTTTATAGTACTTTTATTTTTCCAGCCGGTGGCTTTAAGTACAAAATACAGGTTATCGTATATGGTACGGTCTATCATTAACTGAAAATCCTGGAAAACTATGCCGAGTTTACGTCTTAACAACGGTATATGTTTCCGTTTCATTTTGCGCATATTATAGCCCAAAACTTCAGCTTCGCCACTCTTAACATCTAATTCTCCATAAAAAGTCTTGAGCAGACTGGTTTTTCCTGAGCCCACTTTCCCAATCAGATAGACAAACTCTCCTTTACAGAGTTCCAATTCCACATCATTCAGCACACAATGTTCTGCCTGATTGATTTCGACATTTTTATATCGGATTAGTGTTTCGTCCATGAGTCGCTATGTCTGATTTTCAATTCTTTTACCAAATCTTCAAAACGGTAGCCTTTAGATGTGAGCATAACAATGAGGTGATAAATCATATCGGAACCTTCGTAAATCATACGCTCATCGGTACCATTCGTTGCTTCTATAATCATTTCCACTGCTTCTTCGCCTACCTTTTGCGCCATACGGTTTATTCCGGATTGGAAAAGACTGGTGGTGTATGATTTCTCGGGCATCTCCTGGTGTCTCTTATCAATAAAATCCTGAAGGTGTTTCAGGAACATGATATCATTTATTTCGTTTTTTTCTCCCCAGCAGGTATCTTCTCCTGTGTGGCAAACGGGGCCAACAGGATTTACCTTGACCAGCAAGGTGTCGTTGTCACAGTCTTCTTTGAGTGAGACAAGATTCAGGAAATTACCACTCTCCTCCCCTTTTGTCCACAACCGGTTGCGGGTACGACTAAAAAAAGTTACTTTACCGGTTTCGAGTGTCTTATCATAGGCTTCTTTGTTCATAAAGCCTAGCATCAATACTTTATCGGTAATGTTATCTTGTATAATTGCTGGTACGAGACCATCCATTTTATCGAAATCTATCATATTTCAAAACTACCTTACATTTATTCCTTGCGCGCAAAGATACGATTTTAATTCGGGAATTTTTATCTCGCCGAAGTGAAAAACACTGGCTGCCAGTGCAGCATCGGCTTTTCCTTCTATAAATACGTCGCGAAAATGTTCAGGTTTTCCTGCACCTCCGGAGGCAATAATTGGAATGGATAATTGCATGGAAAGAGTGGCTAACGCCTCATTGGGATAACCAGTCTTTACGCCATCGTGATCCATGCTGGTAAATAATATCTCTCCGGCACCTCGCTCCTGCCCTTCTTTGGCCCAGGTAAAAAGTTCTTTGTCGGTTTCAACACGACCGCCATTCAAATAACATTTCCACACCGAATCGGTTTGTTTGGCATCTATAGCAAGTACACAAACCTGAGTACCAAAATTCTTGGCTATATCGTTTATTAATTGTGGGTTTCTTATGGCCGATGAGTTAATTGAAACTTTGTCGGCACCGGCATTTAGCAAACGATCAACATCTTGAAGCTCATTAATCCCCCCGCCTACGGTAAAAGGTATGCTGATGTTGGCAGCAATGCGGGTTACTAATTCTGCAAAAGTTTTACGGCCTTCATGGCTAGCGGTAATATCCAAAAACACAAGTTCGTCGGCTCCTTGTTCACTATAGGTTCTTGCCAGTTCAACAGGATCGCCTGCCTGACGGAGATTCACAAAATTGGTACCTTTAACCGTCTGCCCATCTTTAATATCTAAACAAGGGATAATTCTTTTTGCTAACATGGTATGTTTATTTTTGGATTAGACATATTTATAACTATAGAAAACGTTGAAGTTCTTTCAGGGTTATTCGGCCTTCATAAAGAGCCTTGCCGAATATAACTGCAGGGATATGAGCCTCTTCGAGTGAGTAAATATCGTCAATGTTACCGACACCTCCACTGGCAATCAGGTAAAGTTCAGGTTGTTGCTGAAGCATTTCTTTGTATAATTCAATGGAAGGGCCTTCGAGCATTCCGTCTTTACTGATATCAGTACATATTACTTTTTCCACACCATGCATCCTGTACTGCTCCAGAAATGGAAATAATTCCTGCACTGTTTCATCTTTCCAGCCATTAACAGCAATTTTCCGGTCTTTTACATCGGCGCCAAGAATAATTTTCTCCGCACCGTATTCGTTAAGCCATTTGATAAACAATTCAGGGCTCTTGACCGCCAAACTTCCAATTGTTACCATCTCAGCACCGTTTTCAAAAGCTATTATCAAATCCTGATCGCTTTTAATCCCACCACCAAAATCTATTATGAGGGAGGTTCTGGATGCTATCTGGTCTAAAATACGATAGTTTACAATATGGTGAGAGGCAGCACCATCCAGGTCGACCACATGTAATCTTCGTATACCATTATCTTGAAATTCTTTGGCTACTTCGACCGGATTTTCGTTATAAACCTTTTTGGTAGTATAATCTCCTTGCGAAAGTCTAACACACTTTCCGTCAATGATATCAATAGCAGGAATCAGTTCAATCATGTTTTAATCTTATAAATCCAGAAAATTCTTCAATATTCTTTCGCCTACTAATCCGCTTTTCTCGGGATGAAACTGGGTTGCATAAAAATTATCTTTATGCAATGCAGCACTGAAAGGCAAGATATAATTAGTTTCGGCTGCTGTAAACTCGCTTACAGGTACATAATAACTATGAACAAAATAAACATATTCATCCTGGCTAAAACCAGCAAATAAATCAGTTTTTAGTTTATCAAGAGTATTCCAACCCATGTGCGGAACTTTCTCATATGCATCGGTCGGTTTAAACAGTTTCACATCTGTATCAAATATATTGAGGCAATCTATGCTTCCTTCTTCTGAATAACGACACATAACTTGCATACCCAAACAAATTCCTAAAACGGGTTGCCGAAGTTCTTTAATTAGCGTATCAAGCCCTTCCCGTTTTAAATGGCGCATAGTAGTTTCGGCTTCGCCTACACCGGGGAAAATAATTTTATCTGCTGATAGTAGTGTTTCCTTGTCTGCTGTAATAATGGCATTAACTCCTAATCGCTTCAAGCCATAATCAACCGACCGGATATTACCTGCATTGTATTTTATAATTGCTATATTCATGGACTTAACTGAATATTACTGTTTTATTTTTATAAGCTAATACTTTACGTTCAATGTGTTTTTGGACTGCCCGCGAAAGTACTATTTTCTCTAAATCTTTGCCTTTGTTCACCAAGTCGGATACTGTATCCCTATGAGTTATGCGTACCACATCTTGTTCGATAATGGGGCCAGCATCTAATTCATTAGTAATATAATGACTGGTTGCACCGATAATCTTTACCCCGCGTTCAAACGCTGCATGATAGGGTTTAGCCCCTATAAAAGCCGGAAGGAAAGAATGATGAATATTTATTATTCTATCCGGATATGTTTTTATCATATTCTCAGAGATAACCTGCATATACCGAGCCAAAACGATGAAAGTAATTTTATGCTCCTTCAGCAGTTCCATTTCTTTTTGTTCCTGCTCTTCTTTATTCTCTTTTGTTATAGGGAAAAGATGAAAAGGAATATCAAAACGTTTTGCTATATGTTCCAGATCAGGATGGTTGCTGATAATTAGCGGAATGTCTACATTCCATTCTCCTGCAGTATATCGCGCTAATATATCATATAGACAGTGTGACATTTTTGAAACAAAAATAGCCATACGTGGTTTAACATCCGAAAAATATAATCGGAATATCATACCGTATTTTTGTGCATATAAAGTAGCAAAATAGTCATGTATTTTTTCTTTCGGTACCAAAAAACACTCCAGTTCCCATTCTATTCTCATGAAGAACATATTCTCCGAATGGTCTACATATTGATCCAGGTATATAATATTTCCTTTATTTACGGTAATGAAATCTGTTACTTCTGCCAGAATCCCCGGTTTATCAGGGCAATGCAATAACAGTTTGGCTGTTGTCATATCAACTTAATATTTAAAATCTGCATTATAATCAATGAGTCGGCAAAAATAACGAATTATTGCCAATTTCTTAATAATAACAGCAAGAAGTTTCATATGAATGACACAAAAGTTACATATCGAAAGGTAAAGCGAGATTTATTCTTATGATTTATACCTTGTTCATCAATCTATATTTATCTCTATGAAAAAGAAATTTCTTTTTTTATCATTTTTCTTACTTTGGTTATTGGAAATTTGGAAAAAAAGTCTACCTTTGCATCCGCAATCGAGAGAGATTGCTACTTGAAAGAGTAATTTGGTGTGGTAGTTCAGTTGGTTAGAATACCTGCCTGTCACGAAATAAATTAAGATAAAAACAACTCTAAATATCAAGCAGTTACAGTTATTTGTGGCTGCTTTTTTTGTTATAGTTTAAGTTGTAGTTCAAACCAGTGTTTTCTCCATGCCTAATTAATAATTAAATTGTTTATTCACTCTATTATTATATAAAAAGTAGCAAATGAAAATTACTTCACTTGCTGCTTTACTTTGGGTCAGCGGATTTTCGCGGTTGATAAGCCTTGTCGCATATCCCAATATAGGCT
>DAMCMT010000052.1:0-6323 GCA_032108265.1 Bacteroides sp.
CCCGCCTCATCAGCAAATACCAGCCGAAGAACATCCTGTTCTATTCCGAAAACGACATTATCGGCTACAAAACCGACATCAGCCTTACCGAAACTTACGACCTGCACCGTATCTTCTTCGAGAAACTCCGTGCCGATTTCCCCGATGCCCACCTGTATATCCTTGCAATTAAACCCTCCGGCTCGCGCGAAAAACTATTGCCTCAACACCGCATACTGAACCAATTGTTCAGCGAATATGCCAGCCAAACACCCAACACCACCTATCTGGACGTCGCCACCCCCCTATTAAGCGCCGACGGCCAAATACGCAACGAATTGTACCGCCCCGACAAACTTCACCTCAATGCCGACGGTTACGCCATCTGGACCAACATCATCAAACCCCGGTTACTCAAATAACACCCTACAATACCGCCACCCATGAAAACCCGTACCCTTGTTTTGCTGCTTCTCACCACCCTCTTACCGGCCCTTACCCCGGTACAGGCTCAGGATTATACCTATACCGAAACCCGGGTGAAAGGCGGCGATAACCACCAACTGGTAACCCGCATCTACCTGCCCAAAGGCGAGGGTCCTTTCCCCGTAATAATCACCCGTACCCCTTATGCCTACGGCAAAACCACGGGAGACAACCTGAAAGACGGGCAAAAATACGCCCTCCGCGGCATGGGATACATTCAACAATACTGCCGCGGCAAAGGCGGTTCCGAGGGAACATACGAACCGAACAACTACGAAAGAGAAGACGGAATCGCCCTTGTCAACTGGGTAGCCGGGCAACCGTGGTGCCGCAGCATCGGGCTATGCGGTGTATCCTACACCGCACTTACCGCGTGGATTGTGGCCGACTCACTGCCCGACAAAGTAAAAGGCATATACCTGCACCATTACGGTGTCGACCGCCATACATCGGCCTATAAAGATGGGCTTTTCAGGCAGGATATTCTCACCGCATGGGCCATCGACAACGCCTCGGAACTCAAACAGAAACCCGCCCGAAATCCTGAACGGCCGTATTACGATGAATTCACCTTTCGCCCCCAAATCAACATGGATACCTGTATGCTGGGTGCCAAACTGCCCTGGTACCGCGACTGGATAAGCAACCCCGACTATACCGCCCCGTACTGGCACAACGGTGTGTGGGGAATCCTGCGCAACATCCCATCCCGTATAAAAGTACCCGTAAAAATCGTGGCCGGCCTGTTCGACCACCACCTCGAAGGTACCCTTAAAGGTTACGAACTCCTTTCGCCCGAAGTAAAAAAGCATAGCAGCCTCGTTCTCGGGGCATGGGATCATTACTATAAAATACAGCCCGACGTTCCCGCCACCCGCCACGCCAAAGACATCGACGTATTTGCCGACCAGTTGGAATGCTGTACAAAGTAGTGGCACTGGAACAGGTTCCCGAGGGCGAAGTACAGGTATATTACATCAAAGCCGACAAATGGAAATCATACCCCACATGGCCCATCGAAGCCGATACCGGATTCACCCTGCACCTCACCACACGCCCCAACAGCGAGAACCCGGAAGCCTACGCCCTCTCTGCCACCGCCCCCGTACCGCCTCAATTACAGGATAAACACCTCGCATCCGGCACCCTAACTTTCCAGTACGACCCGCTGAACCCCGTTATGTCCGTAGGAGGCGAAACGCTTTTTTCCTCCTCCACCCGTCGCGGAAGCCTCCCGCAGCCACCGATAGGATACCGTAACGATATACTTTTCTTCCTTTCCGAACCACTCTCGCACCCCCTTACCATCGCCGGCACGGTAAAAGCTACACTCTATGTAAGCAGCGATTGTGAAGATACCAGCTTCACCTACAAAATCAGCGAAGTAGAAGCCGACGGAGCCACCCACAACATACGCTCGGGCATCACCACACTGGCCTACCGCAACAACCGTTACGGCGCCCGGCAATCCTATACCCCGCAGCAAATAGTCGAACTGCACATCGAAACCCTACCCGTAACCTGGCAGGTGAAACCGGGCAACCGGATACGGGTAGATATAACCTCGTCCAACTTCCCCGAATACAGCATACATACCAATTACCCCGGGCCGTGGGCCGAACAAACAGCCACACGCATCGCCACCCAAACCATCTATACCGGCCGGGAATACCCAAGCCGCATCACCTTTCCCACTATACAAACAGCGTTATAGTACCGGGAAAACTTTTCATTCCTTATAGGCTAGCTTTTGTATCCTACCGGCAAACATTTAAAAAGACCCGGGTGTTTTATACGAAAAGACCCGGGTGTTTCTAGTCAAAAGACCCGGGTGTATTTCCCAAAAAGACCCGGGTGTTTTCAACATAAAGACCCGGGTCTTTTTAAAGGTATGCCATCAGCATTTAAATCATATCCCGGTAGGAAATAAAACATAACCCGGTTTGATTTGAACCTTATGCCGCAAGGACTCGCAATAATTAATATCTGTTTCAGCCGGAACGGCTGTTAATCTTGGTAGCCCGTTGCTTTAGCATCGGGTAAAACACGCGTAAAATACATTGCATGCTGAAAGTATGCAATCTTGCATAATCCATATTAAATAAATGTTCAACATTAATTCGTATTAAACATAAAAGCATATAAAGCCGGGATATCAATTGCCGTCTGCTTTAGCTGACGGATTTGAAATATGCCTTACTCACCCCGGGCTTTAGCCCAACCGTTTACAGTAATTGGGCTAAAGCCAGGGAATGCGAGGGATACGCCAACCGTCAGCTAAAGCAGACGGCAAATGATATCCCCGCATTATGATAATATAAACGAATTATGAACATTTCCTTAATAATAAAATTGCATACCCTTGGCACGCAATTGCTCATGATACCTGCTACCCCGATGCTAAAGCAACGGGCTACCCAGATTAACAGCCGTTCCGGCTGAAACAATATATCATATATCGCAAGTCCTTGCGGCCTAAATATCATAATCCGCATTAATCTGCGAAAATCTGCGTTTCAAATATATCTGTTATCTACAAAATAAATCGTAACTTGCCTGCGTTTTTAAGACCTTGACTACATGGCAACTACTAATAATACCCGGGCACGAAAAATACTAAAGCGTGCCCTTTTAACGCTTCTGGCTATCATCGTGGTGCTTAGCGCAGCAATAGGCATCATCCTGAACACCGTTGTAACCCCCAAGCGGATAACCCCCGTACTAATAAGTATGGCGAATGATTACCTCGATGCCGAAGTGCAATGCCAGTCGGTCGACATTACTTTTTTCAGCACATTCCCCGATTTAGGCATTAAGTTGAACAACGGATACATCGTCAACACCATGCAAACGGCAGCCGATAGCGTGTGGCAATCCTCGGCACAAGATACATTGCTGATATTCAGTGAAGCCGTCGTATCCCTCGACCCTACCGCCCTGTTGTTCGGCAAAAAGATACTTGTACACAAACTCAGTATCGAAGATGCCGATATTTACGGATTTGTAAATACCGACGGGAAAGCCAACTGGGACATCGTTAAACCATCCATAGACGAAACCGCCGCGGAAGAAGAAACTACCTCAGAACTACCCGAATTTGATATAAACGACATCAGGTTCACCAATATCCGCGTTACCTACGATGATTTACAGCAAGATATGTTCGTATCCCTCGATAGCATCGGCCTGCGCCTCAGCGGTAAAATGTCCAAAGAAAACGCCAGTCTCAACCTCGGCTTCCGTACCTCGGGAATCACTTCGCTGTATCAGGGGCAAGCATTCTCAACCGGCCTGCCTTTCAGCATCCGTACCCGGTTGCAGACCGACCGCGTTGCCCGTAACATTACCATAGACCGCGGCGCGGTTACCGTAGGCATATTGCAACTGCGCACCCAAGGCAAAATCAGCAAAGGCGAACTACCCGAAACAGCCGATATCGACATGGATTTCACCCTGAACGCCTCTTCACTGGCCGATGTATTGGATATGGTACCGCCGCAAGTATCGCCCATCATATCGAAGTTAACGGCAGGTGGCAACATCGAGTCCGACGGTAAACTCACCGGACAGATAGGGAAAGAGCAATACCCGCAACTATCGCTCTCCGTTAAACTAAGCGATGGCTCCATTGCCTCCCGGCGGATGGCAGACAAACCTTTCCTCCATAACATCCATATCGACTTTAGCACCTTTATCGATATCATGGGCAAGCAGCCCTCCACCCTGAAACTTAACCGGCTGGAAATACAATCGAGTTCATCTAAACTCAGTGCCCACGGCGATTTCGACGATATATTCAACAAAGCCTCCATTGAAGCATCGGCCAAGGCCAACATTGATTTCAACCGAATATCGCGCCATTTTTCCGACTCAGGAGAGGTAAAAATGGGTGGAATGATTGACTTTGATATTTCGGCCAAATGCCTGCTCGACGATATACTGACGGCCAACCTCGGCAAGATTAATGCCAATGGAACAGCCACCGTACGCGATGTTTACTTCAACCACCTGAAAGAAAATTTCTCGTTTTACTCCAACAACGCCAACATGCGGTTCGGCAGTAACACGCAAGACAGCGTACGCGGCCGCCTGCTCGAAAGCCTGTTACGGGGTAGCCTCACCCTCGATAGCATGAGTGTAAACTGGAAAAACGAACTGGATGCCACCGCCGGAAAAATGACCGCCCGGTTCAGCACCTCCGAGCCGAAAGATACAAACTCCATCGCCCCCGTAATGACGAATGTGCGGGCAGAGAACCTGCGCCTCAACATGGGCGATTCCATACGCATCCGTGCCTTGCATACCAGTGCATCGTTGCGGTTAGCATCGTCGAAAGAAAACCCGTCGCAACCCGAAATCAATGCCCGCATCGCCCTCGATACCCTCGGCGGGAGATTCGGTTCGGCAGGCAGCACCATCCGGAATGCCAACCTGAACCTGAAACTCAGCCGGATACAACCGCGCGCCGGACGGCAACGGTTGCGGGTACAACCCGATTCGACCGGGGTACGTACGCAGCCGGATTCGACCGCCGTCGCACCCCGCCGCAACACGGCTATGACGCGGGCTCAGCGCGATTCGCTGCGGCAAGTCCAGCTGAACCCGGAAACCAACCTTTCCTTTCAGCTCGAGTCGCAGGAAACCCGGGATTTGCTCCGCAAATGGAACGTATCAGGCTCGTTCGGTTGTACCAGTATGCGGTTGCGCACGCCCCTCTTCCCGCTGCCCATACGGGTTACGGAATCGGATATGCAATTCACGACCGACAACGTGAAAGTAGCCAAGGCCGAGATGCAGATAGGTTCGTCGGTATTCAACCTCAGCGGCGATATTGAGGGCATTCGCCGGGCACTGCTCTTCAACGGTAAAGTAACGGCAAAGATGGAATTAACCGCCGATTCGCTCGACTTCAATCAGCTAATCAAAGCGGCTGTTGCCGGTTCGGAGTATATGCAGAAGTCGACCGTGGAAAAAGACTCGATATCAGGCCTGGTATTAGATGAATCGAAAGCGCTGCCGGTCGACGTGGATACCATCCAGTCGGGTATATTCGTAGTGCCGCGCAACCTGGATATCGAATTCAATTCGCGCATCCGCAACGCCCGTTTCTCGGATGTGAATGTTCAGAATGTGCGTGGCCGCATCATCCTGCGCGACCAGGCGATACAACTTCCCCGCCTCAGCATCCGTTCGGATATCGGTACCACCAACCTCACCATGGTGTACAAAGCCGCCGACCGCAAAGGGGCGCACGTAGGTCTGGATATGCAAATCAACCGCATGGACATCAAGGAACTGATTGAGGCTTTCCCCATGATGAACGACCTCACACCGATGCTCCGCTCGTTCGAGGGCGTGGTGGATTGTGATATGACGGCGGTTACAGAACTGGATTCAGTGATGAACGTACTGTTGCCCCTCACCTCTGCCTCTTGCCACCTGCGTGGCAAAGATATGGTGCTGCTGGATGGCGAAACATTTTCGGAAATATCCAAGATGCTACGGTTTAAGAACAAAAACCGTAACCAGATAGACAGTATCTCGGTCGAAATGATTCTGGAGGATGAAAAGTTATTGATTTTCCCTTTCCAGGTATCGCTCGACAGGTATAATGTAGCCATTGGTGGGGTACAAAACCTCGACCTTACTTTCGATTATCACATTACGGTACTCAAATCTCCCCTGCCGTTTAAGCTTGGACTTAATATACGGGGCGATGTGGATAATATGAAGATACGGTTGGCTAAAGCCAAATATAAGGATATGTTTACGGTTGCGCGTCAACAGGATTTGACAAATACCGTTATCAATGTGCGGCAGGAAATGGGCAATAAACTGAGGAAAAACATCGAAGAAAT
>DAMCMT010000052.1:6333-23095 GCA_032108265.1 Bacteroides sp.
GACCTCACCCGGCCTGTACGCAGGGCTCGCAGTTCATTGCCGGATAGCTTGCGGCGCAGTTTCTTCCAGTTGGATACAACGGCGGTGACGGACATAAAACCTATTTAGCTATGATTTGCAGGCCGTTATTCAATAGGATGTTCTTTGCTGTAATGGTAATATCTACCGTTGCAATATATTCCTACGGCCAGGAAGTACTTCCTGCCGACAGTATACGTATTAAACCGATTGAATTCGACTTGCTTTCACCCATCGCACCTGCTCCCGGCGGTGTTGGTTACGAAATGCCCGACCTTTTATCCGCACCCCGAGTAGAGACCCAACCTGTAATGCCCGAATTCAAACCCGGATACTATCCTAATTTTTATGTCAGCAAATCGCCGTTACATAAGGGAGACTATAATGTCTCGGGTATCATCAGTAATTTTGATAACGGTGCCATCTACGGCTTTGGCAAGCAGGACAATATACCCGGCATCGGAACACTGAATTATGCCAACGTAGGTTACCAGCATTTCTTTAACGACAGGTTTTCCATGAATATCGGGCTGAATGCCAGACAATCCAACATTCCTAATTTCAGGGCGCAGTCTTTCGGTACATCGGGTAGTTTCTCGTACCGCCTCAGCGACAGGCTCGAAGTGAATGCCTTCGGTGCATATTCTACGATGCCTACTACAAGATTCAGAACTTACGACTATGGCGGTACCCTGAATGTGGGTATAAGCGAACGGTTTGGAACAGAGGTAGGTGTCCGTCGCCATTATAATTCAGCCACCCGGCAGTGGGAAACGATTCCGATTGTTGTTCCCTATTATAAATTCAACGAGAAGTTCACCCTCGGTATGGATTTAGGCGGACTTTTAATGCAGATATTGCAAAACGTAAAAGTAGGTAACCGTTTGCCGAATCCTACTATCGGGCCTCCCATCCCGTGATTTGCTGAATAAACGGTATTAACTCCGTTGCCATTTTATTCTGTTGTGCTTTTGAGGGGTGCCAACTGGCTCCAAACCCCAGTTTACCATCCTGTGTGGTCATGTCAAAGCGGTAGATATTTTTATCTCCGGCGGCACTTGCCTCCTCTACTAGTTTATTAAGAGCATTTTTTACCTCACCTAAGGCTTTGCCATTAGGCATACATCCGGTCAATATCACAATTTTAGTTTGTGGATAATTATTACGCAGTGTTGCCAGAAATCCTCTATAGGCATTTTCAAACAACTGCATATCATAAGGTTGAGTACTTACATCGTTGGTACCCAGGTTTATACAGACTAAATCGGGAATATACCGGCTGAAATCCCATAGTTCGGTAGAATCCCCAAAAAGCGTCTGATTATACATACGGGGCATACTATGCGGGCTACCTGTTACCGGACCGTTATAATTGCGGTAAATACCAATTCCGGAACGGGCTACAACCAAACTCTGCGCATCAAATGCCCTGGCGGTAATGGCAGCATAGGTATAATAATGGTTCTCTGTTTCATCTTTGAACGGAGCCTGGGGGTCTTCGGTTTCAACACCATATCCGCAGGTCATGGAGTTACCGATGAATTCGATTTTCCGTTCGGGTAATACAGGAGCAGTGGGTAAGGTTTTCCCGGGGTCGAGGATAAATCCACGGAATTCAGGACGCCGCAAGTATCCTTCGTATGCCAGTGTAATACGGACTTCGTGGGAAGTATCGGTTAATCCTTCGGCCAGGGTTATGATAGAGTCGTTTTCAAGAAATGCTATTTTGAAAGGCTGCTGTTCGTCTATTTCAACCATAAAGTATCCACTGTTGGGTTTGGCTTTCATAGTCAGGGAGGTTCCCTCGAATATGACTCGTATCTGAACACCGGGATAGGTGAAGCAGGGAGATTCCGGATTAGTGAAACTAACACGGCCGATGTATGAGATATTGGGGTGGCTGGCAGGGATATGGACCGGGGTACCGGCTTGGCAGGAGATAGCTAATTGAAAGTAATATATTATGGCAAAAATAAAAACATAGTTTTTCATTGTTATACACTTATTTATTTACAGGCAAAAATAAGAAAAAGATAGAAACAATATTCACTAACCCCATAATTGTTTCATAAAAGCTACATTTCTAATATTAACCATTTTTATTCCAATATTACATCTGTAATTAAATCAAATATAAAATAAAGAAATAAATAAACGTAACTATGAAAAATAATCCGTATATTCGTTGTCTGAAAAATAGGGTGTTCAACAAAACTACATATTTTATCTAGTTAGCATTTAATTCTTCGCTTTAGAAATATGGATGAAAAGGCTGAAAAGACGAAGGGCGTAAGTAACTTCGTGCAACAATTTATTGAACGTATAAATAGTAACTTGCCGTTCCAGCAAAAGATTGATGAATCGCTTGCTCATATTTGTTCCTGTTTTGAATTCAAACGTGGATTTATATATCAAACTGATGGATTCCGCTACTTCTACCTGAAAGAATCTTACGGAAATGAAGATAAGGTTCTGCGGGAGCGTTTTGAGGTTAAGGAAATGACAAAAAAGCATTCTGCCAGAACAGAAAGTAAATTTCCTTTTAATGCCTGGAAAGATAAAAACACTACAGCCGATGACTTAGACGTACTCGATTTCTACCATGTAGATTCATTAATTATACGCCATTTCAAAGACATGGATGGCAAGATAATTGGCTTTATAGGATTTGCTGATAATCAAAAAGAAACTCCCCTCTCGGAGGAAGAGACTGAAAGCATACATATCGCCATCAGCCTCTTGTCTAAAGAAACAACCGTGCGCGAGTATAACGACCGCGGAATTCGTGCCACCAAAACATTGGAAAGCATAATGAACAATCAGGGAGTTGATATTTACGTTAACTCTTTCGACTCCCACGATATGCTCTATGCCAATGCATCCATGGCTGCACCTTATGGAGGCATCAAACATTTTGAAGGCAAAAAATGCTGGCAAGCACTATATAAGGATAAAACGGGAGAATGTGATTTCTGTCCTAAATGGCATCTGCTGGATGAGAACGGACGACCAACCAAAGTATATTCCTGGGATTATCAAAGACCTTTTGATAAAGCGTGGTTCCGTGTTTTCAGTGCAGCATTTGAATGGATAGATGGGCAAATGGCTCATGTAATAACCAGTGTGGATATCACTCACCAGAAACATATTGAAGAAGAGTTACGTTTGGCAAAAGATAAAGCAGAGAACCTTGACCGTCTGAAATCGGCATTCCTGGCTAATATGAGCCACGAGATACGTACTCCACTGAACTCTATCGTAGGATTTTCGGATTTACTTGCCGTAACTGATGATCCGGAAGAACGGGCAGAATATAATGTGATTGTCCAGGAGAATAATCAATTACTGCTTCAGTTGATTTCGGATATACTCGATCTTTCCAAGATTGAGGCAGGTACTCTGGACTTTGATATGGGGTATATTAATTTACACGAATTATGCACTGGTATTATCAAATCTTATCAAGTGAATCAAGCTTCCAAAGTACCAATTATCTTTGATACTACATCACCTGTTTACTACATATATAGCGATAAAAAGAGGCTGATGCAGGTTATTACCAACTTCATTAATAACGCCATTAAATTTACGAGTGAAGGTAATATAACATTGGGGTATAGTCTAACTGATGAAAACCAGATTGAAGTTTCCGTAAAAGATACTGGTATCGGTATTGAGGAAGATAAACTGGGGCAGGTATTCGACAGGTTTGTTAAGCTGAATGCTTTTGCTAAAGGTACCGGACTGGGATTAGCCATTTGCCGAAGCATTATCGAACACTTAGATGGGAATATTGGTGTGGAGTCTGAATTGGGTAAAGGTTCCAGGTTCTGGTTTACACATCCCATTGATCTCACTTTTAAAATACCCGAAGATTAATTCCTGTTTCCACTAAACACATATCGGTACCCGTTTGTTATCCCTGAAATATAAATCAATTAAAGGTAAAATTATGCTTGATAACATTTTAGGGTTAATAAAAAATACCGTAAGCAGCGGGATATTGAATAATAGCATCGTACCCGACAGTAAAAAAGAACAAGCTGTTGAAACCACAACTCAGGCCATGGCAAACGGTTTAAAACAAAACCTGAATCTGGGAAATATTGGTAATCTGATGAGTTTATTCGGAAAAGGTAACAATACTGCTGCCACAACCAATCCTATCACGAACAATTTGCAGAATACTGTAGCCAGTTCACTGGTTAAGGAAGTTGGACTATCGCAAACCATTGCAACTGCAATAGCTGCAACTGTTGTTCCTATGGTAATGAAAGCTATATCAGGTAAAGTTGAAGATCCGAACGAGAAAGGATTTAACCTGGAATCACTGGTACATTCTTTTACCGGGCATAGCGATAATAACCAACAAACAGATAACGGGAATAGTATTCTCAGCGGATTAGGGAATATATTTAAGTAGAAAGTGACGTGCACTGAATAAGTTAGTGTCAACTTATTCAGTACACGTCATAATATGTTCTATTTACTTCAATTCTTCCAACTCAGTGATACCTGCCTGTGTAAATACTACCCGGAAACGTTTATAGTCTATCTGGTCTTCAACCTGAAGCTGCATAACGATATTTAAGTAGTACACCTTTTCTCCCTGAATAACAGATACTGAATTATCATCGTTCAGCATATAAAGAGACTCGTCCGGATTATCCATTTTTTGTATAAACCGCGTCAGGTGTAAGCGCATAATATCGTTAATGCCGGCAATGGAATAATCGCTATTTTTACTTATTTCTTCACGGTCAATCCTCACCAGTTTACGATAAAGTAATATCTTTTCGTCCATAGTACGGTTTTCGGCCTCGACCAGGGAACTGCGGTTACGGATATCCATTACTTCGCGGGGCACCTTTTCATCAGTAATAAAATCCATACCTTCTTTACTCCATCCGATAGGTGCATCCTTGATACAAATTTTAGTTTTATTATCGAAGTACCGGCTTCCGAGTTGATGGGCAAAGTAATAACGCATCAAGTCTTTAATACGGTCTTTTAGCATATAACTCACTACAAGAGCTACAAATAATGGCATCGTAAAGTTACCGTATTTCATCTGGAAAGAAAAAGCTACGGCAGTAGCGAATATCATTGATAAACCTGCAGCGATGCTATAATATATCTGTTCAACAAATACACCATCCTTCTTTTTCCGGGCTTGCAGGAACAGGTCACTTTCAACATACTTCTTCAGGACTCCTCTGCGGAACACAAATGCGCGGTTCCGGGTAGGACTCTCATTCTCAATAACGATATAACCTTTTTCTTCCCGGTAGTTCCTTTCTTTGCGCCATTGGGCAGAGAGTTCAGCTATAGAATTCCGGTATTTATCTTTGTTTTTATATTGAAGAAAACGGATAATCCGCGAAGTATTATGTTCAATTGTATTGCTAATGAATTCGTCTCCAAAAAAATAATAGTCCAATACCTCAGGGCTTATAGTCGGCACATTGATAATACGGCGTAATTCTCTGTAACGTGTAGAGATTTCTTCCAGATTACTCAGATAAGATGATACAAGGAATTCAATGTCTTCTTCCACCGGATTATTAACGATATGCAGCACTTCATTTCGCATAGCACTTTTGAAAATGGCAGAGAACATCTTAATCTGGTACTCGTATTCCCGGATTGCAGAACGCGACGGCGAACAAGATAAAGCCTCGAAAGCTTTAGTGAGGTTGTGTAACGGAACGGCATTGCCCGATACGATTTCTCTTAACAGGAATATAGGGGTAATAAGCCGGATATTTGATTTCACATCCCGGTAAAATTGACTTTTACTATAGGTTAATGGATTAATATCAAGGCTATTGGGAATAAACATCCATGTATTCACTGCAAAATTGCTCACCTTCGTTTTGCTACGGGTTACAAATCCTACCTTAAATTCAATGGAAAATTTATCATGTATTTTAGCTACAATATCAATCATCGCCTGTTTATATTTTTGCTTTAGAAACTGTACTGTTGTAAAAGTACAAAATCATTCTGACACATTACCTGCTGTTAAACAGAACAATAGGGAATTTACCATTTTTTATAAGGTTTTTTTGTTAGCATAGAGTTGTAATATTGTGATTCACCGGTTACTTCATGTCCCAACCAATCTGGTTTGATAAAAATTTCATCTATGGAACCTAATTCGACTTCAGCAATTATTAAGCCATCGTTTTCTCCATGAAATTCATCGACCTCGAATATATGGCAACCTACGGGAACCAGATAACGGGTCTTATCTATTACACCCGGTTCGCAGATATCCAGAAGCGATTCTGCATCGGGTACAGAGATTTCCTTTTCCCATTCAAAACGGCTTATTCCGCTGGCATCGCTTATACCTTTTACTGTAATATATCCTTTATTACCACGTATACGAATACGTACAGTACGTCCGGGTACCGACGAGAGATACCCTTGAGTGATACGGGTGCTACTTGTTGCATGGGATTTGAATTCACCTCTCACCAAAAACTTACGTTCTATTTCCTGTGCCATTTTTTTGTTATCTAACGGGAAGCAAGATAATACTAATTTCATTTACTCCGCCTCAGCATCTTTTTCCTTCATATAATTATAGATTTCTATTACCGCGGTACGGATAATCGTATATGCAGGTATTCCCAGTATCATACCCGCCATGCCGGCAATACGTCCACCCAGGATAGTAACCAGAAAAACTTCCACCGGATGTGCTTTGATACTTTGCGAATAAATCAGTGGACCAAGAACCATGTTTTCAAGAGCATTAGCGCCAATAAAGATGATACTTACTTTCACGATCATAGGCAGTATTTCTGAGTACATTCCGGTACCGATACTATTGGTCATTCCGAACAAAAGCACAATACCCCATCCAATAAAAGGACCCAGATAGGGTATTATATTGGTTATTGCCCCGATAAGTGCCATCAGCAATGCACCTTTGATGCCGAAAAGCAGGAACCCCAGATAAAGCATGATAGTCATAATAACAGTTTTGATAACCATTCCCGAGAAATAGCGGGTCAAAAGGTGATTTACATTGTCGACAACCTGTGTTAAGCGGCTGACGTATTTCTCGGCAAAGAAGACCCTCAGGAAGTTTTCGGGATGCATATCATCCTTAATGAAAAAGAATGTAATAAAGAAAACCGCAAAGATGGCAAAGAAAAATGAACTGGCAGAGCTGATAAAATTACTTAATACCGAAGGTATGGAACCCAGATTGATAAATTGCATAACCTCATTCACAAACATTCCAATCAGAGTTTGGTCGGGTTCAATAATATTCTTATCATACAGGAAAACCTGAAGTTCATTCAGAAAAACAGTAAGATTCGCAATCAGCTTGTCATAATCAAGGCTCTGAAATACCTGTAATTCTTTAAGAAGAGAAGGTACAAAGAAAAGCACGGAAATAAGCAGCACAATAAGAAAAAGTAATATTGTGATTACTGCAGCGATACTGCGTGGAACCGGACGTTTGAATACATGAATCCGGCAAATTGCTTTGGTTACCGGCCGCCCTATCAGCATGAGGATAAAGGCAACGCAAAGCCACGTCAATATATCGGGAAAGTAATAAATAAATGCAAGGACTCCTATTAAAGCAAATGTCCTGAAAATGGCATTGTAGGTAATCTTAAAGGTACTCATACCTGCAGTTTTAAGTTAATGACTTTTTGAAGTACGAAAAAGTATTGCTTCGAGCAGTGGATTCTTCCGTATCTCATCCAAATTTCTAACCTGTATTCCCGAACGTTCAATAAGGTTTTTCACTGAATCGGGAATAAATTTAGTGTATATACATTGTACACCTTCTCCTAAAAGCCAGATGAGCAGGTAATTCTCAGTTGTTAGCGATAACAACTCACTGCCCGTAGCTTCAATAACCGTATCACGAACATCGAACAGATATACCCTTTGGATATATCCGTTCAGATGTTCAAAGTTAATGATTTCCAGAAAAATAGCTACCCGCATATATCACTATTTTATTGGTGTAGATTATTTATTCAGTATTTCCATAAACTCATCGCCCGAAATGGTTTCTTTTTCCAGTAAATATTCAGCCAACTCGTGCACTTTACGTTCATTTTCACGGATTATTCGGGAAGCTTTTGTATGAGCCTGTTTAATGATATTCAGGACTTCATTGTCTACCTTTGCTGCTGTATCAGCCGAGCATGCCAGTGTGGTATCGCTACCCAGATAAACATTATTTACGGTTTCAAGAGCCATCATATCGTATTCTTCGCTCATTCCCAAACGAGTTACCATGGAACGTGCCAACTTTGTAGCTTGCTCAATATCATTGGAAGCGCCGGTAGTGATTGTATTAAAGATAACTTCCTCTGCAGCACGACCACCCGTGAGTGTAGCAATACGATTAAGTAATTCTTCCTTATTCATTAAATTTTGTTCACCGGCATCAACCTGCATGGTATATCCCAGTGCACCGGAGGTGCGGGGAATAATGGTTATTTTATGCACCGGAGCTGAATGAGTTTGTTTGGCAGCCACGATTGCATGCCCGATTTCATGATAGGCTATAATCTTTTTCTCATTATCATCAATTACTTTACCTTTCTTCTGGGCTCCGGCAATAACAACTTCAACACTTTCTTCCATGTCGGAAGTAGTTACGTGCTTTCTTCCCATACGCACGGCTCTCAGGGCAGCTTCGTTCACGATGTTTGCAAGGTCGGCTCCGGCTGCTCCGGCTGTTGCCCGTGATATAAGGTCTAAGTCGATATCATTGTGCAGTACCTTTTGAAGATGTACTTGCAAGATAGCTTTTCGACCTTCCAGGTCGGGAAGTTCCATTTGTATCCGGCGGTCGAAGCGCCCCGGGCGCAGTAAGGCTTTATCCAACGTTTCGGGACGATTGGTTGCGGCGAGTATTACCACACCTTTCTTTCCGTCGAAGCCATCCATTTCGGTCAATAACTGGTTTAGGGTTTGTTCACGCTCGTCATTTCCTCCGAAGCCGCTTTCGCGTTTCTTGCCGATAGCATCTATTTCGTCTATAAAGATGATACAGGGTGCTTTCTCGCTAGCTTGTTGGAAAAGGTCGCGTACCTTAGCTGCTCCCATACCTACAAACATTTGCACAAATTCGGAGCCCGACATGGCAAAAAAAGGAACTTTCGCTTCACCCGCAACAGCCCGGGCAATTAAGGTCTTTCCAGTTCCCGGAGGACCTACCAACAAAGCTCCTTTGGGCATGGAAGCACCTATTTCGGCATATTTACCGGGATTGTGCAACAGGTCAACGATTTCACTTAAAGCTTCTTTTGCTTCATCCTGCCCGGCTACATCGGCGAATGTGGTTTTGATTTCCGATTCTGCATATATCTTAGCACCGCTTTTGCCAAATGTCATTGCATTAGCGTTTCCTCCCATACGGGATTGTAAGGAACGTGCTGCCGAACGCCATATAATCCAGAACAGTAAAGCAGGGAGTACCCACATCATCAGAAAACTTAATATCGGTGAGTTTTCCCTTGGTATAATCCGGGTAAACATCACTTGCCCGTTTTCGTTGGGGCTTTTAGCCTGTAAGAGCCTTTCTACCAATTGTGGATCGTTCACCGAACCAGTCTGGTAAATCTTTTCGGCATCATCACCGTTCGCCACAGAAAAGAGTATCCGGTTTTCTTCGATATTCACTTTTTTCACTTTACCACTGTCTACCAGATTTATAAAGGTGCCATAATCCGTGTCAATAATTTGCTTTTTTACGATATTAGGAAATATAACTGCATTAAACAGTAAAAGTAATCCCAGCATAACCAGCCAACCATAATAATGATTTCCTGATGTCTTTTTTTCTTGTTCCATAATCAATTCTTTAATGTTCGCACTCCATTGCTTCTCTATTCTCTGATTAAATCAATTATTGATTTTACATGATGCAAATGTCGGCGATTACCATGGATCAATTATAACAGGTATAACCTGAAAGATGTCCGATATTTCGCTTTTTCAAAAAAAAACGGTACTATTGTAGAACTAATAATAATAAGTACGGCTCGATTTGCTTGGTCTGTCCGGCTCTAAACAGAATTAGAGTACAGCAAAGCAATATTCCAGTTAGCCGCAATACTATATGTTTTAGATGTACATCTAAAGCAGTGTTAGATGGGTATCTAAAGCAGCGTTAGATGTACATCTAAAACATATAGTATTGCGGCAATGAGTGGAAGCTTATAAGTTAGAAGTAATTTGATATACCCGGGCAAAGCTATTGCCCGAATGTCATACTA
Organism: Bacteroides sp.; assembly: GCA_032108265.1. Lineage (GTDB taxonomy): Bacteria > Bacteroidota > Bacteroidia > Bacteroidales > Bacteroidaceae > Bacteroides. The sequence continues at coordinate 16,617 of DAMCMT010000052.1, forward strand.
AATAATATAGATACTTAAACAGAGCGTCGATGGCAAATAGAAATACAACAATTCAGTCGTCCGGAAATTTACATGTGAGTAATATTCTGGGAATAACGAACTTTATATTATTCAACACATCGAATCCGCCGCCCTACGATATTAAACCGGATAAGCCGTTCATTTTCAATGGCATAATGATGTGTACCTGTATTAAAGGAAATGCAAGGTTCAGGCTTAATTACAGAGAGATGGGTATTGAAGCAGGACAAATTCTGACAGTTATGCCGGGCCAGATTATCCGAACAGAACAACAATCAGATGATTTCTTTTGTGAAATGTTATTTTTTCCACTTGATTTTATTGCCAACTATCCTTCTCCTTCTGATTTTGACCTCATACTTTTGCTGAATGAGTATCCCTGCATAAATATTCCCGAGGATATTATGCAATCAATATTGAAACTTCATGCTTTGATTATTAAGCATTATCAAAAGATGGAAAATGAATTAGAGGAAGAAATTATAAAAACAATGCTATATGCCCTTTTACTTATGGTTGTTTCGGTTTACAGGGCAAATGGTAAAGTAAATATTCGCCTAAGCCGTTCGCGTCAGGAAGAACTTACAGAGAATTTCTTCAAATTACTTTTTGAATATTACAAACAGGAACGGAATGTTGCTTTCTATGCTGATAAGCTTTGCCTGACTGCCAAATATCTTACAACAACCATCAGAAAAGTAACCGGACGATATATACTAGCCTGGATAAATGAAATTGTAATAATTGGAGTGAAAACATATTTGCGTAACACGAATATGACAATGTTGCAAATATCGGAAGAGTTTAATTTCTCGAATCCTTCTTTTTTCAGTAAGTATTTTAAGCAATATACTGGAATGACGCCGATGCAGTACAGAATGAATAAAGATTGTACTGAATCGGCATCATCGAGTATTTAATGGTTATGTTTTATTTATCTGCCATAAATATGTTTTGCTGATGGCACAAATATCACGTTCAACTCAGGTTCGGGCATATCGGGATCGAGCGGGAACATAGGCCTGATAATACGTTTATAGGGCAGGCTTTTAAAATCCTGATCCACACCTCCACGTGTTTGCGCCATTACCCAGTCGGCCTGCATATTATACCATTGATTCACCAGATAGCCCTGTTTCACCATCACAATATCCATTTTGCTGGGGTCAATTCCGGTACCTTCCAGGTTTGGTGTGGGCGAAGAGGTTCCTACTACCACATATATGCTTCCTGTTTTAATTATAGCAATATCGGGGTTTCTCCGACCCTGCGGGTTTTGATTTCCAGAAGCGGACTGGGTAGGACTTACGTATATTACCGTACCCGATAGCCATACAGGAGGTTCGTACGAATTGTCGACCATAGCTCCTACATAAGCCTCAGCATGTCCACCTACACCAGCTTTGCGTGCGGCTTCTACCATGTCACTTCCTGGTATGGAGCAGTACAGAAGACTTTTACCGTTAGGCGACTGCAACTCGGGACGTTTCAGCACTCGTGCCAGCGTCCAGGTTACTTCACCTGAGCCACCGCCGCCGGGATTATCGCCCATATCACTGATAAAGAAAGGTTTCTTATCGCTGGCTATAGCGAGATCCAGACATTTTTCGAGCGGATAACCGGGTGCTTCGAGACTGAACTGGCGGCGAACATCCCAGAACCTTTGGGCCAGCTTTTTAGCGCCTGATTCTACCTGTTCCTTATCGTCGCCAACCACCATAACAGATCCCTGGTTGCGTTCTTCGTCGCCCCATACATAACCTATCCAGACACCGGCATCGATAACACCGGGCATGGCTTCCACTTCAGGAACCATTGCATACAGTGATTTGGCCGGTTCGGCACGGGTACTTGTCCACTCGCCCGAAAGCAATACCGGAACCGCAACAAATGCCTTGTAAGCCGGACGTCCTTTCCCGGAAGAAATGCGGTCGAGCAGATTAACCACTCCACGTCGGTGCGACTCGCGCCAATCGTCGTGTGGTGCTTTGCGGAAGGTAGTTATCAGGTCGGAGTAAAGAGCAACTCGCCACGAAACATTACCGTGAAGATCCATAGTGGTGGTCACCAAAGCATCATTTCCGATAACGCTGCGTACTCTTTCCATAAATTCGCCTTCGGGGTCATCGACTCCATCCACGCTACATGCCCCGTGGTTATAAAACCAAAAAGCATCGTAAGGCATATTGGCTTTAATTATTTCGAGGGCATTATTTACAAATGCCTCAAACGATTCGCGGGTTATCGGTCCACGACCGCTACCCCGCCCCATCAGTGAAGGCAACCAAGTTGCAGACTGTCCCATGATGGAATCCTGGCTCAGATAATCGGGCATGATGATAGGATTTCCCACGATTGCCTGCCGATTGGGCATAAAAACACTATTCTCGATTTGGATACCGGCAATACCGATACGAGGTTTTTTCGGCTGCGCAAAGGCATTGTTGCTAAGCGATACTGCCAGCAGGCAGAAGATTGTAACTAAAAGACAGTTTTTCATTACTTAGAGATTTTATTTTACAGTATATTAAATAAATGTTCGCATAAAATTCATCGCGGCTTCGATAAGGCCGTATTGAACGACCAAATTTAGTAAAAAATACAATCCGGGCAATAACTTATTTATAATAATTTGAACATCCGGAGCAACCGGAAGTATATATTTGTATATCGCCTACTTTTCTGTATTTCAACCGGTTACAGCAATACAACCTGCTATGATGTACTTTTGATGCCGTACGCCGGATACCGCGAAAATAAACTGAAAGCTTTGTAGGGGAGGTATAAAAGGCCTTCCCTCTTCATGTTAACTATATTTGCCAGACAGCTAATATATTATCGGCAATCTCTGTAAACTAATAAAAATAACATGAAAAAAGCAATCTTACTAGTGTGTACGGCACTACTTCTTACCATCCCGGCTAAAGCCGGGGATGTACCTTCGCGCATTGTCATTAACGAGCATGGTACCCAGCAATTGATTGTAAACGGAAAGCCGTTTATTATGCTGGCCGGGGAATTGCATAACTCTTCGGCTTCGACTACCGGCTACCTGAATCAGCTTTGGGCTCCGTTGAAAACCCTCAACCTGAATACAATCCTGGCCCCCATAGCCTGGGAACAGTTCGAACCCGAAGAAGGAGTTTACGATTACAGCCTGATAGAGAATATGATAACCCAGGCTCGTACACATGGCTTTAAACTCGGTATATTATGGTTTGCCAGTTGGAAAAACGGAGAGTCGAGCTATGCACCCGTCTGGGTAAAGCACGATACGAAACGGTTTTTCAGGGTTCGTACCCGCGACAATAAGGAAATCGAAACCCTCTCGCCTTTTTGTGAAGCCACGATGAAAGCCGATGCGAAAGCCTTTGCTGCCTTGATGGAATATATCCGGAAAGTCGATGCCGGTACAGGAACCGTCATTGCGATGCAACCCGAAAACGAAGTGGGTGTTTTCCAGGATATCGATTACTCCAAAGCATCTATTAAAGCCTTTGAAAAGGAAGTTCCGGCAGAATTGATATGGTATATGCAGAAAAACCGCTCTACCTTGAAAAGTGAATTGTCATCGGTCTGGGAACAATACGGTGCAAAAGGTAGCGGTACGTGGAAGGAGGTTTTCGGGGATAACCCGTGGGCCAGGAACTTCTTTATGAGCTGGCAGTATGCCTCGTACATGGATTACGTAGCCCGGGCAGGAAAAGAAGTTTATCCATTGCCTATATTTGCCAATTGCTGGCTGGTGCAGAAACCCGACGACCTTCCCGGTGTGTATCCCAATGGCGGGCCGGTATCGCGGGTAATGGATGTTTGGAAAGCAGCAGCACCTCACATCGATGTGTTGGCGCCCGATATTTACCTGCCCGATTTTAAGGAAATAGTCAGTCAGTACCATCGTCATGATAACCCGCTATTGATTCCCGAAACAAGAATGGAATCTGGTTGGGCGTTCTATGCCTTCGGGCAGCACCATGCGCTTTGCTTCTCTCCTTTCGGCATTGAGGACGGTGCGGGTAACCTGGTCTTTTCTGAAACGTATAAAATACTCGACGAACTGATGCCATTCATCACCAGGTACCAGGGCAGCAAGCAAATGGCCGGCTTCCTGCTGGATGAGAAGGAGAGCGAGAAAACCCTCAGCATGGGCGATTACCAGGTAGTTATTACCCGCGAAAGCAACAACAGCCCCGAGGCATACGGACTTGTCATCCAAACCGGAGATAACGAGTTTATATTCGCCGGAATGAATTTCAGGGCACGAGTATCTTCAAACACTGCGAAAACTGGATATATTGAGCAGGTATGGGAAGGACGGTTCAATAACGGGCAGTGGACTCCCTCACGATTACTCAATGGCGACGAGACTTTCCACAATGCCGCACTCAGGGGTGTGGGCCGGCAATTGTTCACCCACGAAAACATCAGTGACTACAAAGCAGACCATTCGGCAGAGATTTTTGTATATTCCCCACTTACATACAAGCCCCTATGGGTTCCGGCAATTTACAAAGTGACTGTCTACCAGCGATAGGCCTGGTATCCGTTTCAGGTCTGCCACACGTATAAGTATAAGTTATCAATAGGCAAGATTCCCGGGCAGATGATGGGCAACCGTCGCTTCCGGGAATTTTTTATTCAAATAATTATCGTACATTTGTAATAAAGCACCTGTAGCTATGCACACAAAGATAAAAAAGACCGGCTGTTATCCCCTGATACTAAGCCTGCTATTCTTTTGTTGTTCACAATCAATCCGGGGGCAGATGCCCGTACACATCGCCAATTTCAATCATAAGAACTATAAAGGTGGTGGTATTCAGAACTGGGGTATATCAATTTCGCCCGACAGGATTTTGTATTGCGGCAACAACAACGGCTTGCTGCGGTACAACGGGAACGACTGGGAACTTTTTGAACCCGGCGAAAGGGCTACTGTAAGGGTGGTACGTTGTATCGGCCAACGGGTTTATACGGCGGGCGATAACAATATCGGCTACTGGGAGTACGGCTCAGACGGTAAGTTCGTGTATACATCTTTGTTGCCACTGGTCAATGCGCTGGGAATAAGCGGAGAAACCTTCTGGACAATTGGTACAACCGGCGGGAAAGTGTATTTTCATTCTTTCGGCCATATTATTGTGTACGACGGGGATAAAACTATGTCGTTCCTGGTGAAAGACCTTTGCCATGTATCGCTCTATCAGGCGGGCGATAATTTGTACACCCAAAGGTGTGGCGGCCTGTTTATGCAAATCCGTGACGATAACCTGATACAATTCGACGGTGCCGGTGAATACCCGGAAGGCGATGCCAGGTTTATGTTCCAACTATCGCCCGGCAGGTTCGTCACTGGCTATACAAACGGGAATATTTATCTATCGGAAGGAGACAAAATCACCTTACTGGCACAATTAAAAAACGGAAACCGCATTCCTGTGCGGATAGACTGCGGTAGCCTATGGAAAGACGAAGTGCTTGCCGTAGGTACGATTGGCGACGGATTGTTTCTCATTGACCTCAAAAATGATAACCGCATACAACATATACAGTCGCCCCGGTTACAGGATTTCAACATACATGGTGTGTGCTTTGCCGGTCGAGACTTTCTTTGGTTGTCGCTCGACAATGGTATATCGTCGGTGACATTGAATCCTGTAGACTACCTTTGGAAAACCAATACGGAAACAGGTACCTTTTTCGATGCGACCCGCTTCGACAATAAAATTTATATTGCCACTAATCAGGGCTTGTACCTTTACGATGACGATGGAAAGAAAATCCCGACTTTCATGTATCCGCTACAGTTCTGCAACCTGAAAGACGAACTTTTATGCGGAACCACCGACCGGCTTTATAAAATGACTGCCGGTGAAACTGATTTCAAACCATTCCTGAATATAAACGGCGTGCGGCAATTTGAATACATGGCCAATCGTGGCGATGAATATTTATTCCTTCGGAATTATTCGGGCGTGTCACTGCTGAAATACGTCAATAATACATGGACATTTCTTTCTGCTTTAGTTAATACGGAAGATTATGCCTGCATAATGCCCGAGAACCTGTTTTGCGTTTGGGCCATCCACCCACAGAAAGGAATTTTCCGCCTGCGCATCGATGAAGAACTGAACCGGGTGAGTGGTTCCGACTGTTTTACCGACATCGACGGATACTCCAATTACAGTAGAATAAACATGGTGAAGGTGGAAGATAAAATCCTTTTTGCTACTCCGAACGGAATTTACCTGTACGATGTTGCCGGAAAAACCTTCCGGAAGCACGAGCATCTGAGCAAGGAGATTGCTCACCTGGATAAACTACAGTTCGTGAAGGCTGCCTACAAAAATTACATTTGGGTGGCAACTACGGACGAGTTATTTTTGTATCACATTACCGATTTGTCGGCCAGCCTCGAAATGCACCTCCCGTTTGCAGGCAATGAGTTGATGCTTTAC
>DAMCMT010000052.1:23105-30613 GCA_032108265.1 Bacteroides sp.
ATTCGTATCAACTTCAGACGGCACGGTAGTCATTGACAATGAATTGGCTTTGCAGGATACACCGGCGACTAATCCTCTGGAAATAGAACGTTTCTACTATACCGATAAAAAAGGCACAACAGTTTATGTGGATAATAAACAACCTCAAATCGAGTTGCCCAATACTGCTACGGGTATAACCATCAGACTAACCACCGGGTTACAGTCACAACCGGCTTTTATCTCCTATCGTATGCCCGGAGTAGCCAATGAGTGGAGTTCCTGGCAAACTTCGGGTGTTATTCATTTCACCAACCTGCCCTCGGGATTATACGAAATCGAAGTAAATGATAGCAACCGGCATATATTGCTGATTCCGGTACGCGTATCACTCCCCCTTTACAAACGTAATTTCATGATAGCAATCTATTTGCTGTTACTGGTTCTGCTTACGGCCGGTATTGTTTGGCTGGTTAGCGGGCGGAAGAGGAAAAAGCTTCTGGAACAATACGAAAACGAACAAAAAAGGCATGCCGAGGAGTTACAGAAGCAAGCTTATATACAACTACAGGAAAAAGTAACGAATCAGGAAAACGAGCTGAAAGACCGGATGTTGTTCCTGACCCGGAAACAGGAATTACTCGACGATATAGCCTCGGAAGTAGAAAAGCAAAAGAAAGAACTGGGCGACCGGTATCCCAACAAACTTTATCGCCGTATCATGAAAATTATTCAGGATGGAGCTACGGAGAAAGACAAACTTTTGTCTTTCGAGAATTACTTTGTAGAGGTGCATTATGAATTTATGCAACGGATGCAACAATTATACCCCGACCTGTCTCCTTCCGAATTAAAATTCTGTTGTTTGCTCAGAGCCAATCTTTCTACCAAAGAAATCTCGACTGTTATGGGTATTGCACTACGTTCGGTCGAACTGAAAAAATACAGGCTGAAACGAAAACTCAACCTGGATACGGAAACTAATCTGACGGGATTCATTCTGGGGGTGTAATCCCAACGTCGGCAGGACGGCTCAATATATAAATAACCAACTGGCATACAAACCGTTAACCACAATTGATGTACATTTGTACCATCCATTATATATGCAAAAAACACGATAGAAGTATCTTTGATGTGGGTATTTATTCCTTATTTCCTTCCAGGTTACTTATCTTCGCCATATGCTTTTAAGAAATGCATCCGTTGGGGCTATTTTTAAATGAAGATATGACGTCGTCTTTTTTAATGAACAGCATTAACTATTGCTTGATTTATTGTATTAACCATTTATTATGTAAAAACATGAAACAAAATTCTTTATTGGACTTTTATTACAATAAGAATCCACGGTTAAAACCATTCTTACGAATCATATACCTTTCCATACTTCTAAGTATATACGGTATTTCCGGACTTTCGGCTAAAACATACGGATATTCCACACCACCTGCTACCATGCAGCAGAATACCATCAGCGGTGTGGTGAAAGATGAAGCAGGCGAACCGCTAATCAGCGTGACGGTAAAAGTTAAAGGCGTTGCCGCAACAGGAACGGTGACCGACATGAACGGCAATTTCACTTTGCAGGCCGGTATCGGAGATATCCTTCAATTCAGTTATGTAGGTTTTACCACCCGCGAAATCGAAGTAAGAAACTACAATCCTTTAAACATCACACTGGCCGAAGATACCGAACTGCTCGGCGAAGTCGTGGTAGTAGGTTACGGCGTACAGAAAAAAGCAACCCTCACAGGCTCGGTAGCGGTTATCGACGGTAAGGAAATGCTCCAGACCAAAACAGCCAATATTGCCAACAGCCTGACGGGAAGGGTTAGCGGACTCGTCGTAAACAACCGTAGCGGTAACCCGGGACAGGAAAGCACGGAAATAACCATCCGCGGCCTGGAAACAACCGGGAATACCTCGCCTCTGTTCGTCATCGACGGTGTGGCCAACCGTGGAGGTTTTGAAAGACTTACACCAGACGACATCGAAAGTATTTCAGTACTGAAAGATGCTTCGGCTGCCATATACGGCGCCCAGGCCGCCAACGGTGCAATATTGATTACCACCAAACGTGGTACCGAGGGCAAACTGAGAATGAGTTACAGTAACTCATTCTCGGCATCGCAGGCCACCCGGCGCCCACGGCTAATGAATGCCGAACAATATCTGACCTGGAAAGATGAACAGAACACACGCAACGGACGCCCGGCCGAATACCAGGATATTATCCAACAATACCGGAACGGCACCAACGACCCCGACAAGTGGGGTAATACCGACTGGTGGGATGCGGTAGTCGATAAATGGTCTTTGGAACAACAACACACACTGACATTGAGCGGCGGAACTAAAAACGTAAACTATTACATCTCGGGGCAATACCTGCATCAGGATGCAATTTACAAGAGCGATGCCTATGGATATAAGCAGTACAACGTACGCTCGAACATCGATGCGCAGGTAACCAGGAACCTCAAACTGGGCGTCGACCTTGCCTACCGGATTGGTGATGTAAAGGCGCCTACATTGAGTACCGAAGACCTGATAAGGCAAGTATTCGTATCGGCCCCTTACGACCTTCCGTTTTTCTCGAACGGAATGACGGCCAAGACAAGCAACGGAAACCCGGTTCCACTTACAAACGGACAAAGCGGCGAGAAAAACACGCAGACCAAGAAAGCAGAGTCTAAATTATCTTTCAGATGGGACCTACCTTTCATTACCGAAGGCTTATATCTTTCCGGATACGGTGCGTACGATTATTATACCGCCTACAGGAAAGACCTGAAACAACCGTACGACCAGTACACATACAATCAGGAAACAGGCGAATACATAAACCAGCGCGACCAGACCGGTACCACCTCGCTGTACCAGGAACAGGGACAGGAAACCAACAAAACACTGAACCTGATGATTGGCTACGAAAAACAATTCGGCAACCACCGTATCAGCGGTTTTGCCGCTTACGAACAATACCAGCATTATTACGAATATTTCTCGGCTTCACGGAAAGATTTGATTTCGGGGCAGTTGCCCTACCTCTTTACCGGTGCCGACGAGGGCAAAGACAATACCGGAGCCGGAGACGAAAGCGCCCGCAGAAACATATTCGGCCGTGTAAACTACAACTACAGCGATAAATATATGCTGGAAGTAACCCTGAGGTACGACGGTTCGGCAAATTTCCCGGGCAATAAGCGTTACGGACTTTTCCCCGGCATATCGGCAGGCTGGCGCATATCCGAAGAAGCATTCTTCAACAATGACATCATCGAGAACCTCAAGATACGCGCCTCATGGGGATTGCTGGGCAACGACCGCGTGGCTAATTTCCAGTACCTCCAATTCTACAACCTCGACCGAGGCAACAGCTCGTATGTATTCGGCGACACCAAATACCTGGCTAAGGGCCTGACACCGGGTACGGCTCCCAACCCCAACATCACCTGGGAAACAGCCGCGAAAACCAACATCGGGATTGATTTCGGACTCAGAAACTCGCTACTGACCGGAAGCATAGAATATTTCTTCGAAAAGCGGTCCGACATACTTACCGCCCGCAATGCATCCGTGCCCGTATATACCGGACTTATTTTACCGGCCGAGAACATCGGAAAAGTCGACAACCGCGGTTTCGAGCTACAACTGAACCACTACAATACAGTGGGCGAAGTGAAATACATGGCTGGCGCACAGTTCTCGTTTGCAAAAAGTAAAATCGTATTTATGGACGAACCCGCCGACACCCCCGAATGGCAACGCCGAACCGGACGGCCGGTAGATTACCTGATGGTTTACAAGTCGGACGGCTTCTACATGTCGCAGGAAGAAATCGACAATTCACCCCACTTCCCCGATGCCAAACCAGGCGATGTGAAATTTGCCGATGTCAGCGGCGACGGCAAGTTGAACAGCGACGACCAGATTATACTCACCGAATCTCCCACCCCCAAAATCATTTACGGAATAACACTGGGCGCCGAATGGAAAGGCATATCCCTCAACCTGCTGTTCCAGGGACAAGGCATGGCAAAAACCATTTACCGCCCATGGGATTTGAACCAACAAGCAGATTACCTCCAGGGCCGATGGATTTCGCCAACTGAAACCCCGAACCCCCAATACCCTGCCGCATACGATATGAGCAGCAGTAGCATACAATACATAAGCGACATCTGGGTAAAAGACAACTCTTTCCTCAGGCTCAAGAACGTAGAACTGGGCTATACCTTCGATAAAAAGGTACTCGACAAGCTCAACCTGTCCAACCTGCGGGTATTTGCCAGCGCCAACAACCTCTTCTTTGTTTACGATAAAGTGAAATTCGCCGACCCCGAAAGCAAATCGACTACCGGATGGTACTATCCGCAGCAACGACTCATTTCATTAGGATTAAATATAACCTTTTAATTAACGGCTATACAATGAAAAAAATTATATCAATCATCGTACTCGCAGCCAGCTTATGGTCGTGTACCGATATACTCGACTTAAAACCGCTGAATGCTGTTTCCGAATCGGATGTATGGACAGACCCTGCATTAGTAAAGCTTTTTGTTAACGGACGGTACAACGAGCTTCCCCACGGTTTCCAACAATACTCGGGAGGATTGCGCATGACGGGCATTACCGACGAAGCCTACCACATGCACGAAACCCGTTGCGACAATTACACCAACGGCGGCATAACGGCCGACAATATGTATTTCTTCGGCGGTTTCTGGAACGAGGCATACAATGCCATCCGCAACCACAACATATACATGGAGAAAATAAATCCCGCCATCGGCGATGCCGGCACAATAGCCCGCTACACAGCCGAAATCAGGTGGCTGCGTGCCTGGTTTTATGTAGAACTGTTTTCGAGATACGGCCCAGTACCCTTGATTAAAACCACCTTCGACCTGGCCGACGACTTCGATACACCCCGCACAAGCGTCGAAGATATTGTACAATTTGTAGTCGACGAACTCGACGCAGCCACTCCCCACCTGCCCAACCGCAACGAAGCTGTAGGCGAAAACTTCGGCAGGGTAACCAAAGGTGCAGCCATCGCCCTGAAAATACGCGCTTTGCTCTACGCAGCCAGTCCGCTATACAACCCGGCAAACGATACCGGCAAATGGCAAAAAGTGGCCAATGCGTGCGAAGAATTGTTCGCCCTCAACCAATATACCTTATCGGATACGTACAAAGGACTATTCCTGAATGCAGCCAACAGCGAAGTTATCTTCTTCAGGCAATTCATCGACGAGTACGGAGCAGAAACGTACGGCATGCCCGACGGATATTTCCATTGCCGGGGCGGGCATCGCATCGACGAATGGCGATTCCCCAATGGTTCGGGCGGCTGGGTATCCGAAAATCCGCTGCAAGGCTTCGTCGACCAGTACGAAACACTAACCGGAGAGATACCCGTGCTGGGCTATACGGGCAACGACGACAACCTTCAGCCCATCATCAATCCGCGGGCAACGGATTACAATCCGGCCCGGCCATACAGCAACCGCGACCCACGCATGAGCTACTCCGTTTATTATGACAGCAACACATTTCAGGGCAGGGAAATCGAAATGTGGGACGGAGGGAAAGACAGCCGCAACATCAGTGTCAACTGGTGGTGGAATGGCTCCAAACTAGGCTATGGAATCCTCAAATCGCTGGACGAAAGCTGGACGTACACATCGACCGTAGGCAGCAAACAACCCTGGATATATATGCGTCTGGCCGATTTCTACCTGGCATACGCAGAAGCCCAGTATCACCTGAACAATGAAACCGCAGCACGCGAATATGTAAACAAAGTCAGAAGCCGCGCCGATGTAAATATGCCCGGTGTTACAGCCACCGGCACCGCATTGCTGGATAAAATTAAGCACGAACGGAAAATAGAACTGGCTTTCGAAGGCAACCGCTGGTACGATGCGCGCCGTTGGAAAGACGCGGTAACAGATTTCTCGAAAGATGCTATCGGCGTCGAGATTACCCGAGACAGCAGTACCGGAACGAAATCGTACAGGTACTACGTGTTCAACAACCGCAACTTCCCGGAAAAGAATTACCTGTGGCCCATCCCGTCACTGGAAATTAAAAAAAGTGGCCTGGAGCAAAACCCGGGATACTGATAACTTAATACAATTCGCCATTTGTCCGAATCACCGGCAGGAAAATTCCGGACCTCCGAAACCTTCCTGCAGGCTGCACGGAGGTTTCGGAGCAAAATGATGGCTCAAAACACCTTTATTCTTATGAAAATTCATCTATTACTCATCCTGTTTCTCGTAACCGGCTGCAAGCCTCAGCCCGATAAGCCCGCGCAAGCCATGTCGGCCAATACAATTGCCAACTATCTGGCACAAGCGCCCCGTATTCCCGGCAAGGAATTCCTGGCCACGGATTGCACGCTTCTGGAAAGCCTTACCGACGACCAGTTTCTCGAGCGTATCCAGTACGATTATACCCGCAAATGCCTGGGCCGGAAAGATTCTCTCTGCACCATCGAAAACGACGGCTTCCGGATAAGCCTGTTATGCATAGCGGTAAAAAACAACTGGATTGCACGCCAAAACGCTGCCACAGAAGTATTACAGTACCTCCATGAGTTCCGTAGGGCCAAAACCGTACACGGAATCATGCCCCGAACCTTCGACCGCGATACCGGAGAAAATGCCAGGGTTACTTATGGCCATTTCGGTCGGCCGTACGATGTTGTGGGCACCGCATTTATGGCCGCCACGTTACAGTTTGTTATACGCCGGTTCTTTGATAGCGACGATGCCAGGGAAAAAGAGATCAGAGAATTATGCAACGAAATATGCAACCGCATCGACTGGAATTTTGCCTACGACGCCGACCGCAAATGTTTTACCTGGTTCAAAAATGGCGACAACGGACAACTTTTCGACGGAAAACCTTTGCTCGGCGAAATGGACGAAACTTTTTTCATGCAACTGCTGGTGCTCGGGTCAGACAGCTGGAAACACGGAAACGAGGCCTACACGGAATACCTGTCGAAGGTTTTCATCGATTCGCAATACGGATACCGCTATTACGGAACCAAAGAACATAATTACAAAGAAACGGGCAACCTTGGGCACATGATCATTAATAATCCGGAGATGTTGAAGTCCAAAGATTATCCCATGGCTAAACTGGGTTATCTGGTTCAACCGCATATCTGGTTCGATTTCAGAAACCACCATGACGAATTCAGCCGTACGCATAATCTTAATTACCACGAAAGCGTACGCAATGCCATCAACGCACAAATTGCCTATGCAAAGAAGAATCCGGGCAATCATCCGCACTACGGCGAAATATGGGGGTTTTATGACACCTATTCTCCGCTTACAGAATCCTGGATTGAGAAAGGTTTGCCGGCCGAAGGCGATATCGACGACGGCACCATTTCGGTAGATGCTGCCATCAGTGCTATTGCATTTGAACCCGTACAGTCGATAAAATGGGATCATCCCGTATTCTTGTGGGGTTGTTTATGCATAAATTTTAGTTAATCT
>DAMCMT010000053.1:0-29492 GCA_032108265.1 Bacteroides sp.
GATATTTTAAAGTGAAAGCAGAACGCTGACACAGTTTAATTTACACTACCTGAAAAACTCTGTGCCTCTGTGTCTCTGTGTTCTTATATATAATACTCCATCATCTCCACCAGGCCCGCTCTTAGCGCATATTTAGTAGCCTCATATACGTTATTAACTCCCAACTTCCGAAAAATATTTTTCTTATGGGTAATGATGGTATGAATACTCGAAATCCTTTCAGCTGCTATCTCTTTGACAGATTTTCCATGAGCTATCAATTTCAGGATATCAATTTCCGTGGCAGTTAAACTATTGTTGAATTCAGGCTTTTTGTTACCGAGCAACAGTAAATTTGTAATCTGGTGGCATAAGAAACGTTGACCCGATGCAGCACACTTTAAAGCAGAACGGATTTCATCACCCGAATTCTCTTTTAAAATCATACTTATATTATTCTCCGCGCTCAACCTTTGAATCATATCCTCGCTCAGTTCATTGGAAAACAATATCCAGTTGCATCGTGGAAAACGTTTTTCAATAATTAGAAGCTCTTCTACGCCGTTCAGGTCGAATAGAGTATAGTCCAGAATTACCACAACCATCCCGCTACATGCCGTTAAAGCGGATAAAAGTTCCTTTTTGTTGCGCGCATCCGTTAATTCATATTTATAAAACATACCCGAAATAAATCCATGTAATCCCGCCCGCGTGATATCCTGATTATCAGCTAAAATAAATTTAATTCCAGTATTCATTCCTGTTCAATTTCTTTCTGGTGTCTACATACAAGGAAAAGCCTTTTAAACTATTGGTTTAAAAGGCTTTTATCTATTGTTTTTGACTTTCAGTGTCATTCCTTTAAAGTGATCCGCCTGGAGTTCGAATATCCAAGAAACCACCTTGTATATCAATAAGTTATCTATTTGTGTATTTGTAAATCCCATGATTTAGCCATGAGCTATTCTCATTGTTTTTCAACATCTCGCTTGATGTGCTGAAGGTATACGCAAAGATAAATAATTTTATTGATTCTAAATCCTTCATTATAACTAATTAAATATTTATATTAACAAAAAGGACTAATAAAGACAATCGAAGAATAATGTTATTGTTCTTATTGTATTCAATGAATCACACTATAGTTTCGTGGACAGTATTTATTTAACCCCGAGATTATGGAAATTGAAAGTATTGAAAAAAAGACGTTAGATGAAATGTTTTGTCGGTTAAAAGTATTAGAAAACCTTATTTCAAGTCAATGTAATCAGCATTTACGAGTTAAGTTGAACCAGTGGCTAGATGCTCAGGATGTTTGCATGATTTTGAATATTTCTTCCCGGACATCACAATAAATGTGCATTCTACTGATATGCAATAAATTAAGCAGCCTTGCAGATGTGATAGGTAACGATTTAGAAACAACCGATCCCCATTATTCTGCTTTGATTTTCATAGATTCAAATAGCTTTTAGGCAAAGGTAGCCAATTTTTCTAAGTATATAAATATACTCTTAGAATCTTATTTTTTTTTTGTTGTTCACTTTTCCATAGGTATTAAATAATTATTTTCAAGTAGAGTTTTATCCGCATTTTACATGTACATGGTGCGGCGGCTCACCAATACTAATAAATAGAATCCCAATTCCAATTATATTCTCCATGTCTTTTTCCACAAATTCGGCAGATTGTCCATCCTCCTGGAGGGTCATATAAAGATGGTCTTAGGCACTTACATTCTTCATCTGTTTGAGAAAGATTACTCATAGCTGTATTTCTTGTTCTGTCTATACTTTCTTTCTTTTTCTTTATTTCATTTTTCACTTCGGCTAAAAGTTCATTATCGCCCAACTGTAGTGCTGCATATTCAGAAAGATATCCATCAAAAGATTTGGCAACTTCAAAAAATAAAATTCTATGATAATTCACATCCATTTTTTTCAAAAATTTTATGTCTTTTTTTAACCGGAAAAGTTCTCCAAGCAAATCTTGATTATCTATTTTCTTAAGCAATTCATCACTAACTTGGCTTAATACCACCCCGTCTTTCAATATATTAAATTTCAATAATTCAGTTGCCCAATATTGATCATTTATATTTCCCACAATGACTATTTGAATTCTATATTCATTGTATTTCCTATACAAATATGCTAAGAATTCCTGATCTTCAATTTGTTTTATGGCATTTATATCTTTCATTTCCGCAAATGTCCTAAGTGCTTTTTCTGCATATCCCATTTTTTTATATATTGTATAACGTGTATAGGATATTTCTAATTTGTCCACAAGCTCTTCTAACAGATCACGATTTAAATTTATATCCAGTTTTTCAAGAGCTTTATTACGTATTGTATTATCTGAATCATGTTGTGCAATATGTGCTAATACTTCCTGATTGGTAAGCTTTTCTACAGCTTTTGTGCGGGCTTTCCATTCCTTATGATTTTTAGCTATATCTTCCAAAATAGCTTGGTCGTTGATACGTGAAACAGCTAATTCTAAAACGGAATAATAATCACATCTTTTGACAATTTTTGCTAATTCTTGGTTTGTATAGGCATTCCTAACTCTCTTCATTTCTCGATCTGAAGAATACCACCACTTTTTGATTTTATTTATCATTGTATTAAAATATTACATTTATTGATATTGTTTTTTTGTTTGTAAACAAAGAGACCTCCATACTTATGATAGGCTATCATCTGCTCGGAGATTTTTCTAGTGTGTTAAAATAGCTATTCAAGATCTCTAACATGTCTGGATGTGCATAAGGAGCCTCAAAGAATACCTTTTTTACATTTGTACCAACCTCGCTGTAAGGCTTCATATTAGTACTTTTCATATTTTTCTCCCAAAGTTGTCGGCCGTCTGCTGTCTGAATTTTCATAACTACATTCGTGTGATAATACTTTACTATATTAATTTTGCCTGTATATCGAAAAGACTTATAGAATGTATGTGATATTTTTTTTTCAATCACAATACAGGCTTCTGAAGGATTACGCGTAAAAAACACATTCCCTCTTATCTCAGATTTGAGCCATTTAGCCAAATTATGTACATCAGACTTTATATAAAATGAGTTATCTAAGTCCATTTGTTCACTCGATATCAAAATAAGAATTGTACGAGGGTGCGGATCACTGCCTGTTTGGTCTGCCATTTCTGAATAAGCCGTTTGGGTAATAAAAGCATCACAAAAATCAAATTCCTTGATACGTTTCAACCAATTCCGCGAGTTCTTGTAGTTGTCTAAATAATCGAATATTTCCGCCTGCAAGTGCTTTCTGTTCTTCAGTTCATAAGAGTTAATACGTCTGGCTTCTTCCTTCCAGAATTTATCATTATCAACCCTGTCAACACCTACCCGATACATTTTTTCGCATAGATCTTCTGTTGCATATTTATATTCTTTGATGATATTCAAAAGATAAAGATCATAGAGGAAAGATTCTCGTTTTTCTTTTCTTACCAGTGTATTTTTAAAAGTACTCACATCATCCTTGCCCCAATCCGGAGATCCGAGATGAGTTGCCGCATATTCAAATATAATATGTGCATGCGTCTCTTTCGATTTTTCATCAAACACATCAAAAAGTTTTGCTATATCTTTAGGAAACTCATCGTGTTTCTTTGTTTCGTTGAAATCTAAGTCCTTTTTCAGTACTGATGCCGAGTAATTCAGTGTTTTATCAATAGCATCGGCGTATTCACCTGCTTTAGAAAAAAGACGATAAGCTCTTTCCCAATACAACCTGTTTTGTTCTCTTTCATATTTTTCGTAAAAATAAGTCGCAGCTTCATAACGTGCTTTTCCTGCCAATTTTTTCGATTTTTTATAATCACCAAATGTATCAAACAATTCTGCGGCCAATTCCAGACAAGTATAGTCGGCCGGTCGCCTGTTGTCTATGATATTAATCGTAGAATCACGCATCAGAGCATGTGTTTCCATACGGGCATCCATCGTACCGAGCTCCATTATCTCTTTCGCTTTTCTGTAGTTCTTGTCTTTTTCAAAGTCGCATCCCCACAGTAATATGAAAGTCGTGAAAAGAAGATATATACATGGTATTTCTGGTCTAATTTTCAATGTCTTAGAATTGTTCTTCTTTTTTTTAGTCATTTCCCTATTCTCCTCTGATTAAATTAATATCACCCATAAATATACTTAAATACAATGACAGCAAATCAGCTTCATTCCAATTTTACAGGTTTGCCATCTTGCTCTGGTTTTTTTTCTACAAATATAAAAATATTTTTCAAATAAAACTTGCATGCAAAGTTTTTATTTCTATATTTGCAGAAAAATCACTTAAAAACTACACTCATGAAGAAAGAGGAAAAATTAGTCATTATAGAGAATATGGAGAAGATAACAGAGTTGTTGTTCCCTATTTCAATCTCTCCTTTATCTCAACAGATAATAAGAACACGAGAAAATGAAAATAAATACCGTCATGTTACCAGTCTCATTATACCAATCGTAAAAGAAGGTAATGAGTATAAAATATTGGTAATAGACAAATCGGAAAAAATAAGATTGAAAAACCCCGGAATATATCGTCAGGGTATAGAATATCTTGATATTATCGGAGGCCATTTTACTAGTGAACAGATACCTATAGGTGAATTGCAGTTTGGTAAATTGACTGATAAAACCGCATTGCGGCAAGCAACAAGAGAACTTTTTGAAGAACTTAAACTACGGGATAGGACAAATACCTCTTTTGTGAAGGAAGATTTAGTTTTTCTGGATTTTTGTATGTATCAAAGTGATAGTAATAAAGAATTAAGCCTTGTTTACGGATTAGTTCTCGGTTATCCGGCAGAATATTACGAAGCTTATGACGATATGGTTTTAAACGGAAAGAAAAAAAACATACGCTTAACACCTCCCAAATCTTATTCATACAATGAACTGGCGACCATGTGGGAAGAACGGGATAGCAATAAAGACCGCTATGAAATCCAAGACGGTCTCGGACGCTTATTAGACAAAGGGAATCTTCCTGAGATGATTAGTAAAATGGAGTTTCCGGTACGAAATACTGTAAAAATTGACCTTGTTTCCCTTTCAACTGAAGTAAAGCCGGTGACAGGTTCTCTAAAAGCTTTTGATATTGATTTGCCTATCACAGATTTATTGCGTGGTTATTCGAAAATAAGTAACCGGCTTATTTGTTCGGGTTGTGAACTGGAATTGGTTGCTACAAATGAGAATGAATATAAAATGAGAAAGCATTGGGAACAATACCATAATGCGGATAAAGAATCCCGTTTTATCAACTTGATTAATTCTTCAATTGCTGATCTGAGTTACATTGAGAAACTTGTCTGTTATCGTATTTTTCTGGGAATGAGCAATAAAGAAATCGCAGAAGATCTCAACATTCAGGCAGTAACCACTGTAAACTCCATTCGCCAACGTTTTAAATCACTTTATGAAAGAAGTAAAATCATTTTGATGTTAAGTGAAATGTTACCTCCTTTCAAGAAAAACAGGAAAACAGTGAGGGAAGAACTCATTCCTGCACTTGATCAGGTTACAGGGCGTATCATCAATTTCTACACAAAAGAACAGTTACATAGTTATAACCCGGAAATGGCACCTTTACATCCGACAGTAATTATTCTTGTTGTGCGTAAGGATGAGCAAAACAACTGGACACTTTTGGTAAAAGATAAAGCAAATATGGTAGCTTCTTTAACCGGGGAATTGGTAAAATCTAACTTTTCCATAAGACTGGATTTTTGTGGAGGACATGTGGAGATTATCGATATCGTTTTATCCATTGGCACAAAAATAGGCGATAATATCAAAAGAAATATCGGAAAAGAATTGAATCATAAGGCGTATCTTAACACAGCAAGACGTGAGTTAGTCGAAGAAGTGAGCCTTCGCGGAGGATCAGCTATTGATCCGGATAACCTGATTGAATTTTGTGATATAACGTATAATGGCCCCACACTTTTAGGTTGGAATAACGAGATATCTAAAATTTATATATATCAGATTCCAAGTGAAATTCCCACAGGACAAGTTCGAACCTGGGATATGTGGGAAGATCCACTGACCGGGAAAAAAGTAAAAAAAGAGTATGTCTGTGAATTCAAAACATTGCCTGAATTGATGAGCATTTATGATGAAAACGCGGATAACTACATGGATGGTGCAATGAGAGTCTTGGAAAAAATGAAGAGCGAACCAACACTTGAAAAGCATTTATTCAATTTATTGGATAAGATGGGGGAAAAGTGATTGAGTAATATTGTTCTAAGCTACAAAATTGGTTTTCGATTAAAGAAAACTTTGCCAATAAGTCTTTACTAAGTGTCTAACTAAAAAAGAAGAACTAAAATGAATATTGAGGATTTAAGACAATTAGCAGAAGAAAATCCTATCGAATATGTTCGTCAGGCTTTTGAGGATAAGGGTGATTGGTATAGCGGTGTGTTTCTTGCTTCCGGGAAAGTACAAGCAGCATTGCAAAATTATCTTTTAAATTTTGAGATAAATAAAACTCCGCTTATCCAGATTATGCATGCCATAGGAGAAGTAAAATCTCCCAATCTTCCTCCAAACGAATGGGTACAAAATATGGCAGACAATTTTGAACAAACCCAGCTTTGGAGTCTCTTCGCAGAAGCTTTTGATAGATGGGCACACACAAGCGAATCCCAATACTACTATGCTCTTATAGAGGCAAAGGTGGAAAACTTTTTTGATTATCTGGGGAATTGTCTTTACAAAGAATACAAAAATCCGACGATGACTCTTGTAGATAAAGAACCGCATCAATGGCACAAATCAATCGATGCAAAGGCACATACGGAACTTCTGATAAGATTTCTTAATACGAGGTTAGAAAAAGAAGAAGAATTCAAATGTTGGAGCAAACGATTGCCATTGCTCTTCCGTTCGCAATATACCGGAATCAATCAGATCAATAAAACAGGGTTATATTTCCTTTTTCTTCATCAAATGTTTACGCTTGACAAACCCCCGTTTGTATTTACGCAACTCAGCCGGCGGACCAAAGCTCTGCTTACCCTTTGTTTCTATCAGTGTGAATGGGATTACCAATTAAGTCGTTATATCTTAGAATCAGAGCATTTCCATGAATACGACATGTTCATACGAGTAACCGATATGATTTTAAAAGAAAAAATGTATCTGCCTGAAGAACTTGACCCGGATCTGACGCGTATGCAATCAGACGTGAAAGGATTTACTTTCTGGGAAAGAATGAGATATAGTTCGGAAAATTCTTCATTTGTCAAAGCAATAACAAACACCCAAAATAAAAATGAAGAATATTTAGAGCAACTGATACTGGATTATATTCATCTTAGAAGACCTTCCGATTTAATGCAATACGTTGATGGAGATTCACCATTATATACCCGATCACTGTTGAACGTATTAAAAATCTTTTTATCGACCTCCAGATACGGAAGTGAAAACGAATTAATACAAAGTTCTGTAGCCAAAATGCTGCTGGAACATTCTTCAAAATCATATTATTTTCAACAAATTGACTCGGATAAGTGGTCGATTGTATATGAATTAGTGCAAGAGATCGTCTCTAATTGAAAGAAATTATGAAAAGAAAAAGATTATACGGAACATTTACCTGTCAATATAACAACGGAAGAGTTATATTACCCGTTTCTTTTCCCGTAAGGAATGGAACAGTAGCATTCATTGGTACTTCTGATGCCGATATGAATGTCTCAAACTTTTCTTTTCAAGATATTGAGTATTGGGATAATGCAATTATAAGAAATGGAAGCTTGTTAATTTCTGGAATTTGCCCTGACTACCCTTATGATATTCTATCTCTTACCGGTTTTGGGACGAACTTTCAACTCTGTTTACTTCCTGCCGCTTCTCAACATAATTCATCCGGTGTAAGTGAGGAAGAAAGCCTTATTTGCTTGGAAAATTATTTGACTCATGCGGTAATCACTCCCATTGAAAAGGGTAAATATGAATTCATTTTGTTGGCAATAGATTGTGTAAATGAACCGGGAAGTTTATTTTCCCCTGATCTTCCTCCACTGGAAGGATTAACTAAAGATATATACCGGAAATTGTTCCGCCTGCAATATCTTCCGTATTCTGAAAAAGTAAAAAAAGATAAACCAGGCTTTACACATTTTAAGTCAGTAAAAAGCTATGATCCACATGATAATAAACGGTTGCTAAAGGAACTTGAAAATTCATTCAGTCCTACGGATAAAATACTTGTAGATTGGGCAAAGAAGCAATCTCCTGTTTTTGTTCCGGTTAAAGAGGAAAGAATCACTTGCTTTACCCCACGAAACAAAAATAAAGAAATGCGTCTTTGGCATGTAAACGGAGCTATACTCGGCTCAAACTCTCCTTACGAGGAAGATTATTCTTCTTATCTGGAAATTGATGTATATAAAAATGGAGGAAATCAGAATGAATACAGAAAAATATAATTGGATGTTAGGAACTTATGGCGAACGGGTAGCGGCAGTTTTAGATATTGATGATTCTGCAATTTTATTCGACATTTGTTGTTCAGCTCCTGAACGGGAAACCCGGCTAGCTGCGGCATATAAGCTACAGAAAGGAAAGAGTGATGTGGATATTTCTTCTTCCTATGGTTTCACGGATGAAGTATTCAGTCCACATGCCGATCTTTTACCGAAACCCTATTTTAGCAGTTTCCTGTATAACACAAATTCCCCTGATCTAAGGGCAAGCGTTGTTCCATTTCTTTCTAATTATAACCTGTTACGTGAAATGGCAGTCTACGAAACCGACATAATCGTGATATATGAAATTGCTCATTATTTGTGTCTGGACGATTTAAATTATGTATATGAACATACTCATTTTAAAAATGAAAGTATAAAATCATGTATTCGACAAATGATGAAATATGATATGAAATACTTGCCGCGGCGAAAATTCAAAACATTAGGCAAGCCTTCAACAAAAAGCCCCGGCATGCCTCCGACTCAAATCCCGAAATACTATTGGCAATTGGAGGATTTTGTCAATAGATTCAAGGGAATGTTTGATATGCAGAAGTTTTCCGATTTTCGAGAAGATGATATTGCTTTAGCAATATATGCGATGAAAGAAAAAGAAGATCTGGAATTAATGCGTATCCTGCAAAATTTATTTCGTCAACCAACTTTTAATTGCAGGAAATTTTTACAAGCATATAATCATACATTAGTTTGTGTGGAGTTAGAAGATGATGGTAATCAATATCATTGCAATGCAGGTTATTTAAGGTTGCCAGTTGAATCCGAAAATTTCGATCATACATATTTTGAACAACAAGACCAACTTTTGCAAAAAGAATCTCTCATACGGCTCGAAAAATCGGCTATATAAAAAGCATAATACAAGTTCAACCTGAAAATATTAAAAAATGATCCGTATAAAAAACTTTGCAGCAAAGTATATCGCTCTCTTTTTTAATATAGTTACAAAAAACAGAAAGGAGGAAAAATGAAAATACTATTTGTTTGCTCCGCCAATGTGGATAGAAGCCCCACTGCGGAAAAAGTAATAAATGAAATGTATCCGGATATCGAAACTCGATCTACCGGGATTTTGGCGGGTGCACGAGTGCCGGTCGATGAGGCATTGATCCAGTGGGCAGATGTAATACTCTGCATGGAAAATTGGCCGCACCGACAATTTCTTTTAAGGAAATACTCCAAACAAGTAATAGGTAAAGAAATGGAATCTCTCGATATCCCGGACGATTACGAATACATGGAGTCTCACTTGATTACCCAAATCAAAGAGAAATTTAATATATGGCTAAGCCGATATAATAAGAAGAATAATATTTAAAAACAGGAGGTTAAAATGAAAACTTATAAAAACAATGCTATCCAGCCGGATTACCTTCCTTTCGTCACTGAAAGAGATTATAATTACGAAGGAACGTCACAAAAGAGGATATTCAATTTTCTACCGTATGACATGCTGCATCAGGAAGATCGTCCCCGCAGGCACTTAAGTGTACTTGGGTTATTTTACTACAAAATCCCAAAGACACCAATCCGCTGGTTAATTATTAATAAAAATCATGATTTTCAGAGTTTCCCGAATGCGACGGGAAACAATAAAGCATACCCGCTCTACGATTTGTCTCTGATCGGTCATGTGGAATATCAGGATGTAGTTTCCATATATGACAAGGACAATCTGCCGGAAGAACCCTATATGAAAAAAGAAATATGGATTGAGGTCTTTACCCGGTTGTTTAAAGAAAGAATCGGAAATATCGGCACGTTGGATGCGCAAAGGTTACATTACCATAACAATTATACAGGATTTGCTTTTGCTGACGATATACCCGTCAAATTGTGTGGAAATAACCTTGAATCTTCGGCTTTCATAACCTATCAACTTACCGAAGCCGAAATGCAAAAAATAAGCATTTACGGGCGATGTAAATTGGATGATAAAGTCATGTATCCCACTCGATGGATGACATACAGTGAATTATTACGTGAGTACCAATCAGAACCTGAATGCTTTGACACCGGACTTCGGCGGGTGCTGAACTACTTCAAAAAATTTAAATTCAATGAACAAAAAGTAGAACAGGAGGTAACGGGAATTATCAATCCGGCTAATTATTATACATCAACTCCTTCATATAGCAGAACTTATACAATACACATTGGCGGCCCCTATCAGAACCCAACAGCTCCATTTACTGATGAATCGGACTATTACGAGGTACCCGAAGAAAAATACTCTTTTTGCGGTACACTGGGAAATGCACGTGAAAAAGCGAGGCAAATAGTTGCAAAAGAAGAAAAAGGCAACTATTTGTTCGAACATGATATTAAATCATTAAGCTACTGGATTACAGATGAAAATGAAACAGTTTATTTATAAAAGTTGAAATAATCAGGATTAATAAACCATTAAAAGAGAAGAAAAATGAAAACAAATCAATTGAAACTTATGTTGTCTGTCATCTTAATGACGATAGTATCCGGATGTTCGAGTGACGATGATGATTTCATTGCCGTAACGAATATCTTACTTAATAAAACAACACTTGCGTTACCTATCGGTGGAACAGAAAAGCTGATCGCAACCGTAATCCCGGAAGACGCTTCAGACAAAACAATATCCTGGAAAAGTTCCGACAATGCAGTAATAACGGTTGATGAAAAAGGTAATGTAAAGGCGCTCGGCCCAGGAACTGTTACGATAACTGCTATGGCAGGAACAAAATCGGCATCATGCGTCGTAACAATCAATCCGGATATTGTGCAGGTCACATCTATATCATTAAATAAACAGACTTTGGCTCTTTCTATTGATGAAGAAGAAACCCTTGTTGCGGTTGTTTCTCCATCAAATGCAATAGATAAGACTGTTACATGGTCAAGTTCAGATAATCATATCGTTACAGTAGATAATACAGGTAAAATAAAAGCGATATCAGAAGGAGATGCTGAAATCACCGCTATGGCAGGAAACCAAACAGCTGTTTGTATTGTAACCGTTTCGGAAAAAGGAAGCAGCTCCGAACAAACAGACCAGTTCAAATGGGCATTGTATGGAATGAAATACGCAATAGAGGCATCCACTGATTACAATGACCTGGGACGTAGGCCCACTTCTTTGGGAACAGGAGGATGTTGTTGGATATACTATAATATAAATGGTTCATTGGAATTTATGGTGGTCGATCTCTTTTATAACCTGAATATAAAAAAAGATATGCGTATCCCTTTCAGGATTGACATAGGTCGCAGGCCGGGTGCTATGTGTTTTGCATCTTCGTCTTCGATAGCTGCCAATACCGTTACAGAACTAAGAGATGGAAAATATGATTTTGAAAACGATCCTGCCGAAGTATTGGCATATTTTGGAGGATATATGGGAAGAAGTAAATTTACATCACTCGCTGAATTGAGAAAGATTACCAACAATCCAGGCATAACAGAAACGGTTTATAATGATATAAACTTTGTCATCAATTGCTATAAAGTGATCATCTACGATAGAAATAAGTCCGGTAAACTTATCGGAAAATATGTAGGATATGTATTTGAAGGCACCTATATCTACTGGAATATTGATCCGGAGGATAACAATTTTGGTAAACGATTTACAGTATCATTTCCATAAGCGATAAAAATGATATAAATATTGGTAATTATGAATGGAAAGAAACTAATACTGATGTATAGTCAATTAAAAATAATTTGTAAATTAAAATTGAAGATTATGCAAAAGTTAATGCAATCGGGGTTATTCCGGTTATTATCGGAAACCACACAAAATGAAAGTTTTTTTACACAGTTAGAAGAATCCTATGATGAATTCGCCCTAAAGGTTTTAACACGGTTACAATTGGAAGCAAATCATATGGAACTGTATTTCAGCCTCGGATTTGTTCATTCAAAACTCGCCGGAATCAGTGAACAATTATCCGGTGAGGAGGAAAAAAAATGCCCTGAAAATTGTTATGAAAGCCATGTATTTGGTTGCATTGGGTATGCAAGTATTAGAATGGCGAATTATAGCACCAACAAACAAAACTAAAGTTTCTGAAAATAAACATCCATTTTCCGGTAATGATTTACTTTCCCGTTATATGGCGGACAGCAAAGAACCGGAAACGGAAGCCACCAGGCAATCTTCGTTCTTCTACCCAAAAACAAGACTTACCTGGACGAAGAGCAAAGCCGATCTAGTCGAACTCATCTATGCCTGGGAAGCAGCAGGCTGTTTTAATCATGGACATGCTAATATCAAGGAAATTACTGTTTATATTGAAGTTGTCTTCAATATAAACTTAGGTGATTATTACCATACATTCCGTGGTTTACGCGGGCGTGTAGGTCGTACAGCCTTTTTGGATGACTTGATAAAATATCTAACTGACCGTATGGATGAGGCAGATCGAAAAAAATGACTTATCTTTGTGTCGATACAAAGAATAATAAGCAGGATTAAAGCTGCTTAACATAGTAACGTTCGCTGAACGTCTCACTCTGAAATCTGGTAAATTTCAAAACAAACGAGACGACAGATGTAATGTTCACACTATACATCAGTATAGGGTGTGGGCATGTCTGTTTCGTTTGTGGGCCCACCAGAGCCTCAGAGTGGAATAGTGCATTGTCCACACTTTTTTGTATTCAGTTTCCCCCAGACTATTCTGTTCCTTTCTCTGAAATACAATCATCAATTATCTTATAATCAGCCGATTTCTATTATAAAGAAATGATTTATACCCCATTTTTTAGCTTTATAATCATGCGTTTTTAAGCCTCTTTTATGTCAAAAATGGATTTTATAAGAGAGCACCCCAGTCTCAGCTTACAATATTATTCATTCTGTCTTATGGTACCTATTATCTTTCAACAACTTACAACTGTTTTCAAAAATAGTCCATCCAACGGGGCAGTTAAAGACATCTCCATTTCAGAACTTTGCATCGAATTTTCAAATAAATCAGATGGAAATAAATGAGGAAAAGTTTGACACCACCATGTATTCCGTATTGGGAAGACTGGATGAGATTCTTTCGTGCGTAAAAGCGCGGAATATCCTGAATGGAGAGAGGTTGTATGACAATCAGGATTTATGCTTTATGCTGAAATTAAGCAAACGTAGCCTACAGCGTTACCGGAGTTTAGGAGCATTAAAGTATATCCAGATTGGACAAAAGACGCTCTATTACGAGTCCGATGTAAAAAAGTTCATCAAAGAACATTTGTCGAAAGACAACACCGGACGGGACGACTTTATGGGTTGATTCCCATATTACATGAGACGGTTCCATATCCTTTGTGTGAGATATAGAACCGTCTTTTATAATGTGTCCGAAAAATCCCGGTTTCTCCTCCCGGCTTTACCTGATCATTTCAGTTTTTTCCCGTCTGAGAAGGCGTTTCCTACCTTTTCGCCTACTTTCAGATAGTCATTATTGAACGGATCAAAAATAATCGGCACCACTTTACTTGCATCTATTTTTCCGTTTTCGTTAAGAACACGTTCATCTATACTCACGTTCACAATTTCTCCCCGTAAAATGCCGGTTTCAGGATTGAAGTCTATCAACTTGCATTCCACAGCAACAGACAGCTCCTCAATCAGTGGAGCATCTATAAACTCTGATTTCACAACATGAAATCCAGCTTTAGCAAACTTGTCGGGTACCTTATTACCAGACACAATACCTACATAGTCGCAAGCCATAAGCTGCCCCTCTTCCGCCATACTCACCGTAAATGCCTTACGTTTGAGTATATTCTGAGTTGTCTTGTGTCCGGCGCTGATACAAATGCTGATTTCTTTCATTTCACTAATGCCTCCCCAAGCTGCATTCATCGCATTGGGAGTACCATCTTCGCCATAAGTCGCAATTATGTACACCGGTTGCGGGTAGGTCAAAGGTTTTGCCCCAAAATTCTTTCTCATAATACGTTATTTTTTAGTTTATTTATTGATATCCAAGTACTATTCAATCTAACTTCAATTACAAAAGTACGACTGAAAAATGAAAATACAAAAGCCTCTGCAAAAATTGAAGTGCAGAGGCTTTTGTATTACCACCCATGAGTGAAATTACATCATAATTTGAAACGCCGGGATTGCTGTACAGGCTGTTGTATAGCTACTTCTTCTTTTACTGGTTCAAGTGTTTCGTCTTTACCTTGCCCTCTTATTCCGGCTATTATTAATCTTTCTCCTGCTGAGTCGATAATCTCTTTAAGTGATTGAGGTTTAGAAGAACGGACATCATCCGGATTGTACAGCGTAGTGAATTGTGCAGTAGCGCCATTTACAGAAACAGCTTCTTTCCGTTCCTTTTCCTGCTGCATTCTGGCTGCTTCCTCTTTACTGATAATAGCACCATTAATGGAATCAGGTTTGGAAGTAAGAGTTAATTGTATCCTTCGCTCCAATGCGGACAATTCCGTTTTCAATTCTTTCAACTCCGGTTCTTTCTTCCATGAAGAATTGACCACTTCTTTCAAAATAGGAATATCTTTTTCTATCACTTTATTCTTTTCCTCATACTGCTTCAAAATAGAAGGTATCTTATCCAACGCATTGATGAAGTTTTTGGATGCCGTTAGCGGATCAACGGCCAAATGCCCGTTATTATAATTGTATTTTACACCGCTATCTCCAGCGATAAAGAAGCGGTTATCGTTAAAGAGAACTCCCTCCTTTTGGCTGGGTTCCGACTTCACAACAATCTTGAAGCCATATAATTCCCCTATATTGAAATATTCAGTATTAGTCCGGGCATTATCGGCAATTTCATTAAGCTTCTTTCCTATGACTTTCGGGTCGGCACTATCGAAATTATCCAATTTGATAGGATTCAGATAATTCCCGTCCTTATCCTTTTGTACCCGTGAAGAAAAAACGGACCAGTCTTGTGTCATACGGGAAATGAATTCATTATTACTATCTAACTGGCGGGTACTGTCTTCCAATTTGTAGATAGCTGATGATTTTCCTTTTTCGAAAGAACGCCTTTCCGATTCCAGAGCATTAATTTTCTTTTCTAATTTGGCTTTTTCCAATAAATCCGTATTGCCGGAAAGAATAGCCACATACTCCGAGAAATTCATTCCACTACTTTCATCCATACTACCTTCGTCTATTGTTCGGCTACCGAGTGTATTTGTTTTCAACTGATTGATGAAAGTCTGCTTGTTCTGGAGTAGATTGAATTTATAGGAATCCAACGATTTCTCGACAGCATAGATAATAATATCTACTTTGTCTCCGGCAAATTCTTTGGCTACTTCATTGCCTTTACGAACAGCCCTACCATCACGTTGGGCCAGATCCGACGGTCGCCACGGAATGTCGCAATGATGGAGTGCAACCGCCCTTTTTTGTGCATTGACACCTGTTCCGAGCATGGATGTAGAACCAAATAAAACACGTATCCTCCCTTCGTTCATGGCTTCAATCATGGCTTTCCGGGATTTTTCGGTTTTAGCTTCCTGGATGAACCGTATCTCATGGGCCGGGATACCGTGGTCTTCTACCAATTTACGTTTTATTTCGCTGTACGGATTCCATTCGTTGGGTTTGTATGTTCCCAAATCACTGAAAATAAACTGTGTTCCTTTTTGTGTATTGTACTTATTATAGTATTCCGCTACTTTAGCCGCACAATGGGATGCTTTATTATCCACATGGTCATCATAAGCCGGATTAATCATCCGCATATCCAAAGCCATTTTACGGGCATAGTCGGTAGCAATAAGCATTTTCGCTTTCTGTTCAGAATCCGAAAGTTCCGCCCTTCCTAAAATCGTTGCATCCCCTGTTTGGGCAAACTGCATCAGCTTTCCGATAAAGACTTCCTGTTGTGGCGTTGGTGGTATATTATGGAGTATCTCATTCTTTTCAGGCCGATCGATACCAATGTCTTTGGCTGTACGAAAGTCTGTTATTTCATTGTAGAAAGCCGCTAATTCAGGAACTTTGATGAAATATCGGAATCTTTCTTTGGCTACAATTTGATTGGTAACGGAAAACTCAAAGTCAGTTGTTTTCTTGGCAAAGATAGCTGCCCATGCATCAAATGAGCGGATTTCCTGTTTTTCCAATTCTTTGGGACGAAGATATTTGAATAATAAATACAATTCCGTCAGCGAATTGGAAATCGTCGTTCCTGAAAGAAATGTAGCGCACAAATCTTTATCTTTCCGCTCCTGCATGGTACGAAGTGCAAAAAGCATATTCATTGCCCGCTGGCTTCCTTCGGGATTACCCAAGCCCGCTACACGGTCGTGGCGTGTGGTAAACATTAGGTTCTTGAACTGGTGACTCTCGTCTACAAACAAGTGGTCGATACCCATAAGTTTGTAATCAACAGTATCATCCGTGCGATTCTTTATCTGCTCGGAAAGGTTTTCGAGTTTTACTTCCAGATTATTCTTCCTGATTTCCAGTCCCCGCCTCATACGTTTGGATGCTGCTTTCCCGGTCTGGTTTTCAAGTATGCGAAGATTTTCCTCCACACTATCCAGTTCCGTTTGGAATATCTCCTGCTGTATTTCGGGAGATTGGGGTATTTTTCCAAACTGGTCATGCGTAAGGATTACACAATCCCAATCGTTGTTTTGATTTCATTGAAAATCTTTTGGCGGTTGGCTGGTGTAAAATCCTCTTTGCCGGGATAAAGAATTTTAGCGTTGGGATAAGCAGTCTTGAAAGTATGAGCTATCTCATGCACGTTCGCTTTCAGCCCGATAATCATCGGTTTATTCGCCATTCCCAAACGTTTCATCTCATAGGCTGATATGCACATAATGAGAGTCTTACCGCCACCCACCTCATGATCCGCGATCCCGCCGCCAAGTAGTTTTTGCATCCAGATACAATCCTTTTGGGATTGGTATAAATCAGTAATACCTAAACCTTTTAAGTCCAAATCAGGAAATGTTTGGTGTGAGCCATCGTATTGTGGTCTGACAAAGCAATTGAATTTACGGTTATATAAATCCGTCAATTTATCTTTGTATTCCTTCGGTTGGTCGTCCAACCACTCCGAAAAACCGTTCCTGATTTCATCAATCTTGCTATTGGCAAGCTGTATGGCTTCCCCATCAGGTACTTTAGCTTTTTTGAGTTCTCCCGTTTCCTTATCTACTACATCGACCGTTTTGGTAATGTTGGGTGTAGTATTTAAGAGGGCGTTTTTCATCAAATGAATACCATTAAATAACTGGGATTCGCTTTTAACAGCAAACTTTTCGTAAATGATGAGGTTCGGATGTTTGGCGGATACATTGAAGTCATCCCGTGAAGCATAGTAGTCTATCTGCACATCGGTATCAAATAATTTAGAAGCATATTCCTGATATACATTCATAGGAATCCACCGTTCACCAAAATTGAACGTTAACTCCTCGTATCTAATGGGCTGCGGCTTGGCATCGTGCAAAGCTGCAAGGGATTTTTGCGACTGGATATCATCGGGATGGTTAGCTAAATAGCGTTCAACCCTTTCGGCTTTTTCTACCACATTCCCGGCAATGAACTTATCCCGTATCTCAAAGTTCTGGATGATGGGATTGAAATAGATTCTTCCTTCAAGATCGTTAATCAAATCATCGGGTGTTTTGTTCTCCAATAGGGAAAGCATATAATCCATACGGAATTCCCCGTGTTTATTAAGTGAAGCGATCAGTGCTTCTTCCGAAGTGTTTGCCGATATAATTTCATTGGGATTGAAAGCTACAGGATGATCGAAAATATCCGCTTTCTGAAGTTTTCCGTCGATGCTCCTTTCAAGGGCAAGGATAGCGGTTGCCCCGGCATCCATTTTCAGAGTGTTGATATTTCGCTTTTCATTCAGGTTGCCGTATAAACGCACATAATCATCATAAGAATCATTGAGCTTCTTGCGGGAATCGGCATCTTCAACTAAATTCTTGGCTTCAAAATCGTAGAGAGAATTGTAGTTATCCCGTATTTCAATGTAGTTGGAGAGTTTTCCTTTCTGTAACTGCGGAATATCCAACGGATGAAATTCCGCGCTATCCCGGTAACGTTTTTTCAGAACACCTATCTGTCCGTTATCTTCTTTTACCAGAGTCCCTTCTTTATGATAATCTTTGAGTTCTCCCGAATAAGGGCGGGGCTTCATATATTCCTCCCGCTGTTTCTGCGCTTCTTCTTTCCGGGCATCGGAAATGGGATAGGTATTTTCCTCTGCAGGTTTTTCTTGTGAGGGAGCCAGTGTATTCTTCGGTTTAGCCTGTCTGCTTTGTTGTTCTTTTACCGGATTTCCAAATAAATCCAGTTGCAGGGTCGGTTTTGCTGTCGTTCTCTGTTTTCCACGCTTGGGTTTTACCTGCGAGCGTTCTTCTTCGGAAAAATCCCATAGATCATATAACGATATGATCGGGGAAGATACATTGATTTCCAGAGATTCTTCCGGTTTCGGTTCTTTTTCTCTGATTCCAAAATCTTCGGGAGTTGGTGGATGCTGTTCCATGAATTTCCTGTCCAACTCATCAAAGTATGCTCCCATTTCCTGAAGGTCTTCTTCCCAAAGAATATCTTCCAGGGCTAATGAATTTTCTTCCCAATCCAGTTCATATGTACTTTTTCTTGTATAAAACATTTCTGATTCCTGTGAATAGAATTGGTAACGTTGCAAATTCAAATATTGGGAGAAATCCTCAGCAAGCATTTTCCGTAAATCTGTAGCAATACCTTTTACTCCTCCGTCATGCAGATACACAAAGGATGGTTTTCCGTACATATCGGTATCTTCAACAATCCGGGTATGAACTATCCTGTCAAGATTATTATCTGCAAAGAGGTTGTTTATGGATTCTCCTTTTTCGTTCTTATGGGTATTTACGAAGCTCAATTCCTGTTCAGACATAATCTTCTTATCCGTCCTCTTTTGGAGGATAATTAAATCGCTACCAACTTCTGTTCCTGCACTGTCAATGAAAAGATTGTTAGGCAACCGAACTAATGAGACTAAATCCGATTGGCTCATCAAATGGGTCCTTACAGGAAGACCTTTGGGTGAATTGGTGACTCCCTGTGAAGTGAGAAAGGCAACAATACCGCCTTCCCTTACCGAATCCAGACCTTTTAAAAAGAAATAATCATGAACGTAGTTGGTTGAATCTTGGTAAACTTTCGGCTGTTTAGTCCGGTATTCAGCATCGAAAACTTTCATCTCCCCGAACGGAATATTGGAAGCCACTACATCAAAATAATTATTGTATCGTCCTTCGATACGTTCAAAACCTTCAATATTTACTTTGCTTTCGGGATGGAGGGCGGAAAGAATTTTACCTGTCAGTAAATCTTTTTCAAAGCAGATGCTTTCGGCTTCGTCTGCCAATTTGAACCCGGAAGAAAAAGCACCGATGCCCGCCGATGGGTCCAGAAAGCGGTCGATGATAATACCTTTTTCCCGTAAAGCATTATTGATACTGCCAATAACCTCTGGTGGAGTATAGAAAGCGGAAAGGACAGAATTCTGAATGCTCGACATATACTGGCGGTATTCACGTTCCCCTGTTGTGTTTTCCCGAAGTACGCTGTGTAATTCCGATACAAGGGGGAAAAGTTCAATCTCCGATTTTGCCCACGAAGCGGTGTCGACAAGAGTAGCCGCCGGATTCAGTACACATTTCAATCCTCCGAAACCGCTGTACTGTTGTAATACTTGCAGTTCAGCATCTGTTGCCGTGCGGTTTTCCTTGTCGAGGGTAAGAGCGATTCTTATTGCATCTATGTTGGCTCTTAAATGAGCCTTTTTATTATAGCTCATTTTCTTCCCTCCATAAATCTATAAATCCAACCAGTTCTGTGTATAGTGTAGCATATTCGGGAGAGGCAGCAAATGAGTCGCCAATAGAATATTCGGAGAAAACTTCTTCTGAAGGAATAAGTAATACCAGTGCAAGGCTGTCTATTCTCTCTGTGGGGATAATCGTAAACTCATTAACAAGTACGTTGCGGATGGTATCGTATCGGGAGAATAACAATCCTTCGCATAATGCGGATGAAGCTATTTCCTCTGCCGATAGTTGGCCGTACCCATAAACAATCGCATTAGCGTAACTTTCGGCTGCAATCTCCGACCGAAGGAGTATAAAATCTTTGTCGTTTGCTTTGTCGGGATGGCTCTCTTTTAGGAATGAAAGCAGTAGAAGCCCATAGTAGGATAATTCCTGTTTATCTTTTTTCTTCATGTATGACTTGAATTAATTTGTGGATAAAATGAAAAGAAAGGGGAAAACGAAAACGGCATCCGGGTTATTCAAGCCCGAATGCCTTATCCACAGATTAACTCAAAGCCAAACTATAAACAGTTTTATGCTTCTCGTAGAATCTGTGGCAAAGATAGTTATTTTCCTCGTTTATAGCCTCCTTTCCTTTCTGGAAACTCATAAACGACCTTACAATCACTGTTTAGGATAAGGTAAGCATCGAAGCGCTTTCCGGCTTTACTGGTAAAACCTTTGATAAGGCGGGTTTTTCCTTCGGAGAGCAATTCAATGAAAATATCATCGGTCAGTTTCTTACCTCCGCAGTTTCGGAACATGACAAAATCGCAAGCTTCATCCGAACATTTGCATACAGAGGAAAGAAACCTTAACCCTTGTTTCCCGCATTTAGGACAACAGTAAGCGTTGGCTGAAAAAGCCAGCTCAAGGCTCAATAGTTCTTCGGCAATCTGGCGGGTATAAATCTCAATACCTTTGGTGAAATTGTT
Source organism: Bacteroides sp. (assembly GCA_032108265.1). Lineage (GTDB taxonomy): Bacteria > Bacteroidota > Bacteroidia > Bacteroidales > Bacteroidaceae > Bacteroides. The sequence continues at coordinate 21,246 of DAMCMT010000053.1, forward strand.
TGCCTGCTGTTCTCCTCGTTCAATTTTCAGGAAGGCATCTTCCCAGTATCCGGTCATTTCTACATCGGCAATCCGTTTATCTTTGACAATATCATATACGGAAAGTCCTTTTTCTGTCGGAATGAGTGATTTCTTTTCTCGCCGGATATAATCACGGGAGAAAAGTGTTTCGATAATAGCAGCACGAGTGGCAGGCGTACCGATGCCGCAAGTCTTCAGGGCAAGCCGCTGTTCTTCGTTCTCTAAATCTTTGCCACACGTTTCCATCGCTCCGAGCAGAGAACTCTCCGTGTGAAGCGGTTTGGGTTTGGTTTGCTTTTCATGTAAATTTATAGAGGATACGGGATAAGTTTCCCCTTCCTGTATTTCAGGGAGTTCTGCTGCTTCCGTATCTTCGTCTTTTTCATTCAGGACTTCCCGCCACCCTTTTCGTTTCATCACTGAGCCTTTAACTTCAAACATAGTGTCATCGATCCCAAAAGTTATGGTAGTTACATCTTTAATACATGTCGAAGAAAAAGCTTCCAGCATACGGGCGGCTACCATTTCATAGACGGTACGTTCCTCTGACGATAAATTATCTGGTAGCTTTTCTGTAATAAGTAAAGCGTGGTGGTCGGTTACTTTTTTATCATTTACCGAACGGATATTCAGGTTCATATCCGATAGTTTTTCAACGTAAGAGGAAAAACGGCTGTATCTTTTCAATTTATTAATTAATCCTCCGACTTCAAGGAAGATATCATCTGAAATATACCTGCTTCCGGTTCTTGGATAGGTCAGATAGCCCGGCTCATATAATTTTTGAGCAATGGACAGGGTTTTATCAGCCGAGAAACCGCGTTTACTGTTGGCTTCTTTCTGTAACGTAGTCAAGTCATACAGAAGCGGTGGTTCTAGTTTCGTTTCCTTGCGTTCCACCTTTACGGCCAAAACCTTATCTGTGTAACGTACCTTATTATATATGGCGGTTGCTTCTGCATTATCGGAAAATTTATCTTTCCCGGCTGCCGTTACATTTTTTCCAACGATAGAAGTGATAAGTTGCATCTGCCAGAATGGTACGGGTTTGAAGTTTTTGTTTTCCAGATAGCGGCTGCATATCATCGCCAATGTCGGTGTTTGGACTCTTCCCAGAGAATAAACGCCATCGCCTGCGGCGACGCTCAATGCTTGGGATGCATTAATCCCGATTAACCAATCGGCTTGGCTCCGGGCTTCTGCCGCTACATAGAGGTTGTCATATTCCGTTCCCGGCTTCAGCTTTATCAAACCTTCCTTGATGGCTTTTTCGGTCAATGAGGAAATCCAAAGACGTTCACAATAGACATCAGAAGCCAGATAATCGTAGATGTAGCGATGAATTAATTCGCCCTCTCTACCGCTGTCCGTAGCTACGATAATCTTCTCGCATTGCTTGAATACCTGTTCGATGACTTTCAGTTGCTTCAGGGCAGACGGGTCGTCTTTATATCCCTTATCCGCACGGACTTGTCGTGGTATAAGCATAAACTCATGGGGAACAATCGGGAGATGGTTCCTTGAAAATCCCTTAGCACCATAGTGTTCAGGAAGTGCGAGCTGCACCAAATGTCCGAAAGCCCACGTTACCATGTAGTTGTTACCTTCCAAATAGCCATCTCTTTTTGTTTTTGCGCCGACTACTTCGGCGATGCTTCTTGCCACAGACGGCTTTTCGGCAATAATTGCAATTTTAATATTGTTCATTTTAACTTTGAATTAATTTGTGGATAATTGAATAAGGAATTACATTTTACGACCTCTGGATACTTTGGGTGCACCTTGTTCCTGTTCTTCTTTCTTCTCTTGTTTTTCCTGTTGCTTTTCGGTTGGCTGTGTTTGACCTTCCTTCATCGGCTCGTTCACCTTTTTGGTCGCTTCCGGTTTTACACCTTCGTTATTGGCGGCAACTTGCACTTTATGACGTTTATCTGGAATAACAAGACCGGACTTCAAGGCTTCCTTATACTGGCCGGGGAACATAAAATCAATCTTTCCCTGTTCCTTGTTCAGTGTCATATAGCCGCTGTAGTCTTTGCCTTTTTTGTCCTTCATACCGGAAATATGAACTGTATAGCCATCCTTCAAGCTTTCCTTTTGGTCTTCACTCAATTTGACTTTACGGAAGGTATTGGGAATTTCTCCCTGCTTGATTTTTTTACTTTGATTTTGAGCCTGTTTTTGTGCATCAGGGAAATGAAATCCCAATCCCCGCTTATCGGCATTGACCTGTACGGTTGCACTGAATGGTTTCATGTTTTTGGAAAGCATATTTTCGATATACACTCCTTTGCCCTCCTGAAGTTCCTGCTTCTGCTGTTCGGAGAGGTCTACACCTTTGAGTTTATCGGGTACTTTTATTTTATCGGCATTGAGAATTACCAATTCATTGGTTAGCTTATCTACCGACACATAAGCATTGATTGTCTTGTCATTCCCGACATTAAATTCAATCTGCCGTCCGGCATTTCCTGTTTCCAAGAGGTTTTTTTTATCTTGTTCGGTGAGCTGGGTTCCATAAAGCGGCTGGTCCAGTTCCGGTTGCTGGCGAACGGAATGGACACGAAGGCTTAGTTCTCCTTCGGCATTTTCACGGAAAGACAAACGGGCATCGGTCTGGATATGGACTCCGTTTATATCTCCCTGTATGGGAAACAACACAGGAGATTTTTGCCAGTTCAGCATTTTGTCCAATGAGTTGGTATTAACAAGCTGGTCGCGTGTAACGCCGATACTTTCCAACTGTTCCCAATTAATACGGGATTCGTCAATGGGTTGATACTGCTTCGGGGCAAAGTTCTCCGGCATAACCCGCTGTTCGTCCAACATTTGCTTGTTAGTCGGGTTTTCGGGATTCTTCAATAGCTCCTGTAATGCGAGAGTCATGTTTTCCATTTTTTCTAATGGTACTTTGAAGAAATGGAAATGAGTAGGTTCCTTTGCCTGCCGCATAAAGTTTTCAAAGAAGTTTTCCAATACATCGCCGTGTTTATCGACTTTAAGAAAGTCCGGCTCATTCTTCGCTTCGGGCTTGACGGTCTTAGGTGTTCCGTCATCGTTCAACCCTGTAACGGCTTTCAGCTCGTTACTGTCTTTTTCTACAACCAATAATACTTCTTGGTCATTCAGATTTTTATCCATATAAAATAATTGTTTTATAATTACATCAACATTAATGTAATTCGGCAGCGAAAATAGGACGGAATAACAAGTAAAATGCTGATTTTGAAATGAGTGGTAGTGTTTGGCATTCCAGTGGTAGTATGTTGGTTGAATTTTTGGTTATTGTGAGAGAAAAAAGGCAAGCCCTTTGATTATTAGAATGGTTATGCCAATCTTATGAGTAAAAACACTATCTTTGTAAATGACGTAAGTGTAAAATTGTGAGCTGAAGTTATGGCTAAGCAAAGTAATAATTCAACACCTACAATAAAAGGGTTTATTTATCAATTTCTCGTGGCTTTAAGAAAGTGCTTTGAGCTACAAGAAGGGGAAACCGTATATATTGAGACATTCGGTGATGTATCTATTCTTGGTGAGGGAAACACAGAACAAATAGAGCCTAAATTCTACAAGAACGACTTGACGGATGCTGACCATAATGTTTGGAATACTTTAAACAATTGGATGAAAGATGAATTTCCGTTGGATTCCTTCTCTTCATTGGTATTGCTTACAACACAAAAAGTAAAATCGACAAATGTTTGGTTTGGTTGGAATGATAAAAATACTGCAAGTAAATTAGTTACATTAAATGGAATTGCTGATAAATATTCCAGAAAAAAGTCCAACAAAGACCCAAAGACAGAAAAATTACTAAAATCGGTTTTAGATGAGTCAAAGTTGACACGACTGAAGATTGTATTACAAAAATTTGTTATAGATAATAATGCTTCAAATGACATACAGTGCTACAACTCAATCAAAGAAATATACGCAAAGACGATACCCAATTTGCGTCAGGATGAATTTATTCGTTCGATGTTAGGTTATGTAGTTGCACCAAAAACAATTAATAACAATTGGGCTATTACTTACGAAGAGTTTACAAAAGAAGTAAATACCCTTGCTCAATCTCTGATTGATACGACTACTCAATTTCCTTCTAAGATTAAGCTTAAAAATATAAAACATGAAGAATATAATGAAAATGAATTTGTAAACAAGATTCGTAAAATTGAATATGAAGATGTTGTTTTAGATGCTATAACGGATTATGTTCAAACGAAGGAATTAATAACCCAAGAGATATTAGCATCTAAAAAGATATATGATTCCTTAGGCGAATACGAAGATAATATCAGTAAAAGACATGGCATTGAATATCGGAAAGCATGTCGAAATTGTTCTTCGAATGAACAAAGGATTCTACATTCCCAAAATTTTTATGATGGAATGATGGCTTCCGATGAAGGTACTTTTCATGTATATAATTCCGTTCCAAGATATTTCCATAATGGAATGCTGCATCTTTTAGCAGAAGAAAACAAAGATTTTATTTGGTTACTTAAATTAAGTATATGAGCAAATTTGTTGATAATATTTTTACAATACATAATAATATTTTCTCTTTGACTCCAATTATACTATCTTTCTATAAGAATTACAGGTCGAAAGAAAAAGATATTTTACTTGCTTATTTTATCCTTCCAATCGCATTAAATCCAGATGTGGCAGAGGAAATCAAAAATGTTACTGTCAAGTCGAATTTAACAAGATTGGTTAGCAATAAGAAATTAATGGCGGGTTTTCAAGATAGATTCAAACAATTCCAACAGATTACGAATGACTGTCTTCAATATGCTGTAGATTGCAAGTATATAAAAATAGATGATAAAATGAGTATTAAAGTCACAAACAGAGATATTTTATATACGGACAGTTCACTGGATGGTGCAATAAATTTAGCATCAAAGCTGCCAAAGATGTTCACGCAAGATGTTATCAACACTTATTACGCATTTGGAATAAAAGGATTATGAACAGCTATATCAAATACATTGGGTTATTGGATAAAAAAGAAGGTTGTCATTATATTGATTTAACCGAAGGATTAAATGTTATTACGGGACGTTCATCTACAGGGAAAAGTGCAATCATAGAAATATTTGATTTTTGCTTTGGAAATTCCGAAAACACGATTCCTGACGGGATAATCACAGAAAATGCAACGCTATATTTTGTTGTTTTTGAAATCAACAACACAAACGTTATATTAGCACGAAATCAGGAAGAGAAGAGTACTTATGCTTTTTTTCGTATTGATCCCAATTTTCCCGATATTGATACCCTGAATTTGGATTATTTTCAGACCGATTATTATTTGCCCCTAAAAATTTTCAAGGAAGAATTAGGTAGATATTTCGGGATAAATATATCTTCAACAGACGAAGACAATCAAGTCCTAAACTACAAAAGTAAAAAAGGACGTCCTTCTGTTAGGAATATGGTATCATATATTCTTCAGCATCAAAATCTAATCGCAAATAAGCATTCTTTGTTTTATCGTTTCGATGAAAAAGAAAAGCGGGAAAAAACAATAGATGAATTTAAAATATTTATGGGATTTGTTGACCAAGATTATTTTATAATCAAGCAACAAATTAGTGATAAAAAGCAGGAATACGAAAAGAAACAAAGAGACGCAACTCTTTTTCAAGACGAAAAAAAGAAGCGAGCAGCGGAATTAGATGAATTATTGGAAGAGTATTATATGGTAGCAGGTAATAAATTATTGCAAGGCTATTCTGCACATAATATACTGGAAGCTCCGAAGATATATTTAGAAAAGATACAAGAACTTGAAGCGGTCAAGGTAGATGATAACTCTAATGTTTTCAGAACGCAATACGCAAAGCTTGAAACGCAAAGAAATGAACTTTTAGCATCAAGAAGGAAGTTCGCGTTGAAGTTGGAGAATATTAATTCATCGATTCAATACGCAAAAAAATATAGCGAAACAATAGATAAGATAAATCCAATATCGGAAGTAATAAAAGAAGATTCACATTGTCCCTTTTGTCTTCAAGATAACCAACATACAAACAGGCAAATTAATAAGCTGACAGACGCTATTGATTGGCTTAATTCCGAATTGCGCAAAGCCCCTTTAATGATAGATTCCTTTTTGCCTGAAAAACAAAAATGTGAACAAGAATTATTAGCAATAGATAATAAATTACGACACGTTCGTGATGAAATAAATAAGATTCTAAAAGTAAATGCCGAATTGGAGAAAAACAAATCTTTGGAAGAACAAGGTTTTAAAATCCGACTTTCTATAGAAAATCTTTTAGAATGGTCTCTTGAACGAAAGAACCGAATCCAAGAATCGAACATTGAGCAGTTAAGAACAGAGATTGAAAAATTAGAAAAGAAAATTGATGATGATTATAATGTTGAAAGCAAATTGAAAGAAGCCGAGACTTACATTAATGCAACAATGAATGAAATCGGAAGTAAACTGGATTTCGAGAAATCGTACCAGCCCATAAATTTGCATTTTGATATTGTTACGTTCGAATTGTATCATCTTAAAATAACTGAGTTAGAAAAGACAGGAAAGAAAATCTACCTTAGGTCAATGGGAAGTGGTGCAAACTGGCTTTATTCTCACATTTGCCTCTTTTTAGCTCTTCAAAAGTATTTTTGTTCATTAGGCAGCAAGTGTTTGATTCCAACTCTATTGTTTTTAGACCAGCCAAGCCAAGTCTATTTTCCCACAATAGTTGATATTGACAAAGAAGGCTTTAATCCCCAAAAATTAAAAAAATTAGAAGGTGAACTCAAAAAAACCGATGATGATTTGAATGCTGTTACCAATCTTTTCAACCAAATTATTTCTTTTATAAATAATGTTTATAAAGAGTTTGAAGTAAAGCCACAAATAATAATTTCAGATCATGCGGATAATTTAGACATAGAAACTGGTTCTTTTGATGATTATGTTAGACGACGTTGGAGAAAAGAAAGCGATGGTTTTGTCGATTTATCGAAGTTGTCACAAGAAAATACAGATGACCATTTGAGAAATTAGAAGCTTTAGAAACCCCTAAAATATAGTATCATGCCAATAGACAGCCATTTTAAGTATAAAAATTTAAGAAATGTTACGACTGCTGATCTTGATAAGAGTATTTACAGAATTATAAAACTTGACCATTTGGAAATAATGTTGAGAGACTCTACTATCGCTTTAGCAAAGACAAGTTCATGGGAAGATGTATATGAGAACTTCTTTTTTAAAGAAAAATTCTATTTGGCTGGAGATCGAGTTAGAATGGAACATTTTGCTGACCATATATTCGGACAATGTTGGAGTACATTTCGAGATTCTGATGCGATGTGGAGAATTTACTCACAGGATAAGAAAAGTGTGAGAATAAAAACAACTATTAGTAAGTTATTTGATGCTGTCTATTTGGAAGATGCTTGCATGGCTTCTACATATATAGGTGCAGTCGATTATAAATATCAGAAAGAGCTTTCAGAATGGATTTCAAGTGTCAGTCCTGTTGGCTACTCTAATTTAACTAAAGTTATGGTAGAATCTCTGTTCTTAAAAAGAAGAAACTTTAGTCATGAGAAAGAAATTCGAGTAATTTATCAGCCGGATGAAACGTCTCCTGATTGCAGTCAAAATCTAAAGATATATTCGATTGACTTGACTGATTTCTTAGAGGAAATCACATTCGACCCTAGAGCGGATAACAATTTTATGCGAGATGCTCATGCTATGATTGGGAACTATAACTTTCCTATGAATCGTGTGAATAAATCTTCATTATATGACTTCAAGCAGGAAAAGATAGATTTAGAATAAAGATGTTCCTCTTTTATCTGCATTTTTTTGCTTGCATTCAGGTGATTAGGTGTGATCTAAGTAATATAGCAATAGTATGAATAAGCATATTTCGTTTTTAATTGCAGCAGGTTTTTTCCGCTCCCAAAGGATATCCAGTAGGGAATGGACTTAACAAAATGATTGAGAATTTTGTCCGAGATTCAGTAGGGTTTAGTTCAGATAGTAGACTGTGTGTTGATACAAAAACAGGAAAAAGACCTAATTCGGGTTGTTTTAATTCTCACGATGACCAATATAACCTGTGCTTAGATATCATTTCACATTATAAAACTATACACTCATTCGATTATGAAGAGTTTTATGACTATTTGTAAGCCCCCGATAAAGTACCCGTTGCATTCCATCTAATGTTTTCTTTCCTT
>DAMCMT010000054.1:0-29356 GCA_032108265.1 Bacteroides sp.
TGTGAATCAAACTCTGCTATTTTTTAAGATTTAGCGAATTTATGGAATATCCCTTTTTCCCAGAAACAACCTGACAAACACATTTAGATTTGAATATAGCTTATTTTTTACTATAATATCTATTATTCTCAATTTTATTTAATCTGCTCAATCAATGGACGTATCTTTCTGTCATATTGATGATTACCAAAGTTTATAACTATAAGCTTTTTTCTGCATCTCGTTAGACCAGTGTATAGTAGTTCATCAAATGCCATATTAAATGTCGTTTCTTTTTCGTATTTAGGTTCAATAATAAGAAATACGACTTCACTTTCCCAACCTTTAAACGAATTTATAGTCGAGATTTTAATCGTACCACTATTCATCCAGAAATGAAGTTTCTTATTTTCACGGATATACTTATAACTATAGTTATACACATCTGTTTTAAATAGAGACAAAACATTATCATAATGCTTTCTAAAAGCCAAATATGCTTCTACAAAAATACCACAAGTATTGCATTCTTCCTTTAACCTTTCCTCAAAAGTCTCAGGATATTGTTGGTACAGGTCGTATATGGTAAATAATTTTGCTATATGCTGCCGTAACTTAATAATGTCATTATCGTAAAGTTTTGTTCGTTTTGGAAATAGCTTCTTGCTCAAATGAGCAGTTATGTTATTGAACCAAGCAAATCGTTCAAAGTCTTTTCCGATAAAGTTTAGGTGCGTCATATACATTACTTCTACAGTTTCCAACATACTGTTGCTTCTTTCACGGCTGGCATAACGGTAGTAGCAATCAAATGTTCTTAACATATTTGTTGTATATCCTAATATTGTTATATCATTTGGCGAGATATTATTGGCTTTATTCAAAATGTTACTTCGAATAATATTGAACAATGCAGGTATAGAATTATCACTTGATAAGTACATATAATTAATATAGCCCTCTCTCTCTATTGTAAACTCAAGCGAACCACTTGATTTATTCTCATTAAAATCATCAATATCGTATTTATCTCCAAAAATATTACTTTGAAAAGATTTGGCTAAGTCTCTTACCTTAAAATCAGAACGATAACAATACTTTAATTCATTGACACCACGAACATTTGTTACAACGTCTCTCTTTTCCGTTGGTTGACTATATATATTCTGTTTTACATCTCCAAAAAGTACATAGTCTCCTTGAGAATCACGAAAGTAATTTTTGATAATATCCATCCATGAGCGATGATAATCTTGGATTTCATCTATGAATACAGCATCATATTTAACAATATTATTTCTGTATTCACCAAATAGTGATATATTTGAATAATAATTCTCATCCAAGTATGCAGATATTCTTTCTTTGGGAATATTATCAGGAATATCAAATTCAATATTAAGATTATTCAACTCAGCATTAATAAAAGAATGATAGTTGATAATAATAAAATTTTCAACAGGAAATAATTCTTCTACTCGCATCAATTTGTCATGAATAAAATTCTTTAATGTAATATTGAAAGTTAAAATTAAAATGCGTGGATTGTTATTCCTCTCCAATGCGCGTTTATATGCTTGTACTGCCCGAGCAGCTAATACAGTTGTCTTACCTGAACCAAAAACTCCTTTTACACGCTGTTCTAACGTCGTAGAATATATAATATCACGTTGCTTTGATGAATATCGATATGGTTCACCTTGAGATTTAAGGTGGATTGATGGCGATAGAAGCCGTTTGAAATTTTGATAAATATCATCTGTAAACAGAAATGATGGATTCTCTGCTAACAAATAACGTTTCTTTAATAAATTAATAAAGAGTTCTTCTTCTAAGCAATCATATCCTAATAAATCAATATTCCATTTTAGGAATGTTTGATATTTCTTGTCATCCTTAAAAGGATTGATTAACATATTCTCAAGTTGAATTTTGTTTGCACAATGGAAATAAACTGCGCATGAAACAATATTGAAATGACGGAAATCCCGAATCTTTTTTTCCAATAGTTTATCTACATGTAAATCATAGAGATTATTCTTATACTTTAATACTTGGTCAATAGGTGATTTAACAATAGATTCATTAGGGATATATATCCATCTTTTTCTATTATTTAACTTAAAATTATAAAGATTCCAATCCTTTACTTCGATAATCATAACACCATAATCTTTTCTCATGATAAGCACATCTGGACGGTCACCATTCAAAAATGGATTAAAGTATACATAAAACGAATCGTCTAACACATTCGCCAAGAATTTTAGTAAGGTAATTTCTCCTTCTGTTGGCTTTACCTTAAATTCTTGTATTTTTTCTATTGAAGGATAAAATATAGCCATTATGTATTAAAATGCTGTTTATATGATAATCAATCTAATCGCAAAAATAGTAAAAGACAAGCATATGGCTGGTATTTTATTCTATTTAAATTGGCTTCGTTTGGCCTTACAAACGCTTTATTAATAAGCCAATGTCATTTCTCCCTTTTTATTCGGTTATTCCATAGATTTTATATAAGTTTGTGGGGTAAAATTAAAGCAAAACCCCATGAACCCAATAATTGCACCCTCTATCCTCTCTGCCGACTTTGGCCACCTGGCCCGGGACATCGAAATGATTAACCGCAGCGAGGCCGAATGGGTACATATCGATGTAATGGACGGTGTGTTTGTGCCGAATATCTCCTTTGGATTTCCGGTTCTCAAATTTGTAGCCGAACTGACGGATAAACCGTTGGACGTACACCTGATGATTGTACAGCCCGAAAAGTTTATTCCGGAGGTTAAAGCGCTGGGCGCCCATACCATGAATGTTCACCTGGAAGCCTGTCCGCATCTGCACCGGGTGATACAACAAATCAGGGAAGCCGGTATGCAGCCGGCGGTTACTATTAATCCGGCTACTCCCGTTTCGCTGCTTGCGGATATTATCCGCGATGTGTATATGGTACTTATCATGAGCGTAAACCCGGGTTTTGGAGGGCAGAAATTCATTGAGCATTCTGTTACCAAAGTGGCCGAATTGCGTGAACTTATTGAGAGAACAGGCTCAAAAGCTATTATCGAAGTAGATGGTGGTGTGAATCTTGAAACCGGCGCCCGGTTGGTAGCGGCGGGAGCCGATGTATTGGTTGCCGGTAATTTCGTATTCGGCGCGGCCGAGCCTGAGAAAATGATTCACCAACTCCGGAATTTATAATGCGGTGATATCCGGCCTGGAATTTCGCAAATATCCTTTTCTGCGGTTACTGTTTCCGCTTATAGCCGGGATAGTAATTGCTGATTATTTATTCTTTTCCGGTATGCAAGTACCGGTTATATGGCTTTCCGGGTGTATTGCTGTATTCCTGCTTTTGGTATTATCAGTTTACTTATTCAGGCAGTATAAATTACGTCAAGTGTTTGGTCTGCCTGTTATGTTTTTCTTTTTTATACTTGGCTTCTCATTAACATTCTACGAATTACAACGGACAGAATATTCTTTTCCTGAACAGGATACCGTTTACCGGGCAATTATAAAATCCAACGCTGAGCCCAAAGCCCGCAGCATTCTATATAAGGCCGATATAATTGAAAGTTATGACCCCGTTTCGTTGCCGGTAAACAGGAAAGTTTTGTTATACTTCCCAATGGATTCTCTTTCGGGTACACTGAGCCGGGGAGATGAAATCCTTTTTAAAGGCCGGTTATCGCTACCGACCAGGAGTGGCAACCCGGAAGAATTTGATTATCCGCGGTATCTGCTCCGGAAAGGGATTAGCGGAAGCGGGTATGTAGCCTCCGGCCGTTGGCAGGTAATTACCCGGTCTATGACTATCTCTTTACAGGAACGCGCGCTTCGTTGCCGCGATTATATTCTGTTTTTGTACCAACAAGCAGGGTTTACAGGCGAAGAGTTTGCTGTTATTTCGGCGCTTACCGTGGGCTATAAAGAAGAGTTGAGCGAAGAAATACGCGAATCGTTTTCCATATCCGGTGTTAGCCATGTATTGGCTCTTTCAGGATTGCATGTAGGGTTTATCTTTGCGCTTCTGTTCTTTGTATTGAAACGTATTTTCAGAACTTCGCGGTGGGGGCTTATCATACGGGCTATCCTTACAATTGCTGCTTTGTGGTTCTTCGCTTTTATGACCGGGTTATCTTCTTCGGTAGTTCGTTCCGTTCTTATGTTTTCCTTGCTAGCGCTCTCTTCGGCACGTTCGGGGGTTATTCTCACCGGACATTCATTATCACTGGTTGCTTTCCTCATGTTGATTTATAATCCCGAATGGTTGAATGATGTCGGTTTTCAGCTTTCTTTTATAGCGGTATTGGGTATTATCCTTATACAACCCCGGTTGTTCGCTTTATGGAATATCCGGAACCGGGTAGGCAGGTATATCTGGGGATTGCTTACGGTTTCTACAGCAGCACAAATTGCTACGGCTCCGTTGGTGGTTTATTATTTCGGGCGGTTTGCTACTCATTTCCTGCTTACTAATTTGTTGGTTATTCCGTTGGTGACTGTTATTATATATGGCGCTGTTTTATTATTTGTTGTTTTTCCGGTGCCGGGTGTCAATGAATTGGTAGCAATGGTACTGCAATTCCTTGTCCGTACATTAAATAGTACTATCCGATGGGTGGAGCAATTACCGTATGCATCTATTGAAAACTTGTGGCTTACACCTGTTGCAGTTCTGGTTATTTATCTGTTTCTGTTGTCGGTAACTCTTATCAACAAACGTCGGAAAGCAAAAAACGTACTTATTGCGATGTGCTGTCTGGCGTTCCTGACAGGATATAGTATATGGTTAAAAAGAGATAAACCAACCCAACCAACGATTGCCTTTTATAACATACGGCATTGTCCGGCTATACACTGTATTTCTGCCGGAAGCGATTCCTGGCTGGCTTATGCCGATACTATACCGGAACAGAAACGACTCAGCAAATCACTTTCCTCTTACTGGAATAAACGTGGCCTCAATGAACCTGCTCATATAACAACAAATTATCAGGATGAAGTTTTTACCCGTACCGATAACTTTGTTCTATTCGGCGGTAAACGTATTTATATACTTAACGATAACCGTTGGAAAAGAAAATATTCGGATAACCCAATGGATATTGATTATCTCTATATTTGCCGGGGATTTACATCAGAGCTTTCCTCTGTTGTATCTTTGTTTACTGTTGGGCAGATAGTACTGGATGCGACATTGCCCGCTTATCAGAAAGAATCCTTGCTGAAAGAATCAGCCGAATTGGGAATTCCATGCGTGCCGTTGTCTGATGGGGCATTGATTATCGAAATCTAATATCCCCGGATTCATCCAGTAATAATACTGTCAACTCCCCTTCCGGTAATAGCAGAACGCAATTTTGATAACACCGGTATATAATCTCTCCGAAAAACTTATTTGCCTGTTCAGTCGGTATAATATTCCATAACTCACGGGCTAATGTAATATTATCTATTGCAGCAATCGTTTCAAAACAGCATCCGGATTCTTCTGCTAATTTCCGGATGAAATCTTTATTCATCGTCGTTTTCTTACTATGCGTATCCAAATATCCTTCGGCCAGTTTCACGGCTTTACCAATCATAGCACCGAGTGTAATACAGGATATATTTAATTCGGCAGCTATTCGCAGTGTTTCACCGATATAATTACCATATTGTACAAAAGCCGTTTCGGGCAATGTGGGATAATAAGCCCGGAGGTATTTCTCGCTTTTGGCGCCGGAGTTGATAACGATACGCTCTGATTGTGCAGCTTTGGCAACCTCCATACTTTTGCGAATGGATGATATAAATGCATCGACAGAGAATGGCTGGATAATACCGGAGGTGCCGATTATTGAAATACCGCCCGTTACACCCAGACGTGGATTAAATGTGCGGCGGGCAAGTTCTTCACCCTGAGGTATGGATATGGTTACTTCAATGGTCTGGATATCATATATAGAATGGTTGTTTAAGAAATGGTGAATGTTATTTCTAATCATTTGTTGAGGGCCTACATTGATGGCAGGCTCGCCTACAGGCAAACCAAGACCGGGGAGTGTAACGATGCCGACTCCGGAACCGCCAAGTATTCTAATTTTAGGTTCATTTATTGACTGATTTGCTCCGACCTTATATAATTTCACCATTACCTCTATGGCTGCACCATGTGTAACATCCGTATCATCTCCAGAATCCTTTATTACGGTGGCTATTGCAATAGTATCCCCATCAAGATTAACCTTTTCAATGTCAACAGCAATATTTTCTCCGTTGGGTAAAAGGACGGGGACAGCTACCACTTCTCCACCAGTAAGCAGTGTTTGTAATGCAGCCATTGCTCCGGCCGTTGCACATGTGCCGGTAGTGATTCCCGTACGCAACGAATAAAAACCCGGTAGAAACTTTTCAATAGCACGACGCAGACCATGTTCACCATTTACCACATAAAAACTCTCGGGAACCGACGGATGCATGACGGCAAACAATGGAACACGTAACCGCCGGGCGAGAGTTATTTTCTCTTCAAAACCACCACTGATACCGCTTTCTTTAGTCAGGATGGCATCAGGACGAATATGTTCCGGCAATAGCGTGTTATCACTCTCTTTTTCATAAAAAAGCAGGTGAGTTTCGGGAAATTCTTCACGACGCACTATAGTCAAAGATTCTTCACGACGGAGAATGCGGAACCACGTTTCACGGGTCTTCCAAAATGGTTTCAGTGGTGCAATGGTGTTAACGCCGGTAAGTGCTAACAGGTTATTTATATTATGCTGTTCGAGTTTCCGGATAGCATCGGTATAATCCTCACACCAGATGATATCCTTTTCGCGTGACGGGTATAAACGGTCGTACCGGATAACAGGTATATTAAATCCCAGTGATACGTGTGTAATGGTATGGCGTAGCTCTTCGGCGAAAGGATGGGCGGCATCAATAATCAACCGGATGTCGTTATCCTGGCAGAATCGTTTCATGGCGACGATATCCATAGCCCCCGTCAGACGAATAGCATTTAAGGAATGTACTTCCTGTAAATCCCCCTTAGTAGAATAATAGAAAGGTTTACCTGCCTTATCTATTATCTGTACAGCTTTGCGTCCTTCAGTGGTTCCACCGAAAACTAAAATAAGTTCTGAGTTTTGAATTGTGAGTTTTGAGTTTCGATGCCGCATATTATTTTATAGTTATTCTAAAATTAGGAGTCAGGAGTTTTAAAGATGATACCGCAGGGTTACTCATCACTCAAAACTCATTACTCAAAACTCATTTCCTGAATAAATGTTTGAACTCGTGAGAATATAAACGCGATAATCCCTCGCGGTTATCAATAGCATCGCCTACCACAATCATGGTTGTCAGCGTGAGGTCGTTTTCTTTTACTATCCGTGACAAGTCTTTGAGTTCCCCCCGGTAGATGCGTTCGTCTTTCCAAGTTAGCTTGTAGCAGGCTGCTACAGGAGTAGTAGGTGGATAATGTTGCAGAAGTTGTTCCTGAACATCATCAACCACCCCGGCACTCAGGAAGATGCACATGGTACTCTGCGAACGGGCAAGCAAGTGCAATTGTTCTTTTTCCGGCATGGGTGTCCGCCCCTCGCCCCGGGTGAGGATAATGGTTTGTACCTTTTCAGGAATAGTAAACTGCGACTGCAAAGCTGCCGCAGCCGCCTGAAAGGATGATATGCCGGGAGTGATGCGGTAACTCATGCCGTGACGGTCGAAGAAATTCATCTGCTCCTGTATAGCACCGTATATGCACGGGTCGCCTGTATGCAGGCGAACGACTAATAAACCACGGTCATAGAATTCTTTCATTATATCGAATTGTTCTTCGAGAGTCATGGAGGCAGAACTGCGTACGGTCGCACCATCTTTAGCGCAGTAAGTCAGTTCGCGGGGGACGAGGCTTCCGGCGTAAAGTATCAAATCGGCTTCTTCGAGCATACGGCGGCCGCGGACGGAGATAAGGTCGGGGTCGCCGGGGCCGGCACCAACAATTTCGATATGCCCTTTACGTATAGCGGCAAGGTCGAGGGCAACGGCAAAAGTAAAATGGTTGCCTTCGCTTAAGATACCTTTCTGTTTCTCTAAGATAAGACTACCACCCGATGCACTACGGATAGCGGATGCTTCGGATACGCTGGGCGAACCGGTAACTTCATATACCTTATCCGACGGATTGGGAACGGAAACTTCTTCCAGTTCGGCAGCGGTATAGATATGAGTTACCGCTTGCGTAAAGCTGCGTTGAAGTTCCTTAAGTATCTCCTCCTCTTTCTTTAATTCGATGGTACTGAGGCTGGCAATTGAAAGCGGACTCAAACCATGACCTTCCAATTGTGAGGATATATACGCAACAACCCCATCCGGACAGCAATCTTTACGACATCCCACACCCAAATGCAAAACCCGTGGACGGAAGAACAGAATTGGTATATCAGCTTCACGAATAAAAGGAGTAACAGCAATAAGTGCTTCATACTGGTTTTCGGGAATATCTTCCCATCTGTAATAAACATCTACATGTGCCGGAACTGTTCGTTCCAGATAGTCGGTTCCTTTGTCTTTAATTTCCAACAGCAAAGCGGTAGGCTTTTCTCCCACAAAAGCAAAGATAATTTTATTCATGGAACCGTTACGCGTTTCGGCTATCCAGTTATATTCTTTATCCAGTGTATCCAGTGCCCACAAATCAGTATTATCGCTTTGCGTAGTAATAACCGGTTCGGCACCGATGGCAGAAGCCACCAACCGGGTAAGTTGATTGGCGCCTCCGATATGTCCGGAAAGAACAGAGATGACAAAGCGACCGGTACTATCGACATTGACTACCGCCGGGTCATTGTATTTGTTCTGGATTTTCGGCGCAATGGCGCGGATACAAATACCCAGCGCACCAATAAAGATAATCGAGTCGAAAGCAGTAAACTCTTCATCAACAAACCTTTTGATGGATTCTATGTGCGTCGTTCCCCCGGCGCCGGAAGTTGAGTATATAGTCGCTTCTCCCAGTTCGGCCTGTATGGTTTTAGCCAGTGTCAGGCTTCTTTCGGATACAAGTATAATCGCTGTTCGGGTATTCATATTTATTGTTTTATTGCTTTCATTATATCAATCGGGTTGTAATCATCTACCGAAATATGTGTAACGGAAAGTAGTTTCCATCCGTTTTCCGTAATACTTTCTTCGAATAGTTGCCTGCTTTCGGGAGTAACCGAATTAAACACAACAATCCCTCCGGGAATGATTACTGTATCTACCCGTTTTACTATCTCTTTTAATTTACCTCCATGACCGCCGATAAATACAGCATCAGGAGGCGGCAAATGGTATATATCGGCAACCGTAAAATCACCAATAATAGCTTCTATTTCCGGTGTACCGAATTGCCGCGAGTTCTGAGCCATTAGTTTTTCGCCCTCCGGACGGATTTCGAATGCTGTAATATGCAGATGGGGGAATTGTAACTTAGCCTCAATAGATACCGAACCGGTACAGAAACCGATATCCCAGAAATTCTGCTTGTCTCTGAGTTCTAACGCGCTCAACGTCAACAGACGGATAGGGGCTTTTGTTATCATTTTGGTACGGCCATCCAGATGTACAAACAATTCATCCGGTATGCCGAAATACCGGGGAGCGGTACCTTTGCACACCAGTATTAGGTTATTGGGATGCTCGAATGTAGTTTGGGTAGCTTCGGAGAGACTCAGAGTGCGGGTACGCTCTTTACCGGGATTACCCAGATGCTCGCCGATATACATGGTGTAATGATTATATCCGTATTCCAGCATCCGGCTGGCAATGGTTGCCGGAGTATGTTCCCGGTCGGTTAATACACCTATTTTAGTGTTTCTTTCGATGAGTGCTTTGTCAAATTCATGCCACGGACGCCCGGTGAGGGAGACGGTAGTCATATCGTCGTACTGCATCGAAAAGCGGTGGGCAAGCTGTTGCAGGGAGTTAAAGGCAGGATAGGTTATAAGTTCCGCTCCAGGCAAACGTTTCTTGATGGTATTACCGAAGCCGAAGAACAGAGGGTCGCCGGATACAAAGACGATAACCTCTGTATGATGGCGGTAATGCGCAAATACATCGTCCAACGGAACGGTAATATTAATCCAGTGGCTACCGGGGGGAAGCAAAGGTTTAACAATCCCGTAATGCCGGGTGCCACCGGAAAATGTTTTGCCTTCTCTGATTATCTGCAATACATCCGGATGGAACCACGGAGCCGGGTTGTCGTTCATGCCGATAAGTATAAATCTCTCATCATTCATAATTCAAAATTCATAATTACTTAAACATCTCTTCCCGGCCTCAACAACCCAGCATCATCCAATGTAAGTATGGCATTTACCAGCGTAGCAGCCAGATTACTACCTCCTTTTCTGCCTTCCACAATCAACTTGGGAATGTTGGTAAACGGTTTCACCATGTGTTTGGATTCCTTTACATTCACAAAACCAACGGGAGCAGCAATTACTCCTGCCGGAGTTGCTTTATCCTTCCGTATCAAATCACAAAGTTCCATAAGCGCCGTCGGAGCATTGCCGAATACGTACAGCGCATCAGGGTGTTCGATTACCGCCAAACGGATACCGGCTTGTGTACGCGTTATATTCTTTTCGGTAGCCAGCGCGGCAGTCCGTTCATCATTCAGATAACATATAACTTCGATACCGAGACGCGAAAGGGCACCTTTGCGAATACCGGATGCAGCCATTGTTACATCCGTAATAATGGTTTTAAGTTTTCCTTCACTAAATAACGAGTATAATTTAGCCACTGCCCCATCGTCTGTATAAAGCAGATTCTCCATATCAAAATCGGCCGTTGTATGAATGGCATGCAATAATGCCCATTTGTAGTCGAGGGGAATATCTTTGTTATTTAATTCGCTTTCGATGGTGCGGAAGCTGCGTATCATAATATCCTGTCCGGGTTTTATATCTTCTACCGACTGCTCGCGGTAGTATCCCCGGGGAGTTATAAATGCATCCTTCCACTGGTAGGATTGCGAGTTACCAATGATGATAACCGTAAACATATCCACATCTTCGGGATTTAACCCGGCTAAGGTGGTGAGATGGACTTCCTGCTCCTCGCGACCGGCTTGGCGCACATAGCCGACAGGAGTATCCGGTGAGCGGCCTTCCTGTAGGAATATTTCTTTCAACCGGTAAAGTTGCCAGTAGCGGCCTTCGCTTTTGGGGTTGTAAATGGCGGTAACAAAGTCTCCGGTGGCGGCGGCAATGATACGGCGTTCAATCATTTCCCACGGAGTCATCAGGTCGCTCAGGGAGATGATGCAGGTGTCGTGACCGATGGGTGCGCCCAATAGGGATGCGGCTTTCTGGAAAGCGCTGATGCCGGGCAGGGAAATAATTTCAATGTCGCTGTTGCGTTCGCGTTTCATTTCCCAAAGCAACGGTGTCATTCCATAAATACCCGCGTCGCCGGAGGAAATTACACACACGGTTTTGCCCTGTTCGGCATATTCAAATGCTTGTCGGGCACGGTCGCGCTCGCGCTTCATGCCTGTATCAATACATTCGGCACCGGGCGAAAGGTATTCGCGGATGAATTGGAAGTAGTATTTGTAACCGACAATTACATCGGCCTGACGGATAGCCTGAAGTACGGCAGGAGTTATATCCTGCGGACTGCCGGGGCCAATGCCGGCAACGATTATCTGCGGTTTGTTCATTTTTATATCCTGGTTATCTAAAATTGCAAAGTTAGTGAAAACACCTGTAATTCTTTTGCTTACCTATCTGATGAGATATGCCTGAATTATATCTCAGGATAGGTTGGTACATATCTTTACTTAGGCAGCTAGTTATCTATACTAGCCGTACCTTATATTATTTCATATATGTGAAAAGATCGTTTCATATATATGAAGATACATCTTCACAGATATGAAGATATCATTTCACATATATGAAATGTTATAGGGTACGGCAGCTAAAAGTTTGTTTATACCCTTGTAAAGGTAAGTAATAGCCTACCTAAATCTATCTTTTAAACCTACTTCAATTTCTTCGATCCCCCGCATCATCCGGAATACCAGACATACGAAAAGCATCAGACAGTTGAAGTTGCGAAACGAAAGGGTAAAGAACGACAGCGTCATATCCGTCAAATGAAGCAATTTCTTCAGTCGGCAGACAGGTTTTCCGGATATGTCGGCTGTCGTTGTTTAGGATGACGAGAGTGTTGGTTTGTCGTCACACTTGCAGATTATTCCTACTATTTAATGATGATGTCTGTGTTGATGCCCAGTAGCATAATGCGCTTTCTTTGCCATAATATCCAGCATTTTATGGTGCAATATGAAACGAGCATGTTCAATAAACAGTTCCTGAACTTCCGGTATCTGGCCTAATCCTTCCATGCGAACGTCAACTTTCATTCCAGCAGCTTCGAGAGATTCTTTCCATTCACCGGCAATGTCGTTCTTCGCATGGTCGCCGGCAACAAACATCAACGGAACCAGAGTTACCTGTTTAACTTTATTGGCTTTCAGTTGGGCAAGAACGGTGTCCATCGTGGGATAGCCTTCTACGGTTCCTACATGGAAGTCTTTATTGCCACGGGCTTTCATCATGTAATCGAGCATAGCGTATGTAGCGGTTGCGGGCGTATAGGTTCCGTGGCCAACGAATACGGTACTCCCTTTTTCGGGCTTACGGGTTTCCATAACAGCAACCAATGCTTCGCAGTCTTCCACTGAATACAACAGAGGGTTGCCTATGCGTATCTCAGTGAAAAAGGGTAGCACGGTAGCTATATCACGACGGAGTGATTCCATCTCGACACCTTCAATGACATTGGTGCTCTGCACGATGATGTGGGTGTAGCCGTCGCCACGCAGTTTCAATAGTGCATCCAGCGGATTAAGCTTCACGGTTCCGCGCTCGCCCAATTTACGGATAACGATGCGCGAGGTATAGGCTTCGTGTACTTCCAGTTCGGGGAAAGCAGCTTTGGCTTTAGCGTTGATGGCGTCTATGGTGAGAGCACGGGTTTCATCGTAAGTTGTGCCAAAGTGTACCATAAGCAGGGCGGCTTTATCACCGGGCTTCATGGAGGCGAGAATGTCGGAGGCGACGAAGTTTTCTCCCTCGTGTGCATGGCACACGAGGGAGAAAACAAATAAAGAGAACAGTATAATAAAATGTCTCATAACGAGTATATTCTTATTTATCGTTCTCAATAACACGTATCATGTCAAATTTAAGCCCTCCTGCTACTTCTGCACCTTTCTCTACGGTACCAGTCTTGATGTCGTAAATATAGATGATAGAGTTGTCATCATTCTCAGTATCGACACCGATGTAGAGTTTATTGTTGAATATAACAGAGCGTTGCGAAAAACGACCTCCACTATAAGCTACTTCCTTACCGTTGTAACTTAGACGAGTTTTAGTACCTGTATTGATATCAATGATAGAATAATAGTGACTATAGCTATCGATGGCAGTTCCTTCTATGTCTTTACGGGCATAGGCCAACGCTTTGTTGTTGCCCAAATACTGAACAGTCATCAACTTACCGTCGGAATTGGCATATCCATTATACGAAGCTTCAAATGTGGTTTCACCAACTTTGATTCGTAGCAGCATACCTCTTTCTATTTTATCTCCGTCGTCTTCTTTGTTAAAGCAAGCTATATAGAGGTTTCCGGCTTCATCGTACATCACACAATTTTGCATCAATTCGCCGTAGGCACTTCCGGCCATTTCGCTATTAACGGGAGCTATTGATTCGCTCAGAACTTCCATAGATGATGGGGCGATAACGGCTGTACGGAACCGGTCTTCTTTAGTAGCTTGCCGGCCACTTCCTTTCTTTGCATAATAGAAGTAGAACAGTTTATCGTCTGCTTTGCGATAAGTCAGTATTCCCGAAGTCGTAAGGTTTTCCCATCCTTCAGGTATCTCAATACTTAATTCGCCTTCATCAATAATGGTCATATCATCGGTATTCAGTTTTGTCCAGATGATTTTTTGAGTATCACCGGTGGCCGACATTATAAGAAGTGTGTTGTCATTAAGCCAGGTGTGAGTATAGGCTCGTTTCTTATAAACGTTCTTGGCAAAAGGGCGTTCTTTTATCGGAACAATTTTATCGTTTATGATTTGACATTTGGTAAAACGATCTTCGCTGTAAGGTATCTGATAGTAATACTTTCCTTTAGAGATAGATTCCATCGTATAAGTTCCCAATTCAGAGCCTGTTCTTTCAATGGTAATTATCCCTCTTTCTGCCGTCAGGGTATTGGAGCTGTTAACGTATGTAGTGTTATTGTTACTCATACCACCATGCTTATCTAAAGTTAGAAAGAGGTCGAAGTGATAATCGCTCTCATTGATTTCCGGATCCGGATTAGGATTAGGATCATCGTCGTCAGAACAAGCCGTGAATGTAAATGCAAACATAGCTATCGTCATAAATGCAAGGAGTGAGAATTTAAACTTTTTCATTCTAAATAGTTTGAGTTTATAAATTAGTTGATAAATAAGCGGAATTTAGCAAAGAAAGCCCGTCCGGGTTTCTGTAATTTATAGTTGTCGTATGCCAGTTCATCAAGGAAGTTATTGCATTCCAGTGAAATATTGTATCGTCCATCCTTCCATGAATAACTTACATCGGCGTTGCAAATGTGTTGAGTGGGAATACGGGCTTTCGTATCAGGGTTGCCATAAGCTTCCCAAGTGAGGAAATACCAATGTACCCATTGATAGTTAAAGCCCAGCCGCAATCTGCTTTTGGGCAGACCAATATTGCGGAAAGTATAACCGGCCTCCGCACTACCGAACATCCAGGGACGATTGGGTACCCGGTTCTTATATGTAAGAGAAGGTTTGCCTCCATCGGTGTATTTCTGCTGACTACGGGTATCCTGATAGCTGATATTAGCAGACAATTGAAATTTGTTTTGCCAGTCATAACGCACTTCTCCCTCCACACCTTTAATATGCACAGCCGGTACATTTTTGTATTGCATCGTGCCCTCGTTTTCGTATGGAACAGCTTGTATATAATTCTTTACGTTGCGTACAAAGCCCCCTGCTTCGTAATAGAGGGTATGCCCGCCTGCCGGATGCCAAGTACCAAACAGAGCAACATTGAAGTTGTTGCTAGTTTCGGGTTTCAAAGCAAGGTTGGGGTAAATAGTTACACCGTCTCCCAGCAAGTCGCGGGCCACCGGCAATCTTACACTATGTTCATAAGATGTTTTCACAGAGAGTGGCAGCAAAATGGTATATCGCAACCCGATGCCATAACCTACGTAATTTTGGGTAGTTGCACCCTGTACATCTTCCGAGCCAGTGATACTGGATAATTCGGTTTGCCGGATGTTTGGTTGGTTAACGTAATCTTTTACGAAAAAAACATTCTCCATTTTTCCGTTAAACAAAGACTGACTGTATGAAAGACCCATAATATGCCTGATAATAATATCGTTTGAGGATTCGTAGGCAGTATTTACATCGTCGTACTGTTCGTTGCCAGTACGGTTGAGTTGATAATTGAAATTGAAACCGTGATACTTGTTTAGTTTGTAATCCAGATTTGCACGTATAATAGTAAGCGGCCGTTTATAATGGCGTATAGAACGTGCCCGGCCTCTGATTTCGTTGCCTGAACAGGGAATATACTCGCCATTCCAGTTGTATTTCCGGTAAGCGGTATCTACCGTCAGTGAGTGATCCCATGTGTGAGAAAGGGAAGCATTCAGGAACATATCTTTCAGTATGAAATTACTTTTTTTATAATGTGCCGATAAATTCCATGCATCGGATTGTTTTTCTGCCATTCCGTACACCCTGCTTTGTACAGAGCCGGTTTGTAACTCTTTATCAACTTTGGAGTAAGAAGCTGAAACGAAAAATGCATCTGTCCAAGATTTGTCTGCAACACCCACCTCTATTTGTCCCAACAATGAAAAGTAATCGTCATGAAAACGCTTGCGGCGGGCAAGTACAAATTTATCTTCATTTTCACTCCATACTTCTATCTCTTTCATGGTGTAGTCGTTCTTCGAGTAGTTAAACCCAAGAGTTGGTTTGATAATCAGTCCGGTTTTGGACTCCACAAATTGTCCATTCAAACCTGCTTTGTGGGTATGAAAGGAACCTACACTATAAGATGCGTCCAGATAACTTTTCTTATCTTGTTTTGTGATAATATTAATGGCACCACCCAAAGCATCCGCTCCCAGACTGGCGGGTATAACTCCCTTGTAAATCTCGACCCGGTCTATGATGTTCATTGGCAGGTTAGCCAGTGAAACGCCGCTTCCTTTGGCATCCAACGGTATTCCATCCAGAAAATAACGCACCGAATTGCCCGACATCCCATTGATGGATAGGTCGAACTCTGAGCCAAGCCCTCCTTCTTCGCGTATGCGTACACTCGTGGTACGTCCTATTATATTATTCAACCCAGCCGAAGTATTCTGTAATACTCCACCAATTTGCAATACATTGACGGCAAATGCTCCTTCGCGCATCTGTTGTGCCTGACTCTTACCGTATACATTTACTCCATCAAGATTTACGGAACTTTCTTCTATTACGAAATCCTGTTTCTGATTAGTATTTATATTGAGTTCTACATAAATAATTTTATAACCGATGGAAGATACCGTGATTGTATATTTTCCGGGAGATAATTGAAGTTCATATTTTCCATTATCATCTGTATAAGTACCGATACCGGTTTTTTCCAAACCTACCGTAGCATAAGGAACGGGATTGCCATTGTTATCAGTTACCTTTCCTGATAATGCCACTTTATTCTGAGCCATCACACCGAATTGCAGGATACAAAGCAAGGCCGTAAGCAGAAATATTCTCATTTTGTCGTTCGTATTTGCTGGAACAAATTACTTCCGGAAATAAACGGATGAGGATACGCTTAAACATAGCACGACCATAGGCCGGGTTCTGAACAAAAAGTCTTTGCTTTTCTAAAGGGTATTCTTCAGCTTTATTCCACGAAAGCTTCAAATTAAACATTCTGGCAGGTTTTCTGACTTACTCCATCTTTGAACTGCCTTCCCATTCTGTATCAGAACAGTGGCCAGGGTGTCGTCAAAGATTTTGGTGGAGCTTACAGCAGCGGGTCTGTTCAGGATTTACACCTGATTCCCTTTTATACGGCAAACGAAAGTTTGCTGTATCACCAAAACAGGGGCAAAGGTACAGTTTTTTGGAAACTTTGTAGCTGTTTACCGGATATTATTTTTTACCTTTGGCAACGATACCTAACTAATTACATTAAGAACATGAAAACTAGAACTTCCATCCTATTTCTCTCTTTTCTTTTTTTCGCCTCTGTATTAATTTCCTGCGAGGACGATGAGAAACACGAAATCAAATTCGAGAAAGACACTGTTACACTTGATTTTAAAGGAAGCGAAGAAATTATTTCGTTAACATGCGACGGACAGTGGCATGTAAGAGATGTTCCTGATTGGCTAGTTGTATCTCCTACTTCAGGTGAAGCTTCGGCCGAGATCAGGATAAAGGCTAAAGAGAATAAAGAAGAGGAACTGCGATCATCTTCTCTGGTTTTCAACAGTATAGACGCTAAAAACACACTAACCGTCAAACAGCTATCAATCATGGATATGGAGCCCTTCATCGAAATAGAGGATGACGATATTATTTTATCGGCCGGAGGTAGTTACGAAACGATAAAGTTAACCACTAACCGGAAGTGGGAAATAAAGAACATACCCTCCTGGCTTACTGTCAGTCCATCATCGGGCAACAAATCGGCCGAGATAAGATTCCAGGTAAACGAATACCGGGAACCCGAAGGCAGAACTACCGGCATACAAATTGTAGCTGATAGTGCCGAGAAGCAATTACAGGTTACCCAGCGAGGATTGAAAGACAATGCGCGTCTGCACGTATTATCTACATTCCCGTTTAATGAATATTCATTTTCAATACCTTACAAACGCTACGAGGCCAAGAGCTACAACCCTTTCGTAAACCCCTCTATTACCGATAAAATATATTTAGGGAACTTAGTAGTACACAACACGGGGTCGAACACGGATATTCCTGAGATTACAGGCTATACTTTCAATCCCATTGATGTGAGTACAAGTGCGGCAATCGCAAAGCCAGTGACGAATTATATACCCTCGAAAGACGGACAAAATGAATTTATCAAATATATCATTGCGCAAAAGCCAAAAAACCAGGTTTCTTTCAGCGCGGATAAAAGCGGCGAAGAATTTTATACACACAGGCAATTACGTGCTATAGGATTAACAAATCTGGGTATCAATCTGGACGAAATCATATCAGGCCACTCGTATACCGAACAGGAAATGACATTTAAATATGGTATCATTTTCTCGTACATGCAAGTATTGTTTGATGTTACAATGGACTATCCGGATAAACTTATTAAGGAAGAAATGAGTGAATCCGACCAGGCCAAAGAGATTTCTTATGTTGGTTCCATAAATTATGGCCGGGTAGGTTTGCTGATTGTCGAATCGGATACAGATTCGCGCGACATAAAGGTTGCCGTCAACAAAGTGCTTGAAAATGAACCACTGACCGCACAAGAGACCGACCAACTCCGTTATTCAAGTATTACCCATGTTTACTTTAACAATGACAACGAGGTACAGACAAAGAGAGGAGGATTAGAGGCAGTGAATTCATATAAAGATGCTATACTGAATATATACGAATATATTTATCCGGTAGGTTTTAGAATGCAGAATTATAAAGATTATACATCCACTAAATTTACTTTCTCATTCGAATTACCGTAATAATCTTCCAAGCATTTTTATCCTACCGGGATAACGGTTCTATCCTACTGGGATAAGGCCTGTTATCCTAACGGGATAAGGGTGCTATCCTAACGGGATAAGTATCGTTATCCTATTGGGATATAGTTTTCAGCAATTCTTCAATTGTAGATACGGATACCGGCGGCTGGTTCTCTCGAAGTATGGTATATCCTGACTCCTCGCCATCCTTTCCCCCCGTTTCAATTGTCGTTTCCGATTCAATGTTCCGTCCGGCGAGAATACCGTTGCGGGCAAGGGCTTTGCGTACCATGGTATATTGCCGACCATGTCCGGTAAGATGGATTTGGCGGGTATATTCGTTTTCGACGCGGAACAATCCCGTCTCCATATCGAACGTAATACCTTTGCGGGCGAAAAAAGTGCTGAGGTCGCCATTAAGCGACAAATCTTCGGGAGTACCCACGGTAAGGCCGTGGGTTTTATCCATCACCCAAAGTTTATCAGCTATTTGCAGGGCAAGTTCCAAATCGTGGGTAGAAAGGAAAATTGTTTTACGGGTATCACGGCTCAGGCGATGCAACAGTTGCATGATTTCGACTTTGCTGGGGAAATCGAGAAAGGCTGTCGGTTCATCCAGAAATATAATCGGCGTTTCCTGTGCCAATGCTTTAGCAATCATTACTTTCTGACGTTCGCCATCGCTGAGGGTATGAACCATACGGTGAGCCAGGTCTTCAATGTGGATTTGGGCGATGGATTGCTGCACAATCTGTTTATCTTCTTTATTTAATCCCCCCCAGAAGCCGGTGTACGGACTACGGCCGAGGCCGATAAGTTCTTCGGCAGTCATGTTGCGAATGTCGATGCGGTCGGTAAGTACTACGCCGATAATGTGCGAGAGGTCGCTATCGGTGTACTCTTCCAGTTCTTTTCCCTGTATGCGGATATGTCCGGATAATTTAGGTTGAAAGGCAGAAAGCGTACGCAGCAACGTTGATTTACCTATCCCGTTGGCACCCAACAAGCAGGTAAGTTCGCCCTCGTTGATGGAGGCGTTAATGTTTTCGGCTACTACTTTGACTCCTTTTGAGCCGGGATAGCCAATAGCAAGCGATTGTATTTCGATGGTTCTATTCATTGAACTCGTTTTTACGTTTACGGAAAAGTACCCACGCTACAACAGGAGCGCCTACCAGAGCGGTCACTGAGTTGATGGGCAATGCGCCCTCAAAACCGGGCATACGGGCTATCAGGTTACAGGCCAGTGATAATGCGGCTCCGGTAAGGAGGGTTCCGGGCATCAGTACACGGTGGTCGGATGAATCGAATATCCCCCGGCAAAGGTGTGGCACGGCCAGACCAACGAACATAACAGGCCCGCAATAAGCGGTTACGATAGCTACCAGTATACCGGAGCAGGTAATCACTAACAGGCGCGAGCGCTTTATGTTCAATCCCAGGTTGCGCGCGTAGTTATCGCCGAGCATCAGCAGATTGAGGGTTTTAATCAGCAGCATGGATAGCGGCAAAAGTACAGCCATGATACAAGTAAAAAGCATTACCTGGTCGCCTGATACACGGGCAAAACTACCTAATCCCCATATGACATAAGCGCGGATGTCTTCTTCAACACTAAAGTATTTCAATACTCCGATAATGGCGCTGGCAACATAACCAATCATTACACCAATAATGAGCAGGGTAACATTCCCTTTTACCTTTTGGGATACAAAAACAATGAGAGCCATGACAGAAAGAGCCCCGATGATGGAAGCGATGGATAAAGCTACTTCGCCCATATAACCCAGTTTGCTTAATGCCACCCCTCCTAGCTGACCGGAGAGCAGAATAATAAAGGCAACCCCCAGGCTCGCACCGGAACTGATTCCGAGTACCGATGGACCGGCAAGCGGATTGCGAAAAACGGTTTGCATCTGTAGACCGCTTACGGATAATCCGGCACCGGCTACCAGAGCCGTCAGAGCTTGTGGCAAGCGGGATTTCCAGATAATATTTTGCCATACTACGGGTTCCTCTCCTACTCCCCACAAAATATTCCAGACCGAACGCAGGGGGATATGTACGGTTCCAAGCAGGAGATTCAATAAGAAGAATATCCCGATGGATACGGTGATTATGAGTATGAGTAGTGCGGTAGGGCACTTCATCTTATCAATTTTATTTGAGTAAATCATAATATTTCGGAATATAGTCCGGCAACAATTCCGGATGAAATATATAAATAAAATCGGCAAGTATCACTTCCGGTTCCACAGGCATACTTTCGTAAAAAGGTTTCTCGCGAATATTACTATATATTACCCCTTTCTCGCGGAAAGCACGGAAATCGGCATAACGGGAGTCTTCGGAGCGCAGTGCATCGTAGGTGAACTCCCCGGGGTAACTATTTACAATACGCCAGTACCGGGCATTCTCGGCCTGGCTGTATACTGTTTCAAAGTCGAGCGTAACACCACCCGAACGCGGGTCGTCTTTGAGAAAATAATCGGCTCCGGCATCTTTGAAAAGTTGCGCCAGGAAGCTGCGGCCCCCTACGGCATACCAGTTTCCTCCACGCATTTCGCCACTGAATACCACAGGACGGTTTGCGCGGGCAGATACCTTTTCTTTCAACTCGTTGTAACGTAGTTCAATAGCAGCGAATTCAGTATTGGCCTGCTCTTCCAGACCGGTGAACATTCCGATAAACTTAATCCATTCGGCCTGGCCAAGCGGAGTCGTTTCTTTGTAACCCAGATGCGGAACAAGCGGAATACCAATATCGCGCATGGTATCGTAACCTCCGCGTTTGAACGGAGATATAAAGATGATATCCGGGTCGAGTGCCATGATTAGTTCACTGTCGAAATTTCCTTCAATACCTATTTTGGAGGTCTTACCACTCGCCAGTTGATAATTCATTGTTTCATTGAACAGGTGCCGGGTACTGGTTATACCTACCACTAACTCCTGGGCTCTTAGTTTGATAAAGTTGGAAAGTTGCAGGGAAGTCATACAGATGGCACTACGCACCGGTGTATGAATAATAGTATATTCTTCGGGAATACCCTTAGGGATGGTACCACGGGGAACCAATGCATACTGAAAAGACTGTGAATTTTCTTTTTGCGGGTCTTGTATATCAACCAACCGGTATCCTTCGGCATGTGTTACTTTGAAGCCTTCAGCGTAGCGGGGGGATACTTCAACTACCTGACCAGTAGCAACAACAAATTTCTCTCTGACTGGTTTATTGGGTGTTGCCGAGGGTCGACAACTTATTAATAACAAGGCTACCAGTACGAGGTTGGCAGCAAGTAGTTTTTTCATAATCCGTATATTTCTCTTACTTTTGCAGCGATTTAAGCTTTTAAGTACTTTAAGCATTTAAGCTTTTAAGATATAAACTCAGTAACTAAAAAGCTTAAAAACTTAAAAGCTTATATTATGGTTTTATTTGTATCTCTGGGCCCCGGCGAGGCGGAGCTTATTACTCTCAAAGGCTTGCGCTCACTGGAGCAAACCGATTGTATTCTTTGTCCGGCTACCGTAACGGGCAGTGGGGTCGTTTCTTCGCGGGCGGCCGATATACTGCATCAGTTGGGCATTGACGGGGAAAAGATAAATCTTTTTCCGTTGCCTATGAATAAAGACCGTTCGCAAGCCCTCCGGGTGTACGACGAGATGTACGAAAAGGCGGTAGCTCTTCAAAAGCAATCACGCCGCGTAGTTATCGTCGCCGAGGGAGATGCAGGATTTTATTCCTCCATCCATTATATTTACGACCGTCTCCGGGCGACGGGTATTCCCGCCGGATTTGTTCCCGGTATTCCGGCTTTTATTGCTTGCGGCGCTCGTGCGGGGCTTCATATCGCTCAACAGGAAGAACGTTTGGTTGTTATTCCGGGCAATACTACGGCCGGGGAACTGCAAACGTTCCTGCAATCGGGTACTACGGTAGCCATTATGAAAGTATCGCAATGTGCCGATGAACTTCACCGCTTTATAACCATTTACCCTGATTACAAATACTATTACTTCGAAAATGTGGGGACTGATAAAGAGTATTATTCTACCGATACTTCGGAGTTGCAAGGGAAACAGTTTCCGTACTTCTCGCTGATGATTATCAAGAAAGAGTAATAACGAACTTATACCAGCACCCTAACCCACGAGGGTACAAGCTTTCAAAAGCATCGGCAGGTTTTCTGACTGACTCCGGTTGCGGAAGCCTTCCCAACAGTGTATGTCAGTGGCAAAGAGTTTTCCGTAACCGTTAAGAGCTTTACAGCAGCGGGACTGTCCGGGATTTCCACCCGGTTCCCTTTTAATCCGTTTCCCCGCATGGAGATACAGAACCGATGCGGGGGCAAAGATAATTTAAATTACAGCAAAATAATCTCTTCTTTCTATTTATTTATTTTCTTTGTAGGATGGACAATCAAACAATATACATCTCTAATGAAAGCCACTATTCTGTAGTTCTGAAAAGATTACGGGAAGTAAGAAAGGTTTTATGGATTGGTACGGCCGATATCAAAGATTTGTATATTAAAGAGGGTGCTGTTGCCGTACCTCTTTTAAAAATAATATCCGACCTTATTAAAAGAGGGGTCGAGGTAAGGCTTATACATGCTAAAGAGCCCGGCCCTAATTTCAGAAAAGATTTTGATAAATACCCCGCATTGGCTCATGGATTAGAAAGAGCGCTTTGTCCACGGGTACACTTCAAACTAATGATTTTCGATTTGGAGTCTGTATATATCGGGTCGGCTAATTTAACCGGTGCCGGAATTGGGATGAAAGGAGTTGATAACCGCAACTTTGAGGCGGGAATACTAACCTCCGATATTCATTTGGTGAATGAAGCTATCCAACAATTCGATACTGTTTGGATAGGAAGCCATTGCAATAAATGCAAAAGGAAAGAATATTGTGGTGACAGGATAGGATATTAAGCTTTATCATTATTCCAATCCATGCATACTTACGCAGAATGTATATGCGGCAATACAGTATGTTTTAGATGCCCATCTAAAACAGTATTAGATGGGCATCTCACGCAGCGTTAGATGGGCATCTAAAACATACCCTTTCGCTGCGATAATTAAAGTAGTGTATCCCGAATAAACAATCTATTACCTTACTTCTCTGCCGGCTGGTCTGCTGTAACAGGCCAGTGCGGATTCTGGTACAACGGAGAGGTGGTAATCGTTACCCCATCCGGTGCAGTCAATAAAAATTGCTTTATCATGATTGGAGTGAGATAATGTGCCATGTTCCAGGTATAGCCGTTGTAGGCGGTTTGTTTCAGGTTCCTCTGGTACGGGCGGATGTATTCGCTTACGGATGAGGGCGAAACGGTAGCCTGGTCTGAACCATCGGCAACCAGATTATCGTACCACTGTTCCATAGGGGTGCCCCAAAGATGGATACCTTCTACGAAATAGGGAGTTGTCATCATTTGGTCCATGGCGCGCCAGCGGCAGAGGTCCATATAGCGTAACCCCTCGGCAAGCATTTCGCAACGGCGCTCGCGGCGGATGTTGTACAAGGTTTTATCGGTTAATAACTGCCCGGCAGAGTAGGCTGCCCAATCGTTTTCGGCCTCTTTGCTTATGTCCGTAGCGGCGATGGTTACGTCGATGTTGGTATTCATGTGGGCACGTTCGCGGATGAGCTGCCAGTATTCGCGGGCGGTAGCGTCCAGCGTTCCGTTTCTTTCGTAACTGGCTTCCATATAATTCAATAAAGCTTCCGTAGCACGATAACAGATAACGGCGGTATAGTTCTTTCCGTTATTGTAGTGTTTCTGGTCGAACGAGCCACCTTTGCGCAGGGCATATCCGGTGATGTAACCTCTTTGCTGTTCTATGGTTGTGATATTGGGATAGGGTTCAACAAACCAGGCTTCAGTTCCTTCGATGTTTTCATACAAAATGCTTATCTGTCCGGGTTCCTTGAGGAATATCTGAAGACGCGAGTCTCTGTTTTTGCGCACGTCGTGGATGGTTTTGTCGCCCATGTAGTATCCGTCGCCATCGGCGTAGGTGCCGTGGGTATAGACGGGGGTTCCGTCAGCCATCAGGAAGTTGTTGACGTAACCACGGTTTACGCCGGTACCGTTATTGCCCTGATTGGCGTTTACGTTCAGGTTGTTCTCTACCAGGTCGCGTCCGTATTCGCGCCACAACAGTACTTCGGAAACGGAAGAGAGATCTTCCTGACAGTACATATTGTAATAGGGATTAACCGGGTCGTCGACGGATTGCTGCAAGGTTCCAGTGCTGGGTGTCAGTTTGGTTTTGTAGACTTCGGCTACCTCTTTGGATGATTTCATGGCCTCGTCGAGGAAGAAGTTTATCTCATCATCGATGCTTCCCGCTTTGAACTGGTAGCCTGAGCTGTAGTCTTTTTCTTTCCCCGGCCAGCCGTCGCCGTTGGGAACGAAAGCGGTGCCTTTAAAGTATTTCAGCCAGGTACCCTCGAACAGTGCGATGCGGGATTTCAACAAGAGCGCTGCATCTTTACTGATACGTGTTGTGCGCATAGACTTTGCGCTGAGCAGGGTAACGGCCTTATCCAAATCCGACAGGATAAAGCGGGCAACTTCGTTACGGGGCATGCGCTTGCTGGCTTCGATTAAGGCCTCGCGGTCGTCGGGTAGCGGTTCGGTGATAATCGGGAAGTCGCCAAACGTCTGGTACCGCCTGAAATACTCGGAGGCACGCAGGAAGTACATTTCGCCTATATAGTGTTTGATTTCTGCCAAGTCTCCATTAATGGTATTTTGCGCGCCGTTGAGGTCTTCGCCGAATTTAGGAAGTACATTGGAGAAAAAGAAGTTGATGCGGTATATTTGTTCGAACTTCCAATTGTCGTTCTCCGAATGTGGAACTTTCCAGAAATCTTTGGTAAACCTGTTATTCGCCGTCATGCCGCTTTGATTATCGGTACCGGCATCCCATTGGAATATACCGTAATCACCATTGGAAGTGGCCGAGGGCAGGATGTCAGTATATAAACCATCACAATATGCTTTTAACTGGGTAGCTTCAGTGAAGTATTTCTCGGGAGCTACGGACGATTTGGGCTCTCTGTCCAGAAAATCATCGCAGGATGTTAAACCGCCCGCCAGTGCAAGGGCTAACGAAACTATTATTATTTTATGTGTCTTCATTCTTTTCATTATTAAAGGGTTAAACTTAAGCCGAACGACCATGTTTTGGATAAAGGATAAGCGTTTCCGCCATTACCGCCTACAATGGTTTCGGGGTCGAAGAGTTTTGAAAGTGACGTACCCGTCCAAAGGTTTTCGCCCGAAATATAAAAGCGGCATTTGGTCATTCCTATTTTATTCATGATGTTCGCGGGGATGGTATATCCTATTTGCAGGTTCTTTAAACGGATATACGATGCATCCTGTACATAACGGCTTTGTGCTTTCTGGTTCTTGCCTCCTTCGTTATATATAGGGCGAGGGTAATAGGCATCCAGGTTGGCTTCGATTTTATGTCCGTCGAGGCCGATTGATTCGGCGCGGAAGTAATCGCCATGTTCTTTGAACGCGCGCGAAACCCATTGGTTGCCGTTTCCATCCACTCCCCAGAAGTAGCCGCTGCCTTGCCAGTAATCGCGTTTCATTACCCCCTGGAAGAAGCAGCTAACATCGAATCCTTTCCAATCGGCATTGAGATTGAAACCGAAGAAGTAGCGGGGATTGAAGTTACCGATTACTTTTGTATCGCCTGAGTCTCCTACGGTACGCGAACCTTCCGTGATTCCCGGTTTACCATCCAAATCGGCGTACATAATGTCGCCCGCACCCCATTTGGTGCCGAAAGGCTGACCGCCCACTTTTTCGAGGTGCGCCTGCATCTCGGCATCTGTCTTGGCAATGCCTACGGTTTCGAAGCCCCATATTTCGCCGGTTCTGCGACCTTCGATATAGGTACCGAGTGAGTTGGTGTTGTTGTTGGGATAGCTGCGGATGCTGGTAATGTTATCCGATAACATGAAGCTGGCTCCATAGCCGAGTCCGTTATTCAGGCGGTCTCTCCATGCGATGGATAATTCCCATCCCAGTGTTTTTAAGTCGCAGTTGTTGGTTTTGGGTACTCCCATACCTAAAGTTGCGGGCATTTCGTTGGCGGGGCCAATCATATTGTCGGTGTAGCGGGTGTAGTAGTCGAACGAGCCGGTCAGGCGGTTATTGAGCATGCCGAAATCGCGAGCTACTTACCAAATCATTTACTTTGGATGTGTTGGGGCGTTTGCCGTTTTCGAGCCAGTTACCGTTAAACGAACCCAGGTTCATGGAACGGTAGGTAGGATAATAAGCTTTCATATTCTGGTTGCCCAGCTCGCCGTAAGAGAAACGCAGTTTCAGCATATTGGCCACATCGCGGAACGGCTCCCAGAAGTTCTCGTTCGCCACATTCCATCCGGCCGAGAACGAGGGCGAAGTTTGCCAACGGCTACCGCGACGGAAACGGGAAGTACCATCGTGGCGCATATTTACTTCCAACAGATAACGGCCCTGATAGTCGTAGTTCAAACGACCGAAGAAACCTACTGTAGCCCATTCGTTGGAATTACCGCCAACGGGAGGCGTGCGCGGGTTGCCCAGTCCGTCGGTACCGGTAGACAGGTCGAACTCTGGCATATCCGTAAACAAAAGCCCGTGCTTGCCGGCATAATAAAAATCGTGTTGGAACTCTTCGGCCTGGAAACCAACCATTATCTTGGCGTTGTGGCTTTGGTTGAACGTACGCGCATATTCGCTGTAAATATTTACGTTCATGTAGTTCTGTTTGTGGGTATCCTGATATAAATAAGTGGTTCCGTTGGTATCGATAAGATTTCCCTCCACATCGTGGTTGTAGGTGGGTAGGGAAGTTTCCTTGGTAGCGGCCTCAGTGATACGGTAGTTGAGTTCGAAGTGGGTAACCCAGTTCCTGATAGGTTCGACCACGAAAGCTGCCTGATAGTAATGCTGGTCGGTGCGGTATTTACGCTTGCCGCCCTCAGCTAAATTCTGCGCCGGGTTGGTGGCATTGTTGTTGAAATAATAGCCATTGGGGTCGTAAACCGGAAGATTGGGCCAGGTGTGCGGGCCGAACAGGCCGTAGAAGTTTCCGCCGAAATACGTAGGGCGGCGATTGTCGGTGCGGGTAAAGCGGATGTTGGCGTTGAATTTAAGCCACGGAGTAATTACGGAACTTATCTTGGCGGTTACGTTGTAGCGCCCCAACCCGTCGTCGCCATGGCGCAAGAGGCCGTTCTGGTCGAGGTAATTGAACGAGGTGTAATACGTTTGCTTCTCGTTACCGCCGGTCAGACTTACGTTGTGCTCCTGCGAGAATGTGCTGCTTTTGTAGATTTCCCTGTACCAGTCGGTATTGGCAAAGGCAGTGATAAAGGGGTCGTGGTCGGGTTTACCCCATTGTCCGTTGGATGACGCAAGCAATCCTCCGGTTAACTTCCCGGCCTGGAAATCGAGCATATTGTTCATTACTTCGTTCGTAAATATGGGCGCGCCTCCGCTATTGGCCGATGCGAAGTTGGAAAAGACGGCAAAGGAGTACGAGTCCATGGATTCGGGCAGGTTTATTGGGTTCGATACCCGGAAGTTATTGTTATAATTAATCGATACCTTGCCCGATTTACCGCTTTTGGTGGTAATAAGAATAACGCCGAATGGTGCGCGCGAGCCGTAAATGGACGAGGCAGCCGCATCTTTCAACACGGAGATGGTTTCGATATCCTGCGGGTTTACGGTATTGATATCGCCCTCCATGCCGTCAATTAAAACGAGGGGAGAGCCGCTCGAACCGTCGTCGATAGTTCCCGTACCGCGGATGTTAATTTCCATCGCCTGGTCGAGTTCTCCGGTTTTGG
The DNA here is from genome assembly GCA_032108265.1 of Bacteroides sp. GTDB lineage: Bacteria > Bacteroidota > Bacteroidia > Bacteroidales > Bacteroidaceae > Bacteroides. Next base: position 28,679 of record DAMCMT010000054.1, read on the forward strand.
ATGTGATGTTCAGCCCCGGCACCAACCCCTGTAAAGCCTGAGTGGCCGAGGTTACCGGACGGGATTCGAGGTCTTTTGCCTCGGCAATGCCCACGGCTCCCGTGAGGTTTACTTTTTTCTGGGTACCGAAACCTACGATAACTACTTCGTCGAGCACTTCGGTATCTTCCTGTAAGGTGATGGAGAGGGTTCTACCGGGTACAGCAGCGACTTCCTGCGCTTTGTAGCCGATGTAGGAGACTGTCAACGTAGCTTCCGACGGGATGGACAGGGTAAAATGTCCGTCGAGGTCGGTAATGGTTCCGTTGGTGGTTCCTTTTTGCAGTACGCTGGCTCCGATAATGGGTTCTCCGTTGGAGTCGGAGACGTTTCCGGATACCGTTCGGTTCTGCGCATAAGCGCCTAACGTGAGTACAGAAAACAAAATCGCTAAAAACCATTGCCGGGGAAATCCGGTACAACGATTTGTACATTTACTGTTTTTCATTGTTCATTAATTAAAAGTTTAACATCTTGATTATTAAATTAGCACGAGGCTAGTGATTAGTGGTTATACTGTTTGATTGTTGCTGAGAAGCCTCCGGAGTAGTCGCGAGGCATGAACCGGACTCCGGACAAGCCTCCGGAGTACACGCGAAGCATGAACCGGGCTTCGGGCAAGCCTCCGGTGTACACGCG
>DAMCMT010000055.1:0-29190 GCA_032108265.1 Bacteroides sp.
ACTAAAGCCTTATTCGCGGGTTAAACACCTGTTGGTAGATGAGATGCAGGATTATTCTCCCATTCAGTACCGGGTTATTTCGCGGCTTTTCCCTTGCCGGAAAACGATTCTGGGAGATGCCAGCCAATCGGTAAATCCTTATGGTTCATCTACTGCTGATATGATACGGCAGGCATTTCATACGGGTGAGGTGATGAAACTCTGTAAAAGTTACCGTTCTACGTATGAGATTACTGCATTTGCGCAGAAAATTCGAGCCAATGATGAATTGGAAGTGATAGAACGTCATGGTGAAGAACCAAAGATACTACATTTTGAAAATACAAAAGACGAAACAGAAGGTATAGCCAAACTGATTTCCGCTTTCCGGAAATCGCCCCATACATCACTTGGTATTATCTGCCGGGATGAACCGCAGGCATCGGCTTTATATGAACAATTGCAAACGGATAACAAGGATATTCTTTTCCTCTCGTCTGAAAGCAATACTTTCTTAACGGGTATTATTGTCACCTCGGCACATATGGCTAAAGGGCTTGAGTTTGATGAAGTGATAATACCGCATGCCGATGCGAAGAATTACCAGTCGGATATTGACCGTAGTATGTTGTATGTAGCGGTGACACGGGCGATGCATAAACTTACACTGACTTATGTAGGGGATAAGATAACGGAATTAATTTCTTAAACAAAAATAGGGGCAGACCCAAGGCCCGCCCCTACGCCATTTGGCAAATATACTATTATAGTGAATGATTAATCGTTCTCGAAATTACATCCAACTGCTGTTCGCGTGTCAACTTCACAAAGTTAACGGCATAACCCGAAACGCGGATTGTAAGCTGCGGATACTTTTCGGGATGCTCCATCGCATCGATAAGTAAATCCTTCTCGAATACATTCACATTCAGGTGCTGACCACCATCAGGAGTGAAATAACCATCCAGCAGACCTACCAGATTGTCTACACGATTCTCACGGTCTTTACCCAGGGCAGCAGGTGCAATACCGAATGTGTACGAAATACCATCGTGAGCATGTTGGAACGGCAATTTAGCAACCGAAGCCAATGCAGCAACAGCTCCCTTTGTATCGCGGCCGTTCATTGGGTTTGCTCCTGGCGCAAACGGCATACCTTTCTTACGTCCATCAGGAGTTGAACCGGTTTTCTTACCATATACCACGTTCGAAGTAATAGTCAGGATAGACTGTGTAGGAATAGCCCCACGGTATGTCTGGTGCTGACGGAGGTAATCCATAAACTTTTCGGTAATATCGATAGCGATATCATCTGTACGGTCGTCGTTGTTTCCGAAAGGAACATATTCACCTTCGCGTTCAAAGTCAACAGCCAAACCACGTTCGTCACGGATAACACGTACTTTAGTATCGCGGATAGCAGCCAGTGAGTCGGCTACAATAGACAATCCGGCAATACCTGTAGCTCGGATGCGGTCGACGTTTCCATCGTGCAAAGCCATTTCGAATGCTTCGTATGCATATTTATCGTGCATGTAATGAATCATCTTCAGGGCGTTTACGTATACTTTTGCCAGCCAACGCATCATTTCTTCAAACTTCTCCATTACTTCATTGTAATCGAGGTATTCGCTGGTGATTGGTGCATATGCGGGTGAAACCTGTACGCCGGTAATCTCGTCGCGGCCACCGTTGATAGCATACAACAAGCATTTAGCGAGGTTGGCACGGGCACCGAACAACTGCATTTGTTTACCTATAATCAGCGGAGATACGCAGCAAGCGATACCGTAATCGTCGCCATAATCAGGACGCATCAGGTCATCATTTTCGTATTGAAGAGCTGAAGTATCGATGGATACTTTAGCGCAATAACGTTTCCAGTTCTCGGGTGCATTGTTGAACCAAAGGATAGTAAGGTTTGGTTCCGGAGCGGGACCGAGATTGTACAATGTATGCAGGTAACGGTAGCAAGTTTTCGAAACCAGTGAACGGCCGTCAACACCCTGACCACCCAGTGATTCAGTTACCCAAACCGGGTCGCCTGAGAAAAGGTCGTTGTAATCCGGTGTACGGAGGAAACGAACAATACGCAGTTTGATGATAAACTGGTCGATGAATTCCTGAGCTTCTTTTTCCGTAATCTTACCCGCTTTTAAGTCTCTTTCAATATATATATCAAGGAAAGTTGCAGTACGACCCAGTGACATGGCAGCACCATCCTGGTCTTTTACAGCAGCCAGATAAGCAAAATACAGGAACTGAACAGCCTCACGAGCATTTTCAGCCGGGCGGGTAACATCGAAACCATACCCCTGGCACATTCTTTCGAATTGTTTCATTGCATAAATCTGGTCGGCTATTTCTTCGCGCTTCTGGATGATTTCTTCGGTAATTTCCTGAATATCCAGACGTTGCATTTCCTGCTTTTTGTTTTCCAGTAGACGAGCTGTACCGTACAAAGGCACACGGCGGTAGTCGCCAATGATACGTCCACGGCCATAAGCATCGGGCAAACCGGTAATGACAGCCGATTTACGAACGGCTACCATTTCATCCGTATATACATCGAATACACCCTGGTTATGTGTTTTGCGGTATTTGGTAAAGATTTCCTTGGTGTTTGGGTCGAGTTTGTAGCCATAAGCATTCAAAGCATTCTCAACCATGCGTACACCACCTTTTGGGAAAATACCACGTTTCAGTGGGGCATCTGTCTGAACACCGAATATTACTTCGTTTTCCTTGTCGATGTATCCGGGTCCGTAGGTGTCAATACCTTGCGGATATTTTTCTTCGGCATCGTAAACGCTTTTCTCGCGTTCTACCTTGAACATTTCCGTCAGTTTGTTCCACACTTTTGTTGTTCTCTCGGTTGGTCCTTCCAGAAACGACTCATCGCCGTCATAGGGAGTATAATTGCGCTGGATAAAGTCTCTCACATTGATTTCCCTTTTCCACACTTCGCCTTTAAACTGCGACCAATATTTATCTTCCATACTTCAATATTATATAATTAATAAACAAATCAATTTTGTAAATTAATTTCAGATTACAGATAGAATCTAAATAAACTAATCTGTGGAATCTGTGTAATCTGTGGTGAAAAACTTAATCCTTCATTCATTTAACTTAAACTTAAACGTCTTTCTTCTCTTGTGGTATAAGATACAAATACCCATAAACACAACCCACCAATACTGCCCCTCCAATAAGATTGCCTAGTGTAGCCGGTATCAGGTTTTGTACAATAAAATCGCCCCATGCTATATCCGCATCCGAGTAAATCGCTGCGGGAATAAAAAACATATTAGCTATAGAGTGCTCATAACCCAACGTTACGAACAACATAACAGGTATCCATATCCCGATACATTTTCCCGCAATATCTTTGGCAGCCTATCCCATCCACATACCCAGGCAAACCAACCAGTTGGCTCCGATGCCTTTGACGAAAACCGTCAGGAAATCCTGGTTTACTTTGGCAGCTGAATAGGTGTGAAGGTAACTTTGCCACGGGTCGTGTGATAATAGTCCCACAGCCGATGAAAGCAGGTAAGCAACTATCTGCGCTCCTACAAAATTAAAGAGGTACGAATAAACAAGTAATTTGATATAGGCTGTTGCTTTCAGCCGTTTCTGCATCAGTGGTAAAGTAAATGCGGTGCAATCGCTGGTAAAAAGGTCGGCACCCGTAATAGATACCATAATAAGTCCGACGGGGAAAAGTGCACCCGCTATAAACTTTATTAATCCCGGGTTTCCGGCTCCGATTCCAGGCATTCCACCTGCAACCATGACAGACAATAACCCTCCAAAAGCGATGAAACTCCCCCCAAGTATGGCTATAAGAGTAAATTTCAAAAAGGGTAGTTTACTTTTATACATACCAGCCGCCGCAAATTGGGCAGCGATTTCGGGTGGGTTATAGTAACTCATTTTGTAAATAAATCAGCTATTTCATTTTCGGGCTGCAAAGGTACGACTATATTTTGTAATATCCTATACTTCGTACCTTTCTTATGCGTATTGTGATAGATTTTATCAATATATAGATTTTATGATTGAGGGTATAATAATCCGTAACTGCAAACGATTGCAATGTTACAATTCATAATCATAATTTCATCTGTTTGTTACTATGGAGTTTATATTTAGTTTTGTATAGTTAATCTATTAAATACATTACCATGAATTCACATTCCATAAAGCTCCTATTTTTGTTTTGTTTCTATGCAGGAATGATGCAAGCCCAGCAAACGTATGATGACCAAATTAGTTTTATTCGCAACAATGGGCAGTCGCCAAGTGAATATTTAATCTCCCGGTTCAATAAACATGACCTCGTTTTACTGGGCGAAGACCATGCAATAAAAGAAAATCTTGAATTTGTCAAGCAACTTATTCCCCAGCTATACAATGCAGGAATAACTAATTTGTGCATGGAATTCGGCTCTTACGAGATACAGGAAATGATGGATTCTCTACTGATTGCACCCGATTATAACGAGCAATTGGCGCGGGATATGATGTTTTATTATAATGTAGGTTGGGCATACAATGAATATACCGACATATATAAAGAGGTATGGAAACTGAACCGATCATTAGCTCCCGAACAAAAAAAGTTCCGTATTATCAATCTCAGTTATCAATATAACTGGAGCGAATTTGCTTCTCCCCGTACTCCCGAAAACATGAGTAAAGTGTTTTACCTGGGTACTCCGGATGATTTCAGAACCCGGATAATAGAAAAAGAAGTAATCGGTAAAGCCGAAAAAGCATTGGTGTATATGGGCTTGGTTCACGTTTTCACAGCATACGAAAGGCCTATATTAAAAATGAATAACGACGATTTCTGTGATTTTGATGCAGGATATACCGGCAACAGATTATACCGCAAATACCCGGGAAAAGTATTCAACATCATGTTGCATCACCCACTGGAAGCCAAGAATAAGCCCGATTCTTACTGGCGCTCGCCAGCAAACGGTGCTATTGAACTTATCATGGAGAAAAACGGGAATCGCCCGGTGGGCTTTGGCCTCGTAAATACTCCTATGGGCGAGCTGAAAGACGATAGTTATTTCAGTATGTGTCACCCCGATTTCAGGATGAAAGACTTCTTCGACGGCTATATATTTATTAAACCCTTTAAATACCTGTCGGGATGTACAGTCGATCCGCTTTTCTTCGCAAACCGTAGCTGGAAAGAAATTAAAAGACAAATGCCCGATCCCGACTGGCATACAGCCGGTAACCTGGAAGAATACCTGAAACAGTTAGAGGCTTACGTTCAAATCCGAAGTCGTTACAGCGAAGTCATCGAGCAATCCATCCCTGCTGTGAGCAGTGGGGTAGTCGATCGTTACCCGAATTTCCAATCTGCTTACGCCTTACCAAGAAATGTGGATGTATGGTTACCCGATAACTATTCGCCCGCAAAAAAGTATTCGGTTGTATATATGCACGACGGACAAGCCTTATACGACAAAAGTACCACCTGGAACAACCAGGCATGGGATGTAGATTCAATCATAACTTCACTCATCGATAACCGGAAGATAAAAGATTGCATCGTTGTAGGCATCTGGAATACCGGAAAATACAGGGCAGCCGATTACTTCCCGGCAAAACCTTTTAATACATTACCCGAAAGTACAAAGGATAGATTACTGGAAGGTATGTTACAGGGAAAGGCGCAATCTGATGATTATCTGCGGTTTGTTGTAACCGAACTCAAACCGTTTATCGACAGTAAGTATTCCACGAAAACCGACAAAGAGAATACCATTATTGCAGGTTCCAGCATGGGCGGATTGATTTCTATGTACGCCATATGCGAGTATCCCAACGTTTTTGGTGGCGCCGCCTGCCTGTCTACCCATTGGATTGGTGATTCAATGAATCCCGACGACTCGGTAATTCCCGATTCTTTTGTGGCTTATCTGGAACAGTATTTACCCTCTCCGAAAGATCATAAGATTTACTTTGATTATGGAACAGTTGCATTAGATAGCTATTACAAACCGCATCAACTAAAAGCCGATGAGGTTTTAGCCCGGAAAGGATATTCATCCAAAAACTGGATAACGAAGGAATTCCCGGGAAAAGACCACTCGGAAAATTCATGGAGAGAAAGATTTGATATTCCCTTGATGTTCATGTTATCTCTTAAGAAGAAATAACAAAAAAGAGATATCCAAAAGTAGGGAAAAAACATAGGATTTGAACCTTAAAATTTCCAGGCCTCAAGTTGTACTAAGTTGAGGCCTACACAATAAAAAGAGTAGGCCTCAACTTAGTACAACTTGAGGCCTAGACTTTTTTATCTTGAGGCCTGAAAATTTTGAGGTTAAGGCTTACGGATTTTATACCCATAACTTTCATGGTACAAAACACACGAATCCGAAAAAAATATCATAAACTAATATTTTTTTGTAACTTTCTTCCCACCTGTATGTCTTAAGGATATAAGGCACAGTTAAACCTGCCTTTCTGCAAACAAGAAAGAAATATAATAATATGAAGCTGCAAATTTTTAAAACAGAAATACTGCCATTGCGGGACAAACTTTTCCGGATAGCTTTACGTGTTACTTGCAGCAAAGAAGAGGCAGAAGATATTGTGCAGGACATTATGTTGAAAATGTGGCAAATGCGTGATGAATGGAATGAGATACAGAGTAAAGATGCCTACTGTTGCATGATGGCGAGAAACTTAGCACTGAGCCGCCTGGCACTTAAAGACAACCAGACCGTAAGCATGGAGTCAACAACCCGGGAGATAGAGGACGAAACCTCACCACTGGGAATGCTTGAACAAGCTGAAATAAAAAACCTGCTACGGAAAGTTATCGGCCGGTTGCCCGAAAAAGAAAAAACAGTCATGGAACTCCGCGATTTGGAAAGTCTGAGTTATAAAGAAATTGCCGTAACACTGGACATGACCGAACCGCAGGTAAAAATAAACCTGTTCCGTGCACGAAAGAAAGTGAAAGAGTTATTCGGAAGAATGCCCTGACCTGTAAAACAAGAAAAAAACAAAAGATTATGAATACCGAAAGAATTGAACAATTACTGGAAAAATACTGGTTGTGCGAAACATCAGTAGCCGAGGAAGAAGAACTCCGCAGTTTTTTCCTACAGGAAGCAGTACCCGGGCATCTTGCCAAGTACAAAGCCATGTTCGAAATTCAGCAGGAGGATACCGAAGCAGGTTTGGATGAACAATTCGAAGAACGGATATTACAGTTAATCCAAGAAGATAAGGAAGAAAAGAAACCTGTAAGGAAATTCACCCTGCGCCCGGTGTTGCAGATAGCAGCCTCCATAGCCGTTATCCTGGGATTGTGGTTCTCTATCCAATATCTAAACCAGGATCACAACGACCCCTGGAAACAGGATACTTACCAGAATCCCGAACAGGCGCTGGCCGAAGTTCAGAAAGTATTGTCAATGGTTTCCGGACAAATGGAACGCGGACAGGAGTTCGTAATGGGAAAAGTAGAAAAGGCCGAACCCCTGACAAATATCATAAATAAGTAACCGGTTAATGATTATATATACAATTATTACTAACGATTTAAAAAACTAAACCAATGAAAAAGATAGCATTATTATTACTAGGGTTTGTACTTGCAAGTACATTGAGCGCACAAGACCTGATAACCAATTTCCAGAAGAAACATGAGAAAGACGCCGCGTTTACCATCGTGAACATAACCCCAAAGATGTTCGAAATGATATCCATGATGTCGGATGATAATGAAGAAGTAGGGATTATCCAAAACCTTACCGGATTGAAAGTACTTTCTTCGACCAAAACTCCTGATAAGTACTTTCAGGATGCTACTAAAATGTTACTGGCTTCAGACCATGAAGAACTGATGAGTGTAATAGATAATGGAGAGAATATACACATGTATATAAAGGAAAAGAAGAAAGGTGTAATTTCATCACTTATAATTGCCATTGCCGAACCTACGGAATTCACCATGATAGGCATTACAGGTGATATCGACTTGAAACAAATTTCTAAACTTTCCAAGACCTTCAATATTGACCAACTCGAAAAGATAGACAGCGTAAAGTAAACAAACTCTACTTAACTAATATACATATTAAACCATTAAAACAATTGTAATTATGAAAACATTTATAATATCCCTTACCCTGATTCTCGGTTTATTATTTGCCGGAACTGTACAAGCGCAGAATTTCGACGAAATCTATAAGAAATATAAGAAAGATGATAATATCACCAGTATCAAGATAAATAAACTGGGATGTCTGTTTGCAAGTCTGTTTGCAGGTAGTGAAGACGGTGATGAGGGAGTTCAGTTTCTGAAAAAGACTTCAAACCTACGGATACTCATCAACGAAAACGGAAGAAATCACGCTCTGCAAAATGATATTCAGAAATATATCCGCAAATCTAATCTGGAGCAGTTAATGTCTATCATTGATGGAGATGATAATATAGAGATATACATTCAGGACAAAAATAAAGACATTCGCCAACTATTGATAGTAGTCTCTGATAAAGAAGACCAGGTAGTACTTCACCTTAACGGTAAGTATCCGATGAAAATGATTAAAGAGATGATGAATGAAAAGACCGGGGTATCTATTGTGAAGGCGGCTATGTAATTAAACAAGAAATTCCCGTAACTTCCTTTCTTCGTTAATCTTCACATTCTTACCTTCTACTTCGATAAGTCCTTCCTTAATTAATTTATTTATTTCTTTCGATAATGCCGGGCGGGTTATACATAGATACTCAGCCAGTTGCATCTGGTTGTGCTCCATTATAGCTATTTGCTGCCCGGCATTGTAATGCTCGAACAAATATTGAATAAAACGGCTGCGTACATTTTTATGTGATAAAGCACGCAAGCGGGTTACCGTACATTTATTACAATTTCCGGTAACGCAAAGGAAGCTTTTCAATATGCCCGGTTCTTCGCTGATAAGTTTAAACAATGAATCTTTGGTCGCGGTGAATAAAATTCCGTCTTCCAACGCGGTGAAGGTTGCAGGCAAAGTGCTGTCGGTACTGAACAGGTGAGGCGTGGCAAAGGCACGGGGAGCAATAATGTATTCAATCATGACTTCATTTCCCAGTGCATCGATGATATCTACGCGGAGTTTTCCTTTCAATAATACCATCAGGCGTTTGCAGGGAGTATTTTGCTCGGCAATGATATCTTTCTTCCGGTATTCGTACAAAGTGTAATCCAACCGGTCGGTTAAGCTATACTTATCGTTCATCGGAAGGTCTCTGAAAAGAGGAATACTAAATAGCAGTTTTTATGTTCATCCGTGAGTTCTGTTCTTTTCATTATTTATTCATTGCGTAAATAGTTCAACAAAAATAATAATTATAATGAACACAGAGACACAGAGTCACAGAGTTTTTTATTTTTAGTTAGAAACCCTGTGTCTCCGTGTCTATTTATTATCTCTGATAAAAGTCTGGAATCAGAATTCGAATTCAGCCACTTTCAACAAACCGTTGTCCGTAGCTTTTCTTTCTTTGGATAGTTGTACACAAACTACTTCTCTTTTCTCTTCTTTTCCGGCATACTTAGTGAATATTTCCAGCATGATGGTGGATGGACCTTCTGCTTTTACTTGTGAATCTCCGAAGTAGTTTATAAACACCTCATATTTACCGGGTATTGCTTTCTTCAGCATGAATTGTTCCGGGCCGTAGCCTTGGGTGATGTCGTTGCTTATCCTTCCGCCAATTTGTGTGGAGCGATGGCTGTAGAAACACATCTCCTTATTGGGGTCGGTTACGTGCAGGTCGATATCCGTGTTGTTCATGTTCCAGTTTATAACAACCCGTATATCTACCGGGATGGACTGGATTAACCTTTTATCTATTTCGGATGAGTTTAGTTTTTTATTCCTGTCAAGCATGCGGTTAAGTTCTGTCACAACTACCTCTTCGATTCCTGAACTGCGAGATTCAATATTGGTTGAATAGGATTCTGTAAGAACACCGTACAGTTGGTTCAGGGCTTCCTGCTGATTTCCCAAATCGGCAAGTGCGAGCGCGTAATCGCGGTAACTCTGCGGTTCCATGGGGCGCCATTGTATAACCTTCTTGCAAATGAAAACTTCCATACTATATTCCTTGTATTCTTTCAGGCGATAACCTAATAGGCGGTGAAGCGAAGCATTTTCTATTTCCAGTTCCGCAATGGAGGTAAGGATGCGCAAGGCTTTTTCACGGTCGTTCAATCGATAGAACCAGTCGGCCATATCGAAATAGAATGTCGGAGTGTTTATATAGTCTTCGCGAAGATTAAGATAGGTTGCATAATCCTCTTCCGCTTTTCCTTTCAATGATTTCATATATTCGGTATCCTGCTTCAGGGGAGTGATACGAATGGTAGGCTGGTTTTGTGCTCTTCTGGGAGCATCCATTTTCTTCTGTAATGAACTTCTTTCGGTTGCTAAGCCCATGGCGATAGCAGAGACAGACCTTTCCGCGGGTGCTGCTGTCATTTGGATTGCCGCATCTTCCATTACCATTACCTCCATTAGTTCATCCTGACTGAAAGCTACTTGTTCTTCTTCAAAAGCTACATCCGGAAGAATGTTTGATTCTTTATCCGGTTTCGGATATTTGGCAGGTTTTTTACTGAAATCTTTATTCCACCACTCTTGCAGTTCAGCGGCAACGGCGGCGGCATTTTCCAATAAGTTATTGCGGGATTGTTGCCACTGGTCGGTTCTTGTTTTCTTGATGCGGAAATATTGTTCCTGCAATTCGGTAGGCGGAACGATATCGTATCTGATATAATCTTCAAGTGTTTCGAGAACCATCAGAGAAGTATTGCGGGTAACGATTCCGAATTGCTTGGCCAATTCGGTAAGTTCTTCCTTGTGTTGCTCATAGGCAAGGTCGAGTTCACTGATTTTCTTTTGAGCCCAGATGCGATAGATATTCCCTTGTTGATTGGCTTGTGCGGCATTCAGAGATACCGGTATACGCATTTCTACCGTATTTCCATATCCGAATAATAAAGTTACCTGCGCTTCTTTTCCGTCCAATATACCTGCAATGGAGAAATTGCCCCGGACGGGTGTGGATATGGAGGGATATACTTCCTTCACTGTCAACGGTTTTTCAATTCCGATGAAATTCAGGGTTTCGGTTGTTAACTCCTCATTCAGTTGCTTGTCTGATAAACTATTCAGGTTAATGAACTTTCCATTTGTACGGGCGGCGATAAGTTTGAGGGCACTGTAATCTGCCATTAGTGCGGATACGATGCAGTGAATGGGCTTATCAGGTGTGTTTCTTTTGAAATCAGGCCCGGGTATGTTCGGGTTTGTACCGGAAGCCGGACGAATGATATCCGCCTCGCTTAAAGTAGAAAGCCCGTCGGAGAAAAACAAAAACTCTTTAGCAGGCAGGTTGCTGGTTTTTATCGCGGCGTAATTGGTTCCACCATCATATACAACAGAACGGAGTGCATTTCTCAATTCATCCCAATTTCCATTCCTGATTGTAAAGGTGCCTTTAGAAGTGAAGTTATTATTGAGTAAATGTAAGGAAACAGTTAAGTTTTTCTTCTTTATTATGATTTGTTCCAGTATATTCAATTCTTTGTCAATATCACGTTTAAGTCCGCTTAATGAGGAATCCCAGATTATACCGATGTGGTTATTCCATTTCTTCTCACGGATTTGAGCTTCGGGGAAACAGTTGGCGAAAAAGTAATAACTACCTGATGCGGATTGCATGGAAACTTGTGGTATATCTCTCTGTACGGGCAAAGAGAAAGAGATGGAACGTTCGGGCTTAAAGTCTTTGCGCGACAATGAGGCTATATAGTTGGTTCCTTCTTTATCGAATATTAATCCGTTGGCATTGTTTCTATCAGTACGGGGCTGTACAGAGCCTTGCCATACAACGGCTTTCAGGGCGAAGTTTTCGATAGTTTCTTTATACTCCATAGGTAAGGTATAATTCAACGAGCCGTTTTCGACGGTGAGTTCCTGTTCGTAGCCAATGGAAATAGTGCGGGTTCCATGCGAAGGAATGGGATAAATGCGGGTGCGGAAGTTATTTCCTTCTACCCGTTCGAGTAATCCGGGGTCGATTCTTCGTTGTACGATTTCTTCGAATACCTGCGTGGCTTTCACTTTCTCTACCGGAACGGCTTCGCGCATTTTTCCGTTAATATCCAGCGCGTAATGACTGGCTGTTACACCATCGGGTAAGGGGAAAAGTAATTCGCCTTCGAGGATTTTACCTGTACGGTTTTTAAACGTCATGGTAAATTTGGTAGTGGCAATGTTTCCGGTTACATCCACTTGTATATCGAGCGATTGCAGATATACTTCTTTACTTTCTTTGTTTCCGTTAACGTGTAGGGTTGGCATTTGTGCCAATGAATGTTGGGTTATTAAAGCCATACATACAATTAATTTAAAAAGATGTGGTTTCATGATTTCTTGTTTGTTGATTTACCACATAGATACACGTTTCAATGAAATTCCATAAACGTGCACATCTTTTTATCTTAATATACGTTAATGCATAATTCCCAGAGTTTTCGCGGTGTTTATCGCTTCAATTGAATTATCGGTTTTAAGTTTGGCAAGAATGTTTTTCCGGTGGTTGTTTACGGTATGAATACTTATTCCCAACCGGGCGGCAATTTCTTTGCTGAGTAATCCACGGCTTATCATATTCAGAATCTCGGTTTCTCTTTCCGATAAAAGCGTCGTTTGTAAAGAGGGTTGGAATATTTTCCCGGTTTTAATATCCCGGACAGAGTGCTTTACGGAATTTGCCGGTGTTTGGTCGGGCGCTACATCCATCATTCCCATGATAATCCATGCCTTTCCGTTGCGGTCTTCCTGTAAAACCTGCTGACGGCTGATTACATTTACGTATTCCCGGTGCGAGTTCCGGATACGGTATTGATAAATAGTCTGGAAATCATTCCTTCTTTCCGGAGAAAGAGATTGTATAAAATGACTATGGTTGATTTGCATGGTTAGTATTTCTTCCCGGTCGTCGGGATGAACGCAGTCTTCTATAAAATCGCCTTGTTTCTCGATGTTTCTTATCCACGAATGCTTCATTCCCAGAATATCCGAGAAGTTATCGGAAGCATAGTTATAGTGCTGCCTGTAAACATCTACGGTAAACAAGCAGCTATTACTCCAACGAGCCATTTCGCGTAACTTTGCTTTCTTCTCCTGCCAAAGGGCATAATCAACGTCGGCACAAGTGATTTGTTGTTGTGCCCACAAAGCCTCGAGGCGGTTATAATCGGCTGATTTCGACATTATTATTAATTAAATCAATGAACAAAGATATACGAATGCGGGTGGATAAGCAAGAAATCAATAGTTAAATATTTAAACACGATTTTTAGTGAGTTTCTGCTGTTCAATAGAGTTACCCCTCTCTTTAAGCCTTCAAACGCCGGTAAAAGGCGTCCAAAAGTGTTTTGCCGCAAAACACAACTTCGTTTTGCTGCAAAACGGTGAAGTGATTTGCAGCAAAACGGTCGGGTACTTTGCAGCAAAACAAAACGGAGGAATAAGGCAGTGAAATTATTTTTACATACAGGCTTATATGTAAAGCCGCCAACTTGCATTTACACCGGAATAATTATATATTTGTATATAAATTGTTTATCCATGAATATCGAAGAATTCAGAGAATATTGTCTTTCCATCAAAGGAGCAACAGAATGTTTCCCTTATAACGATACTGTACTGGTTTTCAAGGTTATGGGAAAGGTTTTTGCCGAAATCCCCATTAACCCCAAAGACGGACGATTTTATGCCGATATGAAATGCGATCCTGAAAGGTCGGTCGAATTGCGCGAAAAGTATCAGGGAATTGGACGTGGACTTTATACTACTTACCTGACGTGGAACGGAATATATCTGGAAAGCGATGTGCCCGATAGCCTCATCCGGGAGTTAATACAGCATTCTGTAGATGAAGTTATCAAGAAACTGCCCAAACGACTACAGGAAGAATATAATAAAGCAGAATAAATACTTATCCGGACTTAGATTCGACATTAATACGGCGTATTATTATTAAAAATAATATAGCGCTATATGATTTGACGTATAGCCTTATATAATTTGACGTATAGCCCTATACTGTTGGACGTATAGGCTTATACTATTTGAAGTATAGCCTTATATGACTTATCGTATAGCCCTATATTATTTACCGTATAGCCCTATATTCTCGTGATGTACGAATGGTACATTATCATTCGTCGTTTTATTACCAATTTCCATCTACGGAAATCACACATTCGTCGCTAATTTTTAAGGTACATATGCGAAGAGCTTACTTTTGTCGCATTACAAATCAAAAATATACTATCATGTACCGAACAACGACGATGAAATTAATTTTTTCTTTTTTATTCATGCTTCCGCTGGCATTATCAGCACAAGTATCCAATAATCAACCGGCTCAGACTATCCGTGGAACCGTGGTTGATGCCGCTTCGGGCTCTCCACTATCGTATGTAACCGTTAGTTTGAACGATATGCCCGGAACAGGAACGGTAACCGACAGTCTCGGACGGTTTGCCATCCCCAAAGTACCTGTTGGGCGGCATACGCTGCAAGCATCTTTTATGGGATATGAAACTTCTATTTATAATGAAGTACTGGTAACTTCGGCTCGCGAAGTATTCGTGGAATTTTCGTTAAGAGAAAACGTACAGCAACTCGATGAAGTAGTAGTACGACCTAAGACCAATAAAGACCAACCTTTGAACAGCATGGCTCTGGCCGGTGCGCGTATCTTGAGTATGGAAGAAGCCAGTCGCTACGCCGGAGGCATGGACGACCCTGCGCGTCTGGCTAGTTCTTTTGCCGGGATTGCTTCAAATACAGTGAATAACGGAATTTCCATTCACGGCAATGCCCCCAGTTTGCTGCAATGGCGTCTGGAGGGAGTAGAAATACCTAACCCTAATCATTTCGCCGATGTAGCTACCCTCGGCGGAGGTATGCTTACTGCACTGAGCAGCAATGTATTAGGCAACTCTGATTTCTTTACCGGAGCATTCCCGGCTGAATACAACAACGCTGTTTCGGGAGTATTCGATATGAACCTCCGTAATGGTAACAGCCAGAAATATCAGAATGCGGTACAACTTGGTATACTGGGCATTGATTTGGCTTCTGAGGGGCCTATCAGCAAGAAGAATAATTCTTCTTACCTTTTTAATTACCGGTATTCAACCATGGCATTATTAAATCTGGCAACCGGAATGGATTATCAGGACCTCAACTTCAAAGTAAATCTGCCTACCCAAAGTGCAGGAACATTCTCTGTATGGGGCATGGGATTTACCAATAAATACGAAAACTTTGAGGATGACCCGGCAGAATGGGAATACCACGACGATAACAAGCAGTCGATTTCTAAACAATATGCCGCTGCGGGAGGGGTTACCCACCGCTACTTGTTCAGAAACAATGCTTCGCTGAAAACCACGCTGGCTACCACTTATTCGCAAATAAACTTAGATGAAAATGTATATGATGATGACATGACATCCAGTAAATTCATGGATTTTAAACTTCGTAATACGAATATTGTAGCTACATCGGCATATAACCGTAAATTTAGTTCGCGGTTCACCAACAAAACAGGAATAACATATACCCGTATGTTTTACAATATGGATCTCAATTTGGCTCCTTTCGAAAACGAGCCTCTCCAAACCATTTCGGCAGGAGACGGTAGTACCAGCCTGATATCGGCATATACTACTTCGGTTATCGGACTAAGCGACCGCATATCAATGAATCTGGGTGTGAATGGGCAAATACTGACTCTGAGCAATAAGTGGACTATCGAACCACGGGCATCCATCAAATGGCAAACTACGTCGAAATCTTCATTGGCACTGGCTTACGGACTGCATAGCCGCATGGAGAAAATGGATGTTTATTTTGTAAAAGGGGGAAAAACGGGGAATGAACTGGTAAATAAAGACCTCGGTTTTACCAAAGCCCATCATGTAATGTTATCGTATAATTACCGTTTGTCGGACAATATGAACTTGCGTATGGAACCTTATTTCCAATATCTGTATAATGTTCCGGTAGTAGCCGACAGCTCGTATTCCGTATTGAACCGCAAAACGTTTTATGTAGAAGAAGCACTTGTAAATAAGGGCAACGGACGAAATGTAGGTATTGATATTACTTTGGAAAAGTACCTCAGTAAAGGATTGTATTACATGGTTACCGCTTCCTTATTCGATTCGAAATACAAAGGTGGTGATGGCGTATGGCGCAACACACGGTTCAACCGGAGTTATATTGTCAATGCTTTGATTGGTAAAGAATGGATGGTAGGCCGCAGCAAACAGAATATGCTGAGCATCAACCTGAAATTCACTTATCAGGGAGGCGACCGCTATTCTCCTGTTGATATGGAAGCTACTCTAAATCATCCGGACAAGGAAATAATGTATGATGAAACCCGGGCATTCAGCGAACAATATCCGTCGATGTTTATTGCTAATGTAACGGCCAGTTATAAGATTAACCGCCGGAAGGTATCACATGAATTTGCGATTAAAACAATCAATACCACCGGAACGAAAGAGTACTACGGACATGGATATAACATGAAAACCGGAACAATAGATAAGTTGGATAATTCGACTGCGATACCGAACATTAGCTATAAACTGAATTTTTGATTTGTAATATGCGCCGCATAGTGAGGGATATCCCGTCCCTCCTATGCGGTTTCTAATCTTATATTCTTATCCGACAGCAATTGAGTTTTTTAATATAACTCTGTTTATTTTTAATTCATTTATGTATATTTGACACTAACTACTATGGGATTAGTTGTAATAATATTAAGTTTAAATTTAATTGTATGAAAAATGTCTCTATCGCTGCTTGTTCAGCATATGTTGCTCTTCTTGCGTTTGGCATTGTGTGCATTGATAATCTTCTTAAAAGTAAGATGCCTATTGGTTCCGAAATCGGATTTACCTATATCTCGTTTGTTGCATGGGCTGTTTACTCTTACTTTTTTAATTCTAATAAGGAAAATGCTCAAAGTACCTGTTCCAAATAATCTCTTCATACTTGAAAGCATAATTTTCCGCATATTGCTCGCCACGTGCACACCGTCGTTTTGATTTCGTGTGTATCTTGTCATGATGATGTCCAAGTTCGTGCAGGAATATATGCAGTAATAGGTATGCTTTTATCTGGTTTTCAGTAAAATGGCATTCTACATCTTCTCCGCATTGAGTATATTTTACTCCCAGTCTGTCGAATATATCTTTATGAGCCTTAAAATACGATTCGCTATGAATACGTGTCATCGTTTTTTGAAAAGCACATATGCCGATAACACCATTGCGGTACCACCCATCGGAGTAACCAGTGCCCTCAGCCAGTACTACTGCATCAAACCGGTTATCGATTTCTTCCCGGTTTGGCAATAATTCCAGAAAAAGTTTAATATCTCTTTTCTTTAGGAAATGCTTGAACCCCAATCCGGGAGACTCTGTGTCTATCTGAATTTCATCCTGATAAGTATTCCAGTAATTGGGCGTTTTACTCCAACGGTTTCTCTTCTGTGCTTTTCCTTTTTTTATACGGGTTTTATTTCTTCGTGCAAACATATAAATATTTATTTCAATTAGCTTGTTTTCCAAAAGGTAATCTATTACCTGAATTCTTCTTTTATAACTTTCACCGGATTGCCTCGCTGCAAGTCATTGTGGTTATTCCAGTTCTGTTGCGCTACCTGCATTGCTTGTTCCACATACCATGCGGCCAAACGTTGCATCAACCGTTCAGTTGCCAGCTTTTTATTTTGCTGTTGCGAACGTTGGTCGCTGGCTATTACGCTAATACCCGATGGAGCGTGCACGGCTCTGACGGCAGTTTCGGTCTTATTCACATGTTGACCACCCGGGCCTGATGCGCGGAGCGTCTGGTAAGTGATTTCTTTCTCACTAAAGCCATAAGCTGCCGGTTGTTTATAGGCATTGATGCCAACAAACCAGTTCTTCCGTTGGTAATGAGTGCGATACGGACTGCGAGAAATCCACTGAATAATACCTTGCCATTCTCCGGCCAATTTCTCGCACCCATCTCCTTCGACTGAAAGGACAGCCGAAAACAGTGTACGGTTCAATGGGCCGGGTTCGCGATAAAGGATTTCAGCCGACAAACCCAGTTTCCGGGAATGGTCCAGAATCCTTTCGAGTATCAGGGCAACTACGCGGCAACATTCGGTCGGGCCACGCCCTGAGGTTATATGAAGATATATTTTATTATTCATGTTTGTTTATTCTTTATTCATTCGTACAATTCGTGGCATAAACCTGCCATGAACATCTACAAGAGATTGTTGCGCTGCCATAATGCGGTCGATATCTTTGTAAGCCAGTGGTATTTCCTCGATGCTGCCTCCAATAAGAGTAACATTTGCTGCTGTAAGCATTTTCTTCAATGCTGAACGGGTGAACTGTTCGTTCGCTTTCTGCCGCGACATGGCTCGTCCTGAGCCGTGCGAAGCAGAGTTGAGCGATTCTGCCACACCCTTTCCGCAAACCAGATAACCTGGTGTAGCCATACTGCCGGGAATAAGCCCGGGCTGACCTTTACCGGCGGGAGTAGCCCCTTTGCGGTGAACAATAGCATATCTGCCGGGAGCAATCTCTTCGCGCCACGCAAAGTTATGGTGATTGCTTACACTGCTTATCGCATTCAGTCCCAGTGCTTTGGAAAGATTGATACTGATACGCTCATGACATGCCTGGGCAAAATCGCCCGCCAAGTTCATTGACATCCAGTATTCCTGTCCTGCTTCGGTATCCAATCCCAGCCATGCAAAGTGTTGCGCTTCGCGTGGAAGTTTGCATACCTGACGGGCAATATTACTGTAATGCCGTGCGATAGTAGCCCCCATACCCCGCGAACCGGAGTGCGAAAGTAATGCCGTATAACTTCCGGTGGGCAGACAGAATACATTACCATCGGCCAGTTCCAGTTCGCCAAACTCAACGAAGTGGTTGCCACCTCCCGAAGTTCCCAACTGCCTGACGGCTTTACCGTGAAGCATACGCAGCAGTTCCGTTTGCCTGAATTCCTCGCGGTCGAGAACTTCATGTTCTTGCTCAAAATGCAGAAAACCTTCCATACCGAAATGTGTGTACTCTTTCAATGCTTCCTTTATCTGGTGCGAATACCTTTTCAGGAACTCGATACCTGCATCGAAAACCGTCAGGTGCATGCGGCAACCAATATCGACCCCTACGGCGTAAGGTATCACTGCATTATCTACAGCCACTACACCCCCGATAGGTAGTCCGTAACCGGCATGCGCATCGGGCATCAGCGCACCGGCCATTGTTACCGGAAGCCGCATGGCTAGTTGCATCTGTTGCTTAGCCAGACTTTCGATATACTTGTTTCCATAAGTAGTACAAGTTAGTGGTTCCGGGCGCAATTCGTAAGTGGTAAAAATGCGCTCGTTTCTGGTTGGTGCAAAGTGTTCGGCCAGTTTGCTCCACACTTCGCTGGTTTTATATTTTTCGGGATATTGAAGCAGGTCGGCCAGTACAGTGGTAATCTGCTGTTTGGTGTCGTGTTTGCAATGCTTGTTTACAATATTCACAGCAAGGCTACGGGCTACATTGCTTGTATATCCCAGTTTACTTAATTCTTTAGGTTGTATTCCCATACAATAATAGGGTTATGTTGGCATAGAGGGTGAAACCGGGCGGTATTTGCTGATTACCAATCATTCTTGTTATTATAAGTGATGATATGCCCGGCTACACGGTGAACATTGTTGTACACCGAATTACCTCCTGCCTGTCCGGACGCAAAAAAACATTTGCCTGCGTACGGGCAGTTATAAAATAATAAATTTGTTTTTGATTGCGGAACTAATCATAGATAGTTAGGGCTCATCCTCCCGATGAACCGGCTTAGTTCCAAGTACTGATTTTACAATTTCTCCAACATAATCGTTACCCTTTCTATATGGTTTAAGGGTTAATAATAGTATAATTTTCGGCAAAGATAATAAATATTCGGAATATTACTCACTTTCTGTTAATTTATATTCGTAATATTCGGTTAACCATGCTATAGTATCCGATTCCAGGGTCATATCTTTCAATGACTTAAACGAAGCATTTTCGTGAAGGAATTCATTGATACTTGCTTTTTCGTATGCGTGCCATTCTCCTTGATGTCCTCCCCACCATAATCCGGACTCTTCATTGTATTTACCTTTATGGTGGATAAAATAGAATGCCCTGTTGTGCATAAAGGAAGTATCGGTAGTGAAAACTCCCAAATATTCTGTGTCATTAAAATACAATGTATCGTTTGATATCCGGAGCGGAAAATCCAATTTTGAGAATTCATCAATCAGGTATAGTTTGCTTTTTTCTTTATTTATAATGATAGTTGGGTAGCCTACCTTCTCCAACATAGAGTTTTTCCCCCAGAAATTTCTAGTCTTTTCATTGGGCATATCAACTTTTTCACCATGCGGGCCGGTATAAACATTGAAATCCTTAATCTCGTGTTTGCCGGTATAAGTATAAGTGAAAACTTTGGGCTCAGGTTTTTCCGGCTCGGGAGTGTTGTTATCCTTTTCGCAGGAAGTAATACTGATAATTAACGCTGCTAATAATACAAATTTCTTTTTCATATCTTAAAGGATTTAGTTAATTTCCAGATAGCCTGAAGGCTTTGTGATAATGCAAATTTAAACTTTCTATTTCTTTTTTTAATTATAAAAGGAGAAAATATTTATCGGTGATAACCACGCACTCGCTAATAAACACTAAAAAGACCGTTATCGCATAATCTTTAAAAACATTATGCACCTCTTAAACATTATAACTATACTAATGCATCAGATTAAGCATATTGAAGCTTTTGATTATTTGAAAGTCTGATTAGAACATCTGATACACTTAGGACGGCTACAGTCGATGAACCATGAATGTTCGCTTTTCGTGAATATCTTTTTCGACAATTAATAATGTGCCGTTGAGGATACTAATAAAACAGAATCGAACGGGTAATTCCCTAGTACATATGTTTTTTTGGTATCCTCTTTTTTTTTAACTTTACTTTCCATCAGGTGAAAACTACTATACTATTTGTCGACTATCCCCAAAAGAATATCGGCAAATTGACTTCTCCCGTTTTTCACCGTATCATATTATAAAGACCGTGATCAATTATGGAACAAAGCCAGACAGAAAAACTTATCATCCAAAGCCAGCAAGGAGACGCCCGGGCATTTGCTAGACTGGTTGCGGAGCATCAGTCACTGGTTTTCAGGCTTGCTTTCAGGTTGCTTTGCAATGAAGACGAAGCACGAGACATGGTTCAGGAAACGTTTGTGAAAGTCTGGCTATCCCTGCGTACGTACAACTACCGTTATCGCTTCACGACCTGGCTATACAAAATAGCCACAAATGTATCTTACGACCGTTTAAGGGTGTTGCAGCGTACCCCGGGAGCGCTTGCTACAGGTACCGACCTCTCCGGTCTGATAATTCTCACGGGCGAAAATATAGAAGAGAGCCTTATCAACCGTGAATTACAGGAATTGATTGGCAACATAACAGCAGAACTTCCACCCGTACAGCGTCTGGTATTCACACTTCGCGAAATGGAAGAGTTGGATACGGATGAGATAAAAGTAATTACCGGTTTGTCGGCAAGCCAGATTAAGAGTAACCTTTACCTGGCCAAGAAACAAATCAGGGAACGAATAGAAAAACTAAATATCCGGTTATGAAAGCAGAAGATAAAACTTACGAACGGCTTATTCATCAAATGAAAAGCCATAACCCCGTACTACAGAATCCGGATGAATTAACAGCCGGTATTATGGAAAATATCAGTACGTTACCACAAAGAAAGAATTCTAAAGGCAGTATTATCCGTATAACTGGATGGGTATCCACCATAGCTGCAAGCTTATTGATTTGTTTTCTTGTAAGCGAAACATTCTTCTATCCATCGCCCGCAGAAACGCCAAAGAATATGTATGTAGATAACCAAATAGCTATTCCCACCCGGGTATCGATTGTAGTATCTGAAATACCTGAACTATCCTCACCCGAACTGGGATTACGTGAAAAAAGCCGGTTACTTATTCCTTATCTGCTAGAGAAGAAACAGGCACGTATGAACCGTTTCAACCTTAACAACTATAACCCGATAAAATGAAAAGAATCATGAAAACATATAAACTAATTCCAGTATTATTCATGCTTATTTGCATAAGTTCCTGCGAAACATATCAGCATGTAAAAACCCGTATAAATCCTGACGGAAGTATTGAACGTGAATCATTTGCGAAAGGTGATTCGGCTTTTATGGCCGGAAATAAGGATAACAGTCCTTTCATTTTTATGGTAGATGATAACTGGCAGGTAGTTCCCTATGACTCGGTTTTGAAAAGCACCGTTTTCGGATACGATGTGGAATGGAATATCCATGCCGAGTCTCATTTCTCATCTTTTGAAGATTACAGTAACACTGTTACACCCCGTAAGCACATGAAACCACTAGCCAAGCCCGTTGAAACACTTGATAAAAGATTCCGCTGGTTCTACACATACTATAATTACCGGGCGGTATGCAGCAATCTGAAAAATATGATACCCTATCCAATAGATAACTACCTGAACGAAATGGAACAACGCATATTCTTTCAGGGTGATAATTCCGTGCTCGAAGGAATGAACGGCATGGAACAATCCGTATACCTGGGCGGACTGGAGAATGAATTCCAAAGCTGGCTGACCCGTTGCGAATTCGAAATTACGATGAACGCAATCAACGAGGAACTACAACAAGCTGGAGAGAAAGAATTAATGAAAAGGCTATCCGGACTTAACGGTACTTTGTACGGAAACTCAGGATACAGCTCCCACAACTGGCAAAGCGTAAATACATTCATTGCTCCTACAGTTGATAAAGTTTTGGGCGACAATACGTTTTCCACTTTCTACGCCCGGCATTCAACACAAATAGAAAGCCGTGTACAGGAACAAACGGACGCTCTGGAAGTATTTACCTATATATTAGATTACAGATTGGAAATGCCCGGCAAGATTACACGCGCCAACACACAGCTACGAGATAATGATTCACTTGTGTGGCGCCTGACTGCTTACCGTTTCCTTACACATGATTATGTACTGGAAGCAGAATCCCGGACTTGCAACATATGGGCATTTGTACTTACCGGGTTAATGCTACTTTTTGGTATAATATTGATAAAAAGACAATCACATAGATAATACATAAAAACATTTGCATAATTTCCCTTGTTCTTGATTATTAAACAACAGGGAATTATGAATAAAACCAGATTAGAAATATTTAGTGACGGCATACTCGCCATTGTCATCACCATCATGGTGCTCGAAATGAAAGCTCCCGAAAGTAAGGAATGGAGTGCACTGGTACCAGTGATTCCTGTACTGTTGAGCTATGTCCTGAGTTTTATATATCTTTCTATTTATTGGCTCAACCACCACTTACTTTTTCAAGCTATTGAACGGGTGAACACACAGGTAATCTGGGCAAATATGAATCTCTTATTCTGGCTTTCACTGATACCTTTTACCACCAGTTGGATGGGCGAAAACCATCTGGATGCAGTGCCCGTTGCCATTTACGGGCTGATATTGTTGATGAGCGCCATAGCATTCCGCCTTTTAGAGGTAGTACTGGTACGACTACATAAAGAGAAGGAAAAATTGGCAAGAACCATCAGCCAAGGGAATAAAGAGCGAATTTCCATTGCTTTGTACATTACCGGCATGGCTCTTGCTTTCGTGCATGTTGGAATATCAATTGCATGCTATGTAATTGTGGCTTTAATGTGGATTATCCCAAGTCACAAACTCGAACAAGTTATAACAGACAAAAGATAATCTTACATTATTCAGCTATAAGCCTGAATCCTTTATCCTGTTCTACTGGTATTTTAGGCTTCTGTTCCGTGCGCTTGTTCTGGAATTTATAACGAAGTCCGAACATTACTATATGCCCCCTGTTTGTAAACTGGTTATTATAGTGATACGAATATCCGGGCATATTTATATGCCGTTCCGTATGATGCTTATTAAATACAAACCGCATACCCGCCGAAATGTCCAATTGGGGTGATACAGCATAGGATAGTGTAAACCGCGAATCGGGAGAGGAATAGTTGTACTGATACTTTGCATATGATTTCACTGCTAACGGATATGTACCCGAGAAGTATAATTTCTTATATCCTAAGCCCCAGTTCAGCCTGCCCGAAAAATAATCGTCTGATTGATTAACTTCCGGAAAGCTGATCCGGTTATAAGCGAGATTAAATCCGATAAACCCAACTTTCGGTATGGAATATCTTAAAATGGCTCCCCCACTCCAAAGGTTGCTGAATTCTTCATTAACAAGTGTTTGCTGGTACTGTCCTTCGGCATTTGTACTGCCCGAAGAAACAATAGCGTCATCAATACGCCTGAATGAGACGAATGGTTCAGCATAAAAACCACCCCCGGTAAAGGTATATGCGAACCGGGCACGGTGAGTGCGGTATGGCTTAAGGTAGGGATTACCGATGCTGATTGAAAGTGTGTCTGAGGATGTATTATAGGGATTTAGTTCCACTACGTCCGGTGGTGTCGCCTGCATACTATAATTGATATTCAGTGCATGATGGTCATTAAACTTATAAGCCATACTGGCTACAGGACGAATATTGAAATACTTATCGGTATGTCCGGAAACATCCCTGGACACCCAATCTACACCAACTGAAGCCATGAAAGAAAACTTATCCCAGGCACGACTGATATCTATGAAAGCATATTCGCTCCATTCTTTATGGTCGAATTCAGATTTTACTCCTTCATTCCTCTTGATGTTATTGTATTGATAATAAGTATTCAATCCTACTTTTGATTCAAACTTTCCCAAACGGAAATGAAACCCGGGGTTAAAATATCCACTCATTCGCTGATTGCGAAAATCGAAATTAGTAAAGAACTCTCCTGCTTCCCCTTTTTCCTGTTGGTTGGCAATGTTCTTATTGTCGCTTATATTCATGGATAATAACAGTTCCAGGCTGGATCCACTGAAAGTATGTTTATGATAAAGATTGAGTGAACCAAAGAGTTGTTTATCATCAAACTGCCGGTTATATATATAGTTGTTAAGGCTATTGTCCACTTTATTTGTTAACCGGGTATTTCCGGTAGCATTGCTCAATTGCGGAATATAACCTATACCGGCACTGAACGAACTGTAATCGGTATCCGACCAACTACGGTTACCACCGGCTGTAAAGCGCATATCCCAGTAATCAGCCTCTCTTTTATATTGAAGCAACCGGGAAGTCAGTTGGGTTTCGCTACTCTCTTCCATATCTAATTTGTTATTGAGAAAGCCAAAACCCTCGCCCGAAAAATAAAGAGAATACTTACTGTTACCAAACTCCACGGCAGCATCGCCCATACCAAAAACCAGTAACGGATGACTATACAATCCGGCATTGACGGATGTATATCTGCTTTCAGTCTTCCTTACCTTTATATTAACGACACTAGTGTATCCCTGCTGCATAAACTCGGCTGAGGATGTGGGTACAACATCAACCGAAAGTATATCTTCGGCATTGATAGACGATAATCCTCCTTCACGCCGTATGCCATTTATAAGAATAAGAGGTTTACTACCATCGGCAAGGGATATTTTACGGGTATTGACGTCTATATCCAGAGTAGGTATTTCCTGCAAGGCTTCCAGAATATCTTTCTTTTGAATGGCTGTTGCCGAAAGCATAAATGTTTTCCCGGTGGCCGATTGCCTGACATATTGGCTTCTGTCAGCAGTAATTTCCACCTCTCCCAACAGATAATCATCCTCCTCCAAAACAAAGCTAAGCTTTTGATTTGCTATTACATCTATCTCCTGCTTTTGCGGTGTGTACCCTATATAGCTTAAGGAAATGATGTATTTACCAGACTTGATGCCAGATAATACGAATGTACCTTCATCGTTGGTTATTGTGCCGGTAACAAGGGTTGAATTATCATCGGCTAATAAGGCTACCGAAACATATCCTATCGGCTGTTGTTGCCGGTCGAGGACTTTACCTTCAACCGTAAGGGATTGAGCGTACAAATTTATCGATAGCGCTATAAGAAAAAGGAAAATAATACATTTCTTCATAACTGGTTATTAAGCATTATGTTGCAAAGTTATTACCATTCACCGTAATTTCCATGATTTACTCATATACGGAAGATGGACTGAAAGAATCTTATAACATGCTAAATATAAGCGACTTAACAAACAGGATAATCACCAAATATGGACAATTAGGAGACGCGACCCGACTGACTACATCTACAATGACTTCAATATTCCCACAACCAGACATCAAACGACTGACTTTTGGTCCATGGCCTACCCCCTTCCGCCATTATACGCTCCTTGAGCCTGAGTTTCCGTTTCGAGACAGATGCAGGTGAAATGCCCAAGAGCGTAGCAATCTCGGCCACCTGCAAGTGGAGCTTCATCAAACAGCAGATTTGGATATCACTTTCATTCAGGGTAGGTATATCGGCTAGTAATCTTTCGGTAAAGTCATCGAATAACCAGTTTATAGCGCTTTTTACATCTTCCCATTGAGCAATACTGAGGAAGTGGGGATGTTGGCGGAGATTATCCAACACCTCCGTTCCTTTTATTAACTGCGATGTAAGGAATTTCTCGCGGGTACGCAGGCGCTGAACTTCGCCCGAAAGTGTCCCGAAAACATTCACTTCTTCCGGCTCTTTTTGTATCAGGCGGGAAGTTTGAGAGATATTTTGCATGAGTTTCTCGTTTTCTGCTTTTAGCATCTCGTTTTCCTCTTTCATACCTTCTATGGCATTTTGCTGTTCGCGCATGGATTCCAACTCGTCCTTATTCTGTTCCAGACTTGCAATAAGTTCCTGAATATGGCATTCGTTATTAATAATGACGGATTGATTTTCGCGCAACCTCATTGAAAAGTCCTGAAGTTGTTCTTCATTATTCCGTATGGTTTTCTGCCTGCGTATCAGCTTATTTTGGTACAAGAAGATGATAACCGCAAGAAGAGTCAGGATAAAGATTGCACCCGCCAATGTATTCTTAGCCAACTTATCTTTTTGTATTTTTAGTAAGTTCTTCTCGTTCAGTATTTTTTCGTGCTTGTATTTTTCCTGCATTTCAAGTACCGCTCTGGTGTGCTCCATATTCCGGATGGTGTCCTGATAAAACCATAAAGAGTCGCTATATTGTATGGCTGCCGGATAATTCCTTATGTTCTTATTCAGATAATACAGTCCCTGGTAAGCCGCAAGGCGGGTATATAAACCGGTTGCTTCTGTGGCCTTCTCAAAGTAAAGTTGCGCTGAGTCGGTTCTGTTCTGAAGCCGGTAAATTTCGCCTAGTCGCAGGAACGAATGATGCATGATTATGTTATTTTCTCTTTTTACCTTCATGGATTTCATCAGATATTCCAGGGCAGTATCATAATCACGCTTCATGCAATACATTACTGAAATTTCGTGCAACGCACTCCCGAGACTGTTTTGGTCACCCGATATTTTAGACGCATTCACTGCTTGCAGATAGCATTCAATCGCCTCGTCCCAATCGGCACGCACCGAATACATGCGGGCAAGGTAAATAAGGGCGTATGAAATATTGGTGTAACTCTCGGACAACCGGGCATAATGCAGTGACTTGCGTATATTCTCTTCCGCATATTCGGGCAATCGCCGGTAATTATAAATGTCGCCAATCCTTAGATAAAGCAGGTAAGCTAACGTGTAATCTTCTGTCTTTTCAATCTCTCCGGCCGATTTAAGATAACAATTCATTGATTCTATCGTTTCATGATTATCGGCATGGATATCTCCCTGAAGGTACCATAGCAGGGCTTTTCGCTGCGGATTGTCGCACGTTTCGAAGTATCCGGCGGCGATATTGAGCAATGAGTCGCTCACTGGAAGCAGTTTTTTATTTCGGGCCTGACTCATAAGCAAACACCAGGTTGCATGCTGAGTTTTGTTTGCGTGGGGTGGTACAGGCATTTCCTGTAGCAAATGCAACGCACTATCGGGATGATTATGCATAATGGCTTCGGCCCGGGCAAGGGTAGATGAGAACTCCGGATTTTGCTGTTCCCCACATGACAAAAGAAGCATGATAAACAAAGCAAACAGATATATACGATAATAGTTAATGAGGTGCATACAAATGAGATTGCGGATTGACAGTAAAAATACAGATTAATTCAATCTGATTCTCGTCTGTGTTTCTGCAATTATATCCCAAACGTCGTTTTCGTATTCATATTTGCTGCGATTCCGGCCTCGTCCGTCAATTCGCCCTCATTATCCCCGAGTCCGTATCACTATTATTTAACCGCCGGTCTATTGTTTTTGCTTTACGCCCATAATTGAAATTCCACGAAAATCTTAGCAGTATCATCCGGGAGAAGTCATTGATATATCCATCTGTCTTCAGTGGAGTATATATATTCCAAACTTCGCTTACGCGCTTATATTTAGTGGAAAAGGGATACATAATACCGGCACCTACCGTAAACTTACCTTGATTATAGTTCAGCATAAAATTATGATTGTTCTCGCCCCGGTACAGTAGTTCGCCCAGGAGATTATCATAAGGACTGTAAATATTGAATACAGCCGAAAACTTCTTATACATGCCGATAACCTGCACCCTGTAGTAGAAGTTCGTATGCTTATGGTCGTAGTTGTGCCCTTTACTGCGGTAACGATTTATCCCACCGGTAAGCGAAAGCTGGATAATGTCGTTCACCGGACCAATATTGAATGATAACTCACTGTTTAGCTTCCGGAAGTTACGCTGATTGTTGAAAACACTGATAAACAAACCATCTTCACGGTGCAACTCTTTCATAATCATCTTATCGACATACCGGTAACTTGTCAGAAAGTTTATATCCACAATACCTTTTCTCCATCCGTATTGTAATCCCAGGAGGTAGTTGGTTGCAGGCTTTAAGGCCGGATTCCCCCTGACCACCTGCAAGTGCGCCCGTAAGGGTACATAATAAATATAGCTTTGGCAAGCTATTAGGTTCGCG
>DAMCMT010000056.1:0-2135 GCA_032108265.1 Bacteroides sp.
CGTCTTCCATAGCCAATGTTTTAAACGGGGTAAGTCCCTGGTCATGGTACATGGCCAATATGCCATCGAAATTCTCGAAATTGCCCGAACCCATGAATCCATCAGCAGGGTAAGGACCATAGCATAATATATTCTTCGATGCCATTTCCTGTAAGGCAGGGATAATTATTTCCTGCTCTTCCTTGCCGATAAGACCATCGTCACCCGCATGCGGATTAAGGGATAACACGGCTATACGTGGGCTACCAATACCAAAATCCTGCTTCAGAGTGTGATTGAATATACGTAGCTTTTCCTGAATCAATTCTTTGGTAATAGTTGATGGCACATCTTTCAAGGGAATATGCCCTGTTACCAGCGCCATTCTGAAGTCTCCTTTCATGAGAATCATCAGTGACTTGTTTCCGTCTCCTGCCCTTTCCTCAAGATATTCGGTATGTCCAGGGAAGTTAAAGTCGGCGCTTTGTATGGTGTTTTTGTTTATCGGAGCCGTGATTAATACATCTATGAGCCCTTCTCTATAATCATTTACCGCTTTTTCTAATGCAGCAAAGGCGGCTTTACCTGCTTCCGGATCAGCTTTTGAGAACTCCACCTTGGCCTCGTCTGTGGAACAATTTATTATACTTAGTTTATTATAGCTGGCTTCGGTCGCCGAATTGATTATACTAAAATTAGTATTCAAATCAAGTGATTTCCTGTGATAGGCCGCTACCTTGGGCGAACCATAAATAATCGGCGTACATAATTCCAGCATAGAATTATCTGCAAATGTTTTCAGGATTACTTCATAACCCACTCCGTTGATATCCCCTTGGGTTATACCAACTCTTATTTTGTTTACTTCCATGTTCAATAAATTGAGAATTGAAAATTGAGAATTGAAAATGAACTGCAAAGATAGGCATTGCTATTGGTTTCCAATTCTCAATTTTCAATTTTCCATTTTCAATCTTCTAATTCCATTGGTGTCCGTTCTCCCGGAAGTTTCAATGTATACAATGATGCTTCCATAAACCGAACCAGGTTTCTTTTAAGTTTATCGGGTGAATAAATAAATATTTCGGCAGTAATAATACGTTGGTTGGCTTCGTCCAAACGGGTGTGTGATACGAACGGGCCTCCCATCATATCGCCTTTCATACGCCATAGGCCACGTACTTCGTAAGCATACTGTCCATGAACACTGATGGGCTTGCTGATTACTGCATTATGATTCGTAGTCATGTACATACCTTCCTTAGAACCGGGTATATTGATTTGCATGATCGAGTCGCGTTTATGAAGAATATATTCTTCCGTAAATGTTTCTTTATCAGTATACGGATAAGAATATATCACAAAATTCATATTATTACTGGCTGTATTGGAGGATGCCCAAATAAAGTCCTCCCCTATCTTCACATTATTCAATTCGCCTGATACCCAAACATTACAGTCAAACATACTCGATACTTTGGTCTTGATATAATCGTCGTGAGCATTTTCTAAAATCCTGATCTGGCGATTCATCTCGGCACGAGTAAAGAAATCAATAATAACCTGCTTGTTCTCTTCGATTGTTTTTTGGAGTTCTTCTTCATTCGGAGCTTGTATGGTCATTATCATCTGTGGCTGGGCATATACATCGCTGGCATAATTCAATTTGCCCTGGGTATATCGTTCAGGCGACACCTCAACCATGATAACATTCCTGATAAGTTTCAGGGTAGTATTGAAACCATTGGGTGTTGTAGACATCATTCTGAAAGATCGTTCACTTTGAGGCAATCCAGGCACATCAGTATCAAGCACATCAAACAATGCCCTGCCGGCAGGCCGCTCCCATAAATCGGCATCAATAACTACGATAAGTTCATAAGGACGTCCGCTCGATGTGGGTTTAAATCCCTTGTCTTTACAGGACGTTGCTATCGTCATTATGACAAGTATTCCAAGCAATAAGTAACTTCTATTCATGATATCCGGTTTTTAAGTTCATTACAAACATAGATAAAAGTGAAAAGATAAAAGTGAAAAGTTAAGTTAAAAAGATAAAAGACAGGAGATTTTCACTGCTTCTTTCCTGCAAGCATTCCACAGGCGGCATATATATCCTCACCACGGGATGACCTGATGGTGGTGAATACTCCGTG
>DAMCMT010000056.1:2145-28764 GCA_032108265.1 Bacteroides sp.
AAGATAATCGCGGAAGTTAGTCATTGTTTCCATGTCTGGTCCTCCCAAATCGACTCCCGGGATGGCATGGAAACGGATGAGGTTGATACGGCAATCCAATCCACGAAGCAGTTTAATTACTTCTTTGGCATATACCTGAGAATCGTTTACACCTTTAAAGATGATGTATTCAAAAGATAATCGGCGTTGCTTGCTGAAATCGTAATTGCGAAGTAGTTCAACAATTTCTTTTGCCGGGAATGCGCGTTCGGCAGGCATTAACTCAGACCGCAGTGCTGCAATAGGCGAATGCAGGCTAACTGCCAGGTGGCAATCGCTTTCTTCGATAAAACGCTGCAAGCCTTTGCGTAAGCCAATGGTAGATACAGTTACCCGTTTAGGGCTCCAGCCAAAGCCATAATCCGAAGTGATTATTTCAAGGGCTTTGAGTACTTCGTCCAGGTTATCGAGTGGTTCGCCCATACCCATGAAAACAACATTGGTTAGATTTTCGCGTTCGGGAAGTGAACTTATCTGGTTGATTATTTCTCCGGCGGTTAATTGGGATGAAAAACCTTGTTTACCAGTCATGCAGAACTTACAGTTCATTTTACACCCTACCTGGGAGGATACGCAAAGGGTAGCCCGGTCGTCATCGGGAATATAAACAGCTTCGACAAAATGATTGCCGGCTGTCTGAAAAAGGTATTTGATGGTTCCATCGACAGATTTCATGGATTCGACCGGAGCGGAACGACCCACTTCATAGCCATCCTTCAGCAATTCGCGGTGTTTAAGGGAAAGGTTGGTCATTTCGTCGATGGACGAAATATGTTTTGTATATAGCCATGATGCAATCTGCTTGGCAGAAAATGCGGGCATACCTAAATCTTTCACCACCGACTTCAACTCGTTCAAGGTAAGCCCCAGAAGAGAATATTTTGCCATATTACTTTTTGTTGTTCAATTATCATGCAAAGATACATGATAATTGAACACAAAACATATAAATTACAGATTCCTTATCCAGATATTTCTATACGAAACCCCTGTGCCATGATCCTGAACTCATTCAATAAAACAGAATGAGAAAATTTAACGTATATTTACTTATTGTTTGTGTTTACCTGAAATATATCGGGGTACTTACGGATGAAATATACCGGTGTACAACTCCAGGCATGGCAATAACTATTCATTGGGAAGAAATTGTAAGGAGAAATGAAATCGTCATTCGGGTCGTATGCCTCCCAGAAGGTATCAGCTCCTTTCTTCACGATGCCTCCCCAATAGTCTACGAGTGCTTCTCTTGCTTCATTGCGCAAATCGCAATTAAGTAAGGCCTGAATATAATAATGATAGGCATAGGGTGTTCCGGTAGGAACTACATTATCGACTGTGGCTAAAGCCTTCAAAGCTTTTTGAGCCTGGGCTTTTGTGGGTACTCCGGCAATAATCATCCACAATTGTGAAGAGTAGGATATCTGTTTGTTTTCAATCCCTGCAAAAAGACCCGTTTTCTTATCATAAAAATGTTTCCGGGCAGCATCAGTCATTTTTTTAATCATTGGCGGGATATGCGACACTTCATCTTTCTTGCCTAATAATTAGGGCTAATTCGTAGGTTTGTTTTAGCCCGTATATAGATACACCTTGCAGTGCTACTTCCCGGTGAAGTGCAAAGGTAATTCTTCTCATATTCTTGATTTTTAGTGGGATGCTTATTTTCAATGGTTATTTTCATCTTTACAAAAGTAATAAAAACAGCTTGTTATTTATTGCCATATTTGCTTATTATCTTCATAAGTAAAAATCCTTTCTTCTTTACCTTGAGTATTGTTTTTAAGTAAAAGCAATGCATTCTTAGGAACATTATTGAATATCAAATACTTTTCTTCCGCAACTTGCTGTCCTAAAGACTGCCATTTATTATTCCAATATAAAAGTTCATATGTATCACCATAATGTATATTATTATCATCACTTCGTGGTACGCATCTAAATCTATTAATACATTTAGGCTCTCCAAGATCCAAGCCTATCCACCCTCCATCTTCTTTTGCATATTGAAACATGGTTAACCAATTACCATCAAATGCATTTTCTTTTTTCCATTCTGGGCTGTTGTCCGAAATTTCATTTATAGTGCCAATTATTTCACCCGCCACAGGAGTATTATTACTACTATCTTTTTCAAAGAATGCAAGTTCCGCTATATTACAATTACTTCCCGATGGAGAACAGTAACGCCAGTATCTATAATTATCGTTATTAACAAAGTGAGCAATATCTGGAAACATCAGTGAATCAATTGTATAAAAAGTTTTATAATCAGAAAAACTTTTATTGTTTGATGCCTGAATCTTTCCACCAAGAATCTTTTCCTCCATTGTTTCGACAATATCTTTCCGAGGAAATTTACGTGTTAGTCTAACAGAATGGCTTTCTCCATTTTCTTCTGACTTAAAATATTTAATTGAACCATCAAAATCTAAAAGAAAAGGTAAAGATATAGGAATAAGATTGTATCCGGTATAACCAAATACTAAATAAACAATTCCACGACCCATATTTTCAAAATTGGCATTTTTTCTATTTAAAACACCTATATCAACAATTGTCCACTGAATATTATCAAATAGAGCGATATAGACATACTTGTCCTTAATATTTAAATTATTAACCGGAATATTTAAGTTACTTGTACGCACATAGTCTGCCGTAATATCCTTCTGAAAAGGTGTGATAGACGGATGAATGTATTTAGCATTGGCCAAATATTCTGCATATTTTGGTTCAGCCGCATAAGTGTATCTAAAAACTTTGGGATACATATTCTCAAGAAAAAAAGGATCACCCGGACGTGATTCAATTCCCCACGGAGATGCAATATTCTTTCCTTTATTTAGAATTGAAAACCACTTGTGCCCCATATCCGCTGTTGTCCAACTTGGGATATATTCTGTAACGACAGGAATACCATGACTTCTTAATACAGCAGCTCCAAGTGTTGTATAATCGTCACAAATACCATAAGCCAATCGGGATAAAGAAGAAGTTGCAAAGAATCCATAATGATCATAATGGGTAAGATATATTCCAAGTTTATTTTTTATTGCTTCACTATAATATATTGCCGGTAGAGATGGGAAAAAACGGCTATTAAACACCGGATAAGGGGTGTCATCCCTAAATTCATGATCAAATTTTATAGATAATGAATCTCTCCAATTCTGGATGACTTGAAATTCAGTAATTTTATAGGGCAAGAGATATTCACAGAATTCATTAAATGTCATTCCCTTATTCCATGTTTTGCTTTGCCAAAGAACGAACGCCTGATCAATATTCTTTATTAAATAATCGGCATTAATAACTTTCACATCCTCAACAATATAATCATCCAAATCGGGATAATAAACTGTTATTGAATCTATTAATTCACGTTTGCGCATTGGATGCAATTCCAATTCAAGTATACTATCAATTCTAATATAGTAATTAGAGACTACTTTTCCATAATAGGTTTTGTGCCCAGGCATATTCTCTATTAAAAAAAGTGCAGCTCTTAGCTGTAGAGTATCATCTTTATTTAAAGAATAGTGATCAAGGACTTTTTGAAGTTCACACCTATTTTCCCCTGCTAACTCCAAAGCATAATCAAGTTTAGTATCTAACTGGCAACCGCTTAAAACTAAGTAAGCGAAAAAACAAAGATTTATTCTTATATTCATTTATTTATATTATTTCAACAGTTCCGAAATTGGTACATGAGTATATCATTGTGATACCATTTATACTAATCAGTTATTAATAGAGTCGTAAGTATTCCTGTGCTTCTTCTTTTATTCTCTTTATCTTTCCCGACTGAATCTTCACTGGTTTATTGAGTATCTTTATTGCAATATCTTTAACTTTTGATTTCTCTTCTTTTAATTGATATATTTTCATCAATTCATACAAAGGAATAAATCGAACAGGACACATGTTTGCTGCTTGTTCGAAATATTCCTCGGCTTTTGAATATTGCTCCATCTTTACGCAATTATAGCCCATTAAAAGTTGAAGATCATAATCTGTGAAAAATTTATTGCATTCTTCGGCTATCTGTTGGCTTTGAGAATAATAACCACTAGAATTAAGTTCTGCTGCATAGTTGTACAGAAACAAATGATTTTTTCTTAGTTTAGGCTGAAGTTTTTTGTATTGGATAAATGTCTGATCGGTTTGTCTTATAATGGATGTTCTTACCGTCTTTTCCCAAGTAATATGATATAGCATTTGCTTATAAACAATAATAATTAACAATAATGATAAACAAATAGTAGCTATATAAATAGCTTTTCTGATTGGGAGGGGAATTTTTATTGAATAATTTGCTGATGAAATAATTACATACGCACTAAATATCATCATTACCCATACGAAAGGATAAGATAGCGGATAAGAAAAACAAGAAAACACAGCAATTCCTATCAAACAGATTGAAGAGACCTTTGACTCAAAACAGGGATTACACCGATATGACCTCCAAAGAAAAAATAAAGAAGCGATAAAAAGCAAAAAACCGACAAATCCATAATTTATCAGCAATAAAAGATACTCGTTAAATGGGTGATTGGTATTATCTGCTAATATTACATAAAAACTATCCGGATATTTCTCGAAATAGTTTGCCTGATAATCCATATAGTTTACCTGGAATCCATTCATACCATAACCCAATAATGGCTTCTCTTTTATCATACCCCAGGAACATTGCCAAATAAGGAGACGCCCATTAGCAGAGTCCCTTTTACAGAAATAAAGAACGGAAAGGAGCAATACAATTCCAACGGAAAACAAGATGAGTAATCTTTTCGTAACTTTTACTTTCAACAAAACCCAGATAAGAAGCACAACTGTTAAGCTCAATATACCAGTTCGAGAACCGGACAAAATAACGGAAATTATAATCAATAATCCAGCAAAAGTTATACTACCAATTACCCATTTTGAGCGGTATAACCTCAGGAGATACAAAATCATTGGAAATCCAGCGCATAAAGAAGCTGTATAGCCGGCAGGATTATCGAATCCGCCGGATATACCTAAATGATAATTTGATGGAAAAATAGCTATTCTTTGCATTATCCCATAAATGGCTAAGAAAAAGCAAGAGATAGACACTACCACAGAGAATCTATTAAATAATCGTTTAAAGTCACCAGAAGGGAACTTTAATTTATGGACACTGTTTACAATAAGTCCAAACAACAATAATAGAATTGTTGCAAACCACTTATCTTCCATAGCTATTATTGGACTCTCAACTCTAAAAAAGAGTGCGCCGAAGCAAATTAACATTAAAAACATTAATTGTAGTATAGCCTTAGTGTGTTTCATTCAGTGTTCACGGAATAAAAAAGCTTGGATGACTCCGTCATTAAGCTATTGTTTTAATTTTCTATATTCAAAAAACAAATCACATTTTTTCTTACTTTCTTTAATTGTTCCGTGGAAAATTTTCCCATTTTCTTTATTAAGAATAAGAGCCTTAGGAAGTTCATTAATACCAAGCGATGATAAAATGGAATCATTCCTATCCATTGACATAATATTAAATGCACCATTATGACTTTGAACTATTTTCACTCCGGTTGCCCATGTTTCTCCTTTGTCATTTTGTCTGCAAAATACCGGAATTATTTTTAGTTCCGGATTATTTAAATAATCTTCAAAAAATTCCTCTAGTATTGAAAACTCCCCTAGTTGCTTATCATAAGAAGAATCCCAAAAATACAACACAACAAAATAACCAATATAATCGGTTATGTTTACTGTTTCATTGCCCCCATTCTCGAACATAATATCTGGAACCTTTAAATTCTTATCAATTTTATTGTGATAACCATTATTATCCAAATATGTGATCCACAACTTATTCCCAGCAAAAGAAGCCCAAAGACCTACAGATAAAAGCACAATACTAATGATTGCTTTTAATCTTTTATTTTTTACGACATATAACAATAATCCGGATAAAATAGCGTATATCCTAATCTGAAACTCAAGCAACGAACCTAGAGTGAGATTAAAATGAGTAATCAGGCGGATCAGTTCAAAATTCAGTGCTCCTAAAATTATCAATAGGATTATTCCCCATATTTTGAGTTCTCTTCCATAGTGATGAAGTAACAACAATGTTAAAAAAAAATAGATAAGGAGATAACAAATGGAACTCAAATAAACACCCTCTAACGGACCTATTCTTAAAAAGTTCCCTCTTAGTGGAGTAAACAGTATGTATATGGCAAATGAAATGAATAATATCCAAAAATATTTCAGAAATGTTTTCATATTATCCAGTTATTGACATAACGCAACACAGGGGTCGAGCCAGCTTAATCCACATCCCATGAATGTTTTGTCACAATCATTACCACCCCATCCACAACTTTTATAAACTCCGCAATCATGCCATATCCAATAATCATCGTTACAATCACATGTTTTTTCCGAGCGCGTTTTTACCTTTGTTAAACCATTGTTTTCTATTTTCAATGTACCTTGTTTGTTCAATAAAATATTTGGATTTCCGGCAATAGCACCAACTAATCTGGGATCCCAATCCAGAACTTCAGTTGCATATTTAACCCATTTATATCCCAAAACTCTAAAAGCATCTTTATCCTCTTCAGTAGCTTCCAACGAATAGACTATAGCATTTTCAATAAAGATCGATTTCAGGAGTCGGATATGTTCTTTCTCAATATCATTCCATTCAAGTGTTAGTACCTGATCCATTTTATTAATCCAAACCCTCAATCTTTGTTCAGGTGAAAATGCCCTGAAGCTAGCTCGTTGTGCTTCCGTTTCCAAAGTTAAAAACTCGGAAACTTCCATCGTCTTTAGTAACTCCAAATTACTTTTTGCCCATTTATCTACTTCAGCATCACAACTATAGATTAATTCGTCATTGGAACAAGATGTGCTGATAAACAAAATTAATAATGGTACTGCTTTTAAAAAAAATCTTTTCATAATCGTCTTTTTGATGAATACTGTGTATTGATTTATTGGATAACTTTCATGTAGAAAACTCATTTTTAATGGTTCCTATTTTATTTGTCCGACAATTCGGAACAATTCAACATTATTAAAAGCGTTAGAATTTATATATATTACTTTATTGAAATATCCTTTTTGTCCCTTTGTATTTATAACGATATTAATCTTTTCTTTTTCAGCCACCATAATCGGCTGTTGTGGATATTTTACCGATATACAACCACATGACACATCGGTTTTTAAAATTAACAAGGGGTTGCTTCCCGTATTCTTTATTTTAATTTCGATCGGGATAGTTTTATTCTTTTCACTGACTATTCCAAAATCATATTTATTTCCTCCTTCAATCCACAGATAAGGATGAATACTGTCACGTTTTTCCGTGTTTAGATTAGTTGCTGTCAGTGTTCTGCCTACATCCAATGATGTTGATGGCTGGTTGTTGCAACCCCAAAACATAAAACCGCATACTGCTATTATTATAATAAATTTTATCATAAGACGTCTATTTAATAATTTAGCACTATGTACATACTCCTCATAAGTAAACACACGTTCCTGTTATGTGTGTTCCGAATAGGTGTTATAAAATAGCGCCTCGTTTGAAATGCCATCCTTTTATATATCCTAATTTATAAACAGATAGTATCTTCTTAGAAAAACAAACGGATTCAATATATATTTATTATATAATTAGTAAAAAAATGATATTCCAATTTATAAGTGCATTGGTAATTACCATATATTTAACTTTAAATTGAGGAGACTTAGGGGAGGAAGAATGTGGTAACTTGCCACTTATCATCAATAAATCTATCTTATCTTTTTTATCCATAATTTAGTTTCGGTTGTTATAGGTAATGAGTAGGTAGGCTGGGATTTCGTTTAAACGAATATTGCATTTTTTTAATCGGAGATAAAATTAATGACTTACTTTGGCGGCAACACCTTCTATAAATCAAACAAGAAAAGCAAAAAAAACCCCGTGAAGAGCACCAGGCTTACTTCACGGGGAACAACAGTATGAAACTGTATAAACGGTAGTTATTGTTTCTCAGTTACCATGATCACTTCTACCACATTATCCTGGGATAGAAGGTCTTTAACCATTTTCTGTATTTCTTCCTTTTTCACCGATTTTATCTGAGTCTGATAATCTACACTTCCATTCTCATCTTCATGATAGAAGCATAGAATCTCCATGATGGCATTCCAAAATCCATCCATTCTCTGATAAGAAGAATAGTTTTTCAATTGATTCTCTACTTCTTTTTTGAAGATTTCATCATCAGGACCTTCATCCGCAAATTTTTGCAGCGTGCGGTAAACAATTCCTTTCATCTCGTCCACACGATTGGGGTCTGTACTGAAATTGACAGTAAGAGCCGTCTTCCCTGAAGGGAATCTTTCAGTATTGTAATGAGATCCGACACCATACACCCCTCCGGCATCTCCGCGCATAGCATCTCTTAGCGTGGTATTTAAAACCCCATTCAATACATGGAGACGGAATGCAAGCGTATCGACCCGTTGTATAAATCCATTGTACTGAATAAATATGGCGGCTTTATCTTCTCCTGCTTTACGGGTAAAATGCTTTTCGTACTTACCTTTCCGAGGTTTCATATCGCGATCCATGAACTTTATGTCCTTATTCCCCGAAGGAAGGCAAGCCAGGTATTTTTCGACAAGCGGACGAAGTTCATCTTCATCAATCGTTCCCGAGAAGTTAATAACAAAAGAGCCCGGATTGGCAAAACAGGTCTTATACATCTCGAGCATACGGTCATAGTTTAACTTATCTACAAGTTCTTCCTTCATTATAAGTAGGCGCGGATGGTTTCCGAATAAGGCATACTGGATTGAATCGTTGAAATGCGTATCAGGATTGGAATCCCGATTCTTATACGAGTTCCTGGTGCGTTCTTTGAATGCCTCGAACGCCTCGACATCCTTGCGTGGGGAGGTAAAGTTAAGATACATCAACTGGAACATCGTTTCCAGGTCGGCTTTGGAAGAAGATCCCCTTATACCTTGAGTCTGATTGGAGATATTAGCGCTTACCATCGCTCTCTTTCCAGTCAGAACTTTCTTCAAATCCTGCGGACTGAAAGTACCTACCCCACCTATGTGGGTAACAGCCGAAGCATAGTTCGCATTCAGAATCTCATTGTCGCCGAACAACGAAGTACCTCCAAAGCCTACCCCCGACATAGCAATGAGATC
The DNA here is from genome assembly GCA_032108265.1 of Bacteroides sp. Classification (GTDB taxonomy): domain Bacteria; phylum Bacteroidota; class Bacteroidia; order Bacteroidales; family Bacteroidaceae; genus Bacteroides. The sequence goes on from DAMCMT010000056.1 coordinate 11,401, forward strand.
GGGCTGAAAATCGGTTACCTTAAACGCAATCTTCATTCCGTTCGACAGCGTCCATTCCGTTATGTTGTATTTTTCTATTCTGTTTTCCGAAACTATGTTACCCGGAGGGGGAAGTCGGTCAACCAGCGGTCCTTCCGGAACCGAATCTTCATACGGGGCAATGTCAGTAGCCTTAACCGTGGCAAACATCCGGATTATTTCGGCAGCGGTTGGATAAGTTAAGCCCTCTTTCTCGGGACCGGAAACAGAAACGACCAGGTTACGGCTGTCATCCAGAAGTTTTACAGCCAATTTGTCGAATTCATTTTTGCCCAGACTGGGAAGTACTTCCTTTATCAGGTTATATTCGTATTCGATGCCCGGGATTGGGCCGTCTATGAGGAAATTATGCAAAATATTGTTTACATGGCTAGAGTTATACTCCGCATCTTTACGCTTGGCACGTTCTTCATAATCTTTCATGTAATTCGTTTTGGCGCGCGATATCTCGCCCTCGGTAAAGCCGTACTTCATCACCCTCTCTTTTTCGGTAATTAATACATTCATCGACTCATTAATCATTCCTTCCTTGGGACTTGCACGAAATGTGAAAGCATCCTTGGTCGCCGTACCGTAAAAACCGCCATAATAGGCGTACGCCGACCCGAACGGAGCATCGGGCTTCTGATTGATTTCGGAAAGACGGGCCGACAGCATATTCGACACCATGCTTGTCATATACTGGTTTATCAGATACTCGCGTGTTTTGCGCTGCGAACGCGGTACGACGTCATGCTTAATCTGAATGGAAAGGGTAATATCTCTAGCCTCGGGATCAGTAACCACCGATATTAGCGGGCTTTCATTGTCGGGAACATCATAATAGATACGTTCGGCCGGATTGTTTGGTTTGGGAACATCAACGAACATCTGCCTGATTCTTTTTTCTATATCATCCACGTCAATGTCGCCTACGATGATTAACCCCTGCAAATCGGGGCGGTACCATTTATGATAATAGGCTCGCAGTTCATCATACTCAAAGTTTTCCACAATATCCATATCGCCGATGATTGAGCGTTTGGCATACTTCGAACCCGGCAAGATGCCTTGTTTCAGTTTCTCGTCTATGCGCGACCATGATCCTTGCCTCTGCCGCCATTCTTCTTTGATAACTTTGCGTTCGCGATCAATTGCATCGGCTTCAAGGTTAATGAATCCGCTCCAGTCATGTAGAATAAGCAGGCAGGTATCGATTATACCCTCGCTTTTCACCGGGATATCAGACAGGTAGTAAACCGTCTGGTCGAAAGCAGTGTATGCGTTGAGATTAGGGCCCAGCTTTCCACCGCTTCTTTCAACCGCATCGAGAACATTCTTAGGGAAGTTCTTTGTGCTGCCAAAAGCCATGTGTTCCAGGAAATGCGCAAGCCCGTTCTGGTTATCTTCTTCCTGCATTGCACCGACTTTCTGTACCAGGTAAAAGCTTGCCTGGCCTTGAGGGAGTCCATTCTGCCGGATGAAGTATGTCAACCCGTTATCAAGTTTCCCCTGCTTGATTTTCGAATCAAACGGTGTGGGTGTTTGGGAAAAAAGTCCCAGCGATATACTGGATAGTGCCAGTAAGAATAAAATAAAATGTTTTTTCATGGCTATAATGTGTTAGTGAGAGAGAGAACGAGTCAAGGTTACGAACTATTCGTTATAGTTCGCAATATAGTAATTTTAGTTTCCAATAAATATATGATAATAATTAAATAACTTTATTTAACCATATAATGACAGATTGCATTTTATTGACTATTTTTGAAGATAATTCGCCATTAACCATACAGAGTTTATCAAAACATGAAATATATCTATATTCTAATAGTCTCTACCCTGTTGCTTGCCTGCAACCACTCCGTTAATAACACATTACCGGACGAAGCAACGTTGGAGCATTTGCTGGAAAACAACCCCGATTCTCTTGTCTTTATCCTAGAACGGGAAATAAACTATTCTCTCCTATCCGATGCCGATAAAGCCGATTACGGTTGGTGGATAACGCGAATATTGAAAAAACAGAACCGAAGCATGGTTAACGACACCCTTATACATTTTACGGCCCGCTATTACGAACAAAACGATTCGGCACGTTCCATACAGGCCTATATATGGGCGGCCCAACAAATTAACTGGGCAGGTACAATGCCCCGGGAACAACGTGACATACTGGAAAAAGCCCTGGAAATAGCCGATAGCCGAAAAGATACGCTCATGGTGAATGAAGTGGTTTTCCAAACAAAATACTTATATAACCTGCCTCAGGACTACGACAAGCTAACCGAAATTGCCGGAATACTGAATAAATATAAAGGTGGCTCGCTAACTACGATTACCAACTACAACTTACTGGTTATTTACAACCGCCTGGGCAATGATAAAGCTTTTTTCGACCTGGCTCACCACGCCCTTGATATAGCCTATATTAAAAATGATTGGCTTACATACAGTATGGCCCGCCTTTACGTGGAAGCCCTCAATGCACACGGACGTTACAGGGAAGCCTTGCAACAACTCCGAAAATTAGAAAGCAGCAAAAACCCGATGATAGGTTCTGAACTGAGGCTTAACTACATAAGTACTTTTATCGGGATGAACGAGATAGACTCGGCCCAATATTATATTAACCAGTACACCCCTCTTATTGAAAGAAATAGAGGGAACGAAGAAATAGATGCCGTCGAATCTATACTGAACCTGTTTCGAACTGTAATAGACCTGAAACAGGGAAAGAATCTGAATATAAATCGCATCGGGTATGTTTCCGATAACATTTTAATGAAAAACCGTGCTCGTATCAGCGCCGAAAGAGAACAACTACGGGTGCAAAGCCGATTGATAGAAGATAATCTGAAACTGGATATCGAACGCGGAAAGCTAAGGCAACGATTTCTGGGAGCAGGCATTGTTGTGCTAATTATCGTAGTTATACTTATTTTCGTTTATCAACGTAAACTGTTGAAGAAAGAACGCTCCGTACAAAAAGCCAAAGAACAACTACAACTTCGCTCCATTCAACTATCCGAGAACGAGTCGGTCATTGCCGAAAACGAACAACTAATCAACACCCTATCTGCACAATTGGACGAAAGTGGTGACCTGAAACAGGAAATAGACGAGCTGAATCAGAACAATGAAAAGCTGAAACAGGAAAATAAAACCCTGCAAAAGGATATCGAACAGTATTCCCATTTAATGGATAAAAAAGACCGGGAATTTGCCATTTACGAGAAACTAACCCAGGAGAATGCACGTTTGCAGGAACGCGAACGCTTCCTTACCACTCAGATAATAGGTCATACCGAAGTACTCAACAAGCTAAGTCGTAAACCCCGCTTCATCGAAGAAATGCAGTGGCCCGAAATATTCCAGGCAGTAAACCAGTTATTTGATGGTTTCACTTACCGGTTACATACCGACTTCCCGGCGCTGAATGAAGAAGACATCCGTTATTGCTGTCTTATTAAACTGCACCTTTCCACATCGGTAATTGCTACACTCACCGGTATTTCTCCTTCTTCGGTAACCAAGAGAAAGCAACGTATCAAGGAAAAGATGGTTCAGCAACGCCATCCGGAAGAAATACGTAAGGATCAATCGCTCGAAATTTACCTCTGGAACTATTAGAGCAACAAAATGTCCATATCCGGGTGTAATTATAAAAATAAGTAACTGATATTCAGTTACTTATTTTTTTTGTTTGTCCACCTATGTCCATATCGTACCAAGCCTCTGCATAGGGTTTTGCCCTAATTTTGTCATATCGAAAACAATAACCAAAAACAAATAAAGTTATGAAAAAGTTAGCATTAAAAACCATTCTTACCGCTATATTAATTATTATAGCCACATACGTCAATGCCCAGCACAAAGTATCGGGCCGCTTAGTAAACGAAGCCACAAACGCAGCACTCGAAATTGGTAACATCGTACTTACCACCGCCGACTCCGTATATATATCCGGAACCACAAGCGGCCTGGATGGGAAGTTCGAAATAAAGAATATACCCGCAGGCGATTATATATTAACCTGTTCTTACCTTGGCTTTAAGCCGAATACCATATTACTGGGATTAGCCAAATCCCTCGACTTAGGCGATATCTTCCTGTCCGAAGATGCTAATCTGCTCCAGGATGTAACCGTTACCGGTTCTACCGTAACCAACAAGGCCGACCGCCTGGTAGTATTCGTAACCGACCATCAGAAAGCGAATTCCAGCAATGGACTCAACCTGTTATCAACCATGCAATTACCACGCTTGCAAGTAAATCCATTGACAAATGAGGTATCCTTGCCCGGCGACGAGAAAGTACAGTTCTGCATCAATGGAGTACAGGCAACCAATAACGATATCCGGGCGCTTCAACCCGGCGAGGTTATCCGTATTGAATACCTCGATAATCCCGGACTTCGCTATGGTGATGCCGATGCGGTAATCAATTATATTCTCAAAAGAGAAGTTACAGGCGGTTCAGTCAGCCTGGATTTAGGAAATGCTGTAAACACCGGCTTTGGCGATGATCAGGTTTCGACTAAGATAAACTACAAAAAATCAGAGTTCGGACTTAATTATAACCTCCGTTACCGCGAAGCTACTGAAGTTTGGGGAGACAAAACAACGACTTTCAATTTTGCCGATGGCTCCAGCATGACAAGGTTTGATAAAGGACGACCCGGAGATTTCAAAGAAAACTCGCACAACATCAGCCTGAATTATAACTTAATGGACGATAAATATTTCTTTAACGCAACACTGCGCTATACGCACTCTTCTGATGACAAGAAGTATATAAGCAATCAGCATTCCTCGCTCAACCCCTCGGCCATCACTGAGGTAAACCAGGGAGCGGATTATCGCCAGAAACTGCCTTCGCTCGATTTGTATTATTCGCGTTCAATGAAAAACAACCAGATGTTGATTTTCAATGTTGTAGGAACCTACATAAACTCAAGTATCAACCAGGTATATCTGGAAAAAAAAGGAGATGAAGTTATTACCGACATTATATCGGATGTAGATGGCAAAAAGTATTCCATCATCGGCGAAGGTATCTATGAGAAATCATTCGAATCAGGCGGAAGGTTTACAGCCGGTTTGAAACACACCCACGGATTCACCAACAACAAATACTCCGGAAAAGTAACAAGCAGCAGCGAAATGGATCAGGCCGAAACCTACGCATATGCCGAATACAGCGGTAAAATAAATAAAATCAACTATACAGCGGGTATAGGCGTAAACCGTACCTGGGTAAGCCAGGAGGGCGAAGATGATTTAACCCAATATACTTTCCGTCCGAAGGTTACTATGCAATACAACATCACTCCTTCAATGTTCCTGCGTCTGCGTGGCGAAGCTTTCAACGAACCGTATTCGTTATCGAATATAAGCGCTGTCGACCAGTATATCGATACCCTGCAAATAAACCGGGGTAATCCGAACCTGAAACCCAGCCTCATATATACCGGCAACCTGCAATACAACTGGCGGAAGAATATATATAATGTCAATTTTAACACAACCTATCTCTACAGTCACTCGCCTATAATGAAAAATATATACAGAGAAAACGGTATGTTTATACACACATACGATAATCATAAGAACTGGCAGAAACTAAACAGTGAGCTTACCCTGAGCGCCGGGCCGATTAAGAATTTCCTGACACTCTCGCTCACAGGAGGCTTTAACCGTTTCATCAGCAAAGGAAACACATACACGCATACATATACTAACTTTTATACACGTGCACAGGCAATGATAACCTATAAAAAATTCATGGGTATGTTCCAGGCATATACACCTTACAACCATATGTCGGGAGAATCTCTTAATGGCGGCGAAAGAATACATATGGTAATGCTTATGTATAATCATGGTAAGTTCTCAGTTGGCGCCGGTATGATGCTTCCTTTCTCGAGCCAGTATAAACGGCACGAAGAGAACTGGAGTAAGTACGTATCATCTACTTCGGATATGTATGCCAACGACTTCTCGCGCATGGTATTGCTTAAATTCGCGTGGAATTTTAACTATGGACGTAAAGTTCAGGGTGGTAACAAGCGTATTCATAATAGCGATACGGATACGGGGATTATTCGGATGAATTGATTATTCTTTCATAATATTGCAAATGGGGTTGTCTTAATAAGTCGGCCCCATTTTTTTATACATTCGCGGGATTAGTAAAATTTAATAGAGAATAAAAATATGAAAGAAAAACACAATTCAGGCAATTACAATTTTTCATTCAGTATCCCCGAACTGGATATCTTTATTTCATTTGAACATCATTCATCAAATCTTCAAAAATTTATTAAGCTATGGACTGCATTAAGAAAATCGAGAGAGGTAATCTACTCATATTCAGAATTTTTAGAAAGAATAATGTACGAGTACGACAAAGGAAAATTTACTCATCTAGGCATCAAAACAGTTACCGAATTTATATATTTTCTTGTTATGAAATACGACATACGCAAAAAAGACAAACCGAAAGAAGAAGTTAGTGTAAAATACTTAAGATCAAAGGTTTACCATTATCGAGACCCGGAAAATAAAGCATAATTAAAAAAACACGTTTACACCACCAAAAAGTGTTTTTTCAGATTAAAAACCGAATACCATCTTTGCATTTAAGTTTTCTGAGCTTAAATCGTTAAAAACTTAAATCATGAATGGATATTCACTAACGGACAAAATGAGAAGAACACGGCAGTGGGTCAAACTCACTGCCGTCGAGCAAGCCCTCTTTCACGAACTTGTTGCTGTATGCAACGACAAAAACTGGCAGGAGTTATTCCTCTGCTCGAACACCAGGTTGCAAATTGCACTTAACATCAGTGCCCGTACTTTAGTAAAAGCCAGGGAAGCCCTGGTAAAAGCAGGGTTAATTTATTACCGGTCGGGGAAAAGCGCCCACCGGGTAAGTGCATACTCTTTCACCACACCATTTACCGAAACTACGGCAGATATTTCGGCAGCCACTACCGCAGATACTTCGGCAGCCACTACCGAAAATATTACGCACTATATAAACAGTAATACTATTAAAACCCCCTCTATCCCCCACATAAAAAACCAGCTATTGGCCGATGAAACCTGGAAAGAAACAACTGCCATGCATTCGGGACTAAGCATCCGTTTCCTCGAAATACTACCTGCACAGATAGACCTTTTCATGCAATACATCATTGCCACTGGCGAAGAACATACCATACAAACCCTATCCGACGCCAAAAGACGCTTCTTCTGGTGGTGGAGAAACCAAGGAAAAAAAGCATATGAAAACAACCAAGAAACCCCTGGAACCATCGTTTGGTAACATACTCCCGCAAGCCATTGATGCCGAAAAAGCAGTTCTTAGCGCCATCATCGGCTTCAGAAATGCATATGACGAAGTAGCATTTCTAGCCCCGGCCATGTTTTACGATCCCCGCCATCGGGATATTTTTGATACGATTGTATCTATGAAAAAGAAAAACAAGGCTATAGACCTTCTTACCATAACCGATGAAATAGCCGCCCGGGGCAAAATGGAAGAGATAACAATGTGGTATATTGCTGATCTTTCAACGTTCGTCGTATCCGACATACACATCCTCGAACACGCCCTGATAGTGAAGCAAAAATACCTGCAACGCCAACTTATCGAACTCACCATGCAGGTACAAAGCAATGCCTATACCGGAACCGAAGACATTGGCGACTTGCTATTCGATACCGGTAAACAGATTGAGTGCCTCATGGAAACACTGGTAGGACAACAGCAGGAATCATCTTACGAAGACATCAGCCGACTGTTTTACCAAGACCTCCAAGAACGCATCAGCCGCTACAACAGCAACCAACAAACCGGCGTTACTACCGGGCTTACCGAACTGGATAATATAACCTCCGGCTGGCAAGGCTCCGAACTCATCATTCTGGCCGCACGCCCCGCCATGGGAAAAACTGCCGTAGCCTTGCACCTGGCTACATCGGCTGCCCGCGCAGGAACACCTGTACTAATCTTCTCGCTCGAAATGTCGAAGGTAAGCCTGTATCAACGCTCTGTCCTGTCAGAAAGCGAAACCATTAGCGCCGGCCACCTTAAATCGGGTAATATAGACAGCGAAGAACTATCGCACATCGATAAGTCTGTTGCCCGCCTGTACCAACTACCCATTTATGTGGACGATAATGCCAATCTTAATATGGCCAGTATACGTGCCAAGTGCCGGTTGCTGCACAAACAGAAGAAATGTGGCATGGTTATTATTGATTACCTGCAACTCGTTACCCCCGAAAAATCGCGTACGGCCAACCGCGAACAGGAAATTTCTACCATGAGCCGCGAAGCCAAACTCCTGGCCAAAGAACTCGATGTACCCGTTATACTATTATCTCAACTCAACCGCGACCTCGAAAAGCGGCACAATAAACAACCCCAACTAAGTGATTTGCGCGAATCGGGTGCTATCGAGCAAGATGCCGACATGGTAGTGTTCGTCCACCGTCCCGGATATTACGGACAAGTAATAACCGATAAAGAAGGCAACGAGATAAAAAATGCCGGTGAACTTATTATTGCCAAATACCGCAACGGCCCTGTAGGGAAAGTAAAGTTCAGGCACAACAAAACGTTAACACGAATAATGGATTTTAAGTAAAACCGGAAATAAATGATGGAAACGGGATTGACCCGCACGGTGTAGGGGCAGGCCTTGTGTCTGCCCTATGAAAATGGTTTGCAATGCATACACCTTGCGGAATACCATGCGGTATGTGGGGCGGACACAAGACCCGCCCCTACACCATGCGGATCAAAACCCTCAAAACCCATAAAAAATGAACGACTTAACCCTCATAACCCAACTCCAAACTTTGCAGCGCCAAAAACAACAACTGGCTGCAGAAGAAGCTTCGTTACTTACTCCACTACTCACCGATTTTTCGGACATACAATCCGTTTACGAGCTTTTTAAAACCATTATGGCCAGCCGGAATCCCGAACAAAAAGCCGACCAGGTAATGCAAAGAAAAAAGTTCATATTCATTGCCCTCTGTTTTTTTGCGCCCGGAACACTGGCCGGCTACCGGCTTCCGCACGGCTTCAGGGCAGCACTTGCAAAGGTACTCGATACATACCCTACGTTTATTTCCGACAATATTGAAAATGTCATTTTTCAATACCAAAAAATTAAAGCGTTTAGGGAAGAACTTCAGTATCTTTACAGCGAAATAGCAAAACAGCTTGAAAGGCTTGGAAAAATAGATACTTTGCCACAGAAAAGTATATAGTTTCAGCCGGAAAAGTGCAGAGTTTTCCACGGAAAAATCCGGAGTTTTCCGTAAAGAAAAACGATCAGTTTATTATTAACTTAAGAAGAAAGGAGAGCAAGTATGCCTTTACTTTACAAACCCGTCCAAAACAGCATCGAGTCCAAAGACGGAAAAAAGAAATGGAGACCTACCCTGGTGAAGTTCAACAAAGTAATCACCACCCAGGAAGTAGCGCAGGACCTGGCCGACCTCTCGGCACAATCGCCGGGCGACTGTTACAACCTGGTGCGAAACCTGGGCGTTGTGCTCAAGCGCTATCTGTTGAACAGTTTCTCGGTCAACCTCGATGGCCTCGGTACATTCACCGTAATAGCCAAAAGCCGGGGAAACGGTGTAGATACCGCCGATGATGTGAAACCTACCCAGATTAACAACCTGCGCATACAATTCACCCCTACGGCAACACGTATGCCCAATGGTACCCTGACCCGCAGCCTGACCGAAGGTGTTACCTTCGAGTTGTATGGTAGCCAGAGTAGCGTAGGCCATATCGGCAGCGGAAGCAACAACAGCGGCGATGATGACGGTGGTGGAGATGACGGTGGCTTTACACCGGACCCCAATGCGTAATTTTTTAAGAGTGAGGTAAAGAGTGAGGTAAAGGAGGTATCGCTTCGCTCAGTGAGGTAAAGTTTCTGCTTTACTCCTATACCTCCTCTTTACCTCACTCCTTACCTCACTCTTTACCTCACTCTTTACCTAACTCTTTACCTAACTCTTTACCTAACTCTATTTTCAAATTATGGAATACAATTTAAAACTTACGGTAAAAGCCATCATACGAGCAGAACAGCTTTTAAGGAAAGTGTATGGCAACTTTGATTATATGAACGAAGAAGATATCACAGCGCTATTATATTGCAGTGCATTGGTGGGTAATGGCGAAAGGATGATGTTGGAAGAATTTAAAGTTATACTTACACACAACGAAAGTATGCAGCAGGCTTACCGTAAGTTTGAAAAGGAATTCCGTATACTCGGGCAATTTACGGATAGCCCGGCTATTGATGCAAACAGCGAAAGCCCGGACAGTCGGCCATTATCCATGGCTGATTTGGCCGGCTCGCTGATACTGGCCGGAGTAAGTGCCGATTATGTATTGAACGAGATGGAACTATCGGATATATCTTTTCTGGTCAAAGCGTATGAAGCCAGGAAAAGAGAGGATATGGAAGCCCGCCGGTTGTGGACTTTTTATGGGATATTGCCGCATGTGGATTCAGGCAAACTGAAATCTCCGGTAGATTTGATTGTATTTCCATGGGAACGCGAGGAGATGGAAAAGAAAGCACAGGAGGATATAGAGAAAGGAAAAGCATTGTTTGATGAGTTTATGGGGGGAGGGTATGATTATTTGGTGAAAGGGTAAGACTATAGTCGAAATCCTATGCTGGCACCCACACCTGCTATTACACTATATTGTCCCCGTATATAGCTATTTACTAAAACTCCTTTTTAAATAATAGTTATGGATTAAACAAAATATCTTCGAATATAGAAGCGGTCAGTTCATTAATACAACGATTAAGATACTCATTTTCTTCACCGGTTAATGATTTTGTATCAACCTTTGGCATTTCAGACATGGCAACTCTATATTCTCTTTCAGTAATTTGCTTATAATCTTTTTTACAGTATAAACAGTATCTCTGATATATTAAAGATAATTGTTTTAGTAATTGCGGAGATAGCTGTTTGGGTTGAGTGATATAAATTTCGAAAGTATTGAAAAGGAATATGGGATCGATATATTTAAGCATATCATTCTCATTGAAATTAGTGAGTTTACCATCGATAGCTCTTTCAATAAATCCATCGAAATACACAGTAGAGTTATTCGGGAGATTAATCAGTTTTTTATAAAAATGAGAAGATTGAAGTTCTTCTTCGGTATCATAATGGTAAGATGAACTTAAGGAACAATTAAATTCACGATATTCAAAATTTATATCGAATGAAAACACATATTCTTCATTTTTACCTATTGTATCCACGGCTATTCCGGAGATTGTTCCTCTCCATCCAACCAAAGGTTGAAGAGAATGGAGATAGTCTTCCATCTTATTATTTACTTTCTCCGCATTTAAGTCATTGGGATTGGTACGGTATTCTTGAGAAAGACTTTGCATAAATTGAATAAAACCGGTTTGTTGCCTGTTGAACTCGGAAGAATAAGTAGTCTGGGCGCAGCCAATAAATGTCCATACGCTGATAATCAAGAGAATTTTTTTCATGGTATTAGTGTATTGGATTAGATTGGCAAATATAATCTTTTTTTAAGTATAATACTTTTAGTAATATAATATTAGTATAAAAATGGCAAATAAATTATCTTTTACGGTGGCAATCAGTGTTCTTTTTGATAATTTGAACAAGATTGCAAACAGTGTAAAGACTGTATTTAAGGGGATGCAAACAGACATAGGGAATTTTGTAAATACCTTATGGGGTATGGTACGTGAATGGGATGCAGCAGGTATGGAAATGCTGACAAAGAAAAAAGCGAATGAAGCTCAGCTTACTGCTGCTACTGCACAAAGGGTAGCTGCAGAGAAAGCTTTGGAAAATGCCCGGCTACTGCATAGTATTGCTACCGGTGAACGCAAACTGAAAGCAGCCGAACAGGTTGCCTACAGAGAAGTATTATTAGCCAAATCTGTGGTTTCCGAAGAAAAAGCGGTACTGGCTGTCCAGGCCTCTAATTCGGCAGCAAGGGTTAATATGGGCACTCGGGCTGCGAATACTTTAAAGGTAGGAGCCGGTAAGTTAATGCTATCGCTTAAAGCAATGTGGGCATCGTTTGCACCGGGATTAATTATATCGGGTATAATGACCGTTATAAGCTATTTTAAAGACTTGTATAATGAATCGAAAAGAATAAAGAATATCTTTTCGGATTATAAAAAAGAAATTGATAAGACAAGTACTTCTGTTGAGGGCGTAAAACTGCAGAGTTTATTGAACGTAGCAAATAATCTTAAGTCTACAGATAAAGAGAGGAATGGTGCATGGAAAGAATTAGCCATACAAATGGATATCGTACGGCAAAAGGGAGAAACCGAACTGGAATATCAGCAACGTATTAATAACGCTGTAAAGAACCGTCAGGAACTTTTTAAAGAAGAAGCCAGGATACAATCACTTGCCCAAAAAAAGGCTGAAACGACAGACGAATTACAGAATTTACGCAAAAAGTTGAATTTCCAGGGAGTAAGTGAAGGAGGATTTGAATACACTATCAGCAGACCTACGAATAAGGGAAGAATGCAACAATATGAAGACTATAGAAAAATAAATAAAATTGATTATGTTGAAGGTGCTGATGTGATTTTAGAAGAAATGCACAATCTTTGGAAAATCTTAGAAGATGTTTCCAACAAATTAGATGTCGCTAATAAAAAAGCAATTTCATTACAACCTCAAAAAGATATTAATAATACTTCTGATATTTACTACGATGGTAATCGTATTCAAGAAGCTGAAAACAGTTATGCAAAGGCTCTTGAAGAGCATACCAATAAAATCCAAAGTAATGAACTTTCATCCCGGGACGATGAACTGCAAAAAATCCAAGATAACTATAATACCGATTTATCCAAGCTCGACAACCAACTTGCCGCCGGAAGCCTATCCCAAAAGAAATACAACGAAGAATTACAGAATTTAATCAATAACACCATCTCACTGGCAGCTTCTTTATTAGGTGGTGATGCCATTGCCAACGAATTCTTCTCCAACCTGCTTGCGCAAAGAATGGATATTTCACTCCCGGAACGGCAAAAGCGTGATACTACCTTTGATTACCGCAAATCAAATCTGGATATACACAAAGAAGAACTGGATATAGTCGAGAAATACCTGGGTGATTTTAAAAGCGCTATTGATGAAGGTGCAAACTATATGCAGGAAGAATTGAATACGGCTATAGGAAAAGTATCCAGCCTGAAAGATGCCATCCAAATAGCCGAAGTCAAAGAAGACATTAAAAACCTACAGAACCAATTAGGCGAGGGCTTTTATTCCGGAATGAAGAGTGTAGTAGCGGACTCGGACCGTATAGTAAGTTCTTTTTCTACCATGCGCGAGGTATTAAGCAATGTCGATTCTTCCGGCTGGGAGCGTATTATGGCCGTATGGAATGCATTTACCAGTAGCATGGATGCCTATTTTTCCATTATAAAGCTGGTTGAACAGTTAACAGAAGTAAGCGAACGTCTCTCCCGGGCTAAACAGACGGAAGCTGCCATCGATAGTCAGGTAACGAACCAAATGGTTGCCAACGCATCGGTAGAAATGGCAACCGATCTTACAGCGGCCGGAGTCAAAAAAGCTACTGCCACTCAGGAACTGGCTGCTGATACGGCAGCGGCAGCCGGCGCCGCCGGCAAAAGTGCAGCCGGACTTCCATTCCCATTTAACCTCATTGCCATTGCAGCCGCTATTGGCGGCGTGATAGCATTGTTTGCTTCGATTCCTAAATTTGCATATGGTGGTATTGTGGGTGGACATTCTTTTACTGGAGATAATATCCTTGCAAGGTTGAACAGTGGAGAAATGGTTTTGAACCAGGGGCAACAGTCAAAGTTATTCGGGATGCTGAATTCGGGAGAAAAGAAAACATCAGGAACTCTTGTTGGTGAAAAGGTTGAGTTTAAAATTGAAGGAACAACCCTCTTGGGAGTACTCAATAATACGAATAAGAAACTAAGTAAATATAAATAAAAGCTCAAAGTTCAAATCATGTACAAAAAATATATTACTCGACGTTTAAAGACATTGATAACAATGCCATCAGAATTGAGATACTCAAAGATACGGATGGGTATGTGAAATCAAAAGAACTTGTATTGTATTCGGACCCGGTTACAATTGATTATCAGGGTAACGACGATGTGTTTTATCCTTTAAAATGCTCCGGATGCAAAATATCTGTTCTTACGGAAGAGTTGCTGCTTGATTTATATAGTGGTAAAGCCAAAGAAATTTGCTGTAAAATATATCGCAATGATACCTTATTCTGGTTTGGTTTCATAACCCCGAATATTTACAACAGCGATTATATTAATAAATACAATAAACTGGAACTGGAATTTATAGATGTCATTAGTAATCTTGCTAATTACAACTATACCTATATTACCGGTAAACAGGAAATAACATCTTTTTATAATATTATTACCCATATACTGGATAAAGTAGATACAGATAAAATTATCTGTAACATTTATGTACAGCATTCACGGCAAATAAACGGTAGTACGGATATATTGAATGAATTGCTTATCAATGAAAGGAATTTCTACGATGAGGAAGAAGAAAACGAAAAATGCAAGGATGTTTTAGAGTATATTGCCGCATACCTGGGAATGACCCTGATGCAATTTGGAGATTCTTTGTATTTTTTGGATTACGAATCATTTAACAATAACAATCGTACCGTTTTTATCCGGTATCCGAGAACGGAAAGTACAGCAAGGCGAGTAACTTTGGACTCCACTGATATTAACATCAACGAGAATGTATTTAAAGCCAATGCGAGTATTTCTCTGAATGATGTTTATAACAAGATAGTAGTGATTGGGAATAATAATCCGATTGGAGAAATGGTTCCGAAACTTTTCGATGAAGAAGATTTGATTAACCAGAATAGTGATACTAATCATTATTATGAAGTGGAACATTCAGTAGAAGATACTGTATATGTATTATTAATGTCGTTCTTCAATTCAAGAAGTAATTTGATACTGACCCCTACAATTAACAAAGATAAAAATAATATAAACGAAATTACGGCTAATAATATTCTTGGAGGAACAGATGTACTATACCTTGGCGCAGGTGCAATAATACAACGGTATGATAGTTATATCAAAGCCGAAGAACCATCTACATTATCATGGAAAAATGTATTGACGTTTATACGAAATCTGAACAGTTATACCGCTTCTGCAGGGTTTAACTATTCCACTGTAAGATTCAATACAAGTAATAGTATTTCTTTTTTCAAAGGAGGATTTTTTATATTGGATTTAACTTATCGGTTGTCAAGATACATTTATCCTCATAATTGCATGCAAGATAATGATTTAAAGTATCTCAATACTGATAATGGCAAATTTGCTGATACAACTTTTCCGTGTAGAATTGCCATCGGAGATTATTGGTATAATGGAGAAAGCTGGTTAACTTATTCGGTATTTAACACCGACCCCGTATATTCAAGAACATATAGCGAATCCATTTTTGATTCAACAAATGAGAATGAGCGTTATTGGTATATAGAGAATGGCCAACAGGTATACGTCAACAAATCCGAATATGATAAATGGTGGTTAAGAGACAGGTTTTGGCTTGTTCATAAGAATAAAGAAGGTGACTCTATTTTCAATGAAGAGAAAAAATTAACTAATCAGGTGTCATACAAATACAACCTGGATGATTCATCAAACGGTGTATTAATACAACTACCCTCTTTTTCGCTACAAGGAGAATTAAATATAGAGATTGGATGCAACAAAAATCTGGGATTTAATGAATCAAAACAAGACTTTGGTTATGATACCCGTGGAGTTGCTTATTATTGCCATATTTCTGATTTTTCAATGAAATATACTACAGATAAACATACTCTGGATATACTCAATGAGAAAAAGCAAGAACTGGACAGTAAATACGAAAATGAAATAGATTCGGACAACGTAACAGAGTTTGACGACATCGAGCTAAGAATTAATACATTTAATCCGCATGCCGGTTCGTACAGTTATGTTATAAACAAGAAAGAAAATAATTATGATTATGTGAATAGCGTAATAAACACCAACACCAAGGAAAACGCTACAAGTGAGGAGCATATTATCAACAAGTATCATAATTATTACCGGAATCCAAAATTCATATATAATAATACAGTGAGAAGGGCCGACAAAATCACTCCTTTTACAAGGTTCCATGAAAACACTTTGGATAAAGATTTCCGGATTAATTCCATGAATTTTAATTTAAATAATAACAGTGTAGATATATCTACCAATGAAATCTAAAAGCATATGCAAATTAAGAAAACTAACATACCACACCGGTATAGAAATAAGTATCTGAGAAACAGTTAAATATGGATTTGCAGGGAATAGTTTTATTAATCGGAGCCTTAGGAGGATTGGAAGCAGTTAAATGGCTCATCCATTCGTGGGTGAACCGTAAAACCAATGCCCGCAAGGAGGATGCCAGCGCCAATGCAGCCGAGATTGATAACTTGCTCTCCGTCATCGAAAAGCTTAATAAACAGATTGAAAGGTACGACGAGCGATTAAAGCAACGCGATGATAAAGTAGATTCTATTTACCGTGAACTCCGCACTGTCCAGAACGAGGTACAAACATGGACTCAAAAGTACCATGAGCTGGAACTTGCCTGGAAAGAAGCGGATGTAAAACGCTGCAATGTACGAGGATGTGGTAATAGAAGACCACCAAGCGAGTATTGATTTGAGCTTAAAAACTAAAAAACTTAGAAACTTAAAAACTAAAGTAACATGCGATTCAGTAAACGAAGTCTCAATAACCTGAAAGGGGTACACCCCGACCTGGTTAAAGTAATGCACGAAGCGATTAAAGACACTCCTATCGACTTTACCATCACAGAAGGTGTACGAACAGTTAAACGCCAACGACAACTGTATGCGAAAGGGCGTACCCGACCCGGTATGATTATAACTTACGTGGACGGGGTGAAAAAGAAATCTAATCATCAGCTTCAGACTGATGGATACGGTTATGCTGTTGATATATATCCTTTCATTAACGGAAAGGTCGAAGTATGCGGGGCAAACGAGTTGGAACTTATTGCCTGGCATATCGGCAAAGTGTCCGAAAGGCTAGGTATCCCCATTGAATGGGGAGGTAACTGGAAGTTTAAGGATTATCCGCATTTTGAGTTGAAACGGTAAAGGAAATGATGGAAACGGGATTGATCCGCACGGTGTAGGGGCAGGCCTTGTGTCTGCCCTATGAAA
>DAMCMT010000057.1:0-7183 GCA_032108265.1 Bacteroides sp.
CCAACCACATCTCGGTGCCGCACTTTCGGTATCTCGGTGCCGGACTTTTACATTCTAACTTTTATCTCATATATGTGCCTTATGGCAATTACATTCAACTATTTATCAGTTTTTTTAGCTTCTTCCCAAATAATATCCATTTCATCCAGCGACATATCTTTCAGGTTTTTACCTTCCTTGATGGTGTGTTGTTCTAAGTAATTAAACCGGCGTATGAATTTCTGATTAGTCCGTTCGAGTGCATTATCGGGATTAATCTTGTAGAGTCGTGCCGCATTGATGAGGCTGAAAAAGAGATCACCGAACTCTGCTTCGGCCTTATCTTTATCCATGCATAATATCTCCGCTTGTAATTCATCGAATTCTTCTTTTACTTTGTCCCAAACCTGGTCTTTTTCTTCCCAGTCGAAACCTACATTCCGGGCTTTGTCCTGTATACGGTACGCTTTAATAACCGAGGGTAGGGAAGCGGGTACTCCACTCAATACAGTCTTATTTCCACCTTTTTCTTTTAGCTTCAGTTGTTCCCAGTTTTCAGATACTTGTCCGGCTGTTTCAGCTTTTTTATCACCAAATACATGGGGGTGGCGGAAGATAAGTTTCTCGCATAAGCGGTCGCAAACATCTTTGATGTCGAATTCGCCTTTCTCCGAAGCTATTTTCGAATAGAATGCTATATGTAAAAGTACGTCTCCCAGTTCCTTGCAAACTTCCTTCGAATCGTTTTTAATCAATGCATCTGATAATTCGTAAACTTCTTCAATAGTGTTAGGACGGAGGCTCTCGTTTGTTTGTTTCCGATCCCATGGACATTTCTCACGTAGTTCATCCAAAACATCAAGAAACCGTCCGAAGGCTTTCATTTGTTCTTCTCTTGTATTCATATATAGTAAACTTTGCTTTTATTCTTTTAGATTAAATTCTCTCCAGGAAATTAACAATCCAACAACTTCCGAATAGTTTTTTCTTCCACTACTGATTTTATTTCCTTTCAGGTATAAGTCGTATATCCAGTCCTGGATATTTCCTATTGCCGGGCTGTATTTGTTCTGCCAGTATTCCTGATGATACCGTGCAAGGTCAATTATTTCCGGTTTAATTCGCAAAAATACATCCTTATACTCTTCTTCGCTCAAAAATCCCCGTGCATTTCCCAGTACATAATTCACTACTGAAAAATACCCGCAGAACCGGATAACAGGATCGGTTGAGTTAGTACATATCTGATATGCATAGAAGTTGGCCTCAGCTTCGCTGGTTATTCCCAGCAAATGCGCCAGTTCATGTGCATATGTTGAAGAGTATTGTGTTGGAAGTAATTCGCCATTCAGATTAAATTCACAGAAGAAAGGACCCATATATCCTGATATTCCCATACTGGAAAAGAGAGATGAAAAAAGCATCGTTTTAACACGCGGATTGGTGCGGAGAGTATGTATACCCAAACTCTTATCTGTTTGTTGATACAGGGTTATTATTTGCCGGTTAATATTTTCCTTATCAATTTCCTCAACCGGGATATAAGCATTATTAAGTAAATCAATATATTCATCCAGAAAATTCTGGAATTTCTCGGGTGTATATGCGGAATAGGGTACGCCCGTGCGTTGGTAAAAATTAGGCTGGGAGTAATTTAATCCCCATGCCAGATAAAACCATACATACACCCATAATAAATATATCACTGTATTCAGAAAAATGCATTTCCATTTTTTCCCTCTTTTACGTGAGATGAAAGGATAAACAAGAATACCAATAATGCTTAGGGTAATGAAAAGATCGCCAAATGAGAATGGAAAAATTCCCGAAACAGGAGAAAGTATCCGGGAAATCCATGGATATACATCACGGGCATAAAACTGCCCCCACGCTGGAATTACTTTTCCGAGCGTAACTATGAGGAGTGCAAAAATTAATGTGGAGTAACGAAGATATGTTAGTGTTTTTTTCTTCATTGTTCTATCTTTGTTTCGGAAAACAAAAATAATCAATTTTTTCCAGTCATTATCCGAAGTACCAGTTTATCTGTTTCATTCATTCCTTCAGAGCCTATCAAAGTTAGGTTGCGTATTGTTTGGTCTACATCTTCGTCAATAATGCCTTCTACGGAAGTTACTGTCTTATTTTCCATAGCCATCATTGCCGAGAGGACAGCTGTGGCTACTCCACTGGTAACTTTCAATGCACAACTGGGTTTGGCACCGTCACAGATCATTCCTGTAAGATTTGCCACCATATTCTGAACCGCATAAGCTACTTGTTCATAACTTCCTCCCATAAGCCATGTAATACCACAACTGGAACCGGTGGCAGCGACTACACATCCACAAAGAGCCGATAACCGGCCAAGGCTTTGTTTGATATAGATAACTGTAAGATGACTCAGTGTTAATGCCCGGATTAATTCTTCTTCTGTTTTCCCGTTTTCTTCGGCATAAATTACCACAGGTATAGTTGCTGAAATTCCCTGATTGCCGCTACCCGAATTACTTATAACAGGAATCATTGCTCCCGCCATACGGGCATCACACGCAGCAGATGTATAAGAAAGTATATGTGAGAAAACCGTATCGCCAAGTATCTGCTTTTCACGGTCGCATTGTAGCATTTTGCCTAAGGAATGTCCATAATTACCTTTGAAAGCGCATTCGGCTGCCGATTTATTCACCCGGGCAGTATCCAGAATAAACTGAATCTCTTCCAATGGAGTAGTAGTCGAAAAATCATAAACTTTGCGGAGAGAAAGGGTGGGAGAGTCATCCTGTTCTTCCTGATCAGTCAATGTCTCCTGATGATTAAGTAATACGTTGTTATTGTGCGATAGATAAACAAAAGTTGTATGTCCACCCGCTATTATCGCAGTTGATGTATCTTTGTTTCCCTCACAGATAATTTCGATATATAATTTCTCGGTAATATTTTCTTTAAGTGTAATATGAATCCGTTTCTCGGCTATATATTTTTGCGCCAAATCTACCGTTTCGGGGGTTGAATCTTTAAGTACTTCCAGTTGATAAGCTGATTTTCCCACAAGTGTACCTAAAGCAATTGCAACAGGTAGGCCGGTCATATTTGTTCCCGGTATTCCTACACCCATAGCATTCTTGAGGATATTAGCGCTAAGATATGCAGTAATTTTCCGAGGTTTCTCGTTGAGTATTTCCGTTGCTTTCGCCACACAGAGGGCTACTGCTATAGGCTCCGTACACCCGATTGCCGGAATTACTTCCCGTTTAATAAGGGATATTATCTGTAGTCTTTCAGATGCATTAATCATAACCAGGTGATACTTAATTAGTGCAAAAATACAAATATTCCCGGAGAAATACCCTCTATTTTTGATGAAAAGAGATTGATGGAGTTTCATTTTGTTATATATAAAAAGAGAAGTTGCATTATGCAACTTCTCTTTTTATATATAATTACTTTTCGTTATCAGAAGAACAGATAGCGATTGTCTTTAACATTAGCCTTGCGGTACAAATCAACCAGGAAGCGACTAGCCATTCTCTCATGCATACTTTGCAGAGTTTCTTTTTCTGTTTCAGCATTAAATGTATCGTCCAGGTTTTCTTTGGCATAAACCTCAAGCACATAAACACCACCATTACCCTTAATAGGATTGCTGAGTTGGTTGAGTGATCCTACAGAAGCATATGCACTAACTTTAGGTTCGCTGGTACGAAGTGTAGAAACATAGGCAGGAGCAGAGAATGTAACGTGTTTAATCGTATCCGATACAGCGTTATTCATTGCTTTATACTGCGCCATAGTGGTTGCATTAGCAGCTTTCATGTCGGCCATGATTTGTGCAGCTTTTTTGTCTCTGACAACTTCTTCACGCAATTGAGCCTGTACTTGTTCCAGTGGGCGATATCCTTCTTTGTTAATATCTTCAACAGCAACAACCAATAATCTGTCATTGTTTCCTGCTTCGTAAAGTCCCGATACCTGACCTTGTTTGGCCTGGAAGGCCCAGCGTAAAGCATCTTTAGTACCAGAGATACCTCCAATTCCATGTTCCGAACTTCTCAGGTCGTTTCTCGGATATACCCTGTAACCTGCATCTTCGGCATTTTCAAGCATTTGATCAAGTGTTTGATTGGCTGCTATGAACTGGCTGAAATCATTGTATGCCCGATTGTATGTATCGTTGCTGAATTTGATAGTTCTTTTAATTACAGCTACCTTATACTTATCAGTCATGTTCTTTTTGTTAGTAACCTGAAGGATAACATTGGCAACACCAATTTCTACATTAGCTATTTCGTTAACACCCAAACTGTTAATGGTTGATATATATTTCAGGTTATCATTATCCATTTGAGAGTTTTGATATTGTGCTGAGGAAATCCAGACAGCATCGCCTGCTTGTCCATATTTGGCAGCCAGTTCAGCAAAATTAGCACCACCTTTCAAAGCATTGTAGATACTATCAGACAATGTACGGGTACGGGTAATATCCTGATCGTAAACCTGAATCTGACGGAATTCGATCGAGTCAGCAGCCATAACGCGGGATATCTTCTTAAATGTGTTGAAGGTATTATCAGCAGCATTGAAATATGGACCGTAAGTTTCGCCAATAGCAGCAGAGTCTAACCGGGCAATTACATCAGCAGGATAAGCTTCTTTTGTATAGTAAAGGTCTACATATGGATATTCAGAAGCAGCAGAGCGGATTAAACCGGTATAATCAGTTGTTTCTTCTTCCAGTTGGGTAGTATAGTTCAGTACTTCCTGATGAAGTTCATTTCTGTCTTGCTCGCTTGGAGCTACCTGTACATCGATGTAGCGGATGTTACGGGTTTCTGCATCCTGACGGAATTCTTCTTTTCTTTTGTTATATATTTCTTTCACTTCAGATACTTTCACTGTAATCAAAGAATCGGGAATTGAAGAATAAGGAATAGCAGCCATCAATAAGTCCGATTGGTTTACGCGAGCGTCGAATGCACTCTGTGCTTCAATAGGATTTGATATTATAGATTTATTGACAAGAGCCTGGTACTTTTCAGCCAAACGGTTTTGTACCAATGTTCTTTCTACAAATGACCAGAATTTGAAAAGCGATGTATAGTATTCAAAATACTGTGCAGGAACTTGTGTTCTGTCCATTTTAGCATAATCAGCGAGAAATTTCTTCAACATATCTTTATCGAACATTCCGGTTTGCTGATTGAAGAAAGGTGTAGAACGCAACATAGGATGAACACCCGCATCAATGATAGCTGTAATTTCAGAAGCAGGAACAGTCAATCCTAATTTTTTTGCTTCCTTTTCAACAAGCTTGTTGTTTACGAAAGAATTCCAGACTTCATCTTTAATCTGATTGTTCTGCTCGTCAGTCAGAGAATTCAAACCGTTCGAAAACTTAATAATTTCAGTGTATTCTTCCAGCAATGTCTGATATTCCTGGGCGGAAAGTGATTCGCCATTTACTTCGCCGACATCCTGGCTTTGATGAGGTTGAAGAACCTTCACTGCGTCGCCGGCTATAAACGCGAATAGAGCCAGACCGACTATAATGATCAACAGAGGTCCTTTAGATCGAATGTTTTGTAATGTTGCCATTTTTGATTTATATTACTTTTTATTTATTATTTTTCAGTATCGTCGTTTTAGCGCACGAAGATACAAAAAATGCTGATATGGACATACCTATCAGCAAAAAAAATATCAGATACTCAGGATTATTCCCCAACTTTCAGGCGAACGAGTTCGATTTTGGTAGCCGTTACTTTAATTATTTTGAAATGATAGTTATCTACGGTGACAATTTCATGCAATTTAGGAAAGCTTTGATATAGGTTAAGAATCAATCCTCCGACAGTCATATAGTCATCAGACTCGGGTAAATCGAGGTCGAATGTTTCATTTACTTTTTCAATTTCCAATCTGCCCGACAGTATATACTCATTATCATTCAGTTGTTTGCATATATGATTACTACTGTCATGTTCATCCTCTATTTCTCCAAAAATCTCTTCTACCAGGTCTTCGAGTGTTACAATGCCGGATGTTCCTCCAAATTCGTCGACCACTGCTGCTATAGATTTCTTTTGCTGCATAAAGGTTTTCATGAGTTTCGGAGCAGCCATACTTTCAGGTACAATAGCTATTTCATTGATGTTGTCATTCCAGTTTGCTGGGTGCCTGAACATTTCGGAGGAGTGAATATATCCTACGATATTATCAATATTCCCATCGAATACAATTATCTTGGAAAGTCCGGATTCAATAAATTTATTATTAAGCTCATCAAGAGAGGCAGTAAGATCAACTGCTACAATCTCTGTTCGCGGAACGATACAGTCGCGTATTTTTACACTGGAGAAATCAAGGGCATTCTGGAATATTTCTACTTCTGTATCCAATTCTTCCGGGCTTTCACAGTCATCAATTCCCGATTGAACAAAATAATCGAGATCCACTTTACCGAATGCCTTATCAGATGCTTCTTTATTCACCTTAATACCGAATATCCTGAGAAAAAGGTAAGAGATCCCGGATGCTAACTGTGAGATTGGGAACAGAATGATGTAGCATAATAGCAAAGGTATGACGAAAACCTTCAACATCAGATTTGGATTAATACGGAATAATGTTTTAGGTAGAAATTCGCCGGTAACCAGGATAATAAGTGTAGAAATTACTGTTTGGATAAGCACCAGTAAGAATTCATTGGTGATAAAGTCGCCCAACAATTGTTGCTCTATAAGTTGAGCCATGAAAATACCGTATATAACCAGTGCAATATTATTTCCTACGAGCAAAGTAGAAATAAAGTTGTTTGAGTGCCGGTAGAAATAAGATAAGATACGGTTTGTTATACCACCTTCACTTTTCTCGATTTGAAGGCGAAGTTTGTTGGCAGATACAAATGCAATTTCCATTCCGGAAAAGAACGCCGAAAAGATAACGGTAATCAGGGCATATATAACGATATCCATATCAATTAATCGAATCGACAGGTTGTGTTTGAATCGAATCAACCGGCTGTATTTGCATAGAGTCGGCCGGTAAAGTTTTGGTGGAGTCAGATGGTTGACTCTCTTCGAAGTAAAGCTGTCCGGTTGGTTTCCTTATTACGTAATCTGTCATATCCTGATTGGACTCAAACCCGATACCGTAAATTATACGCTCGATTTGATCAATCTTTATAAATTTATCCGAATATACT
>DAMCMT010000057.1:7193-20548 GCA_032108265.1 Bacteroides sp.
TCCTGAATTTTGATCCCAGTATAATAATTCGGTCTCGAAGCGTTCGCCTTTTACATTTTCAATCTCTACATTACCCCGAAGTTCCCACAATTGCTTTTTGTCATAATTATAAACGGTATCAGCTTTAATACTTGCCTCTACATTAAGCAGTGAATCGAATTTTTCGAGATAAGCCCCTTTCTCAAAAGCCTGGTAAGGTGGATTCTTCTTATCGTATGTTAACCACTCTTCGGCAACCATTTTATAGTTGGTTATTCCGGAATCAGAAATAAAAGTAATTACACCAAGTGTACTCATGCATGGCAGGGAGTCCCGTTCGGAAATAGCATCTCCTACTTCCTTTTTCCCGCCACCACACGAGAAAAATAAAAGAAGCATAACAACCACCCCTAAGGTAGTTGTTATGCTATGCTTTTTGTACATCAGGCTGTTACTCGTTTGTGGTAACATAGATATGTTTATATTATCTGATGGTAGTTGTTTCTCCAATCCATCCGCCAACAGTAATACGGTCTCCGGCTTTATATCCGAGCATAAATAATTCGGAAATATCAGGAGTATGTGGAGAATAACTACGAATCAAACGATTGGCTTCTTCTGCTACAGACGGATCCACCGATTTTGCACGGTTCAATCTGTCGAGTACAACATAATAAGTACATTTGTTCAATGCAGGCTCGTCGCTCCAGTTCGGACTTGCTCCATACATATTAGCGATAAGAATATGTGCAGCTCCAAGATCTTCTTTAGCACTGAGTGCTTTGGTTGCATATGCTTTTGCCTGAGAGTACTTTTTGACAGTAGACAATACCGCGGCAGCTTTGTACAGGTAATCGGCTTTTTTATCATTGTCATTTTCCAGATTTGCTGCTTCTTCATAATACTTAACTGTAGAGTCTATATCGCCTTTCTTGAAAGACATGGCAGCAGCACCGGCAGCAGCTTCTGCAGTCGGTTCAATCTGGTAAGAATACAGTGAAGCCTGGAAATATGCCTCAGATTCTGTACATCCTACCATTCTCATAACGTCAATTATCTTTTTCAGAGCATCAAAGTTGGTCTTGTTTGCTTCAACTTGTGGGGCATAAATTTCCTGTAAAGAGGCACAATCAGCAGCACCGCTATTGATAAACAAAGCTACAAGGCTTTCTTTAATATCTGAATATCCTTTCTTAGTCGATTCTTTTTCTGATGAAGCGATAGCATCATCAACCCACTGGGTTGTATTCAGGTAATCCTGGATAAATGCTTCGTTATGACCTACCATGTCAGCCTTCAATAATTCGGCTGATACTTGCAGGAAGTAGAATAAAATCGCAGGTTGAGATTCAGCTTTTTCCTGAGAAACAGATTCTTTTAACCATCCATAGGCTACTTTAGCATCGGGCTGTGGAGCTAATTGAATATAATCGACAGCTTTCAAAGCGAGTGAACGTGATACGGAACGGATACCGCGTACATTAAATTGCGGTGTATATTCCATCAATTGATCGTGTACACCCATCAACTCATCAAAATATGTTTGATATTCGGGGGTACCTTTTTGCACGGTTCCTAGGAAATATTTCAAAATATCAAATCCATCTGTATATGTATAATAACGCAGAGTCGGACAATCTTTCATCACTTCCTTCCAAGGCACATACGCATCTTTAAAATTTCCGGCTTTGACGGCTTCGTGCGAAATACTACTGTTAGTATTACAGTTGTTACCGTCAGTTGATTGTGCTAATGCAGTCATTGCTCCCGCCGAAAAGAGTAATGTTGCTACAAGCGTTCTAATTTTCATTTTATGCTAAATTTAGTTATTATATAATATTAGACTCGTTAATCTACTTTTCGTTTAAAGAATGCTCTCTCATTAAATGTTAATCCTATACCAATACGCAAATAATTCTCGTCGAGCATATTGGCTCCCACGCCATCAACACGTACATATTGAACATTCAGGTTTATTATGGAACGACGCACTGTTGGAAGGGCAATACCTGCCGAAATACCATATTCCTTGGCGCTTCCATAACTACCGGTGTCGTTAAGTTTAATTTTGTAATACGGTTTAGAGTAATAAGCTCCTAACCGGTATTTTATATGCGAGAAATAACTTCTGCTTGTATAACTGGGCAGAAATTCGACTCCCATTGCAATTTTCTGGCGATCGTTAAAAGCATCCGGATCGTCCATGTATTTTACTTTACTCCACTTTTCTAATGTATAATCTACGGCAACCGTCAAACGGTTATCAAATATATAAGCTACACCAGCACCAAAAGTAACCGGATTTCCGAAAACAGCAACTGTATCTTTGCTCGATACCTGGTAGGGAGTTCCTCCCGTGATATTATACGTTGAAAGATTTGCATTATTACTCAGCTTTTTGGCCGGCGTAAATACTGCACCAAAAGTTGCTGCATGTTTCTTTGTGAACTTATGCGAATATTGTAAACCAAAATCGAATTTAACATCACTTACCGATAAGCTGTTTACTTCTTTATAACCAAAATATAAATCAGGATTATATGGAAACGCCAATTGGGTATTCCTGTTTATGTCTCCCCAAATGTAATTGGCATTGGCTCCTATTGAAAGATTTGGCAGGACTTTAAATCCCAGGCCAAGAAATATCTGACTCAAACCACCATCACCCGAATAAGATGTAACATTAGGCTCTATCCCTGTTTCGTTATTCAGGGACTTCATTGTGTAGCCTACATGCGAAAAAGGAACCAGTCCCAGTGTCATACCAAGTTTGCGGTGCAGGCGAAGCTGCATGGCTACATAGTCGAAACTCGAATTTTTTGCATTTATTTTATTCGTTCCATCACTAAAGTTTGTGTTTTGCAAGGTTATACCGCCTTCAAATAACAAAGTAAGAGAATCTACGGCCGAATAGGAGGCTGGATTTAACAGATTCATCTGTAGTCCGTCGCGTATTCCATAGCCTACTCCACCCATGGCTTTGTTTTTCGATGAATTATGGTCTGACAATTGTCCGTAGCCATATCGTGTGTAGGGAGAATTTGTATTGTTTTGGGCTACCGCCAGTGTCGATAATATTGTGAACGAAAGAACACATAATATCTGTTTAGATCCTACCATTATTATAGTTTAATATTCGATTTAATCCTTTCAAAACTAAAAAACTGTCTGCAAAGATGATATTTTTTACGTTCGTATCAAAAGAAAATTCATCTCCACCAGTTAAAAAAACCAAAAGTTCAGGATATTTATGTTTCAGAGACGTAATATAACCACTGATTTCAAACTCTATCCCTTTAATAACTCCGGCTCGGATAGCAGTTTCGGTATCTTCGCCCATCGACAATAATTTTCCTTCTGCCTTTACCAGCGGTAACCGGCCTGTATATTGGTTTAACGCCTTAAAGCGCATTTGCATACCGGGAGAAATATTACCGCCATGATATCTGTCTTGAGCATCAATAAACTCGTAAGTAATGGCGGTACCGGCATCAACAACCAGAATGTCGCGGCCGGGAAATTGTTCGTTAGCACCCACTACAGCAGCAAGCCGGTCGTATCCGAGCGTTTGTGGCGATTTGTATAAATTTGTTATCGGTATAGGGGTGGTGTGATCCAGCTTTATTACCGGGAAACAATTTTTTTCCAACCATTGGCTATTCGATTCGTCCAACTCAATTACCGACGCTATGATGGCTTGTGTAACCTGAAAATCTTTCAGGTATTCAGTCAAAAAAGACAACGAACATCCAGCCTGGTACCTGGTATCAATGATATTGTTATGTTCGAAAATCCCAACTTTTACGGAGGTATTACCTATATCGATAACTAAGTTCACGTTTACTCAATTTCAGGCTACAAAGGTATATAATTTTGGTCAACAATAACTCTTCGAGGCGATAATAAATACATTTCGACAAAAAGGCCCGCTTTCTTTTATGAAAATTCCGGGAGCTTATTCCCCGAAACCTATGTTCTTATTTACTTTCTAACCGCTTTCTTTGCTTACTCATATCTGTGAGTAAGCTTACTCACAATAATGCGTAAGCTTACTCACAGATATGAGTAAGCTTACGCACAGATATGAGTAAGCAAAGAAAGCAGCTAGAATATGCATAGGATACAGGTTAATTCAAAATCTTAATACGGTACTTTCCTGATAAGTTATCTTTAGGAAGTTTTGATTATCTTTGTGCAGTAAACTTTATTAGTAGATGAGATATTTTATAATAAGCATAATCGTATTTCTCTTTTCCGGCTTTATTAACACAAATAAGGCACAAGGAGTAACACATATGGCAGATTCAATAAGATTTAGTCTGCTTACTTGTGCTCCAGGTGAACAGATCTATACTCTTTTCGGGCATACAGCCATACGTTACCAGAACTTTACTACTGGTACCGATATGGTTTATAATTATGGCGTATTCAGCTTCAGCGCTCCAAATTTTGTCTGGCGTTTCGTCAAAGGCGAAACCGATTATCAGTTAGCTGACAGTACTTATGACAGATTTACCCGCGAATATGCATATTATAATCGGGCAGTGTGGGAGCAAGAACTCAATCTGAATAAGGAAGAAGAAATGCAACTGATTACTTTACTGGAAATCAATCGCCTTCCCGAAAACAGGGTGTACCGGTATAACTTCTTTTACGACAACTGCTCGACCCGTGCACGTGATATTATTGAAGAAAGTATAAAAGGTAATGTTGTTTATCCCGAGAAGGATTTCCGGAAAACTTTTCGGGATATTGTATATGAATGTAATGTAGGTTACGACTGGTCTCGTTTTGGCATGGATTTTTGTCTGGGGGTAGATGCCGATAAGCCAATAACTTACCGTCAGGAAATGTTTGCTCCGTTTTATCTGATGGAAGCTTTTGAACAAGCTAATATTAAAGTAGAATCAGGAATTGAGAGGCCTTTGATAAACGGAACTTCCCAAGTTGTATTTCCAAAGGCCGACGGGCAATCAGGCTCTTATCTGATGACTCCCTGGCGCACATTCCTATTGTTATTTATATTCATCGTTGCAATCACCATCTGGGGAATAAAGAAAAAAAAGGCACTATGGGGTATTGACCTGGTTTTATTTGCTGTTGCGGGGATAGCCGGATGTGTAATAACCATGCTTACTTTTTTCTCTGAGCATCCTGCCGTAAGCCCTAATTACCTGATTTTCGTATTTCATCCATTACACCTTATATGTATGCCATTCTTCCTGTACAAGGAAATAAAACGTCGCCGAAGCATATACCATTTACTTAATACGATAATATTAACATTATTTATATTGCTTTGGGCGGTAATACCGCAACATTTTAATCTGGCAGTGTTACCTTTGGCACTTTGTTTGCTGATACGTTCAGTAAGCAATTTGTTGCTGACTTATAAACCGAAAGGTAAATGAAGAAGAATATACTGACATCCATACTCACTGTACTGACCCTTACCGGTATACAGGCTCAAACGCTTCCACCTGCTCCGCGGTTGGTTATCGGGCTTACTGTAGATCAGTTGCGTACTGACTATATCGAGGCTTTTTCTTCGCTTTACGGTGAAAAGGGTTTTAAGCGGTTATGGAAAGAAGGAAAGGTATTTTTAAATGCTACATATAATTTTAACGGCACAGACCGGGCTTCGGCTATGGCAGCCGTTTATACAGGTTCTTCCCCCTCGGCGAATGGCATTGTGGGAAAGAATTGGCTAGATGTATCTACTTTACGTCCGGTTGGGTGTGTGGACGATCCTTCGTTTATGGGATATTATACCCCTGAAAACAGTTCGGCTAATCAGTTGCTTACTTCTACAGTGGGCGACGAACTTAAAATATCTACCGGTGGTAAAGGAATTGTTTATTCCATAGCACCTTTCCGTGAAGCAGCCATACTTGCAGCCGGCCATGCCGCCGACGGTGCTTTCTGGTTGAATGATATGACCGGAAAGTGGTGTGGTACAACCTATTATGGTGAGTTCCCGTTGTGGGTTAGCCAGTACAATGATAAAAAATCGGTCGATCTGCGTATACCTTCTATGGTTTGGACGCCGGCATTGTCCGAAGCTCTATATATAAACCTGCCCGGAGGACAGGCAAAAAATAGTTTCAAACATAAATTTGAAGATGCAAAGCGGAATAAGTTTAAACGGCTAACAGTCAGTCCGTTTATTAACGATGAAGTGAATGCATTGGTCGAAGATTGTCTGGCGGCCAGTAACCTTGGAATGGACAATGTACCCGACCTTCTCTCTATAACTTATTACGCCGGGGATTATCCCGAATCACAATCCCGGGAACTGGAACTACAAGACACCTATGTACGTCTTGACCGTAGCCTGGGCAATTTGCTCGACATTATCGACCGCAAAACCGGTTTGCAGAATGTGGTGTTCTTTATAACATCTACCGGTTATAATGATAATACACAGGTCGACAATTCGAAATATCGCCTTCCGGGAGGCGAATTCCACATGAACAGGTGTACTGCCTTATTGAATATGTATCTGATGGCCACCTATGGCGATGGTAAATATGTTGATGCATATCACGATACACAAATATACCTGAATCATAAGCTGATTGAAGAAAAGCAACTCAATCCGGTTGAGGTTCAAACCAAAGCAGCCGACTTCCTTATCCAGTTCAGTGGTGTGAACGATGTATATTCCAGTTACCGCATACTGCTGGGAGCATGGACTCCGGACATGGATTTACGCCGCAACAAATATCACCGTAAACGTTCGGGCGATCTGGTTATCGATGTGCTTCCGGGTTGGAGTATCATAGACGAAAATGGTGCGGGTAATAAAACCGTGCGTCATACACATATACCTTTGCCTATTGTTTTTATGGGCAACTCGCTTAAACCGGAAATTATACATACGCCGGTTACTACCGATCATATAGCTCCTACACTTTCATATTTTATGAGGATACGGGCTCCCAATGCCTGTACAGCACTTCCTTTAACTCAATTGAGGTAAAATAGAAAATATACCAGTCACTGAGCAAATTACAGTGTTTTTATTTAACTTTGCGCGGAATATATTATAATTATATAAATCAAGGAGTTGTTGTTTAACTCCTAAAAAAAACAATTATGGGATTTAATGAATTTATTAGTAAACTAATAGGAAATAAAGCCACACGGGATATGAAAGAAATTCAGCCGTGGGTGAATAAGATAAAAGCTGCTTATCCGGAAATAGAAAAACTGGATAATGATGGCCTGAGGGCTAAAACTCAGGAAATAAAAAAATACGTCCATGATTCGGCAAAAGCTGAACAAGCAAAAGTCGATGAACTAAAGGCCAGTATTGAAACCCTGGAACTGGAAGACCGTGAAGAGGTATTCAACCAGATTGATAAATTAGAAAAAGAAATACTCGAAATTTATGAGAAAGCTTTGGACGAAGTGCTTCCAACTGCTTTTTCGATTGTAAAAGATACAGCCCGCCGTTTTACAGAGAATGAAGAAATTGTGGTAACTGCTACCGATTTCGACCGTACATTGGCAGCTACCAAGGATTTTGTACGTATTGAAGGTGATAAAGCCATTTATCAGAATCACTGGATAGCCGGTGGTACCGAAATTACATGGAACATGATTCATTATGATGTTCAGTTGTTCGGTGGTGTGGTACTTCATAAAGGTAAGATTGCCGAAATGGCAACAGGAGAAGGTAAAACACTGGTTGCAACCTTGCCTGTATTCCTTAATGCATTGACCGGAAATGGAGTTCATGTGGTAACAGTGAACGATTATCTTGCTAAACGTGACTCGGAATGGATGGGGCCTTTGTATCAGTTCCACGGATTAAGTGTAGATTGTATCGATAGGCATCAACCCAACTCGGATGCTCGTCGCCAGGCTTATCTGGCCGATATTACTTTCGGTACCAATAACGAATTTGGTTTCGATTACCTCCGTGATAATATGGCAATCAGTCCGCAAGACCTTGTTCAGCGTAAGCACAACTACGGTATCGTGGATGAGGTCGACTCGGTATTAATTGACGATGCCCGTACACCTCTTATTATATCAGGCCCCGTTCCAAAAGGAGAAGACCAGTTGTTTGAAGAACTCCGCCCGTTAGTTGAACGGCTTTTCGAAGCTCAGAAAGTATTAGCAACAAAATATCTGACCGAAGCCAAGCGACTCATTGCTTCGGACGATAAGCAGAAAGTGGAAGAAGGTTTTTTAGCACTTTACCGCAGCCATAAAGCTTTGCCGAAGAATAAAGCGCTTATTAAGTACCTCAGTGAACAGGGTATTAAAGCCGGTATGCTCAAGACGGAAGCCATTTATATGGAACAGAACAACCGCAGGATGCACGAGGTAACCGACCCGCTGTATTTCGTTATCGAAGAAAAGATGAACAGCGTAGACCTTACCGATAAGGGTATCGACATGATTACCGGTAACTCAGAGGATAAGACTCTGTTTGTACTTCCTGATATCGCGGCTGAACTTTCGGCTCTGGAAGCCGAAGAAGGCTTGACTGATGAACAAAAGCTGGAAAAAAAGGATGCTTTGATGACCAACTATGCCATCAAATCCGAGCGTGTTCATACTATCAACCAGTTATTGAAAGCGTATGCCATGTTCGAGAAAGATGATGAGTACGTTGTTATCGACGGGCAGGTAAAGATTGTCGACGAACAAACCGGTCGTATTATGGAAGGCCGTCGGTATTCGGACGGTTTGCATCAGGCTATCGAAGCTAAAGAGCGTGTAAAGGTAGAAGCTGCCACACAAACTTTTGCAACTATTACGCTTCAGAATTATTTCCGTATGTACCACAAACTTTCAGGTATGACGGGTACTGCCGAAACAGAGGCCGGCGAATTATGGGATATCTATAAACTGGATGTAGTGGTTATTCCAACCAACCGTCCGATATCCCGTATTGATATGAACGACCGCGTTTATAAAACCAAACGCGAAAAGTATAAAGCAGTAATTGAGGAAATTGAAAGCCTTGTTCAGGCCGGTCGTCCGGTACTGGTAGGTACAACCTCAGTAGAAATATCCGAAATGCTCAGCAAAATGCTTGCCATGCGCAAGATTGAGCATAACGTACTGAATGCCAAATTGCACCAGAAAGAGGCCGATATTGTTGCCCAGGCCGGTATGAAAGGTATTGTTACCATTGCTACCAATATGGCCGGTCGTGGTACCGACATCAAATTGAGCCCCGAAGTAAAAGCCGCCGGCGGTTTGGCCATCATCGGTACAGAGCGTCATGAGTCGCGCCGTGTCGACCGCCAGTTGCGCGGACGTGCCGGACGCCAGGGCGACCCCGGTTCATCCGTATTCTTCGTATCACTCGAAGACGACCTCATGCGCCTCTTCTCGTCCGACCGCATCGCCGGTGTAATGGACAGGCTAGGCTTCCAGGAAGGCGAAATGATTGAACACAAAATGATTTCAAACTCCATCGAGCGCGCCCAGAAGAAGGTAGAAGAAAACAACTTCGGTATCCGTAAACGCCTCCTCGAATACGACGACGTAATGAACAAGCAACGTACCGTTGTGTACACCAAACGCCGCCACGCCCTTATCGGCGAACGCATCGGCATGGACATCGCCAACATGATTTGGGACAGATGCGCCAACGCCATCGAAAACAACGACTACGAAGGTGCTAAAATGGACCTGTTGCAGATACTCGCCATCGACGCCCCGTTCGACGAAGACGAATTCCGCAACGAAAAGAAAGACAAACTCGCCGAGAAAGTCTTCGACATCGCCATGGACAGCTTCAAACGCAAAACCGAACGATTGGCACAAGTAGCCTTCCCCGTCATCAAGCAGGTGTACGAAAACCAGGGACATATGTACGAAAACATACTCATCCCCATAACCGACGGCAAGCGCATGTACAACATCTCGTGCAACCTAAAAGCCGCCTACGACACCGAGTGCAGGGAAGTTGTAAAAGCCTTCGAAAAGTCAATCCTGCTGCACGTTATCGACGAGTGCTGGAAAGAAAACCTCCGCGAGCTTGATGAACTGAAACATTCTGTACAAAATGCAAGTTATGAGCAGAAAGACCCATTACTCATTTACAAACTCGAATCGGTTACCCTTTTCGATAACATGGTTAACAAGCTCAATAATCAGACTGTTTCTGTATTAATGCGCGGACAAATTCCGGTACAGGATCCGGGGCAGGTTCGCAAGGCAGAGCCGGAACGTCGTCAGGATATGAGTAAGTACCGTGAGAACCGTCAGGATTTAACCGACCCGAACCAGCAGGCTGCTGCTCAACGCGATACCCGTGAAACACGCCGCGAGCCGGTACGTACGGAAAAAACAGTAGGTCGTAATGACCCATGCCCGTGTGGAAGCGGCAAGAAGTTTAAGAATTGCCACGGGAAGGTGCAATAGGCCGGAGGGTGTGTAGATAAATGGAAAAAAGAGAGAACGAGGCCGGAGGGGCTGCTTCTCTCTTTTTTTGACCCCTCCGGCCTTTGGCCACCTCCCCTCAACGAGGGGAGGAGTTGTGGACAGTGGGGCAATCAGATGGGGAAGTATGTTCAGGAAAGAATAACATATTCAGGAAGATAACCCCACCGGCCCCAACTTTTCCCAACTCTCCCTCTCATTGAGGGGGAGTACCCCGAAGGGGGGAGGGGGTTCTTAGGGGAGATGCCCGAAGGGCAGAGGGGTTAACAGCCCCCCGCCGCATCCGAACACAACAACCGCCGCCGCATCCGAATGCAGCAACACTCTTATCCGAACGTACCATTTTCTAGTACCAGAAAACTTTTCTGGTACTAGAAAAATAACATCATCTATTCGGCGTACCCCATTTCTTCGTTGACGCACAATTCAGCTTCAACATCTGGTTACCCACCTGCACTTCAAAATCCCCGGCTTCAAGTATCCACTTCCCATCATAACCCACAAATGCCAGGTCGCTTCCTTTTACCTTCAATGTAACACTTTTACTTTCCCCCGGTTTCAGTTCAATCTTATCGAAAGCCCGCAACCGGCGTACATCCGGAGTCAATGAGGCTACCTTATCACTGGTAAACAGCAATACACTTTCTTTACCTGCTACCGAACCGGTATTCTTCACATCAACAGTGAAAATCAATTCGTCATTCGCCATAAAAGAAGATTTGTTCACTTTCAGATTGCTATACGCAAAAGTGGTGTAGCTCAAGCCATAACCGAATGCCCACTGTACATTTACAACAGCATCGTAGTTATAGGCACCCTCCATTTGCTTGCCGATGTGCTCACTCGGTTTGTGGTCGTAAGTAACAAGCGAATTGATTTCCTTCGGATACGTATAAGGCATCTTGCCACTGAAATTGGCATCGCCCGTAATAAGGTTTGCCAGAGCATCGCCACCGTAGTTACCCGGCAACATAATGTTGACAACAGCCTTTGCCAATGGTTCGATATCAGCTATCAGGCGGGGACGGCCCTCGTTCAGGATAAGAATTACAGGTTTACCGGTTTTAGCGAGTTCTTTCACCAGGTTAAGCTGGTTTTCGGACAGAAAGAGATTGGTAAGGTTGCCCAGCGTTTCACAGTAAGAGTTCTCACCGATGCAGGCAACAATATAATCCGCGCCCGCTGCGGCTGCAACAGCTTTCTCTATTTCAGGAGCATTCTCGTCCCACCAATTGCCACCTTTTTTATAGGTAACACCAGCTTCATAAATAATATTCTCTGATCCGAATTTATTAGTAAATGCTTCAAGAATAGTGTTGTAGTCAGTAGCGCATTCATCGGCCTTATCGCCCTGCCAGGAATAAGACCAACCGCCATTTAACGTACGCATAGAGTTGGCATTAGGGCCTGTAATCAATAGCTTTTTGCCCTTTGCCAGCGGTAGGATATTATCGGAATTCTTTAGTAATACCATAGACTCCTCAGCCGCTTTCAGTGCAACCGAAGCATGTTCAGCACTGCCAAACAGAGGATAATCTTTCAAATCATTGTATGGCTTTTCGAACAGGTTGAGACGGAACTTCAACCGCAATACACGGCGTACAGCATCATCAATACGACTCATGGACACTTCTCCTTCCTGTACCAGTTCTTTCAGGAGGGTACAGAAATCCCATGAATACGGGTCCATAGACATGTCGATACCGGCATTGATAGCCAGTTTGATAGCTTCCTTTTTATCTTTGGCAATGTGGTCGCGGCTGTAGAGGTTGTTAATGTCGGCCCAATCGGTTACAATCATGCCGTCCCAGTTCAGGTCATCTTTCAGCCATGTAGTCAGCAGCTCGTAGTTGGCATGGAAAGGCAGGCCATTATTCATGGCAGAGTTTACCATGACGGAAAGAGCACCGCCTTTCACCATCTCCAGATAAGGCGCAAAGTGCTTCTCGCGCATATCTTGTAGGGTGATGGAGGATGGTGTACGGTCTTTGCCGGAAACGGGTACACCATAACCCATGTAATGTTTCATACAGGCGGCTACATGGTTAGCATCTACGTTGTTTGGATTATCGCCCTGGAAACCCTGTACCGCTTCGCGTCCCATTTCGGCATTGAGGTAGCTGTCTTCGCCATAGCTTTCCCACATTCGTGGCCAGCGCGGGTCGCGACCCAGGTCGGTCACGGGGGCATAGGTCCAGGGAATGCTTCCGGCTTTGGTTTCATAAGCAGAGATGCGGGCTCCTTCGCGCGTTAATCCGCGGTTGAATGTAGCCGCCATATTGATGCCCTGTGGAAAGAAGGTTCCACCTAACGTATAAGTGGTTCCGTGTATCTGGTCTACACCGTAAATACATGGAATGCCTATTTCCTCCATTGATTTCTCCTGGATGCGCTTGATGATTTCCTGCCATTTGGCTGGAGTCTGCGCAATGCTATTGGGCACATTGAGGATGGAACCTACTTTGTACTTACCGATAATGGTATCCAGCATAGCCTCGTTCAGTTGGAAACCTTTGGCGCTTTCAATGCCCATAATACGCATATAGATTTTCATCATTACATCCTGTGCGGGCATTTCGTTCCCCAGGTTGAATTCGTTTTCCAGATTGTATTTCTTTAGAATTCCTTTCAGGTCGTCTACCTTCATGTTTTGCGCGTCGATGCCTATGAAAGGGTTTGTACGCTTCTGCAACAGGTCGATGGTTAACTCGCACATCTGGCCTACCTTCTCGTCGAGGGTCATCTTTTTGAGCAGGGTTTCAATCTTCTGCTCTATGTTCTCATCTCTCGGGATGGCGGGAGGGACATTACTTTGTTGTGCGCAGATGTTTGTCATCAAGGCGACAGCAACAAGGGATAAAAGGTATTTTTTCATTGTAATCTTTAATTGTTTTTTATTGCCGCATGGCGTAGGGGCGGGCCTTGTGTCCGCCCTGGAAATGGTTTTATTCCATGCGGTTGGTTGG
>DAMCMT010000057.1:20558-23149 GCA_032108265.1 Bacteroides sp.
CCGGCCCTACGCCATGCGGATGCGTGATATTACGGCTACAACACCGTAATCGCCTCTTTTACTTTCAACACATCATTTGTTTTCACTTCCTTCGCATCCGCCACAATCGCATCCAGCGTCGCCTTCACGTCTCTGGAAGAAGCCGCAACCAGCAATTTATACGTACCGCTATCCGTTACCCATGCACTTTTGCCCTCGTCATACGAAGCTAAATCGGCCGGTGTTACTGTGAGAGAGATCGTTTCACTTTCGCCCGGTTTCAATTCCTTTGTCTTGGCGAATGCCTTCAACTCCTGTACCGGCTTGCCCAAAGCACTTGCCGGGGCCGAGGCATAAAGCTGAACAACTTCTTTTCCGTTGGCTTTCCCTGTGTTCTTCACATCTACCGTAACCGTGAATACTCCCGCATCGCTTTTCAGTTGCGCGTTGCTATACTCAAAAGAAGTATAAGACAAACCATAACCAAACGGATAAGACACATCTTTCTTAAACGTGTCGAAGTAGCGGTAACCCACGTAAATGTCTTCCTCATAGATGGTATAATCGACGTTGCGCACCGGCTCTGCCTTCTTTTCATCGCCGCCACCCATGATATGGGCAAGCCCTGCATCGCTTTTGGGAGGGTCCACAGGGAAGTTTGCTGACGAAGCTGCATCCATAAATTTCACCGGGAAAGTCATTGTCAGCTTGCCCGAAGGATTAACCTTGCCGCTCAAAGCGTCGGCCACCGTGTTGCCGCCTTCCTGACCGGCTTGCCATGCCAACAGGATAGCGTCGGGCGTATTTTTCCACGAGGCGGTTTCGATTACGCCGCCGATATTCAGGATGACAATGGCTTTTTTACCTGCTGCCTGATATGCTTTCGATACGGCGGCGATTAACTTCTGCTCTTCACTGGTCAGTTCGAAATCGCCCGCGAGCTTGCGGTCCTGGAATTCGCCGGAAGTTCTTCCGATGGTTATCAGGGCCACATCTGTGCTTTGTGCCTGTTTGCTGAGTTCGGCTGCCGCCGGAACAAACTCGCCCGGGCGTACTTTGGGCATGAACATAGCGTATTTATCGTTCGGGTCGGGAGCGTTCTTGGCGTTTTCTGCTTCTATATACCCCTCGTACTGTGCCTTGAGCCCGGCATCCAGAGTGTATCCGGCATTCTCCAACCCTTCGACCAGCGAAACGGTGTAGGCTTCGTTTACATCTCCACTACCTGTACCGCCGGCGATAAAGTCGTAGGAGGTTATGCCGTATGCGGCCACTTTCTTCACGGATGCCGGAAGGGGTAGGGCGTTTTGCTCGTTCTTCAACAGTACCATGCCTTCGCTGGCCGACTGGCGGGTTACTACAGCATGTGCCTTTAGGTCGGGCTTGTTGGAGTACGCGTATCCTTTGAAGCGGGGCGATTTGAGTATCAGTTCGAGAACGCGCTTCACGTTCGTGTCGATGTCTGCCTCGGCGAGTGTGCCGTTCTGCACAGCGTCTACGATGCTTGTCAACTGTTGCGGATAACCGGGCATCAGTAGGTCGTTGCCGGCATGCATCTGGGCGGGAGCGTTCTTGCCGCCGAACCAGTCGGTCATTACCGTACCCCGGAAGCCCCATTCATCGCGCAGGATGGTGGTTTGCAGGTCGCGGCTTTCGGAAGCGTACACGCCGTTGATGAGGTTGTAGGACGACATAATCGTCCACGGGTCGGCCTCCTTAACGGCTATTTCGAAGCCTTTGAGGTATATCTCGCGCAGGGCGCGCGGGGTTACCCGGCTGTCGTTGCCCATGCGGTTGGTTTCCTGGTTGTTGGCGGCGTAGTGTTTTAGCGAAACGCCTACTCCGTTGCTCTGTACGCCACGGGTCATGGCGGCGGCAATCTTGCCGGAGATAACCGGGTCTTCGGAATAGTATTCGAAGTTACGTCCGCAAAGCGGGTTGCGGTGGATGTTCAGGGCGGGGGCGAGCAGCACATCCGCGCCATATTCCAACACTTCTTTGCCCATAGCTTGTCCTACTTGTTCCACGAGTTCGGTGTTCCAGGTCGAGGCGAGCAGGGTGCCTACGGGGAAGGCGGTGCAATAGTAGGTATCCGGGTCGTTCTTGCGGGTGGGTGATATTCTCAGTCCGGCGGGACCGTCGGCTAATACGATTGCCGGTATGCCCAGGCGGGGTATGGGGTAGGTGGTTCCGGCGGCGCCGGGAACGAGGGACTGGGTTTCGCCGACAACTGCGCTGTCGCCCGCTAGTCCGGCCATGCCTGTACCGATTAATAATTTCACTTTCTCGTCGAGGGTCATGGCTGCGATAACCTTGTCGACGGGGGCTTTCCCGAGTTGGGGGACTTTCTCTGCGCAGGATGCAAGGAGCAGGGCAGAGGTAAGGGTTATGAGGATGGTTTTGTTTTTCATTGGGGGATATTATGTTTTATTTAAACGGGTGATAAAGCTGCCGCATGGTTCAGCCGGAACGGCTGTTAATCTTGGTAGCCCGTTGCTTTAGCATCGGGGCAGCGAGGCGCTGTACCCAAGTTGCGTGCCGAAGGTATGCAATCTTTTAATATCGCGTACCTTCGGCACTCATTTGGCTGGAACGTGTAATCATCCCGAAGC
>DAMCMT010000057.1:23159-28583 GCA_032108265.1 Bacteroides sp.
CTTGCCCTACCCGATGCTAAAGCAACGGGCTACCAAGATTAACAACCGTTCCGGTTGATGCCATGCGGATGAGGGACGGACACAAGGCCCGCCCCTACGCCGTGCGGCGAAATCACTTAAACAACATCGGCGCAAACTCCGTCAGATAAATACGCCAGTTATCCCACGTATGCCCGCCGCCCGTTTCGCGCCACGTATATTTGAAACCTATTTCGTCCATCTTCTTCATGCTATCCAGTACGCTTTTGTACAGG
Source organism: Bacteroides sp. (assembly GCA_032108265.1). Taxonomy (GTDB): domain Bacteria; phylum Bacteroidota; class Bacteroidia; order Bacteroidales; family Bacteroidaceae; genus Bacteroides. The sequence goes on from DAMCMT010000057.1 coordinate 23,414, forward strand.
AAGTCCGTGTTGCCGCAGGCAATCCAGTACAGTTTGAAACCGTTCTTCTTCTGAGCTTCCAGTTTTTTGACGAATTCGTCCAGCGCCTTCTGCATTTCGGCGGCGTTGGCGTTAGGGTTGCCCATGCCCATCAGCGATGCGATGGGAGGCGCAGAGAATACACCCACATAATCGAACGTGTTAGGATACTGAGCCGAGATAGCAGCAGAGTGCATGCCACCCATCGACAGACCGGCCACGGCGCGATTTGCCTTGCCCTTCTTCACGCGGTAGTTGCTTTCGACAAACTTCATGATGTCGCCAAAACTATCTTCCATGCTTGCCACGGCTTCGCGTGGACCACCACCCATAGCGGGAGTGTATGCGCGGTTTGTTTCTTCGGGCGATGCGTTGTTCTGGGTGTGACCGTTCGGCATAACTACAATCATCGGCTGGGCTTTTCCCTGAGCGATGAGGTTGTCGAGTATCTGCGCGGTGCGACCGAGGGCAATCCATGCCTCTTCGTCGCCGCCCGAACCGTGTAGCAGGTAGAATACCGGATAGGATTGGCTGTTATTTTCGTAGCCCGGCGGTGTATAGATGGTTATGCGGCGCTCTTCTTTCAGCGTAGGGCTGTTGTACCAGCGGCGGGCAACGGTTCCGTGGGGAACTTCGTTCACGCTGTACAAGTCGCCGGGATTGCCTTTGATGATGAAAAGGCTGGTTATCGAGGCTACGTCGCGTTTCATCATGATGTTGCTGGGGTCGTTCATCCGCAGTCCGTCCACGATGAAGGTATAGCTGTACAATTCCGACGCGAGGGGCTCGGGTGTGGTGAATTCCCAGATGCCTTCTTTGTTTTCTACGAGTTGGCCTACGCCGGGAACATCAAATTCTCCGTAAGGGGTTTCCATTTTCTGCGGAGGCAGGAAATCGCCGGTTACTTCTACCTTCACGGCTTTAGGGGCTTTGAGGCGGAAGGTTACGGTGTTGTTTGGATGAATTTCGGGAGATACGATTTGTGAACCTCCCCAAAGGGCTTGCTGCGCGAAGGATGCAATGCACATCACTAGTAGCGCGGATAGGATTGTTAATCTTTTCATTGTTTCTTTATTTATTAAGTAAGAGTAATATGTTTTTTTCACCACTCCGCATTCTGCTTCATATTCGGGTTCAACTCCAACTCCCTGCGCGGAATAGGCAGCAACTTATGTTTCGCCTTAAACCCATAAGTAGGATTGCTGTACAGGAACTCCGCACCTTTCAGCGAGAAGGCCGGAACCTGTTTGCCCTGCTCGGCCATTACCGTCTCTGCATCGCCCCAGCGGACGAGGTCCTGGTAGCGGACACACTCCAGACAAAGCTCGAGGCGCTTTTCGGTCTTCACATCGTCCAGCGTGACAGAGGTAAGGCGGTCGAGGCGGGCGCGGGTGCGGGTCTGGTTGATGTAATCGAGCGCTTTATCCTTGCTTCCTCCCATGACATGGGCTTCGGCGGCCAGAAGCAGAACTTCGGCGTAACGCATCACGCGCAGGTTGATGTACTGTAGCGCCTGGAAGTACGAAGCATCATAAATACAGTCTTCGCGCAGCGTCCGGTTCTTCCACATGAAGTACCCTTCGTGACCAATCATGCTGGCACCCGGCTGTACGGTGATACCGATGGCCTCCATCTGCGGATAGCTGCGCATGGTGCTGTTGAGGCGGTAACCGTCGGCTCCTTCTACGGCTACAAAAGCGTCGTAGAGGCTTTTGCGCGGGTTGAAGAACCCATACGTGCCGGTGGCGATGTACGACATGGCATCCCAGCTAATCGCCAGCTTGTCGGTACGCCAGCCCGTCATCAGGAAGGTCATTGTATATTGGCTCCATGCCTGTTGCGAGTCGTTGCGCTTCTGCACCTCGAGCATGGACTCGCTGCTGCCGTTGGCCACTACGTGAAGCAACATATCGTAATCGCCGTCGTACAGTTGGTATTTGCCCGACTCGATAACCTTGTCGAGCGTGGAAGCCGCTTCGGCGTACTTGCCCTGGAACAGGTAGGCCTTTCCGAGCATAGCCTGAGCCACTTCGCGGGTGACGCGGATGGTTGTTTCCTTGTCGTTCGCATTGGCTTTGGATGGCAGCGCGTCCGAGTCGATGGCATCGCCCAGGTCGCTTTCGATGATGCTCCACAAGGCTTCGGGCGTGCTGTTGGCCCGAAGGTACTCGTCGGGTTGCAACAGATGGTCCACTACCGGCGCAGTGCCGAAGAGCGTCACCAGTTCGAAATGCGCCCAGGCGCGGAAGAACTTCGCCTCGGCTACGGCGCGCTTCTTCGCCTCGCTGTCGGGAGCCACATGCTCAATAATCAGGTTGGCATTGTAGATGATGGTGTACATGCCCGAATACATGCCTTGCACCATGCCGTGGTCGGTATCGAACGTGTACTCGTTGAGTTGCTCCATGCTCGCGTTGTCGCCGCGCGAGCCGCCGCCGCACCAAATATCGTCGGCCAGCAGGTTCTTAGTCAGGTACCAGTTATAGTAGTTGCTGCCCCAGCTAGAGTAGAGCGCGGCCAGTGCCTGCATGGCATCGGCGTCTGTTTTGTAAAACTCTTCCGGGAGGCCCAGGTTACCGTGCTTGGCAATGTTGAGGCGGTCTTCGCAGCCGGTGAGCGAGGCGAAGAGAACCAGTAAAAGGATATATATGTTTTTTGTTTTCATTGTTGTTGTTTTTAAAACGGTCTCTCCCCAGCCCTCTCCGGAAGGAGAGGGAGTTGGCTGCGCAATCCATCCGCAGGTTCTTGCCCCCTCTCCTTCCGGAGAGGGTTGGGGAGAGGCTCTTTGTTTTTAGAATTCAATATTAAACCCAAACACCACCTTCTTCGACGAAGGATACGACCCCTTATCTACCCCCATACCCGAGGTTGAGTTTGCCGCCGCCTCCGGGTCGAAACCGGGGTACTTGGTGAAGGTGAAGAAATCATCCAGCGAGCCATACACGCGCAGGTTGTTCACGAAAATCTTCCTCGTCCAGCTTTTGGGCAACGTGTAGCCCAGCTGTATCTGCTTGATTTTGAAGAACGAGCCATCATACACCAGCGCGTCCGACGTTTGGTACTTGTCCATGTTCGCAGCACCGGCCCGAGGCACTGTGCCCTGCTTGTTATCCGCCGTCCAGCGGTTGTTGTAGAATACCTCTTTCAACTTGTTCGACGCTGCATAGTCCGGGCGGTTGATGCAATTGAAAATGTCGTTGCCCTGCGAACCCGTGCCGAATACCGTGAAGTCTAAACCCTTCCAGGCAGCCGACAACGTGATGCCGTACGTGAAATCGGGGATAGCATCGCCGATATAATCCAGGTCGCCGTCGTTCAGCGTGCCGCTCTCGTCCAGGTCGTGGAAGGTAGGGTCGCCCGTCTCCGGGTCGATGCCCTTGAACTTATATCCGCGGAAGTAGTACACCGGATACCCCTTTTCGAAGTACGTGATGGTGCTGGTGTGGAAGTTCACCCCCGACAGCCGCGTGATAGACGGGTCGATGTACGTAACCTTGTTCTTGAGCGTGGCCAGGTTGCCGCGGATGCCGTAGCTGAAATCGCCGATCTGGTCGCGCCAGCCCAGTTCAACCTCGAAACCCCGGTTGCTCACGTTGCCCGCGTTCATGGGCGAAGTAGTTCCGCCGATAATCAGCGACGGCGTGGTGCCCGACACCAGCAGGTCCTTGGTTTTCTTGTCGAAGTAATCCAGGCTCAGCGTCAGCCGGTCGCGGAACATACGCATATCGATACCCACGTTAATCTGCTCGGAGGTTTCCCATTTCAGCTTGTCGTTACCCATCGTCGACGGGGCGGCGCTGGTTACATACGTGTTGCCCAACACGAAGGGATAAATACCACCCAACGCCATATCGGTGCTGTACGGGTAGCCGCTCAGTGCAGCCAGAGAACCGTTCTGCCCCCAGCTTGCGCGCAGTTTCAGACTGCTTATCCGGTTGCGCAGCGGAGCGAAGAATTGCTCTTCGGACACCGTCCACCCTGCCGAAACAGCCGGGAAGTATCCCCAACGGTTGGTCGACGGAAGCAGCGAAAGGTCGGCAGCATCCGCACGCAGCGAAGCCTGCAACAGGTAGCGCCCTGCAAACTCATAGCCCACACGCCCGAAGTACGACAACTTGGCCGAGCGCGTCTTTTCGCCGTTCACACCCTTGGTAGCCGAGGCCGAACCAAAGTTAAGGTAATAGAACAGCGGGTCGTTCTTCTTCACCGCATCCTCGCCGTTGGCCGACAGGCTGCCGTACACATAGTCGTACGTCGACTCCTGGTACGACATACCCAACATTCCTGTTACCGTATGCTGCCCGAAGGTCTTCATGTAGTTGGCGAAGTTCTCCCACTGGTAATAGATAGTGGTGGATGATGTGGCGTTATGCCCCACGTAATCGCGGCTCTGCACCGCGTTGCCGTAGAAAGGCAAATCCGTGGTCGACTTCCGGGTGCCCGACAAGCGGTAGCCCATGCGCGAGGTAAACGTAAAGTCTTTGATGGGCTTGAAGTCGGCATAGATAGAACCGTTTACGTTGAAGCCGCTGTTCTTGCCGATGTTGTTGTCGCGCATAATCATCGGGTGATACTGCTCGCCCGAGTAAAAGCTCGACGCGGCGTAGTAGTTGCCGTTTTCGTCCGTCAGCAGATGTTTGCCGTAGTTCAGCGCGTTCTGCATGTGCGCCGGCAGGTTATCGGGGGTGTATGTGTCGGGCGTCAGCGGGTCTAATTGGAGAATAGACGTCAGCAAGCTGCCGTATTCGCTGTTGATAGACACGCTGCGCATGTTGTACTTCTCCACCTGGTTGGTGGTGCCCACTTTGAACCAGGGCTTGATTTCGTATTCCGAGTTGATGGTAGCCGTCAGGCGTTGGTACGTGTCGGCATCACCCTTCACAATACCGTTATTGTCGAGGTAGCTGAGCGACAGGTAGTAATTCCCCCGGTCGCCGCCGTTCGTAAAAGATACGTTGTGCTTCTGCATCCGGCTGTTCTCGAACGCCACATCCGTCCACCTGGTATTCGTTACGCCGTCCCAGTTGCTACGCAGCTTATCCTCGGTAAAGGTGCCCGCCTCTACCATATAATTAATGTATTCTTCGGAATTCAGCATCTTGGGTATGCGCGCCAGCGATTGCGACGACCACTGGAAGTCGTACGTAATTTT
>DAMCMT010000058.1:0-8561 GCA_032108265.1 Bacteroides sp.
GAAATTGACACATCCTCTTTATTTTTGAAGGTTTATCTTCTTTCTTCTTTTAAGCTGCCCATTTTTGATTATTTCCCCATCTGTTTGGATTTTTTGCGCATATAATCTTAAAACAAATCGTGTTTTGGGTATTATTTGTTCTATTAGCGGCTTTGGATGCAGTTTTTGCTATCTTGGTACACATTTTTTTGATGTTAAAGGCTATGGCAAAGAACGTAAAGTCCATAGTAACCTTGTCGATTCCGGTGTGCCGGAACCGTCGGTATGCCATATTGTATTTCATTTGTCCGAACACCGCCTCCGGTTCTATGGGCCGCTTTGAGCGGTGAACCAGCCCTTCCTCTGAGTTTAACCTCTCTCGAGCTTTCCGTTTGTACTCCAATAGACGATGATTAACTTCTATTGTGCGATTCCCTTTAGCTTTGAAGCATTGGCTTCGAAGTGGGCAACCTTCACATCGCTTGGCTCGGTAGCGATTTGATTCTGTTATATACCCGCTTGTAGTCTTTCCATGAGTTTTTCCCACCAACGTCATATGCTGCCCCATAGGACAAACATAGTAGTCATCTTTGGCATTGTAATAGAGGTTATCTAACAGAAAAGGGTTGTTTTTGAAGGTTCGCTTCTGCTCTTTGTGGAACCAATTGTATTTAAGGAAAGCATCCACCTCACTCTCTTCCATAAAGCGGTAATTCTCTTCGGAACCATAACCTGAATCGGCAACACCTGCTTTAGGTAGACGGTTGTAGCGGTTAAGAAACGAACTCATAAACGGGATAAATGTCAAGGTGTCTGTCGGATTGGGGAACAGTGCAAAGTCTGTGATAAACTGGTTTTCAGTTCCAATTTGAAGGTTGTAGCCGGGTTTGGTTTGACCGTTGTTCATTGCATCCTCTTTCATACGCATGAAGGTAGCCGAGGGGTCGGTTTTGGAATAAGAATTTCGATCACCTAAAGTTTGTAGATGATTATCGTATTCAGCAAGTTTCTCAGCATGCTTTTCTATCATCTTCACCTGCTTCTGTTTCTCTCGATGCTCTTTCTTTTCTTCTTTAGTTTGTGCAGCAGGCTGTTCTGCCAGGGCGGCTTTCAATTCTTGCGCAAGGCTGGAGAGCGTTGCAGGAGTAAATTCCACCTGTTCATTCTCAGAGCTATTATCCTGAACTATGGCTTCATCTACTTGCTCAAGCAATACTTTAATCTTATCCAGAAGTTTTGCACGGTTCTTCTGGACACTCTTACGCCAAACAAAAGTATATTTATTGGATTTAGATTCGATTTTCGTGCCATCGATGTATTCTACATCAAGACTGACATAGCCCTTACTGGCAAGCAGAAGAACTAGCTGGGTAAACACCTGGTTAATCTCTTTCTTGACCCGGTTACGGAAGCGGTTAATGGTGATAAAATCAGGTTTCTCATAGCCGGCAAGCCAGATATAATGGATGTCGCGTAGCAGAAGTTTCTCTATCTTGCGACAGGAATAAACGTTATTCATATAGGCGTAGATGATTACTTTGAGCATCATTCGGGGGTGATAAGGACTACGACCGGACTCCTTGTATAACTTCTTGATCTCACTCAGATCAAGATGATCAATCAAGGTGCTCACTACACGAACAGGATCATTCTCTGAAATATCTTCATCAATCCTACTAGGAAAAAGTAGCGTTTGATTGGGGATGTACGGACGAAAATGTATCTTTGGCATAACAAAATTTGAATACCTAAAGTTAGTAATACTTTAGGAAATAGGAAAGGCCGAGCTTGGGAAAGTTCGGCCTTTGTGCATGAAAAAGAGGATGTGCCTATTTTGACACACCCTCCCCTCGCCGGGCGCGTCGCCCCCTGCATAGAAACCTCGCCGTGGCACGCAATGCCGGGCGATAAATCTACCCGGCACTTAAAACCCCGCCCCCCTACAACTCCACATTATTCTGTTGCGCAAACTGCGACGGGCTCATCCCGAACTGCTTCGAGAAGCTGCGGCTGAAGTACGATTGCGAGTTAAACCCTACCGCCTCCGAAATCTCGTAAATCTTCATTTTGCCCTGTAGAATCAGTTCCGCAGCCTTTTTGAGGCGCGTTATCCGTATCAGGTCATTCGGTGTGAGGTTCGACAGCGCGTTGATTTTGCGGTACAACGTCGGGCGGCTGATGTTCATCTGGTCGGCAATCATCTCCACGTTCAGGTCGATGTTGTTGATATGCTCCAGAATGATGCTGTTCAGGCGTTCCAGGAACTTCTCGTCCGCCTTGCTCGACGCAATCGACTTCATGTTCGCCACCGGCGAGTTGAAGTAATAATTGCGCATGCTGTTCCGGTTGTTCAGCAGGTTAGCGATTTGCGCCAGCAGGATATCCATTAAGAACGGCTTGTCGATGTACGCATCCGCCCCCAGTTCCAGACCCTCCAGACGCGCCTGTGTGGTGTTCTTCGCCGTGAGCAATATCACCGGGATGTGGCTCGACTCGATATCGCTCTTCACCCGTTTCAGCAGCGTGAAACCGTCCATTACCGGCATCATGATATCGCTCACGATAAGCTGGACGCTGTAATCATCCAACATCAGTAACGCCTCCGCGCCGTCGGATGCCGTCAGTATGTTATAGTATTCATTCGCCTCCTGGCCGATGAAATCCATTAAATCCTCGTTGTCCTCCACCACCAGGATGGTCGGGCGTGAGGGGTCGAGTTCGTACTCGGCCTGCGGCGTTCCCGTGGCGTTTCCGGGCTGCCCGTCAGGCACCTGTTCCGACAGGTGAATCGAGTCGGGCTGGTTGATGGGCAGGCACAGCCTGAAAACAATGTACGCATTGTCCGTATCCACCAGCTCCAGGGTGCCCCGGTGCATCTCGGCCAGCGAGCGTGCCAGCGGAAGCCCCAGCCCCGTGCCCTGCTTGTGTTCCGAATACTCGGCCCGGAAGAACGGTTCGAAAATCTTCTGGCGGATGCCCGTCGGTATGTTCTCGCCGTCGTTGCACACCTCCAGCACCAGCGTATTGTTGTCGCGGTCGAAGTCGAGCGACAGGATTACCTGCGTCGAGGCATATTTCAGCGCGTTAGTCAGCAGGTTGCTGATTATTTTGGTGCATGCCTCCTTATCTATATACACATCCAGCCGCTTGATGTGGCACTGGATGCTGAATGCCAGCCCTTTCTGCTCGGCCGTGTGCTTGAATCGCTGTATGATATCGTCGATAAGCGACACCATATCCGTTTGCACGAACGCCAGGCGGTAGCCCTCCAGCTCCGTTTTGCGGAAGTCGAGCAACTGGTTGGCCAGGTTCAGCAGGCGGTTGGCGTTCTTCTCGATGGTCAGCAGGTAGGCGCGCGCCCTTTCGGGAATCTCGGTTTCGGCCATCACCTTCTCCAGCGGGCTTTTAATCAGCGTCAGCGGTGTGCGTATCTCGTGGGCGATGTTGATGAAGAAGCTGATTTTCGAATCGTACAACTCCTTCTCCTTCTGGCTTTCCAGCAGCTTGATGCTGCGCTGCATCCGCTTGTTGTTGCGCTCTACGGCCAGGTAGACCATCGACAGGCAAAGGGTGATGAACAGCAGCGCGTAGACTGCTATCGCCGTGCCCGATTTCCACCACGGCGGCAGTATCACGATGGATAGCTGCGTAGGCTCGTCGTTCCACGTGCCCGACACGTTGGCGCCCCGTACCTCGAACGTGTATTTGCCCGGCGGCAGCTTGGTGTAGTAGGCGGTGTGGGCGTTCTTGAGGTACGTCCAGTTATTGTCGAACCCCACCATGCGGAAGGCATACTCGGCAATGTTGGGCGCTATGTAGCTGAGGGAGGAGAAGTCGATGCTGAACGTCGACTGGTCGTAGGGCAGCTCGACCTGGTTGCTGAACGACACGGGGAAGGCCGGGATGTTGGTGCCGGTAACCTTGTCGAACACGCTCATTTTGGTGAGGAACACCCGCGGCTTGTCCTGCGACAGCCGCAACTGTTCGGGGATAAAGCTTATCATGCCCCGCACCATGCCGAAGTACATGCGCCCGTCGGCATCTTTCCACGACGAGTTGTAGTTAAACTGGTTCGTAATCAGCCCGTGGTCTTCGGTGTACACCTGTATGTGCCCGGTCTTGGGGTCGAGGTTCACCAGCCCGTTGCCGGTGCTTATCCACAGGCGGCGCTGCTTGTCGTCGAGTATGCGGAAGGTAGTGTTGCTGGGCATTCCGCTCTTTATATTATAATGTGTCACCTCGCCGCTGTAGCGGTTGTACTTCTTCACGCCCGAGAAGGTGGCGAACCACAGGTTGAAATCGTCGTCCTCGAAGATATCGTTCACTACCTTGTCGCTGAACGACGACGGGCCGTCGAAGATAAACTCGGTACATTCGTCGGTCAGCGGGTCGTAGCAGAATACACCCCGCCCGGCCGTGCCCAGCCACAATACACCTTTATAATCTTCGGTGATGCTCTGTATGCGGCGGTTGACGGGCATTTGGGGCATGAAATCGTCTGTGCGCTCGTTGTATCTGTACAGCCCGTGCGAGGTTCCCACGAGCAGGCGGCCCGAGGGTAGCTTTTTCATAATCACCATGTAGCTGGTTCCGGGCAGCTTGTACCGCTTCACAACTTTTCCGCTGGGTATGTCGATGACTTCGATTTCGTTGAGCGAGCCCACCCACAGCTTGTCGCCGTCGCTCACCAGCCCGTGGATGTTGGAGCGCGATATGCTATTGGGCCCGACCGACGGGTGGAAGTTGGTGTAGCGTCCGGTTTTCCGGTCGAGTTTGTTCACCCCGGCATCTTCCGTACCAATCCACAGGTTGCCGTAGCGGTCGGTGCAGATGTCGTGTACCAGGTCGCCCTTCATCACGTGCTCGGCGGGGTAGGCGTAGTACTTTTCGAAGGGCTGCATGGGCGAGTAGTAGTTGATTCCCCCGGCGTATGTGCCTATCCATATGCCGTTCTCGCGGTCGCGGAAGAAGTGGTACAGGGAGTTGGTAGAGAGGGAATACGGGTCGTACGGGCGCTTCATGAACCGGGTGTATTTGCCCGATACGGGGGAGTAGATGAACAGCCCGCTCTCGGAGGCTATCCACAGTTCGTCGTCGGACACTTGGAGGAAGCCCTGCACGGAGAGTTCGTTCTGCCGCAGTTCGTCCTGGAGAATGTCTTTGTAAGTTTGCGTTTGCACGTCGAATATCTTGGCGCCATACACGGATGTGCCCACGTAAACCTTATCTCCGGTGGGGTTGGCATAGACGCGGGTGAGGTCGCGGATGCTGGTGCCCGGCGAGTTGGCGAACATGTCGTACCCTTTCAGCTCGCCGCTTTCGACAATGAGTTCGTACAGCATTCCCGTGGATAGGGTTATCCACACCGTGCCCAGGGGCGACAGGCTGAGCGAGGTGAGGGCACCGTTTTCGGAGATGGAGTATGTTTGGTACGTGTCGAGTTGGGTGTTGTACTTCACCAGGCGTCCGTTGAGGAACATCCACAAATCGCCGTCGGGCCCGAAGTTCAGGTTTGTCGCCCGCATATCGTTGGTGAAGGGCACCTGCTCGAACGACTCGTCGGTGCCGTCGTAGCGGAAAATGCCGTTGTACGTGCCCACCCAGAGTATGCCGTTGGCATCCTGCGCCAGGCTGACTACGTAGCTGCTTCCGATGCTGCCGGGCGTGTCGGCATCGTCGCGGAACACGCGGAAGGAATAGCCGTCGAAGCGGTTGAGGCCGTCGCGCGTGCCGAACCACATAAAGCCGGAACGGTCTTGCAGTATGCAGTTGATGATGTTGTTGCTCAGTCCGTGCTGCACCTGGTAGTGTTTAAAATAGTAGGGCTTGTCGGCTGCCCGTAGGCCCACGGCGCAGGGAATGAGGATTATAAGGAGGCACAGGGTTTGTATTTTCCGGTAGTTCATCTGTTTTATCTCTGTTATGGGGGTTGTTTACGGGAGGAAAGATACGTGTTTTTTTTGTTCCGGAGGTTTTAATTTTGTCTCATTGTTGTTTCAATGGGTCTCTTTATGGGGGGTGGGGGTGGGGGAATGCCATGCGGATGTATGGCCCGGCATCCGGAGAAAGGGGGAATCCCGGAGGGATTCCTCGGGGGTGCCACTCTGGGGATTCCTCGGGGGATTCCTCGGGGTGCCACTCGGGGATGCCACTCTGGGATGCCACTCTGGGTGCCGCTCTGGGGTTGAGCCCGGCAAAGGGTATTGGTGGCCGGATATTTGTATGGTGAGATGGCGAGGATTTAAAGAGATGATATGTATTTTGCCGTGTACATGGCGAGACTTTAAGGAGATGATATGTATTTTGTCTTTTACATGGCGAGGCTTTAAAGAGGCGCTATGTGTGAGGTGTCTGCGATGGCGAGGCTTTAAAGGGAGGATAAGTCTGTGATTACCATCCTCCCTCCCCCGGCTTCGCCGGGTACTCCCTCCAAAGGGAGACAGCCGTGCGGCATCATGTCCTCCCACGTGCCGTAGGTTGAGGGCTGAAAGCCCTTTCGATTCTAGCCCAGGGTTTCAACCCTGGGTAATGGAACGCCACTACACAGAGAGTTCTGAAAGAACGACCGAAATTATATAAACGGTCGTTCTTTCAGAACTCAGGGATAAACACACCGTACATACCCAGGGTTGAAACCCTGGGCTAGAATCGAAAGGGCTTTCAGCCCTCGGCCTGCGGCACTGTGGGAGGGAGACATCTGCGGCACCCCCTCCCCATTTGCACAATCCCCTCTCCATTTGCACAATCCTCTCACCCTTTTAACTATATAATCAATCTTCCTCCTTGAGCCCCGTGTGAGACAATAAGTAACTTTTTAGATAAAAAAGTGCGCATAACTTTCTCCCATCCGTTACTACTTTCGTTCCGGACAACGACGTCATCCCGAGCCTGCCGGGGAAACTACTATACTTTTGAGCCCTGTAGCCTCCCCCCCCCGGCTATGCCCGGATTGACGAAGAGACACTTTATTAATCTTAAATACAGCAATTATGACAAAGAAAATCTGGATGCTACCTTGCTTATTAATAAGCGCCGTATGCATCGTGGCACAAGGACAAAATCCGCAACAACCTCAACCGCAGGGACAGCAACAGCCTCCACGGTGGGACCCGAAGAGCACGGAATGGCATTATCCTGTTCCCCCGAAAGTGGCACCCGGAAAAACGCCCGGCGCTCCTCCGGCGGATGCAATTATCTTATTTGATGGTAAAGACCTCTCGCAATGGGAATCGGCCAACCGCCAGAATCCGGGCAGCCCGGCAGAGTGGAAGGTGCAGAACGGCGAACTGATTGTTGTTCCCGGAAAGGGCACCATCAAGACGAAGGAGTTCTTCGGCGACTGCCAGCTACACATCGAATTCAAATCGCCCGCTCCCGGACCGCACAACGGACAAGACCGCGGAAACAGCGGCATCATGCTCCAAAGCCGTTACGAGATACAGGTGCTCGATTGCGATAACAACCCTACGTATGTCAATGGTATGGTGGGCAGCGTGTACAAACAGAAAGCGCCCGAAGTGAATGCCTACACCAAAAACGGCGACTGGCAGGTGTATGATATCTACTGGAAAGGCCCGCGCTTCACCACCGGCGGCGAACTCGAATCGCCCGCGATGGTTACTGTAGTGCTGAATGGAATCCTGGTGCAGAATAACTATGTGCTCAAAGGGTCGACGCCTTATACGGGGCTGCCCAGCTACACCCCGCACGGCCGCATGCCGCTGACGCTGCAGGACCACGGGACGGAGGTGGCGTTCAGGAATATCTGGATACGGAATTTATAATAGAGTAAGGGAGTGAGGTACTGCTTCGCTCTTTTACTAACACTAATACTTTAAATATATGACTACCCGAAGAACATTTTTAAAACAATCAGGTATGCTGGTTGCCGGCCTGGGAGCATCCTCCCTGATATCTCCCCAATCCGCAAGCGCAGCTACCGGAAAGAGTGCGGCGAGCGACCGCGTTAATGTAGCCGTAATTGGTGTCGGCATGGGATGTGCCGACCTGAACGGCATCCTGCAAAACGAGTGGGCACACTGCGTCGGCATGTGCGATGTGAACAAGGAACGTCTGGAAACGCAGGCGGCCGACTTCAAAAAACGTTTCCCCAACCAGACGGGGAACATGCAACTGTACACCGATTTCCGCAAGGTGCTCGACAATAAAGATATCGACGCGGTCATCATCGGCACGCCCGACCACTGGCACACTTATATGTTTGCCGAAGCCCAGAAAGCGGGCAAGGCCATCTATGTAGAGAAACCTGTTGCCAACTCCATTGCCGAGTGCAATGTGATGATGGATTTGCAGAAGAAATACAAGAACGTTGTAACCACGGGCTTGTGGCAAACCAGCCAGCGTTACTTCCGCGCGGCCAACGATATACTCCGCACTGGAGTGTTGGGCGATGTATTCAAGGTACACATCTGGCTTTGCTCGGGCACCAACCCGCGTCCGGTAGTGGAAGATAGCGCCGTGCCATCGACCCTCGACTGGGATATGTGGCTGGGTCCGGCTCCGCAAAGGTCCTACAATCAGGGACGTCACCGCGGTTGGCGCAGCTTCTGGGATTACGGCGG
>DAMCMT010000058.1:8571-28573 GCA_032108265.1 Bacteroides sp.
ACACTGGATTGACTCGGCTTTCGACGGCCTCGAAGCGCTGGGGCTGGACAAGCGTACCTTCCCCAAAGCTGTATTCTCGACTGCTTACAAGCACCCGGAAACGTTCAACGAGACGCCGAGCGTGCAATCGACCATTTTCCAGTACGATAACTTCCATATCGAGTGGGCGCAGCAGGTGGCTCACCTGTACAACCGCAACCAGGGCGTTGCCTGGATTGGAAGCAACGGCACGCTGGTGTGCAACCGCGACGGATACGAGCTAATCCCCGAAAAGACCCGCCAGGGCGAGGCGCTTGCACAGGCGTACCAGATGTCGGGTCCGTTCGAATACCGCGGGGTGATAGACCATGCAACGAATTGGGGCGAGTGCATCCGCAATAAGAACATCGCCACTAACAGCCCGATAGATAAGGGCGCTTTTGCTACTATCCTGGCGCACATGGCGAATATATCGTACCGCACGGGCACAAAGGTGGTGTACGACCCGAAAACACGCAAGTTTGTGGATAATCCGGCGGCGAATGAGTTCCTGAAACCGTCGTACCGGGGGCCGTGGAAGTTCCCGACGGTGTAAACCATTTGTCCGGTTATGTTCTCTTTTTGAACCGCAAATTACGCAGATTAACGCAGATTAGTAAGTTATTATGCGGCATCTAATTTTAAAATCTGCGTAATCTTCGGTTCGAAAAAGGACATTTCATCCTTATTCCAGACGCACGCCGTGCGTCTCTACACGAACCTTTAAATAGCCAACTCTAATATATGAAACTTATGAAAAACAAAGACACAAAGTACATTCTGCTGGTTTTATTAAGCTTCCTTTCCGCCCAGTCTCTGTGGGCGCAAAACATTACCATTAAGGGAGTAGTACTCGATGCGCAGACCCGCGAAGCCATCATCGGCGCAAACGTTGTGGTGAAAGGCACCACCGTAGGCGGGGCTACCGACATTGACGGAAACTTCCAGTTCCAGGCCCCCCAGGGCAGCACCCTTGTGATATCCTACGTAGGATATGTAGAAAAGCAGGTCAATGCGACGGCGGCTCCGATGACTATCCTGCTCGAAGACGATGCATTCATGCTGGGCGAAGTTGTGCTTATCGGCTACGGCTCGCAGAAGAAGAAAGAGCTGACCGGCTCCGTGTCCGGACTGAAAGAAAACGACCTCAACCGGGGCGTACAAACCAACCCTATGGGGATGATGCAGGGCAAGGTGGCCGGGCTGAACATCTCCAAACCCAACAGCGGCGACCCCAATGCGGAATATGTATTCCAGCTTCGCGGAACCTCGTCGTTGCAAGGTAACACATCGCCGCTCATCATCATCGACGGTATACCGCAGGGCGACCTGTCGGCCATTCCGCAGGACGATATCGAGAGCATCGACATCCTTAAAGACGGCTCGGCCGCGGCCATCTACGGTACGCGGGGAACCAACGGTGTAATCCTGGTGACGACCAAACGCGGCGCCGCTGGCAAGATGTCGACCTCGTACAGGGGATACATCTCGACCTCCTCCATCCTGAACAAGCTCGACATTCTGAGCCGTGAGGAATTCCTTGCCAACGGTGGAAACGACCGCGGCTCGGAAACCGACTGGATAGACGAACTGACGCGCACACCGTTCATCCACTCGCACAACCTGTCTATCACCGGAGGCACGCCCCAGTTCAACTACCGTGCATCCCTGTCGTACAAAGACAATCCCGGCATTGCCATCAAAACCGGGTACGATGAACTCATCGCCCGCTTTGCCGCCAACCAGACATTGTTGAACGGGCGCATATCCGTGGCCTACGATGCCACCTACCGCCGCTTCAACCGGCAATCGTCCAACAACGATAACTCGGCCTTCAAGCACGCCACGCACTACAATCCCACGGCTCCGGTGTACGACGATACCCGCACCGACTCCGGCGGATACTACCAGCTCGACGTGCAGAACTACTCCAACCCCGTGGCACAGCTGAAACAAAGCGACCGCGAAACCAAGGGTGGAACATTCCAGGGCTCCGCCCGCGTAGGGTTCAACATTATCGAGGGGTTGAAGGCGCAGGTGTTCGGCTCGGTTCGCCACAGCGACATGTCACAGGGCCGCTACTCGTCGCGCGAGATATACAACACCTCCGACTACGGACGTGCCACCCGCCGCTACGATAACCGCCGTAACGAGACGATTGAAACCACCCTCGACTACGTGAAGTCGTTCGGCAAACACCACATGGTGCTGCTTGGCGGATACTCTTACGAGCACAATTTCCGCGAGTGGTTCGAGGTGTTCAACAGCAACTTCGACTCGGACGTATTCTCTTACTACAACCTCGGCGCAGGGGCGAACCTGATAAACAACCCCTCGCAGAACATGATGGAGAGCTTTGTAACGCAGGACAACCTGGCATCGTTCTTCGGCCGCGTCAACTACAACTACGACGAACGCTACCTGCTGTCGGCCTCTGTGCGCCACGAGGCATCCTCGCGCCTGGGCAAAAACTACAAGTGGGGAACATTTCCCGCCGTCAGCCTGGGATGGCGCCTCAGCAGTGAAGCCTTCATGGAAGACATTAAGTGGATAAATGAACTCAAATTGCGCCTCGGCTACGGGGTGACGGGCAATATGCCTTCGGATAGTTACAAGTCGCTCCCCATGATGGGAGTTGCCGGACGCTACTACGACCACACATCGGGCAACTGGATTAGCGCCTACGGTCCTACCCAGAACCTGAACGAGAACATCAAGTGGGAGAAGAAAGCCGAGTGGAACTTCGGTGTCGATTTCAGCGCACTGAACAACCGCCTCAATGTAACCCTCGACCTGTACACCCGCAAGGTTACCGACCTGCTGTACACCTATAAAGTGCCCACGCCCCCGTACCAATACCCCGAGATGCTGGCCAACGTAGGCGATGCATCCAGCAAGGGGCTGGAACTTACCGTGGGCGTGGTGCCTGTACGTACCCGCGATTTCACCTGGAACACCTCCGTGAACTTCTCCATGAACGACAACCGCATCGACAAGTTCAGCAACGACCAGTTCCAGACCGAGTGGATTGAAAAGGGCTCGCTGAACAGCGGCGACCTCGGCGGATTGGAAAATACTCCGCTGCTGCGCCTGGTGCCGGGCGGAAAGGTGGGCGACTTCTACCTGCCGGTATTTAAGGGCTTCACCGAAGACGGGAAATGGATATTCGAAGACATAGACGATAGCGGCGACTTCTCGTTCGAGAAAGACCGGCGCTTCGTGGGCAATGCGCAGCCCGACTTCATCGCCGGATGGACGAACGAGTTCTCGTACAAGAACTTCAACCTTTCCTTCACCCTGCGCGCCGTAGTGGGCAACGATGTGTTCAACGTCGGACGCATGGCTCTGGAGAACCAAACGGTTGCCGGGCAGGAGAAGAACATGCTCAAATCAGCCCTTAAATCGCCGTTGCGCGATGCCGGGCAGCCTTCCGACTATTACCTCGAAGACGGCTCGTTCCTCAAAATGGACAACATCACCCTGGGCTACAACGTACCGTTCAAACCGGGCGGGCTTGTAAAGGACATGCAAATCTACTTCACAGCACAGAACGTATTCACCATCACAGGCTACAAAGGCGTTGACCCCGAGGTCGACATGGTGGGCATCGACAATATGGGTATCGAGCGGACACGCTATTTCCCCACCGTCCGCTCGTATGTACTGGGAATTAATGTAACCTTTTAATCCGATAAAATAAGAACTCATGAAAAACTTTATCATATATCTGCTCGCAGCCCTGGCAACAAGTACATTCATCGCCGGCTGCACCGACATGGACGAAGATACTACCGGACGCATGACCTCGAAGGACTTTTATGCCGACCCGAACCTGATTCCGCAGGCCGTAGGAGCCACCTATGCCGAATTGCAGGCCTACCAGAACCACTGGGGCGTATGGGGATTCCAGACTGTTTCGTCTGACGAATGCGTAGTTCCCACCCGCGCACCCGGCAACGACTGGTACGACGGCGGCGTGTGGCAGGACTTGCACAAACACATGTGGGAAGTCCGCCTGGGTCAGCTCAACAACCTCTGGGTATCGCTCTACTCGGGCGTAACCACCTGTAACCGCGTGATATCCGACCTCGACACCTACAAAGAATATATCGAAGAGTCCGTGTACGCCCGCTACCGCGCCGAGACTATCGTATTGCGCTCGTTCTACTACTCACTGTTGATAGACATCTTCGGCAATGTGCCCTACGTGGCCGACTACGAGGGCGAGATTTCTTCTTATCCGCAGACCCCGAGGGCCGAACTGTACGATAAGATACTCAAGGACATCCTCGATAACATCGGGCACCTGGACGAAAAACCAAGCGCCGCCAACTACGGCCGCAGCACCCGCCCGATGGCGTATGCCATGCTGGCCAAGCTGTACCTCAATGCCAAGGTGTTCAAGGGCGCATCGGTTTACAGCAAAGAAGACATGAACAAGGTAATCGAGTACTGCGACCTGCTTATCAACCATGCCGACTACGAGGTGGTGGCCGACTTTTCCGAACCCTTCAAGGTGTACAACGAGTCGTGCAAGGAGAACATCTTCGTGGTGCCCATGCAGAACGGTATCAATACCAACGGCGACTACGAGTTCCACTTCCACAAATTCTCGGGGCACCCGCGCTTCCGCGATATTTATGCCATCCGCGTGGGCGGCTGGAACGGTGGTTGCGCCACCCCGTCGTTCATGAATTTGTTCGACGATAGTGACATCCGCAAGAAAGCTACCTTTATATATGGTCTGTGCTTCACACCCGAAGGCGAGCCGGTAGCCAACCCCGACCTGCCGGGCGAGCAACTGAACCTCACCATCGAAGTTGAATCTCTCGAAGGCGCCCGCAAGTGGAACGGCGCCCGCATACAGAAGTACGAGTACGAGGCAGGCATGACGGGCAACATGAACAACGATTTCGTCATCTACCGCCTGGCCGACATCTATTATATGAAGGCCGAAGCCATTCTGCGCGGCGGCGATGCATCCCTGGCCGAACTGTGCAACGACCCGCAGTTCCAGCTTATTCGCCAACGTGCCGGACAGCCCGTCTACACCACAGCAACCCTGACGCTGGACGAGCTTATTGACGAACGCGGCCGCGAATTCGCCTGGGAAGGCTGGCGACGTCAGGACCTGATACGCTGGGATAAATTCTCGAAAGGCTCGTGGAGCTTTAAGACGGCTCAGGCGGATAATACACGCGATTTATTCCCGATTCCGTATGACCAGATAACGAAGAATCCGCAGTGGGACCAGAATAATGGGTATTGAAGAGATTTTACGTTCATTGCACTGTCCGGATATTGCGGTTAAACACAAAAGTACTTTGCCGCAAAACACTAAAAGGTTTTGCAGCAAAGTACCCGGACGTTTTGCAGCAAACTACTCAAGTGGTTTGCGGCAAAGTAAAAAACCGGCTTTAGAATATGTTGTAGGCAGGTTTTGAGTGCTCGGTTTTTATAAAACAATAAAAGAAGAGAAATTACAAATATTTACACGTAACAGTAACATGGTAATAAATAATGAAAAGAAGAGAGTTTTTAACAGGTATTAGTTGGCTGGGAGCGGCGGTTCCGTTCGGGTTGACTTCCACTGTCATTAGTGGATGCTCTGAAAAAGATGGCAAAGGCACTACGGTAAAATACACCGAAGAGCAGTTGGGAATGTATTCCTTTGTGGATTCAGCTCCTGACGGTAAACCATTGAAAGCAGCCCTTTTTGGATGTGGAAGCCGAGGAACCGGAGCTGCCGTTCAATTTTTGAAAGCCGGGCCAAATCTTTCCATCGTTGCCCTGGCCGATATTTTTCCCGATCGTATGGCTAGTTGCCGTAAAATACTAGCCGAAGAAGCCAACCATGAGGTAGCCGATGCAAACTGTTTTTTAGGTTTTGATGCTTACCAGAAAGCTATGGATGCCGATGGGGGAGTAGATGTAGTGTTAATCTGTACACCTACGCACTTCCACCCTGAACAATTCAAGGCGGCTGTTAATGCCGGGAAACACGTGTTTATGGAAAAACCCGCAGCAGTTGACCCCACAGGAATCCGTACCGTATTGGCTAGTGCAAAAGTTGCCGCCAGCAAAGGACTTACTGTAATTACCGGAACCCAACGCCGTCACCGTCGCGACTATTGGGAAGCCTATCATCAGATTCGTAATGGTATTATTGGTGAAGTAGTAGCTGCTACTGCCCACTGGAACACAGGCGGAGGCTGGAACCGTTTCAGGAAACCGGAATGGACAGATATGGAATATTGTATCCGCAACTGGTTCAATATTAAATGGCTCAGTGGCGATCATATACTCGACCAAACTGTGCATAACATTGATATTGCCACCTGGTTTATGGGCAAACGTCCGGAACGTGCCGTAGGATACGGTGGAAGAGCTCGTCGCGAATCGGGTGATACTTTCGACTTTTACAGTATCGATTATCTTTACGACGATCATAAACGCATGATGGCTACAGCCCGTCAGATAAGCGGTTGCGACAGCAATGTATCCGAACAGGTTCTGGGTGCTAAAGGTGTTGCTTTGCTCAACGATGAAAATAACATCAGAATACTCGATTACAACGGCAACGAACTCTGGAAATACGATTACCAGAATAAACCGGTACGTAATCCTTACGAACAGGAACATATTCATCTGGTAGAATCTATCCGGCTGAACAAGAAAATCAACCAGGCCGAAGAATTTGCTTATTCTACCCAGGTTGCCATTCTCGGGCGAGAGTCAGCATACACCGGAAAACCCTATACATGGGAGGAAATGATGGCTTCGGAATTGCGTTACGGACCAACGGAATATAAGCTTGGACCGGTAGCAGAGTATAAAGAGGGGGCAATCTCGGTTCCGGGAACTCCGCCTGCGAAATAATCTACAGCAACAAATAACATTCATTTATCATGAAAAAAGAGAGAAAGCAACTTTACAGACCTATTGCCATAGGAAGTTCATCCATACTGGCTATATTCCTGATGATACTCGTTGTCTCCTGCAACAATTCAGGAAAATCTCCCGTTGCTAATACCGATGAACAGGTACTATTCATCGGCGATGATATTGCCATCGCCCAAACCGCTTACGGCAAAGTTCAGGGATACCTGATGAACAATGTTTATACCTTCCTCGGTATCCCTTACGGGGCCGATACTTCCGGTGAAAACCGTTTTATGCCGCCTCAGAAGCCTGCTCCGTGGGATGATGTACGCCCTGCTGTATTTTATGGAAATACCGCCCCGCAACGTATGGAAAACCGTTGGCCCAACAATTACGGTACATTTGCCGACCATTGGAATTACTATGATGTAAGCGAAGATTGCCTTTACCTCAACCTTTGGACGCCCGCTTTGAAGGATGGCAAAAAACGTCCGGTACTTGTATGGCTTCACGGCGGTGGATTTACCAATGGCAGTGGAATCGAACAGGATGGTTATCATGGCGAAAATATAAGTAAATACGGTGATATTATATTTGTATCCATCAACCACAGACTGGGACCGATTGGCTTCTCCGATCTCTCGGCTATAGGCGGCGAGAAGTACAAAGATTCTGGCAATGTAGGTATGCTCGATATTATTTTTGCCCTTGAATGGGTACGTGATAACATTGCCAACTTTGGGGGAGATGCCGGTAATATTACCATTATGGGTCAATCGGGCGGAGGCTCTAAAGTAAGTACTGTTGCAACTATGCCGGCAGCCAAGAACCTGATACATAAAGCGGTAGCATTAAGTGGCTCGACTATCGGTGCATCCAACCAGGACATTACACAAAAAATAGGAGAGTACATCCTCAAGGAAGCCGGGTTGAAAAAGGATCAGGTGGATAAACTTCAGGAAATCCCCTGGCGCGAATATCTGGACATTGCCGACCGGGCTGCCACGAAATACTTTAAGGAATCGGGTGCGCAAAGTCGCCGTACTTTCGGCCCTGTGGCCGATGGTGTGCATATTCCAAAGGAAACATTCTACTCGGCAGCCACTGCTGCTACCGCACCACAGGTACCCATGATGATATGCACTACGTTCCACGAGTGGAATCCCAACCGTGCTAATCCTGAACTGGAGAATGTTACACTGAATGAGGTCGTGGGTCATCTGCAAAGTAGATTCGGCGATAAAACCCAATCAATTGTAGAAGCTTATGCAAAGAATTTCCCCGACTTACGGCCTATTGAAATCTGGTCGATGATTGTATCTTCGCGCGAAACTGCCGTCAGAACAGCCAATGCAAAGATGGAACAGAATCAACCGGTATATATGGCTTGGTTCGGTTGGGAACCTCCTATGTTCAACGGACGTATGCGTGCCTTCCACTGCCTGGATATTTGCTTCTGGTTTATGAATACCGATCGCATGGTGACACATACCGGTGGTGGAAAGGTGCCCCGCCAACTATCCAATCAAATGGCCGATGCATTACTTTCGTTTATGAGAACGGGCGACCCGAATGGAAGTTCGCTTCCACAATGGCCCCGGTATACTGTAGAGAATGGTGAAGTGATGATTCTGAACAATGTTTCAGAAGTGAAAAATGACCCGGACAGGGAAGCAAGAAAAGCGTTTTAACAAAAGAATATGTCTGACAAGAAAATAACTAGGCGCGAGATGCTCAAAAACTCAGGACTTGCCCTCCTGGGAACCAGCATCTTCGGATTGATTCCCGGTGCATGTTCACCTGGATCGAAGAACCAGGAGTCCGCAGGTGTAAGCGGTAAAGGTAAGAATACAGAGCGTCCATTCCGTATCAGTATAAACACATCCACCATACAGGGCTATAAACTGGGAATCGAAGAACAGATAGACCTTTGCATCGAAGCCGGTTTCGACGGCATTGAGTTGTGGATACGGGATATTGAAACCTACATCAATGAGGGAGGAACCCCCGAAGCCCTGGCTGATCGCCTGAAAAAAGGAAACCTTTTACTGGAAAATATTATCGGTTTCAGCAACTGGATTTCCGATGATGATTTACAGCGGCAACAAGGGTTGAATATTATGCAACGGGATATGGAGCTAACCGCCCGTTTGGGAGGCCGGTTTATTGCTGCCCCTGTACAGGGAATCAAGCAAATTGAAAAGGAAAAACTACCTATCTATTCGGAAAGATACAGGAAGATACTCGAGTTGGGCGACCGCACCGAAGTAACACCTATACTCGAATTGTGGGGAGCCGGAGCACTAAATCAACTTTCGGATACAGCGGCTATTACCATTGGTACTGCCCATCCGAAAGCTACGATGCTGCTTGATTTTTACCACCTGTATCGCGGGGGAAACTCGTTCGATTCATTACGGCAGATAAATGGTGGTATCCTCCCCGTTTTCCACATCAACGATTATCCGGCAAATCCTGTACGAACCGAATTGAAAGATTCCGACAGGGTATTCCCCGGAGATGGCGTTTGCCCGTTCAACGAAGTATTACCGGTTCTTTACAACTCGGGATTTCGCGGTGGGTTATCTGTCGAATTATTCAACCGGGGATATTGGGAAACGATGGATGCGAAAACCATATTACGCCAAAGTTACGAGAAAACAGCTAAAGTAATAGCTGATAGTAATTTACAATAAGTAACAGTGAGAGATGTTCTATTCATTTTGAAGAAAGGTTTTTAGAAACTTAGATTAACTTGCGAGTTGCTATTCTTACAGCCAGGTACGCGAAGTATATGGTTGTGAAAGGCAACTTTTTCTTCTACGTAGCACCGCTTATTTTCCTACGTAGTACAGAGACTTTTCCTACGTAGCAGAGCGAGTTCTGCTACGTAGCATTTTGTGCTCTGCTACGTAGCATTTCATATTGTGTTACGTAGGAAAATTAACCAGATATAGATTTTCCGTTGCCCGGGTAAATGCCGTGTATAGCCAGCGGAAATAATCGGGTGTCACAAATTCCTCTTTCATAAAACCCTGATCCAGGAAAACATTTTTCCATTGCCCACCTTGTGCTTTATGACAAGTAATGGCGTATGCATATTTTACCTGTAAAGCATTATAATATGGGTCGGCTTTCATTTTTTTCATCCGTTCGCGTTTGTTGGTTATATCAGCATAATCTTCGAGAATATTATAGAACAAACGGTCGTTATCTGCTTTAGGCAATGCGGGAGAATCGGTATGCAATGTGTCGAGTAACAGGGTAACTTCCAATTCGAAATCGTCATAATCAGGGAACGATAAAAGTACATCGGCAAAACGGAAACCGTACAACTCACGGGTTTTCCTCACCCGGCGAACCATTGCCACATCGCCATTAGCAATAAAATCAATCTCTTTGCATTTTTCTGTCCAGAAATAGTTGTTTTTAGCTATCATTACTATATCGCCAGGGCTTAACTCTTCGTCACGATCCAGAATCATATTACGTATGCCGTTATTATAAATATTTGCCTGCTTGTTTGAACGACAAATAACTGTCGTTTCGTCCATGCCAATCTTGGAGTACGATTGAGCTATCTCGTCCACTAACTCATTCCCGGGTAATATCCGGATATCTTTGAAACCAGCCGTTTTGAAGTGGGGCAAAGATGCACAATTATCTTCTGCAATTAAATTGCGTAAGTGGGTAGCATTCCATAATATACCCGAATCCTGAACCTGGCGCACCACTTCTGTCAGGTTTACTTCCTGTACATCCAGTCCGTAACCTTTCAAAGCTTCGGCCGATAATGCCGGACTTCCTTCTTCGCCTACCGGTGGTAACTGCGCCGTATCACCCATAAGCAGCATACGGCATCCTTCGCCGGCATAAACAAATTGTACGAGATCATCAAGGAGCCGTCCTGTTCCGAACATACTTCCTGATAAACCTTCGTTAGAAATCATGGAGGCTTCATCCACAATAAAAAGTGTATGCTTGTTCAGATTATCGTTTATGGAAAAATTATTCGTTTCGTTCGAGAATGATTGTTGCCGATAAATCTTTTTATGAATAGTGAATGCAGGATGTCCCGAGTATGAAAAAAAAACTTTTGCAGCCCTACCAGTTGGAGCCAATAACATACTTTTTTGTTTCAGTTGGTCGAGAGTCCGAACCAGAGCCCCAACAAGTGAAGTTTTTCCCGTGCCGGCATAGCCGCGGAGTATGAAAACTGCATCGCGCGAACCCTCTGTAATGAACCGGGAAATAAAATCCAGTGCTATTTCTTGCTCAAAAGTTGGATCGTATGGAAAATTTTCCTTAATTTGCTGTGCTAAATAGTTATTTATCATTTTTATACACGAAAAAAAGTCCTTAAGAGGTGGTTTAATAGATTTATTATTTTTATTTTTGCGGCTACGAATATAAACTAAAAAAAACATATTTATCATGAAAACCGTTGTTAATATCGTATTGGTCCTTTGTTCCATTGCATTGATTTATGTTTGCTATGCAAGTATCATGGGTCCGATTAACTTTGACGAGCAAAAGAAATTGAGAGACAAAGAGGTTATTGCACGCCTTATTGATATTCGTAAAGCACAACAGGAATATCGCCAATTAAACAAACAGGCTTATGCTTCTACTTTCGACACGCTGATTGACTTTGTTAAAACACAGAAAATTCCTTTCGTATCAAAAGAAGGTGTACTGACCGATGCTCAGCTTGAAGCAGGACTGACTGAAAGAAAAGCTATGAACATTATCGACAAGGCAAAAAAGACCGGAAAATACGATGAAGTAAGAAAAAACGGTTTGGAAAACTTTAAGCGTGATACTTTCTGGGTAGCTGTACTTGATACTATTTTCCCCAGTGGATTTAACGCGGACTCATTGAGATATGTTCCTTTCGGAAATGGCGAACAATTCATCATGCAAACAAAAAGCGATACCACTAAATCGGGTGCTCCATTGCACTTATTGGAAGTTAAAACTCCGTATACCACATACTTAGACGGACTCAGTAGCCAGGAAATCCGTAACCTGATTGATGTTCAGGATAAATTAGGCAGATACCCCGGTTTAATGATTGGTTCTCTGGAAACTCCTAACAATAATGCAGGTAACTGGGAATAATCTTATTCACCCGGAAAGAAATATATTATCCATTCGCATCAGTGCGAATGGATTTTCTTTTTTTGTATCCGATTCAATCCGGAATAATATAATCTGTCATGCAGAAAAGGAACTATCTTCCGATTATTCATATCTGGTCAATCTGAAACAAGCATTTGGTGAAAACGATTTTCTGGAAGCCGGTTCGTATGATAAAGTAAATATCTTTGTTGTAAACGAACATTATACCTTGGTTCCACTGGAACTTTTTGATGAAACGCAGGTAGATTTTATTTATGATTATAATATTTCCCGTGCGGATAATGAAAAGGTTAATAGCAACATTTTGGTAAATAATAGTTGTGCGGTTCTGTTTGGAATTGATAATGATATTTACGACTTCCTGAAAAAGCACTTCCCTGAGATGAAGTTGTACTCACAGGCCTCTGTACTTACTGAGTATTTCTCGTTGCAGAGCCGTTCGATACGTCTAAAGCAAATGTTTGCTTACCTTCGACCGGGATGTATAGATCTGTTTTGTTTTGATCGCGGAGCTATTTCGTTGGTCAATTCTTACAGAGCTGGTTCGGCTACAGACTTTTCATATTATCTTTTACTTGTTTGGAAGCAATTAGGAATGAATCAATTAAATGATGAACTTTACATTTTAGGAAATACAGATATACGGGAAGAACTTATGAAAATGTTAGTGAATTTTGTAAAGAAGCTTACGGTTTTGCCAATTCCGGAAATTGAAAGTATTGCCCCCAGTAATTCTGAAGCTATACCTTATGATATCTGTTTGTTATTAATGAAAGAAAAAGTATGAGAATAATCGGTGGTTTATATAAACGCAGGCGGTTTGAAGTTCCTAAAAGTTTCAAAGCACGTCCGACAACTGACTTCGCCAAAGAAAATCTTTTCAATGTGCTGGCAAATCATATCGATTTCTCTGAAGAAGGAGTTACAGCTCTTGATCTTTTTGCTGGTACCGGTAGTATTAGTTTCGAACTCATATCGCGTGGCTGTTCAAGGGTGATTAGTGTAGAAAAAGAAGGACTACATTATAATTTCATAGGCAAAGTAATAAAAGACCTGAAGACAGATAAGTGTTTTCCTATAAAAGGAGATGCTTTCCGTTATCTTAGTAGCTGCCGGCAACAGTTCGATTTTATTTTTGCCGATCCGCCATACGAGTTGCCGGAGCTCGAAACTATTCCTGATATTGTCTTCAATAACAAACTTCTAAAAGAAGACGGTATCTTTGTACTTGAGCATGGCAAGAAAAATGATTTCGAACACCATCCAAACTTTTTTGATAAAAGGGTATACGGAAGTGTCAACTTTTCTTTTTTCCGCGTTTAAAGTAACGGAGCAAGCAGTCGGACAACAGATTCAGTCGCTTTCTGATACATGGGTCGTTTCTGCCAGTTTTTCAAAGATATACGTTGGCAATCCCGTTGGTCTTGTAGAAAAATGTCCTTTATCTCAAGGGCTGTTTCCATATCATACATAAAAGCGTTGACTTCAAAGTTATGCTCGAAACTTCGGAAATCAATATTTGTTGAACCGACTGTAGAAAGTATATCGTCGGATACCATTAGCTTGGAGTGAAGAAATCCTTTCCGATAGGAATATACCCTTACTCCGGCTCTTAGAATATCGGCTAAATAGGAGTGCGAACCCCAATGAGTGATAATGCTGTCACAGCGCTCGGGTAGCATGAGCCTCACATCTACTCCGGCCAGTGCTGCTGTCTGCAAAGCGGCGAGTATGGTTTCTGTCGGGAGAAAATAAGGGGTTTGGATATATACGTATTTCTTTGCACTGCTAATGGCCATGGTAAGCCCCTGCATAATATCTTTCCAGGGGCCAACTGGATCACTGGTAACAATTTGGATAAGTGATGTTCCCCAGGAATCAATCCGGGGAAAATAGCGTGAAGATGTTATCAGGGTGCGGTCGACAAAGTACCAATCAAGTAGAAAAGAGGTCTGAAGCCCATGTACGGCTTTTCCTTTAATCCTTATATGGGTATCGCGCCATATGCCCCACTTAAATCCTTTCAGGTATCTTTCAGCTAGGTTCATACCACCAACAAAACCAACTTTACCATCAATAACAACTATCTTACGGTGATTACGATAATTAACTCTGCTTGTGAACAATGGGAAACGTACTTTCAGGAAACTTCGTACTTCGATACCGGCATTAAGCATTTCTTCAAAAAAAGAATGTGGAACTTCCCACGAACCCACATCGTCGTATATAACACGTACTTCAACTCCTGCTTTAGCTTTTTCGATAAGTATATCCCGGATAATACAGCCCACAGCATCATTTTCGAAAATGTAATATTGCAGGTGAATATGCTTCTCTGCTTTGTAAAGTTCGCGGATTAATGTGGCTAATTTGCTATACCCGTCAGTGTATATATCGACCTGATTTCCCTCAAAAGGTAAGGATTGGTTAGTATCCCAGAAGAAACGTATCAACCGCTCGTATTCGTCCGGAACTTCATCCAGCTTTTGTTCTTCATACGCTGCTACCGGTTTTTTCAACAGGCGGTTGTAGCTTTTCCGGCTGATTATTTTTTCGCGTCGTGTACTGCGGCCAAAAAAGAAATAAAAGATAAGTCCTACCCAAGGCAAAAACAATAGCACCAGAATCCATGCCATTGTTTTTACTGGGTTACGATTATCGAGAATAATCACGATAATCGTACCGACAATCATTCCGATATAAAGTATATTCAGAACTGATTTTACGATGTAATTAGCATCCAAACTCCATTCGGGCATATATGCAATATATAAATATATACTCTATAAGCAAAAGTATGTAAAATTGTTCAATATGCCAACAGTTCTTTTAGAATCTACGTCCGCCAGGTCCACCACCCGGAGGAGGTCCGGAAGGACGGCCGCCGCCGGGAGGAGGTCCGTCCGGGCCGAATCTTTGTCCACTGCGGCTGGGAGCTTTACCACCCAGGGTATTGAAACGATATACAAAGTGAACCATGAAATAGCTACCGAGCGTGTTGTATTGGGAGTCGGTTATCCTTGTGTTTGCTATGGTTCGTGAAAGATTGGTTTGCTGTTGCAAAATATCGTATATTTTGACTCTTACAGTTGCTGCATTATTTTTCAGGAAGTTTTTAGAAATCTGTGCATTCCATATAACCTCGTTTTCCTTGAAGTCTTCACCGTAACCTTTTGCGATGCGATAATTTAAATCAGTGGAGAGATAAAATTGTTTAGGTAAAGTAATATTAGTGTTTCCTCCGAAATAATAATCGAATGTTTCCCGGTTACTCTTTGTATTCTTATTGTTTTTTGCCAGGTTATAATTGATAGAAGCATTCAGTGAGATGTCGAATAAGTCTGTCCGGTAACTACCAGTTAGACGTTCACCAGCTGTTAGGCTATGAGTGGTGTTTAATACTGCATCGGCATCTCTTTCGACTGTGGCATAACTTACAGCATCACTGAAACGCAGATTTGTACTGGACGAAATTGTAAACTTTCTGTTCTTTAAAGGGGTGTTGAATGAGAAGAAACCACTTGCATTCCAATTGCCGTTAACATTAACCCTTCTATATGTGCTTCCTCCTGTTATTTCATCATAAGTCATCTTGTCGGTTACAGCATTCTGTGTTGCTGAAAGGAATGCATTAAAAGCATAACTTCTCATAGCTTCCGGTATGTATTTATTATAAAATACCATGACATTATGATTAAATGAGGGTTTTAAATTTGGATTACCATATCTTAGGTTCAAGGGGTCAGTAAGGTCGATAACTTCCTGCAAATCTTCAATATCGGGTGCGCTGCTTCTTCCGCGATAGCGGAACATGAGGGTATGTTGTTTATTGAAACTGTATCTCATCATTACCTGAGGAGAAAAGTTTAATACATTTTGTTTAGGAAGTTGATTACTTGCATTTGGACCAATAGTTGTTTCACTTCGCGAAGATTGTGGATCAACAGATACGCCTGCGTTATACATCAGTTTGGGATATACTCCTCTGATTGACGCTTCGACTGTATGGGTATCATAAAAGTTTTCAACGCGCGAACTCAACGAATCAATATAGTTGTCGGGTTTTTCCCAATAATTCAATAAGGTATTATCGTACACTAAGGATTCCCTCAAACGGTTACGGTGAGAAAACTCATAGCGTAATTGCAAAAAATGATTTTTGAAAACAGGCTCAGTATATGATGCTGATACACTCCAGTTACGGCTATCATTGAGAATACTGGTGTGGCGGTCGATAAGTTCAATACTATCACCATCGGCTAAATAGAATACTGTATTCGATTTAGAATCACTATCTGTATCTCCATCACTGTATCCGAAGTTCCCGCCAATAAATATGTTACGACCACTATTATTTAGTTTACGAAAGACCTGGAGCCGTCCATTCAGAGAAAAATTCTCACTCTTACTGAAAGAAGTTGATTCTCTATTGTTAACTTTCTCATGATTATTATTTAGGGTTGTAGACGATGAGCCACTTTCCGATTTGGTTTGAGAATATGAAGCATTCGGCCTGAAAATTATCGTTGTCATTGTATCTGGTCTCCATTCCAGTCGAAAATCACCCCTGATATCATGTCTGTTACGGTTAGATGTATTTGACCCTTCTCCAAAAGATGAGCGTTCGCCGATGATGTCCTCGTACGAATAATTTTGTCTGGCATCGTTATCGGTATGTCCGTATTGGATATTTCCACCTACCTGAAGTTTCTTGGTATCTTTGGCAAAATTCATACCCAATGACTGAGAGGTAGTCACACCTGCACCTGCACCGCCTCTGCCACGGTTACCCATTCCCTGGCCCGCATCGCCAAACTCAGAGAACCCTGTACCGTTCGTGTTATTGGCAGAACCAATGATCGAAAAACTTGCATCATCCTGAAAACGACTCACCATAACCCCGCCCTCGTAGCGTTCTTCACTACCATAGCCGGCAATGATATTTCCTATCCAGCCTTGTTTCATTCCTTTTTTTACGGTCAGGTCGAGTACGGTTTCTTCGTCACCATCATCAATGCCGGTAATCCGTGCCATGTCACTTTTCTTATCATAGGCTTTAACGTTCTCAACCATATTGGCAGGCAGGTTTTTCATGGATACATTCGGGTCGTCCGAGAAAAACTCTTTACCATCTACCATTATCTTTTTAATCTCTTTACCATTTATAGTAATTTTCCCTTCTTCCGACACTTCAGCACCGGGAAGTTTCTTTACCAGTTCTTCCAACATCGCTCCCTCGGCTGTACGATAAGCTGAGGCCGCATAAACTACAGTATCTTCCTTCACTGTTACCGGAGGGGCTTCGGCCGTAATCACTGCTTCTTCCAGAAGAACGGCATCAGATTCCAGTTCAATAACCCCCAGGTTATTATTCGTTTTGCTTGCAGCAAGTTGGAGAGGTTGAAGTTTTGTTTTAAAACCTATATAAGAAATCTTTAATACATATTTTCCGGCCGAGACCATAGGAAGTGTAAATTTACCTCCTGTAAGGGTTGCTGCACCTGTAACATATGTGCTATCGGGCAAAGAAAGTAATTGAACTGTAGCTTGAATAGCTGCTTCCCTTGTATCCGATTCTATTACAGTACCACTAACAGTAATGTTTTTGTTTTGCGCAAAAGAAGCTACTGTACTGAATAACAGTACAACCCCAATGATTGATCTTTTCATTCTTCTGAAATTAAATGTGATAGTTGACTCTTTGACGAGCAATTAAGGAAAAGGTTTAATTTATTACGTTTCTTTATTTTTAAAATTCAGAAATTATTAAGAAAAATAGAAATAAAATCAGTCAGGTTATCCTTTGAATGCTCTTTTTATCATCTCTTTTTTCATCCCATATTCGAGGCATATCACATTGATTATCAGGAATACAACAAACGAAGAGCCGTCTATGTTTTGAACGTCACCAATCGCAACCCGGTATAGCATTCCAAAAAAAACAAATAGAAAAGTTAAAAATACTGCATTTCGCATAGCCGTTATTCTTATTTTTTCGGTTTGCGGGCTTTCATTTTTTGAAAGAGCGAGCAAAATCATTAATGCCCCGGCCATCATCAAAAGTTTAGTGCATTCTTTGTAGAATAATAAATTCTGGTCGTTAATAATGCCCCACATAAGTAGCAGGAAAGGAAGAAATACTGATATAAGTAGAATGATATAGCCCATCGGACGGCAGAAAGAAGGTATTAATGCTTTCATAATCTTGATATTTAGTGAGCGCAAATATACCGCTTTCAAAGCTAATATTCTATCTTTGTATTCACAAAACGTTAATGATATGAATCACCAGGAAATAATTCTCAGCGAAAATCTGGAAGAAAATTTGAATAAAGCTATCACTTCGTGTTCTCCGGACAAGATCTTCGTTCTAACAGATGAGTATACACATCAACTATGCTTAACTAAATTACGAGAAATACAGGCGTTGAGGCATGCAACTGAAATAATTATCGGTGCAGGAGATGTTCACAAAACATTGGAAACTTTAGCTGTGGTTTGGAATACACTCAGTTCCAGGGGCGCTACCCGTCATTCGCTACTCATCAATCTGGGTGGAGGAATGGTTACGGATCTGGGAGGTTTTGCCGCGGCTACATTTAAACGTGGAATCAATTATATCAATATACCGACAACCTTACTGGCTATGGTTGATGCCGCGGTAGGTGGAAAAACAGGAATAAACTTCAATGGACTGAAAAATGAAATAGGCGTTTTCGAGCCGGCGTCGACTGTTATACTTGAAACGGAATTCCTGAAAACACTGGATAGTGAAAATTTCTTTTCCGGTTTTGCGGAAATGCTTAAGCATGGCCTTATCAGTACGGAAGAACATTGGAATGAACTTATTTCTTTTGATACAGAGAAAATAGATTATACCGTACTCAGAAAATTGATTGGTGAATCGGTCGGTGTGAAAGAACGCATTGTAAAGGAAGACCCATACGAACACGGTATCCGCAAAGCGTTGAATCTGGGGCATACTGTCGGTCATGCGTTTGAAAGCCTTGCTATGGCCGAAAACCGTCCGGTACTTCATGGTTATGCTGTTGCCTGGGGCATCGTATGCGAGTTATATTTATCTTTTATTAAAACCGGATTTCCAAAAGATAAAATGCGTGGCGCTGTGAACTTCATCTGCGAAAATTACGGCTCTTTTCATATTACATGCAAGCAGTACGATGCTTTGTTCGAATATATGTTGCATGATAAAAAGAATACCTCAGGAGTTATAAACTTCACTTTACTGGAAGATATCGGGAAGATAAAAATCAATCAGACCGCGGATAAAGAAACGATTTTCGAAATGCTTGATTTCTACCGTGAGTGTATGGGGTTGTGATAAAATCTCCAAAAAACTTTGCGCATTCAAATGGATGTTCTATCTTTGCATCCGCAATTCGGGACGTAGCTCAGCCCGGTAGAGTGCTCGTCTGGGGGGCGAGTGGTCGCAGGTTCAAATCCTGTCGTCCCGACTACCGTAAAAGCATTGATAATCAGTAGATTATTGATGCTTTTTTATAGACTTTGAGAGGACATTCTATTCCGTATAATATCCAACATTTGAGTGTGATAATAAAATGTCTTATTTATATCAGATGTATCATAGCTTACATTCTCTAAATCTGAGTAACCAGTAGCTTTTGAATATACATTTGTCCAGTAGCAGAATGACATCCGAAGAATAATGAGAATATTAAAACTGAAAAAAAAGATTTCTTCATCTGATTGCCTCCTTTATTATGATTGTCCATTCCACTTCATCCTCTCTTAAATTAACATAGAGTTGTTTGTAATAGAGGTCTTCCAACAATTCGTATGTTTCTTTGTTGAATATTTGAAGTCTTCCACAGTCAGAAGAAATCATTTTATTATCTACGCTATGGATTATATTGGGAGAAATTATTTTGGATCATCCCGTATTCTTGTGGGGTTGTTTATGCATAAATTTTAGTTAATC
>DAMCMT010000059.1:0-10601 GCA_032108265.1 Bacteroides sp.
GTCGAAAGACAGCAGATTTACAGTCTGCCCCATTTGGCCACTCTGGTAACTGCCCATTTAAAGTTTTGAGTTGTAAGTTCTGAGTTTTAAGTTCCCGTGCGGCATCGCCACTCATAACTCACTACTCTGAACTCATTACTTTCCTGCTTTGAGCCTCTTGTCGGATTCGAACCAACGACCCCGAGATTACAAATCACGTGCTCTGGCCAACTGAGCTAAAGAGGCATTTGTCATTAAAAAAGCAACCGTAACGTTCGAACACGAGCGAAACGGCTGCAAATTTAGTTATTTATTTCTTTTCAGCAAAACTTTTGCTTCTTTTTTATTTGTTTCTCAACTTTTCCTTGTGTTTCACCAATTGCTTACCTATGGCTTCGAGACATTCGTCGACGGCTTGTTCAAATGTATCATAGGTTTTATTTGCATAAAACTCTCCGTTTGGTACTATTACTTTGATTCCTGCCTCTTTGTTGTCGGCAGTTTCGGGTCTTACCACTTTCAAAGTTACTTCCACTGAATTGATGTCATCATAAATCTTCTCCAACTTCGCAGTTTTTTTCTGGATGAAAAACTGTAGTTGTTCAGTTGCATCAAAGTGAATCGATTGAATTCGGATATCCATATTAACCTCCTTTTTAAATTAAGCCCGAGGGTGGGCTTGTTTATACACTTTCTTTAGTTCTTCAAAGGTAGTATGCGTATAAATTTCAGTCGTTGCCAGACTTGCATGACCAAGAAGCTCCTTGACAGCACCAATTTCTGCTTCGTTGTTCAACATGGTCGTAGCGAAAGTATGCCTGAGCACATGGGGACTTCTTTTCTTCTGCGTCACTACTTTCGAAAGATTCTCTTTCACTACATTATAGACTAACCCTCTGGGAAGTTGCCGGCCGCTCTCTCTCACAAAAAAGGCTTCGGGCTTTTCCACGAGTGTTTCGCTCCTTATGTTCAGATATTCAAGGATGGATGTTTTCAGTTCTTCGCCGAAAGGGATGATTCGCTGCTTATTACGCTTCCCGGTTACTTTCATCTGCATCACTGCAAGGTCGATATCGTTATCTTTTAAACCTATCAGTTCAGCCATTCGCATACCGGTTACATAAAACATTTCAATCATCAGATGATTCCGACAGCCCGTAAATCCTTCTCCGAAGTCCGTATCGTCCAACAACCTGTTCATATCTGCTTCTCTAACAAATGCGGGTAAGGGTTTGTTTTTCTTCGGACCCGTAACTTTTCGCAAGGGGTCTTTCCCGATTTTACCCATCCGTAACAGGTATTTGTAAAAGGCACGCAGTGAACTAAGCTTTTGGTTGACGGTGCTTGAAAGGAGTCCGCGATCCATCATCGAAATAATCCATTCACGAACCATTTCGGGAGTAACCGCATCCAATTCTATCTCTTCTTCACCACTACTACAGACAAAATCGCGGAACTGAGCAAGATCGGAACCATATTCTTCAATGGTCCGCTCTGCAAGGTTCCGCTCATATCGTATATAGTCAAGGAAAGAATCTATCAACATAATCTCGCTACATCTATACAATGCAACGAATATACAAAAAAGGAATTAATATATCAAAAGAAATTGTGAAATATTAATCTTCGTTTTGCTGAAGTTGCTGAACGTATACAGCACGTTCTTTCTTGAGTCTGTTAACAACAGACGGCTTATCAAACTGCTGTCTGCGTCTCAATTCCTTTACAATGCCTGTTTTCTCAAACTTTCTTTTAAATTTCTTCAGCGCTTTTTCAATGTTTTCGCCTTCTTTTACTGGTACTACAATCATTTTGTTTTTTTAATAATTTATGTTATGGTTTTAATTATCGCAGTCAAATTGCGCGGCGAAATTACGAATAGTTTATTTATCAGCCAAATGTTTTGACCTAATATTTGTTTTGTTTGAGTAATGTTAAGTAGTTATCAATAAAATTATTTAGAGCACAGAGGCAAAGAGATTTAATAAGATAGAGAGCCAATTAAAATCGCTGAACCTCCATGCTTCTGTGTTCCAAAATAAAAAAGAGGAATAATCTTTTTCGATTGCTCCTCTTTATCTTTTTTCCGGAAAGTACTGTTTACTTTCTCAAGCCAAGTTCTTTAACAATGGCACGATATCTTGAGATATCTCTGTCTTTCAGGTAATTAAGCAGTCTACGACGCTTACCTACCAACATTGTCAAAGCTCTTTCTGTGCTATAATCTTTTCTGTTGACCTTCAAGTGTTCGGTCAGGTGAGAAATACGGTATGAGAACAATGCTATCTGCGCCTCAGGTGAGCCAGTATCAGTGTTAGACTTTCCGTACTTTTCAAAGATTTCTTTTTTCTTAGCTGAATCTAAATACATAATTCTTAGATCTTTAAATATATAAAAATGTTCTTTTGAGCGCGCAAAGTTAAGGATAAAATTGAAAATGGAAAATGGAAAATGGAAAATTATTTGGATTTCATCTATATTTTCTTGATAATCTACTCCAAAAGCCACTAAACTACACCATATTCCATATAAAATCTTTATATATTAATGTATATAAAATAACTTTCAATTTTCAATTCTCCATTTTCCATTTAGAATGCGTACCTTTGTGCCCGATTTAAAAGTATTATATGCAGAATATCAGGAACATTGCTATTATTGCCCATGTAGACCATGGCAAAACTACCCTAGTGGATAAGATGTTACTGGCCGGACATCTTTTTCGTGATAACCAGGCCAGTGGTGAGTTGATTTTGGATAACAACGATCTGGAACGAGAGCGAGGTATAACAATTCTCTCCAAAAACGTTTCCATTAATTATAAAGGTACAAAAATTAATATTATCGATACTCCGGGGCACAGCGATTTCGGTGGCGAAGTAGAACGCGTGCTCAATATGGCCGACGGATGTTTGTTACTGGTCGACGCTTTCGAAGGCCCCATGCCGCAAACCCGCTTTGTATTGCAGAAGGCCATAGAAATAGGACTGAAACCTATTGTAGTTATTAATAAGGTAGACAAGCCCAATTGCCGTCCTGACGAAGTACACGAAATGGTATTCGACCTGATGTTCTCCCTGGATGCTACCGAAGAGCAGTTGGACTTCCCTACTATTTATGGTTCGGCCAAGAACGGCTGGATGAGTACAGACTGGAAACAACCAACTGAAAATATCATCCCGCTCCTGGATTGTATCATCGAAAACATTCCTGCGCCCGAGCAACTGGAAGGTACCCCGCAGATGCTGATTACATCGCTGGATTATTCTTCGTACACCGGACGTATTGCCGTTGGCCGTGTACACCGCGGAACACTTACCGAAGGAATGAACGTTATCCTCGCCAAACGCGATGGAGTAATGAAAAAGACAAAAATAAAAGAAGTTCATGCTTTCGAAGGTCTGGGTCATGTTAAAGTACCCCAGGTATCATCCGGTGATATTTGCGCACTGATTGGTATTGAAGGGTTCGAGATTGGCGATACGATCTGCGATTTCGAGAACCCGGAACCACTGCCGACTATTGCCATTGACGAGCCTACAATGAGTATGCTTTTCGCCATTAACGATTCTCCTTTTTTCGGAAAAGATGGTAAATACGTTACATCGCGCCACATTCATGATCGCCTGATGAAGGAACTGGATAAGAATCTTGCCCTCCGCGTTCAAAAGAACGAAAACGATGATAAATGGCTGGTGTTTGGACGAGGAGTACTTCACCTCTCCGTATTAATCGAAACCATGCGCCGCGAAGGTTACGAATTACAGGTAGGACAACCACAGGTTATCTACAAAACCATCGACGATAAGAAATGCGAACCGATTGAGGAACTCACCATCAACGTTCCCGAAGAATATTCCAGCAGACTCATTGATATGATTACCCGTCGCAAGGGCGAAATGACAATGATGGACAGTAACGGCGAACGTGTAAATATGGAATTCCTTATTCCTTCGCGCGGTATTATCGGCCTCCGCACCAATGTGCTGACAGCATCAGCCGGAGAGGCTATTATGGCGCATCGCTTCAAAGAATATCAACCCTATAAAGGCGAAATAGAGCGCCGCACAAATGGTTCTCTCGTAACTATGGAATCGGGAACCGCTTTTGCTTATGCCATCGACAAACTTCAGGACCGCGGCCGTTTCTTTATTTTCCCTCAGGACGAGGTTTATGCCGGCCAGGTAGTGGGCGAACATTCACACGATAAGGACCTGGTAGTGAATGTTACGAAATCGAAGAAACTGACCAATGTCCGCGCCTCCGGCACAGATGATAAAGCTCGCCTCATCCCTCCTGTACAATTTTCGTTGGAAGAAGCACTGGAATATATTAAGGAAGATGAATATGTAGAGGTTACGCCGAAGCATATGAGAATGAGAAAGATTCTTCTGGACGAAAATGAGAGGAAAAGAGCAAGTAAAGGATAAATTTCATGGACTAAAAAGCATACCTACCACCTTTATTTTGGTTCTCTTCTTTTGTGGAAGAAATCCTAAAGAGTAGAATGGTAGGACTTGCATTTTAGTTTGAAATAATCAAATAACTTTCAGGTAAAATCGTATATTCAATTTAGTATAAAATTCATTTAGTTTTTTTCTTTTTCTCGGGGATATCTAAAGCTCTAGCTTGACTAGCTGCCACACCTCCACCTCCTTTGAGGTTTCCCATTTCTTTCAGGCTTAATTTCTCATTAAACAATTCAATTGCTCTTTTTTCAGATTTCATAATTTTAAAATTTAATTGTGAATTTATTGGATTTTGGCAAATATATATATTATAAATAAGAGAAGCTACAATTTTAATCTCTTTATTTGTATCTATTACTTTGATGTTGATTCAATAACTCCAAATTATGATTCTTTTTTTATTTAAAAGTCAGATTTTATATTTTCCTTTGCCTAACAGAAATCTATATACGTTATTAACACAATATTCTAATGATGAAAAGACAATTTACCCTTGTTTGCATATTCCACTTATATATAATTGGTTATTTTTTCATATCCTGTAGCAGAAACAATACAACTTCTTTTGATACATCCCAAACTCAAATTGATTCTTTATTAAAAAAAGCCAATAAATCAATAAATACCGGCCCGTTATTATCCCGACAATTCTATAAAGAAGCTTTAAGTCTCGAAACAGATAGCACCAAATGGTATGCAATATTAAGTAAGATTGCAACTACCTATTTGTACACTGCCGATTATGATTCGGCCATACAAATTATCAACCGGATTAATACCCGCTATCATGGCAAACAAGAAATAACATCCGAGGAACATTTTATTATAGGACATATGTATAACATGAAGTCATTTTACCAAAGTTATACAACACAGCATGATTCGGTTTTATATAACCTCGAAAAATGTGTTAATCATTTTGAATTATCCGGTGCAACTAATAATCTTCCTTATATATACATAAATCTGGTCGATCATCATTCACGTAATGGTAATTACATTGAAGCCATCTCTTATTCCAGAAAAGCATTAGCTATAAACGATTCAATCACTCTACCTGGCCATGTAAGATCAATTATTCATAACCTTATAGGACGTATATATACAGAATTACATAATTTTGAATTAGCCGACTTTTATTTAGATAAGGCTTACCTTGAATTGGATTCATTGATTCTTCTTAATGACAAATTTGCCTTTTACAATAACAGAGGCTATTCATGCTATGTAAGAAATCAGATAGAGCAAGCTATACCCTACTTTGAAGAAGCCTTTGCGTTAGTAAAAGACAATAAGGAATATCAATACCAAAATGCCATTATAAAGGGAAATCTCGGAGAGGCATATCTATTAACAAATCAACTTGATTCGGCACAATATTATTTGGATCAGGCAATAGTTTTTTTCCAAAAAACCAATAACATATCGGGATTATACCATACAGAGACTTTAAAGTTCGAACTGGAAATACGAAGAAATAATTTGTCGGCTGCAAAAAGGATCATGGAAAACTTCGTTTCAGATGATAAAATAGAGCCTGCACATATTCGATTTCGCAAAAAATATCTTCAACATTATTATGAGAAGATACGCGATTACGAAAATGCATATAAATACTTAATTGAATATAAAAACCTGGAAGACTCCATCAGTAACACTCTCATTAAAATGCGCGCCGAAGAAACCGATATGCGCTATAAACACGATGCTGCACTCGTTGAACAATCACACCTCATCGAACGGCAACAAGTCGAAATGGAATCTCTTCAACTGAACCGGTATATATGGATACTGGCATCCATATTACTCTTGCTTACTGCCGCTTTTATTTACCTGTATATGCGACGACAACGGGCATACATAGCCGAAAAACACCGCAACCGCATTGTACAATTGCGCATGGAAAATATAAGGAACAGGGTATCCCCGCATTTTATCTTTAATATACTGAATCATATAATTTCCCGTTTCAACCGCAAAGACAAAAGCTACCAGGAACTATTCAACCTTATTAAACTGATGCGATTGAATCTTACCCTTACAGAGAAACTGGATATTCCCCTGGATGAAGAGCTGGATTTTGTTGAAACCTATGTACAGGCACGCCAACAAGAATCAGGATTACCCATACAGCTAACAATAAAAGTCGATAAACACATCGACACAAGTAATGTGCATATACCTTCCATGATTATTCAGATACCGGTGGAAAATGCCATTAAACATGGTTTCAGAAATAGGGATAACGATAATAATTCAATCGTTATATCCGTTAATAATGACAGCAAAAACATGGTTATCAACATCGAAGATAATGGAGAAGGTTTTTATATGCAACCACATAACCATGATTATCAGAGTACGGGTACCGGTTTAAAGGTATTAACCCAGACGATTGAATTGCTGAACTCATACAACAGGAATAAGATTATCTTCCATATAGAAAATAAAAAAGAAAATTCGGGCTGTATTGTTACCTATACCATTCCTCATGAGTTTGGCTACCAGGTTAATAAATAGCCATATAAAAGTAATTGCATAGTTAGTTAATAGGGTGTTATGAAAAAAACTTTTAAGGTTGTTATCATTGATGACGACGAAATAGCCAGGGATAACCTCGTATATGAACTTCAGGATTTTCCCAGATTCCAGATTGCCGGAATTGCAAAAAACGGTAATAGCGGAAAGAAACTTGTACTGAAAACCATGCCGGATTTACTTTTTCTGGATGTTGAACTGCCCGATATGAAAGGGATGGAATTAATGCAAATGATCCGCAAAGATATTACCTGGAATATGAAAGTAATATTTTATACCGCATACGACCGCTATATGCGCGATGCTATCCGCGAGTCTGCTTTCGACTATCTGAGCAAGCCCATCGATAAAATACTGTTATCCGAGATGCTCCAACGTTTCATTACCCATATAGAACAGTTACATCCACAGCAGATACCGGTCGACATACAGATAAAATCGAATAGCCCATTGGATAATACGTTGATATTAACATCGCCGACCAATGATTTATGTTTCATCAGACCCGAAAATATAGGCTATTTCAAATACAATCCGGACAAGAAACAATGGGAAGTGTACCTCAACTACCCTCCCACCCCTGTATTATTAAAAAAAGGCTTTAAGGCCGAAACGATATTAAAAAGCGCCCCATGCTTTATACAGATTCATCAATCCTATATCATTAATATCAATTATCTGGTGATGATTAAAGATAAAAAATGTGTTATGTATCCTCCTTTCAATCACGAGAATGATTTGCAAGTATCGAAAATTCATATGAAAAAATTGCAGGATAGGTTTTTCTTGTTTTAGTAAACAACGGCCCCTACAACCTGACAGTAATAAATAACAACACGTATTTTACAACACCATATCAGGAAGCAACCCTTTTCTTTTCACAACCTGCCTCTGAAGCCATCTGAAAGGGGTTTTTCACTCCATTATAAGAGTGTACACTCTTAGGGGGTAAGAGTGCACACTTTTACCTCCCAAGAGTGTACACTCTTGCACCC
Organism: Bacteroides sp.; assembly: GCA_032108265.1. Taxonomy (GTDB): domain Bacteria; phylum Bacteroidota; class Bacteroidia; order Bacteroidales; family Bacteroidaceae; genus Bacteroides. The sequence goes on from DAMCMT010000059.1 coordinate 7,982, forward strand.
TAAGAGTGTACACTCTTATAGAGTAAAAGTGTACACTCATTTACAGCAGTTATTATTATTTACAATACACTTTCTATAAGCTTACCTAATCGCATTTAGCAATCGTTTTTAAATGTTAAATATCAAAATTAATCCTCGTATTGCTTGCACATTAAATTAAAACACATTATATTTGCAAAGTAATCGATTACCAATTGAGATAATTAACCCGAGTATTAACCTATAAAAGAAAGGAGACACATATGCCCTTATTTTATAAACCCGCACAAGCAACGTTGCCCGATAAAGAAGGCAACAACCTTTGGTACCCTTGTCTGGTTAAAACCGGCTACATGGTAGATCTGGAAGTATTAGCTCAAAAGCTATGCGAATACAGCAATGTAATGCCGGGCGAAGTACACAACGTAGTTCGCAACCTGATGAGTGTAATGCTAACTGAGCTTCAGAATGGCAATTCGGTAAGGCTGAACGGAATCGGGACTTTCACACTTAAAATCCGTGCCAGAGGCACTGGTGTGTTGACAGCCGATGAAGTGAATCCAAGCCAGATTACAGGTTTGCGTTGCATGTTTACGCCGGAATATTTCCGCCCATCAGGCCTGAGTACGACTCGTGCCATCGAAAAGGGTGTGGTATTCAAACACATTGATACGATGAAGCATGGCTACAACAGCGACAATAACGCTGGGAACAACAGTGGCGACGATGATGGTGGAGGTGGATTTACACCCGATCCAAATGCCTAAAGCACCCGGATAAACCTGGAAAATGAAAATGACAAAGAGTAACGGAGGACGCTCCGTTACTCTTCTTTTTTTACGTTTATATTCTTTTCTTTCCCAACGGTATAGAGATACCCAAATAAGCATTTGCCGATTTGCTTCCCGTATTACCTGTATACATATAATCGGTACCGATGAATACCGGCCCCATCCTTAAAGCTAAACCCAAAGTTTTAAATTCGCTTTGCAGTACGGAATAACTCAAAGAAATATCGAACCAGTTTTTAGGCCGGTAATTACCGGAAAGAGTAATCTCGGAAATAGTTTTGGATGCTCCAAAGCGGGTAGTCGAAAGAATACCGGCACCGAGTTTATTGTTCAGGAATCCATATTCGGCACCTACCACCAATGTGGTAGCCAATGAAGTAGTGCGCGATTTGGATTCGTCCAGCGAAAGTTGCATCATATCGTAATCCAGGAATCCTCCTCCGTAAAGCTCATAATCATACACTTCCGAACCGTAATTACTGGCAACCTTTGTTGAACCCTTGTTCCACGAAATAAAACCCAGGTCGATAAGTGAAGCCGATATTGTAAAGTTATCCATTACCTGGTAAGCCAGCCCCAAATCGACCCCCATACCATAACCGGCAAAACCAAATTTATCAAAATCAAGATCTTCAACCACCTCATCACCGGTATCTTCATCTATCTCGGTTTGGATTCCAAGTCCACCCAACGAAACTTCCATACGTATATCACGATCTACTTTTGTACTAAATTCGTCGTACTCGTACATCTCGCCTTCAAACCACTCCGTTCTTTTATTTATCGTTTGTTCTATTCCCATCCTTTTAATATCGAGTTTCAAATTGGCTACACCCAACAACATTTTTGCTTTTGCACCCACAGTCAACTTTTCGCCTATCTGATAAGAATAGCCAATACCGATTTCAGTGTATGCATTAATATTCACTGATTCGTCGCGAATATCGAAGTTATAGGTTCCCGGCTCCAACAATGGCATAGAATACTCATCATTTAAACTGCTCATGTATTTCATGAATTCGAACTTAGATTTGGGTACAAAGGCTCCTATATCAGTTTTCAAACCGATACTTCCCGACCAAAACCCGTTACCTTTATAAAATCCGAATGATATAATATCCGTGTTTACCAACGCATTGAACCAGTTGTTATTCTCAAGTCGATCGAAAAGACTATCTTTAATTTTATAATCTTCGCCGTCGGTCCCGATTAAGTCAATAATGTCTTCCACATTCATTGTATTGGCAAAAGTCCCGGCATAAAGGCTTCCGGCAGCAGGAATATTTATATATCCCCTTGAAGGACGCAACGCCGGGTTGAGTTGCATTTTATTAGTTGCACCATCCATGAAATAAGAGGTACGGACAAACTGAGCAAAAGCATTGGTTGAAGAAACCAGGATTAAAAATGCAATAAGAGTTTTAACAGTAAAATGTTTCATTTTGATAATGTATATTTGTGTATTAGCAGCTAAGAAATAGTTCCACCCAAATTATTTTGCAAAAATAAATAAAAAAAAGTAAATCGGTATCGACAGGGCATCATATAAGGACTGAAGCAATTTAATTACGTCTTATTCTGATTTATTTTAGTGTTATCCGGTTTATTTTTGAGAATATTCTTTCAATAAAAGAATATATTTTATAAACTTGTGCAATATTTATTATAGACTTGCATTCTATTTATAGTTAACCAATAACATATACTTATGAAAAAGATTTATCTACTCTGCCTCGCATGTATGCTTTGTATCCCTTTTGTCGTATCTTGCGATAACAACGACGATTATGGCAACTGGTTTCTTTATGCCAACCGCAAAGACAACATCAATTTTAAGGGAGCCAATCAAA
>DAMCMT010000059.1:10611-27613 GCA_032108265.1 Bacteroides sp.
GCGTTGTGCAAAATGCACTACAAGGCACCTGGTGGTTGAAAAAACAGGGCGACCGCGAATACGCCGAAGGCGAACTGGGTTATATTACAATTAAAAACAACAAGATCATTTTTCATGGAGGGTCATTAGTACTCAGATCCGAAGAGCCCGAATGGCATGATATACTTTGGCATGAGTTTAAAACTACCGATGGTAAGAAGATGCACTCTTTCTTTCCTAAATACGAAGGCATAGAATTAATGAATTATATAGCTTACGTACCTTGCCGGATAGAAGATAATGTCTTGATAATGGGTTATGAAATTGAAGGGGAGGTTCATGAGGGCGACCGATATGTTTTACTAACCGAATAGAAGTTTTTTATAATAAACAAAAGGCGGCCTCATTCGAGACCGCCTTTATTGTATATACTAATAAGTGTTTATTAGAGTTTCGGACCAGCAGCAACCAACGACTTACCAGCTTCGTTACCAGTGAACTTAGAGAAGTTCTTGATGAAACGACCAGCAAGGTCTTCTGCTTTTGTATTCCATTGAGCAGCGTCAGCATAAGTGTCGCGTGGGTCAAGGATTGCAGGATCAACACCTGGAAGTTCAGTTGGAACAACGAAATCGAAGTAAGGAATAGTCTTAGTCGGAGCGTTGTCGATAGAACCATCAAGGATAGCATCGATGATACCACGGGTATCTTTAATAGAGATACGTTTGCCGCTACCGTTCCAGCCAGTGTTAACCAAGTAAGCAGTTGCGCCTGATTTTTCCATCTTTTTCACTAATTCTTCAGCATATTTAGTTGGGTGCAAAGAAAGGAATGCAGCACCAAAACAAGCAGAGAATGTAGGAGTAGGCTCAGTGATACCACGTTCTGTACCTGCAAGTTTAGCAGTGAAACCAGACAGGAAGTAGTATTTTGTTTGTTCTGAGTTCAGGATAGATACCGGAGGCAATACACCGAATGCGTCAGCAGAAAGGAAGATAACTTTCTTTGCATCAGGACCTTTTGATACTGGCTTAACGATGTTAACGATATGGTCGATTGGGTAAGAAACACGAGTGTTTTCAGTTACGCTCTTATCGTTGAAATCGATTTTACCATCTTCGGCAACTGTAACGTTTTCGAGAAGTGCATCGCGACGGATAGCGTTGTAAATATCTGGTTCTGCTTCTTTGCTCAGGTTGATAACTTTTGCATAGCAACCACCTTCGAAGTTGAATACACCTTCGTCGTCCCAACCGTGTTCGTCATCACCGATAAGCAAACGTTTCGGGTCGGTAGAAAGAGTTGTTTTACCAGTTCCTGAAAGACCGAAGAAGATAGCAGTGTTTTTACCTTCCATGTCAGTGTTTGCAGAGCAGTGCATTGATGCCATACCTTGCAGCGGAAGCAGATAGTTCATGTATGAGAACATACCTTTTTTCATTTCACCACCGTACCAAGTGTTCAGGATAACCTGGATTTTTTCAGTCAGGTTGAATACAACAGCAGTTTCTGAGTTCAGACCCAGTTCAGCGTAGTTTTCAACTTTTGACTTAGAAGCGTTCATGATAACGAAATCAGGTTCACCAAAGTTAGCCAGTTCTTCAGCAGTCGGGCGGATGAACATGTTAGTTACGAAATGAGCCTGCCATGCTACTTCCATGATGAAACGCAGTTTCAGACGGCTGTTAGTGTTAGTTCCGCAGAAAGCGTCAACAACGAACAATCTTTTGCCTGAAAGTTGTTTTGTAGCAAGATCTTTAACAGTAGCCCAGCATTTAGCATCAACTGGTTTGTTATCGTTTTTGTATTCGTCTGAAGTCCACCATACAGTATCCTTGCTGGTTTCGTCCATTACGAAGAATTTATCTTTAGGTGAACGTCCTGTATATACGCCAGTCATAACGTTAACAGCGCCCAATTCAGTTACCTGACCTTTTTCAAAACCCTGAAGACCCGGTTTGGTTTCTTCAGCAAACAAAGTGTCATAGGACGGATTGTAAACAATCTCGCTCACTCCGGTAATACCGTACTTGCTTAAGTCTAAATTTGCCATTTTTAATAATTTAAATTGAGTTGATATAATAATATGTAATATTTTCCCTGATATTTTCACCAGTGTGCAATTACTGCCCTGGTAAACCGGGTACAAAAGTACAATTTTATGTGAGACTTGATTCTACTATTAGAGAAATTTTTCCTCAATAAAGGATGTTTTAAACTTAGATAACAATATCTGCAATCTCAATATTGCAGAATGGAAATTATTACTTTACTTTGCAGTATAAAAACCGGATAATTAAAACATTTTCTAAGATGAAAGTCATAAACCTGAGCGAAAACAACTCTATATTAAATCAATATATTTCTGAGATTCGGAATGTAAATGTTCAGAATGATCGTCTGCGTTTCAGGCGAAACATTGAACGGATAGGCGAAATAATGGCTTATGAGATAAGCAAATGTTTTGAATATACTTCCCATGATATTCAAACGCCACTTGGAATTGCTCCTACCAATCTTCCTGTTAATAATCTTGTAATAAGCACTATACTTCGGGCCGGTATTCCTTTTCACCAGGGTTTCCTGAGTTATTTTGATTATGCAGAGAATGCTTTTGTTTCAGCTTACCGCAAATATAAAGACACATTGAAGTTTGATATTCATATTGAATATATTGCCTCGCCACGAATTGATGATAAAACTTTGATTATAACAGACCCGATGCTGGCTACAGGTAGTTCGATGGAATTGACTTATCAGGCTATGTTGACTAAAGGGCATCCGGCTGAAATTCATGTTGCATCAATCATTGCCAGCCAACAGGCCATTGACCATATTACTAATATCTTCCCTGAAAGTAAAACCACGGTGTGGTGTGCTGCTATTGATCCGGAAATTGATAGTCACTCGTATATTGTACCGGGATTGGGCGATGCGGGGGATTTAGCTTACGGGGAGAAAGAATAACCGGGATTAAAAAATAAAAAGCCGCCTCGTCATTGCTTCGTTCTTCGCAATGACGAGGCGGCTCTTTTTATTATATAACCCCGAAACCAGCAATTACATAGGTTGAACTGCCTGTTGTGGTTTCCACCGGTTCAAGTTTCAGATAACGTGTATCTACAGGTTTTTCTAACTTTATTTCCTGTTTAACCGGATTGTTACGCATATTATTAAATAATGCATTATCTATAACCTTATTCCACGTTTGTCCATCCAGACTGGTGTACAAATTATAACGCATAATATTGCTGGCAGTATTATCTGTGGATGGCGTATAATAGAATCCTTTTACAGTTTTTGCCTGTTGCAAATCTATAATCTGCGGTGAAAGATCTTCAACCGTTACTACCTGAATATTGTCCGTACTTTTTGGAGTATGTCCAAAATCAGGAGCCATATACAATTCGATATTATTCAATACCGGACTAGCCAAAGCCTCAACTATATTCAGACGAAGTTTCTGGGCTGTTACCTGAGGCAAACGCAAAATACGCTTATAACCGATGGTTGTGGCATCTTGTATGGTAATCCACTTCGATGTAGTATCATCCCAGCGTTCAACAGAAAATTTAGCAACTCGCTGCCCCAGCGGGGTGTATTCCTGAACAAGGAAACGGTTAAAAGTCTGAGGGTTCCCCAAGTCAATCTCGATACTTGTGGTTGTTACGTTATCATCTGCTGCCCAATAGGAATCATACTTTCCATTAAGTAAATTGGCCGCCGAGTATTTCGAAGAATTACCACGGGTATTCTCAGCTTTAACTGTAGCGCCCTTCATCAGGTTGTTGGCATAACTTTCATCGATAGCCCGTTTGAATTCCATCAGGCGTGCCGAATCATTCGGGTGGATACGTCCACGACGGTCGGGTGGAACATTCAATAACAAATTTGAATTACGGCCGATAGATGTATGATAAATATCAACCAGATGTTCCAGAGTCTTAACTCTTTCATCTGTACTGGGGCTATAGAACCAACCCGGACGGATAGATACATCTGTTTCAGCCGGAACCCAGGCTTCGCCGTTTACATTTCCTGTGTTTAGTACCTGCTGACTTGGAGCACCATGCCCACGACCGAATCCGGCAACATTCAATGTCGACCAGTTTGTTTCTCCGGCAATACCTCTTTCATTACCCATCCAACGGCATCCGGGACCTATATCGCTAAATATAATTGCATGTGGTTGGTTTCTGTAAACTGTTTCGTGGAACAAATCCCAATCATATTCCTGTTTCTTTCCGTTAGGGCCTTCACCGTTGGCACCATCAAACCATTGTTCGAATACATGCCCGTAGTTTGATAATACTTCGTTCAATGTGTTTGCAAAAACCTGATTATACCCGGGTGTTCCATATGCAGGATGATTCTGATCCCAGGGTGAAAGGTATACACCGAACTTCAATCCAAACTCCTTGCAGGCATCCGAAAGTTCTTTCAGTATATCTCCTTTACCGTCTTTCCAGGGGGTCTCTCGTACGGTATGCGTGCTGTATGCACTTGGCCATAGGCAGAAGCCATCGTGGTGCTTCGCTGTAATAATGATAGCTTTCATACCGGCATCTTTGGCTATCTTAGCCCATTGGCGGCAATCCAGGTCGGTAGGATTAAATACCCGGGGGTCTTCCTTGCCGTCACCCCATTCAACATCGGTAAAGGTATTCGGGCCGAAATGAATAAACATATAATATTCCATTTTCTGCCAGTCGTTCTGATACTCTGTAGGTATAGCACCATATGGAGCAGGGGGGGCTACATCATCTGCACAGGAATAGAAAAGGCCTGCGACAGCGCAAATTGATAAGGTTGTGAGTAGTTTCTTCATAAAGAGATGTGTAGGGGCAGTTAGTGAACTGCCCACAAATAGTTAATAAATTATTATCGTAAAGCTTCCACTTCTTCCGGTGTCAGCGGTATTTTCTTTCCAAGCCGGCGACTTCCTTCTGCAGTAATCAGGTAATCTTCTTCATTACGAACACCGCCAAAGTTTTTATACCCTTCTACGGCATCATAATTAATAAAGTCGGTAAATTTATTCTGGCTCCTCCACAAATCGATCAATTCGGGAATAAAATAGATACCTGGTTCTATAGTAAGTACAAACCCCGGTTCGAGTGTACGAGCCAGGCGAAGCGATTTACGCCCGAACATAGTACTCTTCGGTTGTCCATCATAACCTACCCATACTTCGCCAAAGTTCTCCATATCGTGAACATCCAATCCCATCATATGTCCTAATCCGTGTGGATAGAACATAGCATAAGCACCTTCGCGGACAGCAGCATCGGAATCTCCTTTCATCAGTCCTAAGTCTTTTAATTCTTCAACCATAACCCAGGCCGAGAACTCATAAACCTCTTTAAAAGTAATTCCGGGACGGAGCATTCTTACGGACTCCAGATGCATCCGGTTTTGTATTTGGTAAATATCACGTTGCCGGGTACTAAATTTTTTATCAGCCGGAATGGTCGACGACATATCACCTGCATATCCCATAGCTGTCTCGGCACCTGCATCTATGAGGAACAAGTCGCCCGATTTCACTTTATTGCCGTGATAATGATTATGCAGTGTTTGACCATTTACAGTAGCTATAGAAGGGAATGAAAGTTCGCCACCGGCTCCAAGTGCAATACTTTCAAGCAAAGCAGCGATCTCGTATTCCATAATACCCGGACGAACAGCCTTCATCGCAGCAATGTGCATATCGGCGGTGATATCGCAAGCTTTTTCGATCTCAACAATTTCTTCATCTGTTTTATAATTACGCTGGGCAATAACTGCTTTGATAAAAGGTAATGATCCTTCTTGTTGTGCCAACGGAGTACCAAGCCATTCCATCAATTTAATTTTATGTTCCGGACGGTAAGGAGGCAGGTAATGAATTGTTTGTCCTTTGCCGGCAGCTTTCTGAAGGTATTTTGGCAAATCTGCCGATGGCATAGTGAGCTTGATTCCAATACGTTCGCTCTTTTCTTTTAGAGTAGGTTGTGTGCCCATCCAAACGACACTATCAATCGATAACTCATCGCCGAAGATGATTTCTTTATCTTCATCAATATCTATTATAGCTGATAAACCGGCAAATGACAGTCCGAAATAATAAAGGAAACTGGAATCCTGCCTGTAACGGAAGGTATTATCTTCATAGTTTAATCCCATTTCATCATTCCCGAGGAATAATAAAATGCCTGAACCGACAGTTTTTTTCAACTGCGCCCTGCGTTGTATATAAGTTTCTTTTGCAAACATAATAGTATGTTTTAGGATTAATGAGCAAATTTAATGTTTCTAAGACAAAGAGTATTGCAGTTTTCCGATAATCTGGTAGCAGTTTTCCGATAATATTATTTTTTGTTTAATACCGGCAAACCAATAGTTTCATATATAGGAAACTAATTGTTTCATAGTTTGAAACTGTTTGTTTCATATATAGGAAACTATCAGTTTCAAACCGTGAAACTAATCGTAAAATACTGACTAAAAAAACAGAAGCGCTACTTACTGTAATTTCTTATACCGCGTCAATGCTTCCAGGAAATAATAATCGGCATATACAAGCGGTTTATCAATCTCGGATTTATGTGGAATACTTCCTACGCAATGCATGATGAGGAAGTCTGAGTTCTCGCCCAGTGCAGCCCGATATTGTGGTGATGCTAATGAATGCAACATCCGGATGGCGCTATCGGTATATTTCATATCTTTAGTATGTTCTCCCAGTTCGAATAAAGCCGAACAAGTAATCGCTCCTGCCGAGGCATCCCGTAATTTCTCCTTAAACTCAGTTGCATACGAATACTGTCCCGGCTCGTAGCCTTCCTGCCCAACATTGAAATCCCATACCGGAATCATATCTTCGGGCAGATTTGCCAGAAAATAATCGGCAGCTTCTTTAGCAACATTCAAATAAGTAACGTCCTGAGTTTCGCGATACATCATTGTAAAGCCGTAAATAATCCATGCCTGTCCACGAGACCAGGTAGAGTTGTCACTATACCCCTGAGCAGTACCGCGGAATGCAGGTTGTCCGGAAATAGTATCAAAATCGACTACATGATAGGTACCATAATCTTCTCTGAAATGGCTTTTAATAGTGGTATTGGCATGGCGTACGGCTATATCATAGAATCTTGGGTCGCCCGAGAGACGGGAGGCAGCAAATAACATTTCCAGATTCATCATATTATCCACAATCACCGGGTAAGATCCACGGTATTCCCTATCCCACGAACTGTAACTGTTCCATGATTTAATTACCTGTGTCCGTTCGTCAAAGCGCGTCGACAACGACTCCGCACTGCGGATGAGTATGTCTTTATATTCCGGTTTCGGATCCAACCGAAGTGCATTGCCATAACTGCAGTACATCATAAAACCCAGATCATGGTGTCCTGTAAATGTTTTTAGTGGTTCCAGCGAATGCGTCCATTTGGCAGCCTCATCGCGCCAGTAATTATCTCCGGTCAATTCATACAGATACCACAATGAGCCCGGAAAAAATCCTGGGGTCCAGTCGTACATATCAGTAGTAACCAGTTTGCCTTCATTATTCATTGTTCGCGGATAGTTTTTACCGGTAGGGGCACCCGTCTTTTCAAGCATCAACCGGGTCTGTGCAGCGGCAAAATCAACATTTTCACTAACGAAAGTGTTTCTGTTTTCAGTACATGCAATAAGAAGTAGTGTGCAAATAAGGAGTGCAAAAGTTTTTCTATTCATTCCTGTTTCAATTTTCATAATATATTTAAATAAAGTATAGCACTGCAAATATATCTAATCTAATTTACTAATTTCAATTAAATCGCTACTTTTGTAGCAAGAAAATGATAGCATAGTTCAGATATGGCTCAAGGTTCACGTCAAATACAAACTCAGTCGCAGCAACAGGTACAAACCCTTTCGCCGCAGCAAATACTGGTAGTTAAGCTACTGGAGCTACCTGCTGTAGAGCTTGAAGACCGCATCCATGCCGAACTGCTGGAAAACCCCGCCCTGGAAGAAGGCCGGGAAGAAACGGCAACAGATGGTTCGACCGACGCAACCGCTACCGAAGACAGCGCCGGAACCGATGTAGAGTATGATGCACTGAATGATTACCTGACCGAAGACGACATACCAGATTATAAATTACAGGACAACAACCGTTCGCGGAACGAAAAGGCGGAAGATATACCTTTCTCAGATAGCACGTCCTTTTACGAACTACTCCGCAACCAGCTTAGCGAGCAGGATTTAACCGAACAGCAGCGCGAACTGACCGAATATCTTATCGGCTCACTCGACGATGACGGCTTACTCCGCAAGTCGCTCGAAAGCATTAGTGACGAACTGGCTATTTACGCCGGAATTTCCGCTTCGGAAGAAGAACTCGAAGAGGCTTTAAAAACCATTCAGGAATTTGATCCTCCCGGTCTTGGAGCCCGTAGTTTGCAGGAATGCCTGCTTATCCAACTGAACCGTAAAGAAGATTCACCGCTAAAGCAGGTAGAAATCGATATACTCGAAAAGAATTACGAAGAGTTCACACGTAAACATTGGGATAAGATTAAGCAAAAGTTGGGATTATCCGATGAAGTGTTCGAAGAAGCTCTTGCCGATATTACCCGGCTTAATCCCCGTCCCGGAAGTTCATTGGGCGAAACAATCGGCCGCAATATGCAACAGATTATTCCGGATTTTATTGTGGAAACACTGGATGACAATACCATCACCATCAACCTCAATAACCGGAATGTTCCGGAATTACGGATGAACCGCGATTTTACCACCATGCTCGAAGAGCATACCCGCAACCGCGCCAACCAGTCGAAGGAATCCCGGGATGCCATGATGTTCCTGAAGCAAAAAATGGACTCGGCTCAGGGATTCATTGATGCCGTCAAACAGCGGCAAAACACTCTGATGACCACCATGCAGGCCATTGTCGACCTGCAACGGCCTTTCTTTCTGGAAGGCGACGAGTCTTTACTACGTCCAATGATACTAAAAGATGTGGCCGAGCGAACAGGACTGGATATTTCGACCATATCACGCGTTAGCAACAGCAAATATGTACAAACCAATTACGGCATTTACTCGCTAAAGTATTTCTTTACCGACGGTTATACCACCGAAGATGGCGAAGAGATGTCCGTACGCGAAATAAAGAATATATTAAAAGAATGTATAGACGGCGAAAGTAAGAAAAAGCCATATACTGATGACGAACTGGCTGAAATACTAAAACAGAAAGGCTACCCTATTGCCCGTCGCACGGTAGCCAAGTACCGCCAGCAACTCAATATACCCGTAGCCCGGTTGAGGAGATAAGCCGGCAACCGGAAACAACAATAATACATGGAACAAGAAAACATAACTCTGTCTGAGCGCATACTAAACAAAGCATCCGAATTTATTTCGGCTGTTTTTCTTCCTTTTTTCATTCCGTTGGCGGCATTTATCGCCATGTTCTTTTTTACGTATCTGCGGGTTATGCCCTATGAGTACAAACTGATTGTTCTGGGTATTGTTTTTTGTTTTACCATTATGATGCCGGTTATAACCATTTATCTATTCCTTAAACTTAGCGGGTCAGCCCACGGCGCATTACGCGAACGCAGTAAACGGTTTATGCCTTATCTTCTTTCGATTGTATCTTTCATCTTTTGCTCGATGATGATGTACCGTCTCAATATTCCCTGGTATATGAATGGCATTATATTATCCTCGGTATTGATAATGATCGTTTTCATGCTGGTCAATATACAGTGGAATATGAGCATACATGCCGGTGGTATGGGAGCTATTATTGGAGGCATTATTTCTTTTGGCGGCCTGTTCGGTTACAATCCGGTATGGCTGTTATGCATATTTATTGTTTTGGCCGGACTGGTCGGATCATCTCGTATGATACTTGGGCGCCATACACTTAATGAAGTCATGGCAGGGTTTACCGTCGGACTAATTTGTACAATCGCCGTCTTACACCCTTCCAGCAATCTGTTCTACCGATTATTATTCTAACCAAATATTATTAACTCTCTTAAACTTATTATTATGAACATTCCTCAAGAATTAAAGTACACAAGCGAACATGAGTGGGTACGTCTCGAAGGCGACGTTGCTTATGTAGGAATTACCGACTATGCCCAGGAACAGCTCGGTGATATAGTTTTTGTTGACATACCAACCGTTGGTGAAACATTGGATACCAACGAAGTATTTGGTACTATTGAAGTAGTAAAAACTGTATCCGACCTCTTCCTGCCCCTTGCCGGCGAAGTATTGGAACAGAACGAAGAGCTTGAAGCCAATCCCGAGCTGGTAAATCAGGATCCTTATGGTAAAGGCTGGTTAATTAAAATCAAACCGGCAGATGTTTCCGAAATGGACAGACTGCTGGACGCAGAAGCGTATAAGGCAATATTGTAATATTTACGATTTGACGATTTACGATTGAAATTACATGGTTGTGAACAGTAAATCGTCAAATAATAAATCTATGTAGTTTTCAATCGTAAATCGTAAATCAGTAAATCGTATACCCCTTTATGAATCCGATCGTTAGTATAATCATGGGCAGCACCTCCGACCTACCAGTCATGGAAAAAGCTGCTAAACTTCTGGATGAACTTCAGGTTCCATTTGAAATCAATGCCCTTTCGGCTCACCGCACACCCGAGGAAGTAGAACATTTTGCTAAGAATGCACATTCTCGCGGCATTAAAGTTATTATTGCTGCTGCGGGTATGGCCGCTCACCTTCCGGGTGTAATCGCTGCATCTACTCCCCTACCCGTTATTGGTGTTCCTATCAAAGCATCGCTGGAGGGAATGGATGCACTATTGGCTATTGTACAGATGCCTCCGGGAATCCCGGTTGCGACTGTTGGTATTAACGGCGCGCTCAATGCCGCTATCCTTGCCGTACAAATGCTTTCATTAGACGATAAAGAACTGGAAAGCAAATTCATTGTGTACAAGCAAAATCTGAAAAAAAAGATTGTAAGTGCGAATGAAGAGTTGAAAGCTGTTAGCTATAAATATAAAACAAACTAAATTTTTTTTAAACCGCAGATAAACGCGGATTAATGCAGATTATTCAGTTTCGATGCCTCATGGATATTAAAAATCTGCGTTAATCCGCGTTTATCTGCGTTTCAAAAAACAAGTATCATCATGGATTTATTCAATTATTCCCGTCGCAAATCATCCGTTGTACAGATAGGTGGAGTACCTATGGGTGGCAACTACCCTATCCGCATCCAGTCGATGACCAATACCTCGACCATGGATACCGAAGCAAGTATTGCCCAAGCTAAACGAATTGTTGATGCCGGAGGAGAATACGTCCGCCTTACTACCCAGGGAGTAAAAGAAGCCGAAAACCTGATGGATATTAACATCGGTTTGCGAACAAATAATTACATGGTTCCACTCATTGCCGATGTACACTTCAATGCCCGGGTTGCCGACGTAGCTGCCAAGTACGCCGAGAAAGTACGTATCAATCCCGGGAATTATGTTGACCCTGCCCGTACATTCAAAAACCTCGAATATACAGACGAAGAATACAATCAGGAAATCATAAAGATACGCGAACGTTTTATTCCTTTCCTTAATATCTGCAAGGAAAACTACACCGCAATCCGTATCGGGGTAAACCATGGCTCCTTGTCCGACCGCATTATGTCGCGCTATGGCGATACTCCCGAAGGAATGGTCGAATCGTGCATGGAATTCCTTCGCATTTGTGTAGAACAAAACTTTAATAACGTCGTTATATCCATCAAAGCCTCCAATACAGTAATTATGGTTCAAACCGTGCGACTGTTAATCACCGTCATGGAACAGGAGAACATGTCATTCCCCCTGCACCTGGGAGTAACGGAAGCAGGCGATGGAGAAGACGGACGTGTAAAATCCGCCCTCGGCATCGGAGCTTTATTAGCCGACGGCCTGGGAGATACCATTCGCGTATCGCTCAGCGAAGAACCCGAGGCTGAGATACCCGTAGCCCGTAAACTAGTCGATTACATTACCGGGCGGAACGATCACCCTTTCATACCCGGATTAGTTGCACCCGAATATAACTATCTGAAACCGGAACGACGCAAAACGAACGCCGTAAAAAACATAGGCGGAAGCAATCTTCCGGTTGTCATCTCCGGCCGGCTGGATGGCGATACTTCTATACATCCTCAGTTCAACCCTGATTATATATACGTTGGAAGCACTTTACCCGAAAATAAGAATGAAGAAATTCAGTATATTGTAGATGCTCATGCATGGAGTGGGCAACCGAATATATGGCCTGCTTTCAATTACGCTCAAATGGAATCGCTTGAGTCCAATACGGCAGCAATCAAATTCTTCTTCATACCTTATATGGCACTTACTGATGAAGTAGTCGATACATTGCGGAAACATCCCGAGGTGGTTGTGCTGTCGCAAAGCAATCACCCGAACAGAGTTGGCGAACATCGTGCTTTGGTACACCAACTAATGGCTGAAGAGCTTGGCAATCCAGTTGTCTTCTTTCAGCATTACGGAGAGGATGAAGTTGAAGAGTTACAGATAAAAGCTTCTGCTGATATGGGGCCGCTTATTCTTGATGGTTTCTGCGACGGTATTTTTCTATTCAACCAAGGCAGCGTTCCGGTAGAAACAGTTGATTCACTGTCATTTTCCATCTTACAGGCCGGACGGATACGTACAAGTAAAACGGAATACATCTCCTGTCCCGGCTGCGGACGTACATTGTTTAACCTACAGGAAACCATCGCACGCGTAAAGTCCGCCACTACACACCTTACCGGCCTGAAGATTGGTATCATGGGATGCATTGTCAACGGTCCAGGCGAAATGGCTGATGCAGATTATGGCTATGTGGGTGCCGGACGAGGAAAAGTTAGTCTTTATAAAGGGAAAGAATGTATTCAGAAGAATATACCCGAAGAAGAAGCAGTAGATAAATTGATAGAACTAATAAAAAGAAGTAATGAGTTTTGAGTAGTGAGTAATGAAGTTTACCATGCGGCATCGTACTCATTACTCATTACTCATAACTCACTACTCAAAACTTCTTACTTCTTCTGTCCGAACAGCCACTCCATAAAGTCCGGGAAATTAAAAGCCGGGTTCCAACTTCCATGATTTACTCCCGGAAGTTCGAAGTATTCTACATCCGCACCCGCAGCGCGTAATGCCCGGTATGCTGCCCGCGACCCTTCTACTGGAACCACATCGTCATTATCTCCATGAAATATCCGGAATTTCAATCCTTTGGCTGCCGAAAGCCGATTCGGATTTACCGTGCCACATATCGGAACAGCAGCGGCGAATGTCTCCGGGAATCGGATAGTCAAATCGTAAGTAGCCATACCACCCATGGAAATACCTATTATATATACACGGCTCTTATCCACATCCGGCTGGGAGATATAAGTATCCACTAATTCCTTTACCGATTGAATAAAGGTTGTTAATTCAGGACTCGCAGGCATTTCGTCCGGTATAAACGAAACCGGACGCTCATTGTAAGCCCAATAACCAGCTTCCGGACATTGCGGAAACAGTACATAAGCCGGATATTTTTCGCGGTTCACAGGATTGAGAAACATCTGCCCGCCATGTATTAACTGCTTTTCATTGTCCGAGCCACGTTCGCCTGCACCATGCATAAAAAGTACAAGCGGGTATTTTTCATTGGTATTTTTCTCTTCGGGTCGCAACAGGCGATAATTTAGCGACTCACCTATTGAAGAGGTAAATACATGTTTCTCATATACTCCTTGTGCATTCAAACACAGGCTTACGGCCAACAGACCGAATAGAAGATTCAATTTTCGCATTTTACATACTATGTTTATATGGCGAATATATTATGCCGCTTCTTTATCCTTACTTGCGCTCAGAGTTCCGGCATATTTTCCCTTGTCATTCAATATCTTTACAGCCTCTTTCAGGTCAGGATCATTTCTTAGTTGCTGTATAATACCACCTTTCTGCGAATAGTAACGTTTTACAATTTCGTTATTAATCAGGTCTTTTATGTCAGCAGAGAAATAGTCAAGATCCCTATCCAGGTTGTGGTTCAGTTTCTTTTCCAGGGCTTCGAACTCGGGTGAAGCGTTTTCGAGATAACCTTCAAACTCGGCGGCTTCCTTGAGCGTTTTCAATATCTTCTCGCTCTGCTGGTCGTATTTAAAATCAGCAGCTTTCACCATATCCTTAAATTCTTTATAGTCTGCATCACTCAGTTCGAAAGTTTCAGCCGGAGCAATTGTGGGGTGCTTCAACACGAATTGAGTAGCATAGTTAAAGATGAGATTGTCATTCATCAGGTAGAACAGGATATTTGGAATTCTTTCCGGTTCGATAGCAATATCAGGTGTTATGCCTCCACCGTCGCGTACTTCACGTCCGGCAGAGGTGTGGTAAACGGTTGTCAGGCTGTCGGGTAAGCGAGCGATACTTCCATCGTCGTTACGGCTGGCATAGTCGATGGCTTGCACACAACGTCCGCTGGGAATATAATACTTAGAGGTAGTTATTTTTAGCGAGCCACCGTAAGGCAATGGACGGGCAGTTTGCACCAGACCTTTACCAAAAGTGCGTGTACCTACAATAACTGCGCGGTCGAGGTCTTGTAACGCTCCTGCCAGAATTTCGGAAGAGGAGGCAGTACCACTATTCACCAGTACAGCCAGAGGAATTTCTGTATCTATTGGTTCACGACGGGTTTTATAACTGTTACTTGCCGACTTTGTACGCCCTTTAGTAGTGACAATTGTTTCGCCACGGGGTACGAAGTAATTGATTATCTCCACAGCTTCGTCCAGTAATCCACCACCGTTTCCGCGCAGGTCGATAACGAGCGACGACAGTTCGGGATTCTTTTTCAGTTCCAGAAACGCTTCTTTGAATGCTTTGGCCGGTTTACCTGAAAAACTATTCAGATTGATATAACCGATGCCATTGTCAACCATTCCTGCATAGGGTACGGTAGGAAGCTCGATGGACTTACGAATGATATCGAATTCCAAAGGATTCTTTTCGCCAGGGCGCTCTACTTTCAGCTTAAAGGCAGTATTTATCTGTCCACGCAGCATTTCACTTACCTGGGTGTTATTCTTACCGGCCAGGTCCTGACCGTCTATTTCCAGCAAGATATCACCAGCTTTCAGACCGACTGTAGCAGCAGGCATATTCTCATACGGCTCGGCAATTACAGAACGTTTTAGTTTGACATCATAGGTAATCAATGAGCCAATACCACCGTAAGTTCCCTTTACCATTTGCTCTAGTTCGCTCTGGTCTTCTTCGGGGAAATAGTTGGTATATGGGTCGAGCGACATAAGCATGGCGTCGATGCCCACACGCAATGTCTTGTTAGCATCGAGGCTGTCGACATAAAACATATCGAGTTCCTTGACGATGGAACTGAATATATTGATATTCTTTGCTAACTGGAAATTGCGGTTATCCATTTTCAGGAAACTGAAAAACAGTGCGCCCGAAAGCACCACTGCAAGTACAATAACCGTAGTTTTGTTGAGGTATTTCTTCATTATAGTAACTAGTAGTTAGAAGTTAGTAGTTAGAAGTGGGTATCCTGTCTTCTAATTCCAAAATTAGTACATTGGCTGATTATTCGGCCAGCATGGCATTAATATTTAACTTTATTTCATTCCAGCGCGGTTTACTCATATGAGTTCCTACAACCTGAATAACATTTCCTGATAAAATAGAACCTATTTTTGCACATCTTTCCAAAGACAATCCCGAGGTAAGTCCGTAAAGGAATCCAGCCGAGAAATAGTCACCGGCACCCGTGGTATCCAATACTTTCTTTACCGGAATAGCCGATACATGGATACTTTCGGTACCTTTCCGGATAAGCGAACCGTTGGCTCCAACTTTAACTATGGCAATACTACACATCTTCGCAAGGATTTCGAGTGCCTCTTCCGGGTCTTTTCCGGTAAAAGTGCAAGCTTCTTCTTCATTAGCAAATAGAATATCCACATATTTATTTATTAATAAAGTAAAGAATTCATGTTCTTCGGCTACAATATTGTAGCTAGCCATATCCAGACATACCTGCATACCTGCTTCTTTTGCCAACTCGATAGCCCGCAGTATCAATGCATGATCCTGAACAAGATATCCTTCAATATAAAAATAAGAGTAGCCTTTAAACATTTCGAGCGAAAGGTCTTCGGCGCGTAATGATGAAGCAGCACCCAGAAAGGTTCCAAAGGTACGTTCGCCGTCACGAGAAATAAAAGTAGAGGCTATACCCGAGGGAAGGGATGGATTAGTCAGAAGTTTATCTTCAATCTTATTTTTCTTCAGATTCCTGCGGAAAAAGCTGCCATACTCATCATCACCCACTTTGCCGATGAAGCCGGTGGCTGCCCCCATGGCTGAAAGCCCCAGTATGGTATTCCCGGCCGATCCGCCGGTAGCAAGGTGAGTTTTCATCTCATTGAAGTGTTTCTCGATACTGGATAACTTCTCCTCGTCTATCAACTGCATACTTCCTTTTGGTAATCCCATTTGCATGAGTAGGGTATCATCCTTTATTCTGGCAAGCACATCAACCAACGCATTCCCCATTCCTAATATTTTGTCCATTCTTGTTTTTTTTCTGCAAAGATATTGCATATTCCAAAATATCCTATTACTTTTGCATCGCATTTGAAGAAAACATTCTTCCTTAGCTCAGTTGGTTAGAGCATCTGACTGTTAATCAGAGGGTCCTTGGTTCAAGTCCAAGAGGAAGAGCAAAAAACTAATTATTTCTTCAAATGCACATTCTTCCTTAGCTCAGTCGGTTAGAGCATCTGACTGTTAATCAGAGGGTCCTTGGTTCAAGTCCAAGAGGAAGAGCAAAAAAAGATAGCCGCTTGCAAAGTATTTGTAAGTGGCTTTTTTATTAGTTTATAGTTTAATGTTCATGATGATGCTCTCCCAACACCGGATCATCCCGTATTCTTGTGGGTTTTCTCAAAAAGTTTTATTTTTGCTTTATG
>DAMCMT010000060.1:0-24098 GCA_032108265.1 Bacteroides sp.
CGAAGATACGACAGTTTTACTATATGTGAAATAATTATGAACACTTACTTATTAAATAGTTTCGCCTTTCCGTGCAAAACTATATAATATAATGAAGATTCTTGCTGAACACGTGTTTCGTATTCATTACTCTATGTTACATTATTGGGAAAAAACTGTTTATTCCACTTTTTGTGAGTATATAATATACAGGAATGCTTTACAGCCCTATATCGCTGCCTGTTTATGTAATATACGAATAACTATATGTAACATATATCTTCTTTTATCAATTTAAAGAGATTTAATTTTGCATTAAGTTATAACTTCTAATATTTTACAAACCATAATAAACGAAACTTCCATGAGAAAAATCGCTTTACTGATTTGCAGTATTTGCCTGCTTGTGAGTTGCTCTCAAAAGAGCAATAATTTTCCTACTTTTGTAAACACAGGGAACCCGTTAATAAAGGATAAGTTTACAGCGGATCCGGCGCCATTGGTATACGATGGAAAACTCTATCTATATGTTGGTCACGATGAATATTACGAAGGACAAGACTCTGCATCCGGAGGGAGAGAATTTAATATCACTGAGTGGCTATGCTATTCTACCGACGACATGCAGACATGGACGGACCATGGCTCTGTGTTAAAACCCACCGATTTCTCTTGGGGAGTAGGAGAGGCTTGGGCATCTCAAGTCATAGAGAGAGATGGAAAGTTCTATTACTATACCACCGTTCAGGCTGGCGAACCTTACAACAGTAAAGCTATCGGCATAGCCGTGGGGGATAGTCCTACAGGACCTTTCAAAGACCCCATTGGCAAACCGCTCGTTACAGATGATATGACATCGAATGGCCCTCGTGGTTGGTGGAACGACATTGACCCAACTGCTTTTATCGACGATAACGGCGAAGCATGGCTTTGCTGGGGGAATGGAACTTGCTTCCTTGCAAAATTAAAGTCTAATCTGATTGAAATTGACGGAGACATTGAAGAAGTAGAAATCCCCTTATTTGTGGAAGGCCCGTGGCTGCATAAACGCGACGATATCTACTATCTGACTTATGCTTCGATGGGAGAAGGCCGAGAAACTATTGCTTACGCTACGGCTCCGTCAATGAAAGGTCCCTGGACGGCACAAGGTGAATTGACCGGAATGGCCGAAAACAGTTTCACCATCCATCCGGGAATCATCGAATTTGGAGGACAATGGTATCTCTTCTACCACAATGCAGTGCTTACTATTGATGGCCGTGTAGGAGCTATCGGACGCCGCAGCGTTTGTGTGGATAAGCTGTATTACAATCCCGATGGAACTATGAAGTATGTAGAACAAACCAAAGATGGTATTGCAAAAAAATGAATATTCGTTTTTTCGACTAGTGAGGAGCCGAAACGGCTCCCAATAAAGAACTATACTAGACCCTAAATGCCGTACCCCTATTATAGAAAAGCAGGTACTTTAAACATGAAACCCTTATAACTTAAAGCGTTCGACGGCCGTCAAACGATCGTTCGACGGCCGTGAGACGACCTTTCGACGGCTGTCAAACGACCTTCCGACAGCCGTCAAACGGTATAGGATACCGAAGGGTTATTAAAGGATACCTGCTTTTTATGTAAAGAGTTGTAGAATTGGATGGTTGTTGCTTCGGAAGAGCTTTTGACCATCTGTAATGCATCTATTTCTTCCTCTTTATCATCTTTTCCCTCCTCTTTTACTGATATAAACTAAATTAATTCAACTTTTCCGGCAAAAATATTTGCTAATATAAAAAGAATAACTACATTTGCGGTGTACTAATAAACTAATACACGTATATACTAATTACCCTATGATTAAAGTTGAGAATCTATTGTTTACTTATCGGAAATCGAAGAAGGCGATTTTGGATAATTTTTCTCTCAATGTGGAGAAAGGTAAAATTTACGGTTTACTTGGAAAAAATGGTGTAGGTAAATCTACATTACTCTATTTGATGACGGGCTTATTGACTCCGAAAAGTGGCCGTACTCTATTCCATGATACAGATGTACGGAAACGGTTGCCGATAACTTTACGGGATATGTTTCTGGTGCCTGAGGAATTTGAGTTGCCGGCTATTTCACTAGTTAGTTATGTAGAGCTAAACAGCCCGTTTTATCCGAAGTTCAATAAGGAAGATTTGATACGATATCTTCATTATTTTGAAATGAGTTTGGATGTAAATCTCGGTGCATTATCAATGGGACAGAAGAAGAAAGTTTTCATGAGCTTTGCTCTTGCAACTAATACTTCTCTGCTTATAATGGATGAACCTACAAATGGATTGGATATTCCTGGGAAAAGCCAGTTCCGTAAGTTTATAACATCGGGAATGACAGATGAAAAAACGATTATTATATCGACGCACCAAGTGAGAGATGTTGATAGGTTATTGGATCACATTCTTATTATGGGTGATAGTGAGATTTTGCTGGATGAAACAGTTGCCACAATATCCGAAAAACTTTTGTTTATGGAGAGTGATAACCGCGAAATTGCAGCACGTGCGCTGTATAGTTCCCCCTCTGTTCAGGGTAATTATTTGCTTTTACCTAATATAGACAAGCAAGACTCTGAGATAAATCTGGAATTATTATTTACCGGAATGCTTTCTAATGGAAAAGAGATACGCGAAGTTATTAATTCGAATAAAATTTGAAGCCATGATTAAAGATACTTTTTTTAGCTCTAGCCGTTTCATGAATCTTTGCCGGAAAGACATGGTAGAGAATTGGAAAACTAATCTGATTCGTATTGTAATGCTTTACGGAGTGATGACTCTTCTTTTTATTGCTAATGGATATTTTTCTTATCGTAAAGGAACTCCGGGTACAGACCCGTTAGTTAGTTTTTCATTAAATTCGTTGTTATTCTTTTTGTTCGCCTTTGGTATCTTACTGGCTTCTACAACGATGGATAAGATGAAAACGAAAACAAGTCGCTTATCGGTATTGATGACACCCGTTACACCATTCGAAAATTTCTTTTCCCGTTGGATCATTTATACGTTGGTGTATCCGATAGTCTTGCTTATTGTATTTATGTTGGCCGACTATACACGGGTTCTAGTTTGCAATCTTATATTTTCGGATGCGACAATAATTCCGGCTTCACTTAAATACATATTTGTAAGTAGTGGCCCCTATCAGATTTTTAAGAATGACATGATTATGCGGCAAGTCTTCCTGAATTATTTTATGTTTCAGTCATTTTTTGTTCTGGGAAGTACAATATGGCCAAGGAATTCATTTATTAAAACCTTATTGGCAGGTATGGTTATTACGTTTTCCTATTCCCTAGTGGCAATGTTAACTATTTACCTGATGTGGGGCAATCTGATTATCCATGTATCAGATGGTACTGTTCTTGAACCTACTATGCATACATTCTTGCAGTTATCAACCGTAATAACGGTATTTTTTACCTTATTTAATTGGGTAATGGCATATTACAGGTTTAAGGAATCCGATATTATTCACTGAAAACATTAAGCGTATGAACTTTAAAGAAAGTAAAGCGATATATCTTCAGATTGCAGACCGGATTTGTGACGAAATTCTTTTGGGGCAATATAAAGAAGAAGAACGTATTCCATCCGTACGGGAATATGCCGGCCTGGTAGAGGTAAATGCAAATACTACCATGCGGTCGTATGAATATCTGCAATCGAGAGAGATTATATTTAATAAACGTGGCATCGGCTATTTTGTAACGGCAGGTGCCAAGGAAACGATTATTACCTTAAGGAAACAGTCTTTTCTTAAAGAAGAAGTAGAATATTTCTTCAGGCAACTGCATACACTCAATATACCTTTTGAAGATGTGCAGGTTATGTATTCAGATTATTTGAAAACCCTCAATTAATAATTATATTATGAAACGAACAACTTATATATTTCTTGGTGTCTATCTTCTGGGAATGATTATGACCATTGCCGAAATAATTTATTTTGGGAGTGTACTTCAGAATTTGCAATAAATATTCATTTTAGTTAGTGTTTCAGTCCGGTAGTTTGTTATCAATAAACAATTGCCGGACTGTTTTTTTAAAAACTCCGGTTATCGTCAGATTATTCCTAATATTTCTTCGGATTTATTAATGATGTACTCCGGATTAAATTTTTCCAGTTCATCTTTCGGGCGGAATCCCCACGTAACCCCACAAGCAGCTACTCCTGCGTTTATAGCCGTTTGCATATCGACACCCGAATCACCCACATACAGAATATCTTCTTTCTGGAAACTACTTTCCTTTATTATATCCAGAACAATAGTTGGATCAGGCTTTGGCGCTATCCCTTCACGTTGACCTAGAATAGCAATAAAAGGAATTTCAGGGAAGTAACAATCTGCTAACTTCCGAGTACCTTCATGATATTTGTTGGAAGCTATTGCAAGTTTTTTGCCGTTAGAATTTAATGTCCTTAATAATTCGGGAATACCTGGGTATGGGCGGCTTTTATCCGTATTATGCTGGGAATAATAATCAAGAAATTCTTTTCTTACCCGGAGAATGTTTTCCTCGGTCTTTGCACCGTTGGGTAAGGCTCGTTCAAAAAGTTTATTAATACCATTGCCTACCATAAAGTTGTAAGCTTTTTCTTCATGAACAGGAAAACCTAATTTATCCAGTACATAGTTGGTACTTTGAGCTAAATCGGCTATGGTATTAAGTAATGTTCCGTCAAGGTCAAATATAATCAGATTCTTCACTTCGGTAATTTTACTGCAAAAGTACGGATAGTAAGTCAGAAAGTTCTTATCTTTGCAACTAAATTTAACAATAGAATAGGTATGAGTTACAATTTACTCAAAGGTAAAAAAGGTGTTATTTTCGGTGCGCTCAATGAACAATCCATTGCCTGGAAGGTAGCGGTGCGGGCTGTAGAAGAGGGAGCCACTATAACTTTATCGAATACTCCCATGGCTATTCGCATGGGCGAAACCGCGGCTTTAGCCGAAAAACTTAACTGTGAAATGATTCCGGCAGATGCCACAAATGTTGAAGAACTGGAAAATGTTTTCAAACGTTCCATGGAAGTATTGGGCGGACAAGTGGATTTTGTATTACACTCCATCGGTATGTCTCCCAATGTGCGTAAGAAACGTACATACGATGACCTGGATTACGATATGCTTGATAAAACCCTGGATGTTTCGGCTGTATCATTCCATAAGATGATACAAGTAGCTAAGAAGATGAATGCAGTTGCCGAATATGGTTCCATACTGGCGCTTAGCTATATTGCTGCCCAACGTACGTTCTTCGGATACAACGATATGGCCGATGCTAAAGCATTACTCGAGTCCATAGCACGTAGCTTCGGTTATATATACGGACGTGAGAAAAATGTACGCGTAAATACTATTTCGCAATCACCTACCATTACCACTGCCGGTTCGGGAGTGAAGGGTATGGACAAGTTACTGGACTTTGCCAACCGTATGTCTCCACTGGGTAATGCCGATGCGGATGAATGTGCGGATTATTGCATCATGATGTTCTCCGACCTTACCCGTAAGGTAACTATGCAGAATCTTTACCACGACGGAGGATTCTCCAGTGTGGGAATGAGCCTCCGTGCCATGGCTACATATGAAAAAGGTCTGGACGAATATATGGATGCCGATGGAAACATTATATATGGTTAATTGTTTTTAACTCATGGAAATACGGAAATTATTTATTCTTCTTGTTTTGCCTTGTTTGTTTCTATCCTGCCGGATGGAAGATAAACTTATGGAGCAAAACAAGGAGAATAATATTTCCATTCTGAGATACGACCGCTTGCAGAACGAATATGTACGATTTAATAGTCTTTCGGCACTGCAACGAATGAATACTCAATATTCTCACCCTACTAAAATCCTGATTGAAGATGTCTTGGTTCTCGGACAAGTAAGTGATGAAAATATCAATGAGAAGTTCCAGGCATTCTACTCGGATACTACTCTGTTAGTTTTGATGGAAGATGTAGAAACCCGGTTCCCGAGTATTGAGAGACTGGAAAAACAATTAACCAATGGTTTTCGTAAATTGATTAAAGAAGTGCCCCGTCTTCGGATTCCTAAGATTTATACCCAGATATCTGCCCTTAACGAATCGGTTATTATAACCGATACATTGATGGGAATTAGTCTGGATAAATACATGGGTGAAGATTATCCGCTTTATAACCGCTATTATTACGAGTACCAGCGTCGTACTATGCGTCCGGACCGGATTGCTCCCGATTGCTTTTCATATTATCTGTTGAGCTATTATCCACTTCCGCTGACGAGTAGCCGGAATCTGCTTGAGAATATGATTCACACCGGGAAAATAAACTATATCGTGAAGCAAATTCTGGATTATAATTCTTCCGAGGATATCATGGGTTATTCTGATGAGGAAAAGAAGTGGACCCGGGAGAATAAGAAGAAAGTCTGGGAGTATATGCTTACCAACGGGCAGTTATATACTACCGATCCGATGGTAATCCGCAGATACCTACGCCCGTATCCATCGAGTGATTTCTTCGGAGAAAACAGTCCGGGATTAATCGGTGTATGGATAGGCACCGAAATAGTCTCGTCGTTTATGAAACACAATAAAAACGTATCCATTCAGGATTTACTGAATATTACCGATTACGAGTTTCTTCTGAATGAATCACGATTTAAGCCCTGACAAAGGTTTATCTATGGAAAATGCTTTATATTTAATTCCTGTTACTTTGGGCGATACGCCTATTGAATCAGTTTTGCCACCTTATAACCGTGAAGTCATTCTGAATATCCGTCATTTTATAGTAGAAGATATCCGTTCGGCCCGCAGGTTCCTGAAAAAGGTAGATAAAACGATTGATATTGATGCGCTCAGTTTTTATCCCTTAAACAAACATACATCACCCGATGATATATCCGGATATCTGGCTCCTTTACTTGCCGGTAATCCTGTTGGAGTAATATCCGAAGCAGGTTGCCCTGCTGTGGCCGATCCGGGTGCCGATGTCGTTGCCATTGCCCAACGTAAAGGTTTGAAAGTGGTTCCGCTGGTGGGACCATCCTCTATAATCCTTGCTGTAATGGGTTCGGGATTCAACGGTCAAAGTTTTGCTTTCCATGGCTATCTACCCATTGATTCGAATGAGCGGAGTAAAAAACTAAAGATGCTGGAACAGCGTGCATATTCCGAAGACCAGACTCAGCTATTCATCGAAACCCCTTACCGGAATAATAAAATGCTGGATGATATATTGCGGCAGTGCCGTCCGCAAACACGACTTTGTATTGCCGCTAACCTGACGTGTGAAGGGGAGTATCTGAAAACAAAGACCATACAGGAATGGAAAAAAAGAAAGCCCGATTTATCTAAGCTCCCTTGTATTTTTCTCTTATACCGATAATAGTTTTCAGGTGTTCGTATTCATACTCGAAATAATCACTGAAATATCCTTTCCCGATATTCTGGTCAATCTGTTGAAGCGTCCATAGTTTTCCTCCGGAAAAACGTCCACCTTCATTCAAAACCACGTCGTCTTCAATATGTAAAATAAAGAGGTAGACAAGCCTGCTTACTGCATCATTCTTGAAATGATACCGGGTACTGAACCGTGGGTCGAGTTCGTCGGGGGCAGGTAGGAAGAGCCGTAATAACCTTTTCAATCCTATCTCAATCGTTTCTTTGAAGAATATGAATGTCTCAAGTGGTGTATCTATATGCTCTTTTTCTTCCTGGGAATTGTGTGGCCGTTTTGATAAATAAAGCATTCCCTGGCTCTCAATGGCAACACGTATCAGCGGAACAGTAATGCTATTTCCTTTTTCGGGCAAATCTTCCTGAAGTATTTTACCGGTTACATCTCCTCTTCCATTTACAGTAGGCAGTATTACAGATTCGGATACGGTATTGTTGAAATAATTAATACCCATCTGATTAAAGATAATACTAAACAGAAAAACGAAGAAAGGAGAAATAACGATCAACAGCCAGAAGAAAAAACTATTGAGCGACCGCATGAAAAGAATACAGATAGTAATTGCAGCAAAGTGAATCAACGCAAAAATTAAAACCACCCGTATAGATACTATCACTGATTCGGCAGCCTGAACATAATTACGTTTCGATTCGGAATCGGGTTTCCCACGGAAGTATTTAAGAAAACTTTCTTTATAGAGATAAATCAGTAGTAATGGAAATATTATACTTACTTCCAACGTCAGCGGCAACCAGTTCTGCGGCCATTCATTTACAGTGAATATGGAAACCAATGAGAAGATAGCCAATATGGCCGTAGTTATGTAAAGTATGTAATTGGGAATGCGGCTGGACGACCTGAAATAATTAAAATAAGAAAAGACTAGCCCCGTAATAGTACCCATATAAATTGCGAGATCCTGGTTGATAAATTCGCAGCATAAAATGGAGACGACGACTGGAACAAATCCTAAAGACATGTTGAATGAGGTAGATAGATTTATTCGATGTTCCATTTTAAACAAATTGTTCTTTTCTCGAAATTTAAAACAACTGACCTGCCAAATAGTTTAACTTTTGGTTGATATTAGATGTTTTTCTGCATGATAAGAGGAACGTACCAACGGTCCGCTCTCTACTTGTTTGATTCCTTTTGCCAATCCGGTTTCCCGATAAACACTGAATTGTTCGGGTGTTACATACTCTGTAACCGGATAATGTTTTCGGGTTGGTTGCAGGTATTGACCGATGGTAAGAATTTCGCAACCGGCAGCAAAAAGGTCGTCCATAAGTTCTTCAACCTCCGTAGTCGTTTCTCCTAAACCTACCATAATTCCCGATTTAGCAACAGAATTACTTTGGGCAATCCGTTTAATAACTTTCAGACTGGTTTCGTACCTGGCGGCACTGCGAACCAACGGAGTGATACGCTTTACCGTTTCCATATTGTGCGAAATTATTTCCGGTCGGGCATCTATAACTTCATCAATTAATTCTTCCTTTCCTTGAAAATCAGGAATAAGTACTTCGACGGTAGTGCCGGGATTAATACGTTTGATTTCACGGATAGTCTCGGCCCAATGCTTTGCTCCTAAGTCGGGCAAGTCATCTCTATCAACGGAAGTAATAACCGCATGAGAAAGTTTCATCAACGAAATAGACCTGGCTACATTAGTAGGCTCGTTAATATCCAAAGGAAAAGGCTTCCCGGTTTGTGTATTGCAAAACTTACAACTACGGGTACAAATATTACCGCCTATCATAAAGGTAGCGGTTCCACGCCCCCAACATTCGCCCAGATTAGGACAACGGCCACTACTGCAAATAGTATGCAGGCAGTGTGTTTCCACAATTCTTTTTGTTTGCGTATATCTTTCATTTGTGCCGATGCTTATTTTAAGCCAGTCGGGTTTGCGTATTCGTTGGGGCATGGGGTAATGGAGTTAAGGGAGTTAAGGTAGTTAAAGGAGTTAAAGTTTAAGAAATCTTTACTGCATTGATTCTTAACTCCTTTAACTCCTGAGTCCTTTAACTCCTGTTCTAAATTATAAATTCGTCATAAAGAAATCCGTCAACTTTGTATACAGATGATGGCGGGTATTGCCACCATAAATACCATGGTTACGGTTTGCATATATCTGCATATCGAACTGCTTATCGTGTTGAACCAGTTGTTCACTGTATTCTACACAGTTCTGGTAATGTACGTTATCATCGGCCATACCATGTACCAATAGCAGCCTGCCATGTAGTTTGTCGGCTCGTGTAAATGCCGAACCAGCCCGGTAACCTTCCATGTTTTCTTTCGGGGTGCGCATATAACGTTCGGCGTAAATAGTATCATAATATTTCCAGTCGGTTACGGCAGCTACTGCGGCGCCGGCTTTGAATACAGGAGTACCTTCAGACATAGCCATAATGGTCATATATCCACCATAACTCCATCCCCAGATACCGATACGCGATTTATCTACATACGTTTGATTGCCCAGGAATTTAGCTGTTTCTACCTGGTCTTCTGCCTCTTTTACTCCCAGATTAAGGTAGGTACACTTAGCAAATTCTGCTCCCCGGCCTCCGGTTCCGCGACCGTCTACACAAACTATTAAATATCCTTTGGTAGACATATACATCTCCCAACTTCCAACGGGGCTCCAACGGTCGGTAACTTGTTGGCTTCCGGGGCCACTGTACTGGAACATAATCACGGGATATTTGCGAGAGGCATCAAATCCGGGCGGCTTCATCATCCATCCGTTAAGTGAAGTACCTGTTGTGGTAGTGAAATTAAAGAACTCAGTAGTCGGCAATGTGTACTGACTCATGCTTTGCTTTACTTTATCATTGTTAACCAGAGTTTTCAATACCTTACCATTATTATCGCATATAGTGATAGATGGCGGATTATTCAGGTCGGAATGAGTATTGATAAAATAACTCATAGTTGTGCTGAAAATAGCGCTGTTAGTACCCGGCTTTTCGGTAATCCTGGTTTTCTTTCCCTTTTTATCCAGTTTGTAAACAGCTTTACGCAAGGGGCTTTCCTCGTTGCTTTCGTAGTAGTGTGTATCAGTCTTTGCATCCCAACCTAAAAAACGCTTTACTTCATAGTTGCCTTGGGTAAGCTGGCGAACCAGACTTCCATTCATGTTATACCAATATAGATGCGTATATCCATCTTTTTCGCTCAGGAAACTGAAATTGTTTTCATAGAAAATAATATTGTCCAGTACATTATCATTCACATAATACGGACTTTCATCTCTCAGGATTAATTTGCTCACCGTGGAGCGTGGGTCGGTAAAATACAGGTCGAGCCTGTTTTGATGCCGGTTCATAGTTATTACCGCAAGCTTATTAGGATCTTTGGTAAAACGAATGCGTGGTATATACCCGTCGGCATCCAACGGAACATTCATTTTGCGTGTTACCCGGCTCTTGATGTCGAAACTGTGGACTGAAACCCGTGAGTTAGCTTCGCCTGCTTTCGGATATTTATAGCTATATCTTCCCGGATACAGTTCAAACTCCCGGTAATGTGGTGCTGCCCCTCCATAAAGTTCCAACGAAAAAAGCGGAACTTCAGTTTCATCAAACTTGATGTATGCCAGCATCTGACTGTCTGCGCTGAACTCGAGCGCCCGGTTAAAACTAAATTCCTCCTCGTACACCCAATCGGGTACACCGTTAATTATTTCGTTGAACTTACCGTCTTCTGTAACTTGAGATTCACTGTTACCAAAAAGCATTTTGACAAGGTAAATATTGTTATCTCTTACAAAAGCAATCATAGTACCATCGGGCGAAAAAACAGGAACTTCCTGCGGACCTCCATCCGAAAGAGGCTCAACTTTATTATTCTTCACATTATATATATAATGTATAGCAGCATAAGAGTGACGGTATTTGGGAACAGTCTCCGTTTGGATAAGAATGTTTTTTTCGTCGGGCGAGAATAAATAACCATCGATGTTTTTAATATCTGCGTCGCGCGCAGTAGCCACATCAAAAACCGTTTCAACAGCTTCTCCGGTGCGGAAAGAATATTTAATAATTTGTGTTCCTTCCTGGTTCATTTGCGTGTAATGCTCTCCATCGGCCATAGGGGTTACTCCCCGTATACCTTCCGTCCGGAATATTCCTGAAGTAATGTCTTTTAAATCCAGTGCTTTGCCACCCTGGCAAAAAACAGATATACCCGTAGCAAGACAAAGTAGAATGATTGCAATTCTTTTTATCATATTTTTCTGAAGTTAGGTTCGAAGTACAAACTTACAACAAAAAAGATAAAAGATAAAAGATAAAAGTGAAAAGTAGAGTTAACTTATCACTTCCTAACTCTACTTTTCACTTTTATCTTTTATCTTTTAACTCAACTTCAGTCTCAACTTCAGGTGTTCTTCCAGTTTCTGAGGAGTAGTATTCCAACGTTCGTGCATCCATACCCATTGCTCAGGATGTTCACGAATAAGTTTTTCCAGTATATCGTTATGGATTTGCGTATTGTATTTCAAGTCGTACTCCACATTACCTGAAAGTTGCAGCGGAACCTCCGGAAGTATTTTAAAGATATATGTATTATCCGGTCGGCGGAATGTAGCCATTGGTACGATACTTGCCCCGGTTTCCATAGCCAGGCGTGCGCATCCCAATGGTGTATAGGCATCCATACCAAAAAATTTGAGGAATTCGCCCCGTACTCGTTTAGAATCCTGGTCGATCATAATAATGAGACATTCGCCGTTGTTGAGTACTTTTTTCAGCGAGTCGAAAGTATTACCACATCGCGAAATATTTTTCATTCCTCTTTTTTCGCGGAAACGTATCATGGTTTTGTTGAGGGCCTTCATACGGATTTCCCGGCTAACTGCCGACGTTTCATACCCTAAAACCGGAGGCATAATGGCCGAAAACTCCCAGCCACAAGTATGCGGAATGAGACATAGAACTCCTTTTCCTTTTTTATATGCAGCTTGAAGGTGTTCTTCGCCCTCAATCTTAAAGTATTTACAAAACTGTTTGCGCGAGGTATGATGTGCGAAAATAATGTAATCGGTAAAAGTTTTTCCCAGGTTGATAAAAAGACTGCGACCCATATAATATATTTCTTCCGGGCTTCGTTCATGTCCGTAAACCATAGTGAGGTGCCGTAAAACCCTTTTGCGGGTACAGGTAAATACATTAAAAAATAATACCGCCAAATGCTCATGGATATATAGCACAAACTGGCGTGGATAAAGCCTGAGGGTAAAGAGGGCAAACTGTAGTAGCGTGTAAAGCGTTAAATCGCGTACAGGCCTTATAATCTTACGTTTTAATAGTCCTGCCATTTTCTTCGTGTGTATGTTTTCTTCGTCGTGAAGGTATTGCGGCGATAAATTTATAAAGTACTGGGATAACTTCCAAATGAATTAGGACTTTTCTTGCAATAATAGTTTCATACTGTTGTGAACACCTAGGTCTTCGCAGCTGGTACACCTAGGTCTTCTGTTTACGTACACCTAGGTGTTCAGTGTGCGAAGACCTAGGTGTACGCAAAAAAACAAAAGTACCTTAACAAAAGTATGCTATATTGCTATTCAATATTTAATAGTTATCTTTGGCTCGCAATCCATAAGAATAATGACCCAACCATTCCTATACAATGAATTCCCGGCTTTATTGAAAAAATACTTTCCGTACAAGGTACAGAAGATTTCGCTCAACGCCGGATTTATCTGCCCTAACCGCGACGGTACAAAAGGGCAGGGGGGATGTACCTATTGCAACAACCAAACTTTTAACCCCGATTATTGCCGGACGGAAAAAAGCATTACCCAGCAACTGGAAGAGGGCAAAATATTCTTTGCCCATAAATACCCGGAGATGAAATACCTGGCTTATTTCCAGGCTTATACCAATACATACTCCGAACTGGAAGAGTTGAAACGGCGGTATGAAGAAGCATTAAACGTTCCCGATGTCGTTGGCCTTGTTATCGGTACCCGACCTGATTGTATGCCCGATGCATTGCTGGATTATCTGGCCGATCTCAATAAAAATGTATTTCTATTAGTGGAATACGGCATAGAAAGCACTAATGACGAGACACTAAAACACATTAACCGGGGGCATACTTATGCCGATACAGTGGATGCCGTACAACGTACTGCCGAAAGAGGAATATTAACCGGAGGCCATGTGATCCTCGGTTTGCCGGGCGAAACTCATTCCGGAATTATCCAACAGGCAGGTATTATCAGCCGTTTGCCGCTGACTACCTTGAAAATACATCAGTTACAACTGATAAGAGGAACAAGAATGGCGCGTGAATTTGAACAACACCCCGCGCAGTTTCATTTATTTGATGTTGACGAATATGTCGAGGTAGTTGTTCATTACATTGAACATCTCAGGCCAGATATCGTTTTGGAAAGATTTATTTCGCAGTCACCCAAAGAACTGCTTATAGCACCCGACTGGGGGCTGAAAAACTATGAGTTTACCGCCCGTGTACGGAAAAAAATGAAAGAACAGGGTACATGGCAGGGACGACTCTACAAGGAGTAAAGGAAAAAAACATTATTTTTGCAGATATTTATCAATCTATATTTAATTATTGAGGTATGAAAACGACTGTAAAAGGAAATATACATTATATAGGAGTCAATGACCGCCAGAAGAATCTGTTCGAGAATATGTGGCCCCTGCCTTATGGTGTTTCCTATAACTCTTATATTATCGACGACGAGAAGATAGCTCTTATTGATACGGTAGATGTAAATTTCTTCGAGAGTTATCTGTGCAAAATAAAAAGAATCATAGGCAACCGTGCCATTGATTACTTGATAATCAACCACATGGAACCCGACCATTCCGGCTGTATCAGCCTGTTGAAAAAGTTCTATCCTGATATTACCATTATTGGTAATAAACAAACTTTGAGTATGGTTGAAGGTTATTACGGTATTACCGACAACCAGCAAATGATTAAAGATGGCGATACCCTGGAACTGGGAAAACATAAACTTACATTTTATCTCACTCCAATGGTACACTGGCCCGAAACAATGATGACCTTTGAAGAAACAGAAGGAGTTTTATTCTCGGGCGATGGTTTTGGCTGTTTTGGTACTTTGGATGGTGGATTTATGGATACCGATATCAATACGGATAAGTATTGGGATGAAATGGTGCGCTATTACTCGAACATTGTAGGAAAGTACGGCTCTCCGGTACAAAAGGCTTTGCAAAAACTGGCTAACCTACCCATGAAGGCTATTTGCTCCACTCATGGCCCGGTATGGACGGAAAATATTGGAAAGGTAATCGGTATTTATGACAAACTAAGCCGGTACGAGGGCGAAGACGGTGTGGTAATTATCTATGGTAGTATGTACGGCCATACCGAAGAACTGGCTGAGACTATTGCTTGCGAGCTTTCGGCTTTGGGAGTAAAAAACATTGTTATGCACAATGTAAGCAAAAGCCATGCTTCTTATATAATAGCCGATGTATTCAGATATAAAGGAATAATCATCGGAAGTCCAACCTACAACGGACAACTTTATCCCGAGGTGCAGTCTATGGTGAATAATATTCTACACCGTGATATAAAGAACCGTTATCTGGGTTTCTTCGGTGCATTTACATGGGCAGGAACTGCCGTTAGGCTTCTATCTGATTTCGCCGGCAAATGTAACTTTGAAGT
Source organism: Bacteroides sp. (assembly GCA_032108265.1). Lineage (GTDB taxonomy): Bacteria > Bacteroidota > Bacteroidia > Bacteroidales > Bacteroidaceae > Bacteroides. The sequence continues at coordinate 15,163 of DAMCMT010000060.1, forward strand.
GGTAGGCGAACCTGTCGAAATCAAGCAGGCCATGAAAGATAACACGTATGGCCAATGTGAGACACTAGCCAGGAATATGGCTGATAAATTGAAAGAAAACAACTAACTTAAAATACTAACTCTTAAAAACAATCAATCATGAGATTAATCATTCAACCTGATTATCAGACTATATCTCAGTGGGCAGCTAATTACGTTGCTGCTAAGATAAATAAAGCTGAGTGTTCGGCCGAAAAACCTTTTGTTCTTGGCTTACCTACTGGTTCCTCTCCACTGGGAATGTATAAAGAACTTATCGAACTCAATAAAAAGGGTGTAGTATCCTTCAAGAATGTGGTTACTTTCAATATGGACGAGTATGTTGGCCTGCCGCAGGGACATCCCGAGAGTTACTACTCATTTATGTGGAACAACTTTTTCAACCATGTGGATATTGTAGCCGAAAACGTAAATATCCTCAATGGTAACGCCGCTGATCTGGAAGCTGAATGTGCGCGCTACGAAGAGAAAATAGCATCATACGGTGGTATCGACCTGTTCCTGGGTGGCATTGGCCCCGATGGTCATATTGCTTTCAACGAGCCGGGCTCTTCTTTATCATCACGTACCCGTGTTAAAACACTTACTACCGATACAATCATAGCCAACTCCCGTTTCTTTGATAACGATGTGAATAAAGTTCCTAAAACGGCACTTACAGTTGGAGTAGGTACTGTATTATCGGCTAAAGAAGTACTGATTATCGTTAATGGACATAATAAAGCCCGTGCTTTGTATCATGCAGTAGAGGGCGCAATCAGTCAGATGTGGACTATCAGCGCTTTGCAAATGCACGAGAAAGGCATTATTGTATGCGATGATGCTGCCAGTTGCGAACTTAAAGTTGGTACATACCGTTACTTCAAAGATATTGAAGCAGATTATCTTGACCCGCAATCGCTGCTTAAATAATTATGAATTTTACCGCCTCTGCCAACCGTACAAAAGCATAATTTGTTGCGCAACATGTGGTTTCACAATAAAAAGAACATATCAAAACTTACGGACGAAGAGCTTTTGGAGAGGTTTAGAGAGTCCGCAGATGCCGAGGTATTCAGCCAACTCTTCGACCGCTATATACCTTTGTTGTACGGTGTTTGCCTGGATTATCTGCACGATGAGGATAGAGCCCGTGATGCAGTTATGCAGCTTTTCGAAGATCTCTTGCCCAAGGTATCCCGTTATAATATAGAGGTGTTCCGCACATGGCTTTATAGCGTAGTGAAAAACCACTGTTTAAAGATACTGGCTCGTGAGCAGAAAGAAATTCCGGTAGATTTTAGCATGACCGTTATGGAATCTGACGATGTTTTGTATCTATTACCTGAAAGCAATGAACAGGAAGAACAACTGGAAGCCCTGAATCGTTGTCTTGATAAGTTACCCGATGCACAAAAGATAAGCATTACACATTTCTTTATGGACGAAATGTCGTATGCTGAGATTGTGGACAAAACCGGATACCAACTTAGCAAAGTCAAGAGTTATATCCAAAACGGGAAACGGAATTTAAAAATTTGCATGGAGAAACAACTGGCATGAAACTTTGGCGTTACATACAAGGATACCGTAAAGGTAAGGATGCTCACAAGCTGGAAAAGGAAGCTATGAGTGATCCTTTCCTGGCTCATGCATTGCGGGGTTTCGACCGGGTAGAAGGCGATCATATTAAGCAGATAGAACGATTGCAAAAAGAAATACACCGTAAAGCTGTACCACGTATCCGTTATCTTCGTGCCGTCGGTATTGCCGCCAGTGTTTTACTTGTTATAGGTGTTGGTTCTTATTTTCTTGTAAATGAAAGCCGGATTCAGGATGCTACACAACCTGCAATCGCTATGCAGGAGTTACATTCCGAAGAAAATATCCCTGCCGTACCACCTCCGGCTATAGCCCAGCAAAGGCGACTTGAACCACAGAAAGAGGTTGAACGGCAAAATGCTCCAAAGCCTGTAGTAAAACCGGATATAGTCGAAGAACACTCTGCTCTGGATGTTGTAATGGCGCCGGTTGAAAAGGAAATGCAGCATGTTGTTCTTGAAGAGCGAAAGAAATCTCTTACAGGCGCTGTTGCTACAATATCTCCTGCTCCATCGGAAGCCCGGAAAGTTAAAGGGAAAGTAACCGACGAGCAGGGCTATCCGATAATCGGTGCAAGTGTACAAATAGAAGGTACCAATGAAGGTACCATAACCGATATAGATGGGCATTATGAAATAACTGCTGCTGATGGCAGCAAGCTCCGGGTCAGTTATATCGGATACGAAACTCTGGACAAACTTGTAAAGCAGGATAGTGTTATGGACTTTGCTATGAATGAGGATAAGCAAGCCTTAGACGAAGTAGTAGTGGTAGGTTATGGAACTCATCGTAAATCCATCATGAAAGAATCAAAACCGGTTGATGGCATGAGGAAATACAAGAAGTACCTGAAAGAAAATATGAGTAAACCCATTGATAGTGAATGTAGCGGTGTGGAGGGGAAAGTAGTATTACAATTCTATATCAATCAACAGGGAAGACCTGATGATATTACGGTGGAACAAGGCTTATGCCCTTCAGCCGACCAGGAAGCCATTCGTCTGATTTCTGAAGGTCCTGATTGGACACCCAGCGATAAGCCCGTTAAGCTCGAAGTCAAGTTTTAGTAAGTAGTGAGAGAATAATATTACTTATGCGAATTAACACACTTATAAGCTTAAATACTAAAAGTATATTCTATATTTGTACCCTGGCATTTAGATGTTTTCTCCGATGAAAAGCACAATACTTCATATATTATCCCTGTTTGTCACCCTTTCCTTATTCGGGAATCCCATTCCGTTTGTGCCTATCGTGCGCAACCACACTACTAAAGATTACAACGGCGGGAGCCAGAACTGGAGCATCGGTCAGGATAAAGAAGGCCGCATGTTCTTTGGAAACAACAAAGGACTACTCGAGTACGACGGGCATTACTGGAACCTTTACCCCATACCCACAAACGGCATCATCCGCTCCGTATATATAGCAGAAGACGGAAGGATATACGTTGGTTCGTTCGAGGAGTTCGGTTATTTCGAGCGCGATGCCACAAATAAACTGAACTATCATTCGCTGAAACAAGGCGTAGCCGATTATACATTTCACAACGATGAAATATGGAACATACTTTTAGTGGACGGGAAAATACTTTTCCATTCTTTTGCCTCCTATTTTATCTACGACGGGCACACCACAACAGGCTATAGGCTGAACAAAATGCCTCTTAACCTTTTCCGGATTGACTCTACCCTATATTCTCAGCAGATAAATAACGGACTTAATATTTATAAGAATAATGAGTTCAACAATCTTTTGCCCCGTGAGGCAGTTAACGATGATATAGTTAAGGGACTGTCTCATCCTGATGGGATTCTACTGTTCACAAAAAACAATGGTTGCTATCTGTACAACGGGAAGAGTGTTTTACCCTGGTGTACTTCCTGTGACAATGAGTTGAAACACAATACAATTAATAAGGCAATCATAACCCGCGATTCGACATATATACTTGGTACCATATCTAATGGAATTTATGCCTTAAATTTTCATGGCCAGTTACTCTGGAAACTTAATGCAGACAATCAGTTGGTCAATAACACCGTACTGGGTCTATACAATGACCGCGAAAACAACATTTGGGTAGCACTTGATAACGGAATTGCCTATATACATAACAACTCGCATATCTTCTACTACGAACCTGCCAGTAAGATCGGTATGGTATATGACATGCTGGTTGAGGACAATAGAGCTTATATTGCATCCAATCAGGGCCTCTATTACCTACAAGGAGATACCGGAGAGTTAAATCTCGTACCCAATATGGGCGAACAAGCCTGGACCGTAGGTCGTTGGGGTAATCAGATAATAGCCGGACATAATAAGGGCACTTATCAGATAACCGGAAATAAAGCCGTCCGCATATCCTCTATTAGTGGGGCCATGTGCATGAAAGAAGGTAAAGTAGACAACCAGGAAATACTTATCCAGGGAACATATGCCCTGCCGAATATCTACAAAAAAGGAGCAAATGACGAGTGGTACTTATCGAATTCTGTATTGGGATTCAGCCACATGGCTAAAAACATTGAGTTCGACCACCGCGGAAATATATGGGTCGAACACATGCGTAGAGGACTCTACCGGTTCCGGCTGGATGCAGATCTGACCCGGGCCACGGATGTCAACTTTTATAAATCGCTGAGTGACGAGAATCCGCGCCAGAAATGCTATCTGTTCAACATCAACGGACGGGTAGTTTTTTCAGACGGCGACTCTTTTTATACCTATGATGATATTATGGATTCCATTGTGCCCTACAGTTTAATGAATGAACAATTGCATGGGTTGAAGAATATTCATTCGGTAGACAAACACCGGAAGAATCTCTATTGGTTCCTAAGCGATAAGGAAGCCTACCTGGTGAATTGCGAATTAACCGAGTTTAATGTGATCAGCAAGATATCATTTTCTATTTTCAGGAATCCACCTATCGAAGAAAGATCTAAGATTATATTTGATAAAGCAACAAACTGCTCTTACCTGTGTCTTAATAACTCCATAGCTAAAATTACTTTTGATAACATAACCGATGTCCATGTGGGTAATGTCGGGCTGTTGATATTAACCGAGTTCAAAGTTACACGAGGATACGAAAGTCAGCCTGAATATTACCCACTGAGGGATGGACAAATTGTTCCGGCCAACGTAAATCAGATGGAATTCTCCATAGCCTATCCCGTATATAACCACCCGGATGTGAATGTAAGATATAAACTCCAGGGATTGTCCGACAGTTGGACAGAGAGCAAATCACGATTCAGAAAAATTTATACCCGCTTGCCAGCCGGTAAATACACCTTCATAGCCGAAGCGCTAGACAAGAACGAAGTCATCTCCCGTATAGAGTTCCCCTTTGAAGTAGCGCATGCCTGGTATCTGTCTTACACAGCCATAACCATTTATATCCTGCTTTTCTTTTCGTTGATGACCGGTTTGTTCTATTTTGTTTATGTATATACCAAACGCAGAAAAGATAAAGTCATCGAGAGCCAACGCATCCAGCACGAAGCAAGGATACGTGAACATGAAACCAAAATCATTGAACTCGAAAAAAACCAGCTCGAAGCCGACCTCAAATTCAAAAGCAAAGAACTATCCGGCGTCGTTATGACCAACATCGCCCATCAGGAATTCCTGCAAGCCCTCAAACATGAAATACAACAACAAAAACTATCAGGCCAGTACAACCGCCGCAACCTCGACAAGCTACTGTCCATGCTCAACCAGAACCTCGTAGCCGACGAAGAAAACTGGAACATGTTTCAAGCCAACTTCGACCGCATACACGAAAACTTCTTCCGCAACCTCAAAGAACAATACCCCGACCTCACATCCGGAGACCTGCGACTCTGTGGATTGCTACGCCTCAACCTGCCCACCAAAGAAATATCCAAACTCATGAGCATATCCATACGTGGAGTCGACGCCGCCCGCTACCGCCTGCGCAAAAAACTCGGCCTGCCACCCGAAAGCAGCCTGACCGATTTCATGATAAATCTCAAGTAACCCCCACTGTCTACCAGATACTTATCCCATCACGCAGTACCATTGCAGTACACCCGGTATTTTCTATTTTCCCCATGCAGTATCTTTATGATACCCGCAAATTATCCCCATTCAGTTTTTTTCTATTCATTTGCACAACCGGAAGCATACGCCCAACCTGCTTAAACGTTTAAACCGGTACATACCCGCCGAGGGTATTATTTTTCCACACGACGGTTAAACGATTAACACACGCGTTCGACAAACAAACAGCGAAGCCATATACATTATTAATTAAACCAATCCACATGAAAAACAAACATTTTAAACACAAACGGATGATACTCGCCATCCTCCTGTGCATAGCCTGCACCGGAAGCAGTAACATCTATGCTAACAGACTGCAACTGAACCAGCAACCCCGAACCCTCTCCGGCGTAGTAACCGACGAACAAGGCGAACCCATACCCGGAGTGAACGTAACCATCAAAGGCACCACCACCGGCGTAGCCACCGACCTCGACGGAAAGTACACCATCCGCATACCCGAAGGCAAACAAACCATCGCCTTCACCTTTATCGGATACAACCCGCAGGAAATAACCTACACCGGACAAAATACGCTGAACATCACCCTGCTCAGCGACACCGAACTATTAGATGACGTGGTTGTTGTAGGCTACGGCGTCCAGAAGAAACTCAATCTGACGGGCTCCGTAGCCTCAGTAGACGGCAACACCATCACCGGAAAAACCGTAGGCAACGTAACATCCTCCCTCGCCGGACTCGTGCCCGGCCTCAAAGTAATGAACCGCATCGGCCAGCCCGGCTCCGACGGCTCCGACCTCAGCATACGCGGCTTCGGAGCGCCACTCATACTCGTAGATGGTATTGAGCAAGACTTCGGCAACATCGACCCCAACGAAATCGAAACCATCTCCGTACTCAAAGACGCATCCGCATCCATGTACGGCGCCCGCGCAGGAAACGGCGTAATCCTCATCACCACCAAGCGCGGTAAAGAGGGCAAACCCAAATTCAGCGTCAACTTCAACGCCGGAGCATCCGCACCCACCCGCATCATCAAAATGGCCGGCGCCGGATTGTACGCCGAACTGTACAACGATGCCAACATAACCGCCGGCATCGAACTCACCTACACCCCCGAAGAAATAGCCAAATACTACGCCGGCACCGACCCCCGCTACCCCAACACCGACTGGCGCAAAGAAACCATGAAAAGCTACTCGGCCAAGTACGATGTAAACCTCAACATGCGCGGCGGAAGCGAGCGAGCCAACTACTTTCTCTCCGTAGGCTACCTCAATCAAGACGGGATGCTACGCTCAGGCGATATCAGCTTCGACCGCGTCAGCTTCCGCACGAACGTCGACGTCAGGATAACCAAAATATTTAAAGCATCCGCCGATTTCAGCGGCCGCCTCGAGTACCGCAAAGAACCCGGCCGCAACATGCACATGATACTGCGCGGACTTCAAGCCGCCCGCCCCATCATACCCGCTCACTACCCCGACCCCACAAAACCCGCCCTTGCAGGGTACGATACCGACTTCGCCAACCCGCTGGCCATGGCCGACCGCGACTTCTCGGGCTACAACAACAAAGATTTCAGCACCGTGCGCGGAACACTCGGCTTCGAACTCGACCTCGATAGTTGGGTAAAAGGTCTCAAAGCCGACGCCAAATTCGACTACCGCCTCAACAACAACTTCGGAAAAAACTTCCGCACCCCCTTCGACTATCACGACTACAACTACGACACCGGCGAATACACCGTAGTAGGCAAGTTCAACGGCGGCAAAACCACCCTGCGCGAAGAATACGCCAAAGACTGGCTATGGTACAGCCTCTTCAAAGCCAACTACGACCGCACCTTTGCACGCCACCACACCGTAAACGCCATGCTCCTCGTCGAAGCACAATCCAGCCGCAACGACAACTTCTGGGCCTACCGCGAAGGATTCATCTCCACAGCCATCGACGAACTATTTGCCGGCGGAGACGATAACAAAGACAACGGCGGAAGCGCATCCGAAGGCGGACGCATGTCATACGTAGGCCGTCTGGGCTACAACTTCAAAAGCCGCTACCTCATCGACCTTATCTGCCGGTGGGACGGCTCGCCCAAGTTCTCCGACCACAACCGCTGGGGATTCTTCCCCGCCGCATCCGCCGCGTGGCGAATCAGCGAAGAAAACTTCTTCAAAGAAAAGTTCAGCCACGTCGACAACCTCAAGTTGCGCCTCTCCGTAGGACAAGCCGGAGACGAAGCCAACGTTAACTTCAACTACCTCACCGGATACCAGTTTGCCAACAAATACATCTTCGCCTCCGACGAAACCGTATCCAAAGGAATAGCCACCAAAGGACTAGCCAACCCCGACGCCGTATGGGCCGAAACAACCACCTACAACATCGGGATAGACTACTCCATATTCAACCGCAAGTTCTATGCCGAACTCGACGTATTCTACCGCCTCAAATCCAAGATGCTCGCCACCCGCGCCCAAAGCCTGCCAAGCACCTTCGGCGCCACCCTGCCCGAAGAAAACATCAACAAACAAGATACACGCGGCTTCGAACTCATGCTAGGCCATAGCAACCAGATAGGCAAATTCATGTACGACATCAAAGGAAACATATCATGGGCGCGCTCCAAATGGAAACACTTCGACGAGGTAGACCGCACCGACCCCAAGCAGAAAGCACGCTACGACCTCACCGGCAAGTGGACGAACGAAACGTGGGGATACGTAGCCGACGGACTATTCTCCACTCAACAGGAAATAGACGACTGGGCCGACATCACCAATGGAGCCAACAACAACGTCATCAAGCCCGGCGACATACGATACATCGACCAGAACGGCGACGGCATCATCAACTGGGAAGACGAAGTAGTAATAGGCCGCGATGTAAACCCCGAAATATTCTTCGGACTCAACGGTGACTTCACCTACAAACAATGGTCGCTCAACATCCTCTTTCAGGGAGCCACAAACTACTCCGTATTCTACGGCGACCAATTCGTCAACCCCTTCGGCATCAACCTGTCGCCCTTCGAACACTGGAAAGACCGCTGGACCGAAGACAACCCCAACCCCAACGCCAAACACCCGCGTATACGCCTCGGCACAGGACATCCCAACGAACGTACATCCACCTACTGGGTCGTTAAAAACGCATACTACGTCAGGCTAAAGAACATCCAGCTCAACTACACCCTGCCCGCCACCGTGACCCGCAAAGTTGGACTCGACAACGTGCGCCTGTACGTGGCCGGAAACAACATACTCACCCTGACC
>DAMCMT010000060.1:24108-27197 GCA_032108265.1 Bacteroides sp.
ACGCCACCGCGGCCCCGAATCAACAGCCACCGCAGGCTGGCAGTATCCCCTGATGAAAACATTCACCGCAGGTATAAGCATTAACTTTTAAAACCCAATGACCATCATGAAACTAAAATACATCACACTGGCAGCCCTGCTCGCCACCCTAGTACACGCCTGTAACGTGCTCGACAAAGAACCCATCGACATCATATCCGACTCGCAGGTATGGAGCGACCAGAACCTCGTCGACGCCAACCTCACCCAACTGTACAACATCACCTACTTCGGCACCATATTCGACCTCGAATCCAAGCTCGTAATCATCACCGACGAAGCCCGCGAATGCTTCGGCTGGGGCACACCACTCAACGTCTACACCCTCGGCGTCATCACCCCCGACAACATCAGCAACCGCAGTTTCGTAGGCTTCTGGGAATACGAGTACATACGCCAATACAACGAATTCCTCGAAAAAATAGCCGCAGGCTCACTCGATGCCGATTTCATCGCCCGCCGCTCCGCCGAAGTACGATTCCTCCGGGCCCACCACTACTACAACCTCGTCATCCGCAACGGAGCCGTACCACTCATCACCCGCCCCCAACAAATGGGCGACGACGACATATACGGCCCCCGCGCATCCGAACAGACCATATTCGAATTCATCCGCACCGAACTCGACGACATAGCCCAGATACTGCAACCCGACTACAACGCCGCCAACGTAGGCCGCATATCCCGCTATGCCGCCCTCGCCCTCAAAAGCCGCGCCATGCTATACGCAGCCAGCGTAGCCAACTTCGGCAAGATACAGCTCGACGGCCTGCTGGGTATCCCTGCCGACAAAGCTGCCTATTACTACCAAGAATCACTCAAAGCATCCCAAGCCATTATCGAAAGCGGCAAATTCGCCCTCTTCAATAAATACCCCGCCGACAAAGCGAAGAACTACCAACGCATCTTCCTCGAAAAAGACCACAGCGAAGTAATCCTCGCCAAGAAATACACTGTCAAAGAATTCGGCCACAACTTCGACTACTACAACCAGCCCATATCCTACAAACCCTTTGTAGCAAGCTGCATAAACCCAACCCTCGAAATGGTCGACAGCTACGAATTCGCCGACGGAACACCCGGCACCACCATCGACTACACCCAAGAGATAAACACCAAAGAACTATACAAAAACAAAGAACCCCGCTTCCACGCCTCCATACTATACAACCAGGCACAATGGATTGACGCCCCCGTCCAAACCCATTACTTCACCATCCAAAGCAACATCGCCACCGACCCGCGCGACAATACCCTGTCAGGCCGGGGCAAAGACGTCAACAACACCATCGGCGCCGGAGCCACACAAACCGGCTTCATCATTAAAAAATACCTGCGCGAAGAACGCGGCACCCCCGAAGGCAACTACTCCGACACCGACTTCCTCGTATTCCGCCTTGGTGAGATATACCTCAACCTCGCCGAAGCCGCCGTAGAACTCGGCAAGCAGCCCGAAGCCCTAGCCGCCATCAACAAAGTACGCGAACGTGCCGGAGTACCCCTGCACACCACCGTAGACCGTGCCAAAGTACGCCACGAACGCAAAATAGAACTCGCCTTCGAAGGCACCCGATACTTCGACGTACGCCGCTGGCGCACCGCCCACACCGATTTATCAGGCATATTCCATAAATTAAACACATATTATATTAAAGAGCGCAACACATTCGGCTATTTAATAGTAAATTGCCAAGGCAACGTAGAGCGCAGTTTTGCCGAACATCATTACTACTTCCCCCTCGAAAGGAAGCATGTAACAGAAAACGAAGCCATAGTGCAAAACCCGGGATATAATTAAAAGAAACATGAAAACAACCCATTTAACCCTCTTACTCTTCCTGCTCGTGGGCACAATTGCCCACGCTCAGGGAATCTACCGCAAACCCGCCGGTAACCCACGTACCGCCTGGGTAAGTTTCGAAAACCCCACCGGAGCCCCCGGCGCAGCCGCCCAAGCCAACCGCGGAGCCAAAGGCCACGCCTTCGACCGCCTCAAAGCCGGAGAAACCGTTACCCTGCTCCAAATACAAGGCCCCGGCATCATCAACCGTATGTGGATAACCATCAACAACCGGCGCCCCGAAGCCCTCGCCACCGCCCTATTCCAAATATACTGGGACGGCGAAAACACACCCGCCGTATCCATGCCCCTGTCCGAGTTCTTCTGCAACCCCCTCGCCACCCTCGCACCATTCGAGAACTGCTGCTTCTCCAACCCCGAGGGACGCTCGTTCAACAGCATCGTGCCCATGCCATTCCGCAAATCAGCCCGGATAACCCTCACCAACACCGCCGATACAGACATGACCCACATCTTCTACGACTTCAACCTCACCCTCACCGACGAGTGGCAACCCGGCACCCTGTACCTGCACGCAATCGCCAGCCCTACCCACACATCGGCTCTGGGCGAAGACTTCACCATCCTGCCCAAAATCAGCGGAAGCGGCCGTTTCCTCGGCCTCAGCGTCGGAGTAACTGCCGATAAAGCATACGAAAAACTATGGTGGGGCGAAGGCGAAATAAAACTATACATCGACGGCGACACCAGCCACCCCTCCCTCAGCGGCACCGGCGTCGAAGACTACATCGGCACCGCATGGGGACAGGGCGCCTACGTCAACCAGTACCAAGGCTGCCCCATAGCCGATGCCGACAACGAACAATGGAGCTTCTACCGCTTCCACCTGCCCGACCCCGTATACTTCGACCGCGACATCCGCGTCACCCTCCAACAAATAGGTGGCGGCCCCTACGAAAAAGTACGTCAGGTATGGGAAAAAGGCACCCCCCTGACACCCGTAACCGTCGACATGCCCGGGAAAAAACAATTCCACCGCCTGCTCGAAATGAACAACCCACCCTGTCTGGACGACGACGAATTCCCCCGCGGCTGGGTCAACTTCTATCGGCAGGACAGCATATCGTCCGTAGCTTACCTCTATCTGGACAGGCCGGCGGTACACCTTAAAACAAATAAGAAATAAGTGAAACTACAAAACCCCGCAGGGGTAATATTATGCATAACCGTATGCAAGCGAAGCGCAGCT
>DAMCMT010000061.1:0-11875 GCA_032108265.1 Bacteroides sp.
TTGCATACGGTTATGCATAATATTACCCCTGCGGGGTTTTGTGGTTTACCTCATTTCTATACAGTTTCGATGTAAATGTAGCACCGTGATAGAGGTGAGTATGAATAATAAGGTAAGCTTAACATAAAGATAAAGGGCATCCCGAAAGATGCCCTTTACTAGCTATTTTAAGTTTAGTCCTCTTATTCCTGTTCCCTGATTGAATCGTCAATCATCTTAATCTTTTCTGCAACCAGTTCCATATCGGCTTTCAGCTTTTCAATCTTCCGGTTAATTTCCGTCAGCAGGCTGTTCCCTTTTCCCGAACTGGTGTTAAGGAATCCAAGATTGTTCTCATAAGTCTGCAACTCATTCTTGATGTTTTCGTATGTACGTTGCAACTTCTCGCGTTCGCGGTATAGTGATTGCGGGCCACCTTTATCACTATTCATATTAGTGATTGTGGATTTAAAGTTGCTCAGTTTCTTTTTCGAAACATGCATATTGAACCGCTCGAATAATTGGTCGATGCAGGTATGATATTGTTTGTAAATCTTGTCTTTATCGCGGAATGGAACGTGCCCGATGGTATTCCATTCTTTCATTAATTCCCGAACCAGTTCTTCGGCTTCATCGGCGTCCATGGATTCGTCGATAGCTTCCAGTTGTTCCAGTATAGATTTCTTGTTTTTGAGATTCTCTATTTCAATAGTCTTTTGCGAAGAATTTGCTTTGTTTTTCTGCTCAAAGAAATAGTCGCAAGCGCCGATAAAACGTTTCCAGATAGCATCAGAATGTTTCTTTTGTACCGGGCCGATAGTTTTCCATTCCTTTTGTAGTTTACTTAGAATCTCAGCAGTTTCTTTCCAGTCGGTACTGTCTTTCAGTGCTTCGGCTTTCTCGCAAAGAATCTTTTTCTTTTCCAGGTTTTCGTTCATCCCTTCCTTGAGTTGACGGAAGAATTCTCCTTTTTTGCGGAAGAATTCATCACAAGCCTTACGGAAACGTTCGAATATCTTAACGTTCATCTTCTGCGGGGCAAAACCAATAGTTTTCCATTTGTTTTGCAGAGCAATAACCTCCTGGGTCTTGTTTTCCCAGTCGCGGAAAGTTTTCAACTCACTGTAGTCAATGCTTTCAACAATTTCGCAGATAACTGTCTTCTGGTCAAGGTTGAATTGTTCCGATTCTTTCAACTCTTCGAAATGTTTCTGGTGGCGGCGGTTAACAACTGTAGAGGCTGCCTTGAACCGGTTCCATACTTCATTGCGAAGTTCGCGGGCTACCGGACCTGTATCGCGGAATTCCTGATGAAGCTTTTGCAACTGGTGGAAAGCCGATACTACATCGGGTTCTTCGGCCAGTTTCTCAGCAGCTTCGCACAAACGGTTCTTTATTTCGAGGTTCTTCTTGAAATCGTAATCGCGGAATTCATTATTCAGTTTCAGTATATCGTAGAATTTCTCTACGTAGTGCTGGTAACCTTTCCATAACTCGTTCACCTTGGATTGCGGAACCAGTTTGATTTCATTCCACTGCTGTTGCAGTTTCTTGAATTCGTTATATGATTTGTTGGTGTCCTCCGGAGATTCTACCAATTCTTTCAGTTTATCAATAATTCCCAGTTTAAGTACCAGGTTTTCTTCTTTCTGTTTTTCCTGTTCAGCAGCCAGCTTACCTCTTTTTTCTTTGATGGCAGCCAGTATATTCTTGAATTCAACTTCAATTTCGTCTGTTGTGGGGAAGAAAGTTTCCTCGGTGCCGCCTTGTTCAATAAAAGCAGCTTTCTCAGTTTCAAGCTCCGTGTTATGAAGTTTATAGAATGCCTGTTTTAAGTTGTCGATTTCATGTTTGCTGGCTTTTTCGGCATCTGCAACAATTACTTTCAACTTAGCCAGGATCGTTTTCTTATCGGGCTTTTCTTCTTCGGCAGGTTCTTCTTCTGTCGTTTCGCCTTTCGTTTCTTCTTCCGTGTCTTTCGGTAACAGGTTAACTTCTTCGGTTTCTTCTTTTGGAGAGTCAGTATCCTCTGTCGCAGAGGTTTCCTCCACCGGAGGTTCTGCCGGTTCGGTTACGGCAATAACCACCTCTTCGGTTGTAGTTTCGGCAGGTTTTGTTTCTTCCGGCTGCACTTCGGCAACCACTGCTTCTTCCTGCTTAACATCAACTTCCTGGGGATTTTCCTGGTTCTCTACTACTGGTGTGTCATGAGAGTCTATCATTCTATCTTCGTTTTATGATATGGTTTGAGCTTTTCAGTGCAATTGTTCGCAAATTAATGAAATAAAACAATTACTTCATACTTTTTATGAATATTTTTTTTCTTTTTTACGCCAGTAACACCGTAATACCCATATATAGTAACATCCCGATTATGTCGTTCGTAATCGAAATAAACGGCCCTGTGGCAATGGCCGGGTCTATTTTCAGCTTTTCGAGCGTCATCGGCACAAAAGTACCGAATATAGAGGCGAACATGACTACCGCAAACAAACTCAGTGATACCGAGTAAGTTACCGTGGCCGCTGGCCCAAACCTGACGAAGTTATAAACATAAACCAGCAGCGAAATAATGGTTGCATTAATCAATGCTACTACGGCTTCCTTGCCCAATTGTTTGGCAATGTCTTTTGCATTCAGTGAACTATTAGCCAGACCTTGTACCACGATGGCCGAAGATTGTGTTCCAACGTTTCCTCCCGTACCCCCAATAAGCGGAATATACAGTGCCATTTCGGGATGTGCGGCAAAGGTAGTGTCGAAATTGCCCAGTATCATCGAGTTGGCAATACCGCCCGCCATGCCGATAAGCAACCAGGGCAGGCGTGCCGATGTTTGTTTGAATACACTGTCGCTCGTTTCAACATCCTGCGAGAGACCGGATGCCAACTGGTAATCGCGTTCCTGTTGTTCACGGGCTTCGTCCATCACATCGTCGACGGTAATCTGTCCCACGAGGCGGCCTATGCTGTCGACTACCGGAATAGCCACAACGTCGTACTTTTCGATGGTTTGGATTACTTCATCAATAGGAGTATCCACACGTACTGAAATCGGGTCTTTTTGCATTACGTGTTTTACTTTGGATACCGATGGCGAGGTAATCATTTTCTTTAATGGGAAGATACCTTTGAGGCGTTCGTCCTCGTCAATAACATAAACATAATATATCTCGTCGAGTTCTTCGGCCTGTTTGCGCATTTCTTTCAAACACTCGGGCATACTCCAATTCTCGTTCACCACGACCATTTCCGTACCCATGTGCCCCCCGGCGGTATCTTCATCGTACTTTAATAGGTCGACGATATCGCCTGCCTGCTCAATGTCTTCGATGTGCGAAAGGACTTCTTCTTGTTTTTCCTCGTCAAGGTCGCGCATCAAATCCACCGCGTCGTCCGTATCCATATAGTCTACGAATCGCTTGGCGATTGTTTCCGAAGGAATCTGTTCGAGGAATTCCTTACGGTCGTCTTCGTCCATCTCTACCAGAACATCGGCTGCTGTTTCGTTATCCAGCAACAAGTAGATGAACCGTGCCTGTTCCAGATTCAGTTCATCAATAAGCTCGGCAATATCGGCCGGGTGCAATCCGTTGAGCAGTTCCTTTACTTGCTCCGAATTGTCCTGCTCAATGAGCTCTCTGATATGATCAATGTATTCCTCTTCCATAATGAGTCTTGGGTTTTGAGTTATGAGTTTTTAGTTAACTCATTACTCACCATGTTTGTCAATTCAATAAATTGTTGTACCGAAAGTTGCTCAGGGCGTTTATTGAATAATTCATCTTTTACTAACTCGGTACCTGCCCCCAGAATAGGTTTAATGGAATTTCGTAACGTTTTCCTGCGCTGGTTGAAAGTAGTTTTCACCACCTGCTTAAATAACGCTTGGTCGCAGCCTAATGTTGTGACATCATTACGGGTCATGCGGATAACTGCGCTTTTAACTTTCGGCGGCGGGTTGAAAACGTGCTCGTCGACAGTAAATAAATACTCTACCCGGTACCAGGCCTGTATAAGTACACTTAATATACCATAAGTTTTGCTGCCCGGTCCGGCGGCGATGCGTTGGGCTACTTCCTTCTGAATCATGCCCGTGCAGCAGGGAATCAGGTCTTTATTGTCGAGCATTTTAAAGAATATCTGGCTCGATATATTATACGGATAATTGCCGGTGAGTACAAACGGCTGCCCGTCGAAAACGCGGTTGAGGTGCATTTTCAGGAAGTCGTCCTGAATAATGTGGTCTTCCAGTGCGGGATATTCGTGGCGCAGGTAATCTACAGATTCATAATCGAGTTCGACCACTTTCAACGGACGGTCTTTGGCAATAAGATATTGGGTAAGCACACCCATACCGGGGCCAACTTCGAGAATGGGTAGTTCGGGAACAGCATCAACTGTATCAGCAATTGCCTTGGCTATACTCAAATCTTTGAGAAAATGCTGTCCGAGAAACTTTTTCGGTTTTACTACCTTCATTTGCCGGTATGTTTTAGTTCGTTATCAATAAGGATACTTTTCACTTCCCGGTAGTGTGTTGTAAAATACACCCGGGTCTTTTACTTCAAAACACCCGGGTCTTTTACCTTGAAACACCCGGGTCTTTTGGGTAAAAACACCCGGGTCTTTTGGGTGAAAACACCCGGGTCTTTTTAAACTTCTGCAAGTATTATTGTTAAAGTATCCCGGTATAAAAAATATATTAACGTACTGGTTTATTTCTTAACACCCACTGGTAATCCGGATAATTTTAACTATGTTTGCAGTTGACAAAGGTAAGCGTTTTCGCCGAAGAATACGCCATAGAGCATGAATAAACTGATAAAAAAGACACTACAAATAATATTTCCTATACTTCTGGGTGGTGGAATTCTGGTATGGGTTTACCGGAAACAAGACTTTTCGCAGATATGGCATACCCTTCTTTACGAAATGAATTGGTGGTGGATGTTACTGTCGCTTTTCTTCGGGATAATGAGCCATGTTGTTCGCGGTATACGCTGGAAAATGACACTGGTGGCTTTGGGTGAATCTCCCAGAACATCCAACTGCATCAATGCCGTATTCGTATCATACGCAGCCAATCTGGTATTACCCCGTGTAGGAGAGGTTTCGCGCTGTGGCGTACTGTCTAAATATGATGGTATATCATTCTCCAAGTCTCTGGGTACGGTGGTTTCCGAGCGTATGATTGATGCGCTTTGTGTTGCATTGATTACCGCAGTGGCTATGTTTACACAAATGTCGACCTTCACCAACTTCTTTGCTGCTACCGGCACGAATATCAGTTCGTTTACCGATTTGCTTACTTCGGTGCAGTTTTATATTGTCCTGGTCAGCATTATCGGCGTTATTATCCTTTTATACTTTCTGGTACGAACCCTGTCTTTCTTCGAGAAAGTGAAAGGAATAGCATTGAACATCTGGGCGGGGATTATTTCCTTGCGGCGGGTGAAGAATATGCCGTTATTTATACTCTATACCATTCTTATCTGGGGATGTTATTTTCTGCAATTCTACATTACTTTCTATTGTTTCGGCTTCTCTGCTCATCTGGGTATATTGGCCGGTCTTGTTATGTTTGTAGGAGGCACAATTGCGGTTATAGTACCTACCCCCAACGGGGCGGGACCGTGGCATTTCGCCGTTATATCCATGATGGTACTATATGGCGTAAACCAAACCGATGCCGGTGCATTTGCATTAATAGTGCATAGTATTCAAACATTGTTAGTAATCGTGCTGGGGGTTTACGGACTCCTGGCTTTACCGGTGATGAATAGAGGAGAGAAGGAGGTAAAGAGTGAGTTAAAGTTAGGTAAAGAGTTAGGTAAAGAGTGAGTTAAAGTGAGGTAGAGAGTTAGGTAAAGTAGATATGTTAAAAACTTTACCTAACTGAGCGAAGCGATACCTCACTCCCTACCTCACTTTACCTCACTCTTTACCTCACTCCCAATATAATAATTTAAATTTAAAGTCATGAAAACAATTGAATCGTTGGCTCCACAAAATGTGTGGAAACATTTCTATTCGTTAACCCGTATCCCACGTCCGAGTGGTTTTATGGGACCGATAACTGAGTTCTTACTCCAGTTTGGCAAAAACCTTGGCTTGGAATCGGTAGTCGATGAAATAGGCAATGTAATTATTCGCAAACCTGCCACTCCCGGTATGGAAGACCGCAAGGGTATTATACTACAGGCACACATGGATATGGTGCCACAGGCTAATAACGACACGAAACACGACTTTACAAAAGACCCGATAGAAACTTTCATTGATGGCGACTGGGTGAAAGCCCGTGGAACTACACTGGGTGCCGATAATGGCCTCGGAGTAGCAGCTATTATGGCTATTCTGGAAGATAATTCGCTGAAACACGGCCCACTGGAAGCTTTGATAACCATGGACGAAGAAACCGGTATGGTAGGTGCTTTCGGACTTAAACCGGGTGAATTGAACGGCGAAATACTGCTTAACCTCGACAGCGAAGACGAAGGCGAATTATACATCGGTTGCGCCGGTGGTGTGGATGTTACCGCAGATTTGAAATTCGGTGGTGTAAAACCCGAAGAAGGGGATGCGTGCTACCGCGTTTCGATAAAAGGTCTGCGTGGCGGACACTCTGGCCTTGAAATAAATGAAGGACGCGCCAATGCCAACAAGCTGATGGCTCGCTTTATGTTCAACGCTGTAATGGAAGCCGAAGCACGTTTGGCCGAGTGGAACGGTGGAAATATGCGTAATGCTATTCCGCGCGAGTGTGAGGTTGTTGTTGCTATACCCGCTGAAAACGAAGAAGCGCTTCAATTGCTGGCAACTGAATACGAAACATTGTTCAACGAAGAATACGGTGCAATCGAAACTCCGATAACCGTGAATATAGAAAAGGTTGATATGGTGGCAGAACTGGTTCCCGAAGAAATTCAGGACGGACTGGTACGTGCGATCTATGCATGCCAGAACGGTGTTACCCGCATGATACCAACAATTCCCGATACAGTAGAAACCTCATCTAACCTCGCGATAGTGAATATCGACAGTAGCAGTGCATCTATTAAAATACTTGCCCGCAGTAGCAGCGACTCGATGAAAGATTATCTGGCTACCAGTCTCGAAAGCTGTTTCGCTATGATAGGTATGGAAGTAACGCTCAGTGGTTCGTACAGTGGTTGGGATCCGGATGTGAATTCTCCGATACTGGCCTCTATGAAGAAGGCTTACCAAACACAATTCGGAACCGAACCGGCGGTGAAAGTTATTCATGCCGGATTGGAATGTGGTATTATCGGTGCAGCTATGCCGGGATTGGATATGATTTCCTTCGGGCCGACATTGCGCTCGCCGCACTCACCGGACGAACGAGCATATATTCCAAGTGTACCCAAGTTTTATGACTTCCTGATTCAGACACTGGCTGACTCGCCGAAGAAATAACAAAATCATGTTTTAGCTAATTGATAAGTGTAAAACAGAAAATCTCCCGGGCAGTAATTGCGCCGGGAGATTTCACTTTTTGTTACCACATTATCAATGAATCCCCGATGGGGATTTGTTGTTATATAGCCTATTTTTTCTATTGATATGTTTGCCCTCTGGGCAGTGCCTGTAGGGCATATATATCAATAGAAATAAAGAGAATACAGTTGTCCTTAATCCCCATGCGGGGATTCATGTTACTAAATAATTCTGTTAAATAAGGTTCTGTATACTTCATCCAAAGAGCGCATTTCGTTGTTGTTCATAAGTTCCCTGATAAAACGGCGCTCATCATCCAATTCGTTTTCGCTTACCGGGAGTAACAGGTAATCATCATCCCACTCTACATCCGCATATCCCTTTGCTGCCAGCCAACCTTGGGTCTGTTCCTTTAACTTAGTGTAAATTCCCAGGATATTTTCACTTTCCGGATACATACATAAATAATGAAGATGATTAGCTTTGCAATAAATGTCTTCAATCCCGATGTTCATGGTCTTGGCTCTACTTCTAATAAATTCACATAGTTCCTGCCGGATACCTTCGTCATTTATTAACTGTTCCCAGTTTTTGGTACTCCAGATACAGTGTTGAAAGGTGGTGTTAATAATTCCCATAATGTAATATAATGTATAATTAAATTGAAGGTAAAAGATTATCTATCCTATTTATTTTTCACCAATATAAATGCTAAGTTAATATTTAATAAAATACTGACGAACAGAAACTTTGAAAAAGATATAATAGCAAAGGTGTAATGCCGATAAACAGGACAAAAATTCTTTTGTTAATTTCTAAAAACATCAGAGTATGTGACATTTATGATATTGAAGAAGTAATATTTTTCTTATATGCAACGGGATTTTGGAAACATTACATACGACAAAAAATCGGAACTAATTATCCGTTTTGTTGAAAGTCTAAACAAAAATGATTTAATTTGAGTTTTTATTGGAGTTAGGTAAAGGGTTACCTCACTCTTTACCTAACTCTTAAAAAATATAAAACGAGCGGATGAAATTATGGAATTTGATGAAAGGCTGAATCATTAGGGAAAAACAATATAACTATGCGAAAGAATTTAATTTGTTTTATTTCATTATTCATCATTAGTATTATACCAATGAGAATGTTCGGACAGAATTATGATAACCTGTGGAAGCAGGTTGAACAGGCCAATAAGAAAAGCCTGCCGCAAACGGTAATCAAACTTACGGAAGATATCTTCAGTAAGGCACAGAAAGAGAAGAACTCTCCGCAGATGCTCAAAGCGTACCGTGCAAGGGCTCAATACCAGAGCCAATTAACCCCCGATAGCTTTTATGTCGACCTCAAAGGCATGGAACGTTGGGCTACCACGACTGATAACCCGATTGACCGTGCTATTCTCCATACCCTGATTGCAGGTGTATATGCTGATTATGCACAATCGAACTCGTGGAGTATCCGTCAACGGGCATCACTTATGGGCGATGCACCCGAAGATATCCGCGAATGGAGCGGGAATCTTTTTGTAGATAAGGTAATGCAATATACCGAAGCTGCATTACAGGATTCTACACTTCTATTATCCACCTCATCCAAAGATTATCAACCCTTTGTTGTGTTGGGAAACAGTAGTGAATATTATGGGCATGATATGTATCATATGCTTGCTCTCCAGGCTATCGATGCGCTGAAAAGAGTAAACTATACCGGTAATTATCCGCAGATAAATGATACGATTGAATCTCTTTTTGCCCGTCTTACCCGTACGTATAAAGAACAGGGAAAGGCAGATGCTTATATACTCGCTTCTCTGGATTATTTGCGTTGGAAGAATGACCGGAGAGATTCCGGCAGTTATATATCCCGGCTCGATGAATTAATTTCCGGTTATGCCGACCGCGAAGTGACCGCAGAAGTTTATCTGGAGAAAATAAACATTCTGTCGCAGAACCGCGAATATACCCAGGCTATGAGTGTGGCAGACGAAGCAATAAAACGTTATCCTAAATATAACCGTATCAATGCCATCAAACTGGCACGTGAGAACATATTATCGCCACACTTGTATGTTCAGATGCCGGGTGCAATTTATCCCGGTTCGGATATGGAGTTAAGGATTAGTCACAAGAATCTCGGCGGATTTACCATAGAGTATTATAAGATTAACCTCTCGCCCAACTCCCGGGAAATCCGGAACGTTCAGTATGAAAATGTAAGCAATGAATTTATTCAGAAATATACCCGTAAATTAAGTTCAGAGTATATAAAACTCGAACGTCCGGCAGATTATAACCAAACGGATACGGTAATTAACCTGAAAGCACCTGCCGAAGGATTGTATGCAGTGCGTATAATAAATGGCGATAAAGGTGCAGTGGGACGGGATGCTAAAATACTCTCCGTTACCCGCCTGAAGATGCTTAGCAGGCAATTGCCCGATAACATTTTCGAAGTGATAGTACTGGATGGTATGACTGGTAAGCCGGTAGAGAATGCTCAGGTTCGCCTTTTAACCGACCAGAAAGGAGACAAGGTAGAAAGTAAAGTCCTCACCACCAACTCCGAGGGAAAAGCAACCACACCCTGGGATAAATCGTATTATTACATCAAAGCGCAAAAAGACGGTGATAATGCTATGTTGCCGGATAACATACAACGTGGATTTTATGCTTATTCCAACCCGTCGCGCCGGGAAGATAGAACAGAAGTACGGTTACTGACCGACCGCTCGCTGTATCGCCCCGGGCAAACGGTTTATGTCAAGGGCGTAGCTTTCGTTATGGGTTCGGATACAGCCAATGTAGCTGCGGGAAAGAAATATACACTCACCCTCATGGACCCCAACGGACGGGAAATTTATAAAAATGAATTCCAGACAAACGAATTCGGTTCCTTTACCACGGAAATAACACTCCCATCAGCAGGACTGAACGGAATGTACAATTTGTCGACCGATAACAGTGCAACCAGTTTCCGGGTCGAAGAATATAAACGTCCTACCTTTGACATTACCTTTGATAAACTGGAAGGTTCATACCGTATCGGCGATTCTATACAAGTAAAAGGTACGGTAAAGAGTTACAGTGGAGTATTCGTTCAGGATGTTCCGGTAAGTTACACCGTAAAGCGTAGTATGCGCGGTTGGTGGGGTCGTATGTTTGGGGCTCCCGAACTGATTGCTTCTGGTACCGCTCAGGTAAATGATAAAGGAGAATTTACCGTTCCCGTACAACTCACTCCCGATTCGAAACAAAAGACGGATGACGGCTTTTACGTATATAGCGTTGAGGCTACCGTAACCAATGTAGCGGGCGAAACACAATCGTCTACCACTACCATATCAGCCGGTAGTCGTTCCCTGCTCCTGAATATCACTGCCGAAGAACGTATAAATAAAGATGATTCGATAAAAGTAACATTCGGAGCAACCAACCTAAGCGGGCAACCGTTGGAAGTAACCGGCGAATATAAACTTTATCCGGTAACCAATTACGAGAAACGCACAACAGCTAACGACCCGGCATACTCGGGAACATTCGCTTCCAACAAGGAAATGAATATGGATGCGTGGAAGTCGTTACCATCCGGAGCATATATGATAAAAGCATCGGCCAAAGACCAGCAAGGGCGCGAGGCTACGGCCGAAAGCATGGTGGTGTTATTCTCAATGTCGGATACCCGCCCGGCGATTAAAACTCCTGTTTGGTACCATCCTATAAATACAGAGTTCGATGCCAGTCACCCCGCAGCCTTTATATTCGGAACATCCGAGAAAGATACCTATATCCTTATGGATGTATTCTCAGGCAATAAACGCATTGAAAGCCGGGTTCTTAACCTGACGGACTCGCTTATGCGGTTTGATTATCCCTATAAAACCTCTTACGGCGATGGTCTGAGCATCAGTTTCTCTTTCGTGAAAAACGGTCAGGCCTATATGCAGGATGTACAATTGCTGAAACGCATACCCGATAAGGAACTTAAAATCACATGGAAAGTGTTCCGCGATAAACTTCGTCCCGGACAACAGGAAGAGTGGCAATTAACCATCCAAAACCCGAACGGACTGCCTGCTGATGCCGAAATGCTTGCCACCCTGTACGATGCTTCACTGGATAAAATATGGAAATCAGAACAAAGCATCCGTCCATACTATAATATCTTCCTGCCCAATACCGGTTGGACGGATTATTATGGAAGGCAGAATTACTTTAACTTCTGGTTCGCACCATCGCAGAGTTTCAAATACCCAGTATTGGTTTATGATAGTTTCTGGAATCCTTATCCGAATTTAATCCTTGTCTCTGATGATGCATTAAATTACGAAGCCGGCTGGGCACAATCGAATGCTACGGGTAATGGTGAAGTAAGAATTCGTGGAATGAGCAGAGCTGCCGCACCTAAAGCAGCAGGCGGTGTTATATTTG
>DAMCMT010000061.1:11885-27032 GCA_032108265.1 Bacteroides sp.
GCCGAGACCGCTTTCTTCTACCCGCAATTGCGTACCAACGAACAAGGCGAAATCATATTATCTTTCACGATGCCTGAGAGCCTGACTCGTTGGAACTTCCGCGGATATGCCCATACAAAAGGTATGCTGACGGGTGTACTGAACAGCGAGGTTGTTACCAGTAAAGAGTTCATGCTTACTCCCAATCTGCCGCGTTTCGTGAGGGTAGGAGATAAGACTTCCGTAGCCGCATCCGTAAGCAATATTACCGGAAAAGCTATTTCGGGAAATGTAGTATTCACACTCTTCGACCCGTTGACGGATAAGGTAATATCAACCCAGAAACAAAAATTCACGGTTGAAGGTGGTAAATCGACTGGAGTTAACTTCTCCTTTACTGCAACCGATAAATACGACTTCCTCGGATGCCGCATCGTAGCCGAAGGTGGAAGTTTCAGCGACGGTGAACAGCATATGCTTCCCGTACTTTCCGATAAAGAACGTATTACGGAAACAGTATCCATGCCGGTTCGCGGCAATCAAACCCGCGAGTTTTCACTGGAATCCCTGTTCAACAATAACAGTAAAACAGCTACAGACAGACGGTTGACGGTTGAATTCTCAGGCAACCCTGCTTGGTATGCTATCCAGGCACTCCCATCAGTGAGCCTGCCCGAGAATGATAATGCAATCTCATGGGCTACCGTATTCTATGCCAATAAACTGGCATCGTATATTATGAATGCCCAGCCGCGTATCAAAACGATGTTTGATGCCTGGAAGATGCAGGGTGGCAATAAGGAAACATTCCTGAGCAATCTGCAAAAGAATCAGGATGTAAAGAATATCCTGCTCGAAGAATCGCCCTGGTTGCTCGAAGCCACTACGGAAGCTGAACAAATGCAACGCATCAGTACTTTATTCGACCTCAATCAGATTAGCAATAATAACATCACCGCGCTAACCAAACTCAAAGATTTGCAACTCAACAGCGGTGCATGGACATGGTATAAAGGAATGAACGGAAGCAGGTACATCACTACCTACGTTCTCGAAACCCTGGTACGTTTGTACGACCTTACCGGCGATGCTCCCGACAATGATGTACAGCAAATGCGCAGCGCTGCATTTACGTTCCTGCACAACGAAGCGTTGACGGAATATAAGAACATCCGCAAGGCCGAAAAAACAGGAAGCAAATTCACCGGAATCTCCGGTACCGCGTTGGAGTACCTGTACCTTATAGCCATTTCGGGCGAGAAAGTTCCGTCGTCCACCCGGGAAGCATACAATTACTTCCTCAGTAAATTGCCGGAAAATCTTTCATCCCAGTCGATGAAAGAAAAAGCCCTTGCTGCCATTGTTCTAAGCAAAGCCGGTCAAAAAGCCGCTGCTGCCGGATTCATGGCTTCACTGAAAGAACATCTTGTGCAGACAGACGAACTGGGTATGTATTTCGCTTTCAATGAAAGCCCCTATCGTTGGAACAACCTGCGTATTCCGGCTCATGTAGCAGTAATGGAAGCCTTCGATGTGGTGGCCAACGACAATAATACCGTAGAAGAAATGAAAATATGGTTGCTGAAACAAAAGCAAACCCAGCAATGGGATTCTCCGGTATCAACCGCCAATGCTGTTTATGCCCTGTTGCACCGTGGAAGTAACCTGCTCGAAAATCAGGGCGATGTACGCATTACCCTGAACGGCAAAGTGCTGGAAACTCTTTCTGGTGGTACCGTACCCGGCATAGGATACATCAAAGAATCCTTTACCGATAATAAGATGGTAAACAATCCCGGAAAAGTAACCGTAGAGAAACGCGATGCCGGTATTGCATGGGGTGCTGTTTATGCCCAATACAGCGAAGATATCGATAAAGTTACCCAACGCGGAAACGAGCTCAATGTCGATAAGAAACTGTACATTGAAAATACAGTAGGCAGCGACCGCCAACTAACACCTATAACTCCCGAAACCAAACTAAAAGTCGGTGACAGAGTTGTATCCCGCATCACCATTACCCTCGACCGGGCTATGGACTTCGTTCAGTTGAAAGACCAGCGCGGAGCCTGCTTCGAACCTATCGGCGCCCTTTCCGGTTACCGTTGGAACAATGGACTGGGTTACTACGTATCAGTCAAAGATGCATCCACTAACTTCTTCTTCGACTCACTGGGCAAAGGTGTGTATATATTGGAGTACAGTTACCGTGTCAGCCGTTCGGGTACGTATCAGGCCGGTCTGGCAGTCATGCAAAGCGCGTATGCTCCCGAGTATAGCTCGCATTCGGCTTCGATGCGGATAGAAGTAACGGAATAATATTTACGTCTTTGCGAGGAACGAAGCAATCCAGTAATAAAGTAGTGTATAAACTGGATTGCTTCGTTCTTACCAATGACATCCTCCCCCTAACCCCCTCCAAAGGGGGACAACCATGCGGCATCGTGTCCCCCTTTGGAGGGGGTT
The DNA here is from genome assembly GCA_032108265.1 of Bacteroides sp. Classification (GTDB taxonomy): domain Bacteria; phylum Bacteroidota; class Bacteroidia; order Bacteroidales; family Bacteroidaceae; genus Bacteroides. Next base: position 14,331 of record DAMCMT010000061.1, read on the forward strand.
AGGGGGGAGGATTAAATGTCATTATCGAATTGTTCAATATTTTAATATTGTGCGTACTCGCAATGACGTGATAAATGGATTCTTTATAAATATCAGATGAAATATTGTCCAATTACGTGATTATTGGAAATGTATTTAATAAGATACAATTCTTCGGAGAATCTGGTGAAAAACACATACCATGTAGTATTCTTATTACGGCGGAAACTGGCATACCATAATTCATTACCATATTTCGTAAAATATGCAGGGGCTTTTTTATGTGTTTTGAAATGTATATTTGTTTCGATATCCAATATTAACTCATCTATATATTTAACAGCAGAGTCGTGAAAACCAAAATAATTATGGGTATGTAGAATCCGGACAACATCGAAAAGATAATCCTGTACTTCAGGCAAAAAGATAACTTTCATTTATTAAAAAGTTCAGCTAATTGGGGACGTAATCGCTCCATCAATTCTTTTCCGGAAATCGCTCGCTCAATATCTGCCAAATCTTCCTGAGTTGGAACAGCGACCGTAGCTTTATCATAAATTTGATAAGATGCTACCGGTTCCTTTAGAAACGGTTTATCCTCTGATTTGTCTTTTTTCTTCTTCATCTTTATTAATGTAGAATAAGTTGTTAGGGCAAATATAATAACTTTTCAGTTTCCTATTTCTACTTTTTCAACCAAATTTTCATCCTTGTCTCATAGAAAAGGGCTATTTTTGTTCCCAAATAAAAAGAACGAAAATGAAACGAATCATATCCTCCCTATTTATTTTTTCTTTTATCTGCCTTGCCGCCTGGTCTCAACCCCGGTTAACCTCAGACAAGGAAACCCAAAACATTGGACAGGTGCAGTGGAAACACCCCGTTACCATCGAATACGCCATCACTAATACCGGAGATGCCCCTTTGGTTATGTCGCATATCACTACCTCTTGTGCCTGCGCGGTAGCCGAATGGACTCAAACCCCGATAGCACCTGGTGGTAAAGGAATGGTTCGTGCCACATTCGACGCCAAGGCACTGGGACACTTCCATAAATCCATCGGTATATACAGCAATGCAAGCCCAAACCTGATGTACTTGCACTTCATAGGCGAGGTAGTACGCGAGATTACCGATTTCTCCAACCAGCACCCATATTCAATCGGCGACATATTACTCGATAGGGTCGACCTCGAATTCCCCGATGTACACAAAGGCGAGAAACCACAAATAAATATAAGCGTAGTAAACAAGTCGGCTCAGGCCTACGAACCCGTGTTAATGCACCTTCCCTCGTACATGGATATAGCAATAGAACCCGGCATACTGAAAAAAGGCGAAAGAGGCCGCATGACCGTTACCCTGGATACCGACCGCCTCACCGACCTGGGACTTACCCAAACATCCGTTTACCTATCACGCTTTGCCGGAGATAAGGTGAACGATGAAAACGAAATCCCCGTATCCGTTGTACTATTGCCTGATATGGCCGAAATGAATTTCGACCAACTCAACAATGCACCGAAGATACACCTTTCCGAAACCAGTGTCGACCTGCGCGAAAAGCTCAGGAAGAAAAATAAAGCAACCCACGATATTACCGTTACCAACCGGGGTAAATCTCCCCTCGAAATAAGCAAACTTCAATTATTCGACCCCGCTGTTGGAGCCGACCTGAAGAAAGATATCATCAAGCCCGGCGAGAAAACCCGCTTGCGTATTACCGTAAACAAGGATATGCTGCACAAGAAAAAGCGTCCGCGTATACTGTTGATAACCAACGACCCGGAGCAACCGAAAGTGATTATTGATTTAGAAGTTAGGAATTAATCTTCATCCCCATGCATCATCCCGAAAACAACGAAGAATATAAAGGACTGGTAGTTAACAAAGGCATTGAACAACCGGCTTCTGTAAACCCATATCTCAAAAACCGCCCACGGGCAAAGAAGAAAGAACTTACCATCGACGAATATGTCGAGGGTATTATAAAGGGAAATATTACCGTACTCAGCCAGGCGGTAACTTTGGTAGAAAGCGTAAAACCCGAACACCAGGCCATTGCCCAGCAGGTAATTGAGAAATGTCTTCCATACTCCGGTAACTCCGTCCGTATCGGAATCAGTGGTGTACCCGGTGCCGGAAAAAGTACCTCCATTGATGTATTCGGACTTCATGTACTCGAGAAAGGCGGTAAACTGGCCGTACTTGCCATCGACCCCAGCAGTGAACGCAGTAAAGGCAGCATACTGGGCGATAAGACCCGCATGGAACAACTCTCTGTTCATCCAAGTTCGTTTATCCGCCCCAGCCCCTCGGCCGGTTCACTGGGTGGTGTAGCCCGCAAAACCCGCGAAACCATAATCCTTTGCGAAGCAGCCGGTTTCGATAAGATATTTGTTGAAACCGTAGGAGTAGGACAGAGCGAAACAGCCGTTCACTCCATGGTCGACTTCTTCCTGCTTATTCAACTGGCCGGAACGGGAGACGAATTACAAGGCATCAAACGCGGTATCATGGAGATGGCCGATGGTATTGTAATCAATAAAGCCGATGGTAGCAACATTGATAAAGCAAAGCTGGCTGCTACCCAATTCCGTAACGCACTCCACCTGTTCCCCATGCCCGAATCGGGCTGGACACCCAAAGTACTTACCTATTCAGGCTTTTACAATATCGGCGTGAAAGAAATCTGGGATATGGTTTACGAATACATCGACTTCGTTAAAGCCAATGGTTATTTCGAGTATCGCCGCAACGAACAAAGTAAATACTGGATGTACGAAAGCATTAACGAGCAACTGAAAGCCAGTTTCTATAACAACGAAAGGATTAAGGAAATGCTGCCGGTAAAAGAAGGTCAGGTATTGAATGCTGATTTAACTTCGTTTATTGCGGCTAAGGATTTGCTGGATGCTTACTTTGAGGAGTTACGGAAGTAGAATGCCCGGCATACCGCCTGGTTCAATCGGAATGGTTCACTGCATAGTTCAACCGGAACGGTTGTTAATCTTGGTAGCCCGTTGCTTTAGCTTCGGGGTAGGGTTAATAGAATACCATAACATAGTTGCGTGCCAAAGGTACGCAATCTATTCTTTCTTATTTATCCGAGATTGCATACTTTCAGCATGCAACTTTACTGTGATGGCTTTTTATCCCTACCCCGAAGCTAAAGCAACGGGCTACCAAGATTAACAACCGTTCCGGTTGAACCATGCGGCATAACTTACTCAGTACTATATCCTTAATTATTATTCGGATTATATTTCAAATTATTCTCCGCTATAAAAACCCGCATATTTGCTATTTCTCTTTCCAGTGTGATTATTTTATCAAAATATTCGGTAAGGGCTGATACCGGGATACTGTTTTCGATATATTTCTCAATTCTGTCAATACCTCCAATGGTATGACCGCCTTCGTTTTTTATATCGTGCTGTTCCAAGTGCTCAATATTAAATGAAGCCAAACACTGTTCCGGAATAAATGTTTCTAAGAAATTGATATCCACCTCCAGATATTCCGCAATCTTCTGCAAAGTCGGTTTATCTATGGTTTCTTTATCTTCTAACTGAGATACCCCATTCTGTTCCATACCTAGCAAAACTCCTAACTCTTTTTGTGTTACCTTTTTCCAGTTTCGGGCAGTTTTCACGTTTCGGCCTTGATGAACTTTAGCTTCTGCTTCCATGATTTTATCTAATTACTGATTTAACAATGGGTGTATAAAGAAAGTTGCTTACTAAAATACAATATTTATATGAATACCAGATATAAATATCAATGCTTTTAATGAAAGCATCCAAAATTAGGTATTTATAGCCAATATATAATAAGAATGATTGATTTTTATTTAAAATCCAATCTCAAACAGTTGATATTCAATTATATAAAAATCAAGCGAAAAATATTTTTATCTTTATAACAGAAGTCTATATTTGCAGCATGGCATTGAAAATATGCCGACTTTATTTGTTGGATATAACACACTTTGACAATGCTCTTTAAGAAACTGTTTAGTAAATTCTTTTATAAGCGATACAAGCCACAGGCATCAGGTATTGAAAGTTTTCTTCCTTTACTTGTCGAGAAATACCGGTCGCAAGATGAAACTTTACTTTCTTATGTAGGGAAAGATAAAACAACAATATGCAAAATGTTTCCCTCGTATGAATTGTTTCCAGAAGAAGAGAACCCAAACATTTCGCGTAGTTTTATTAAATACCGGGAGATGAATGCAATCCATATTTTTGTTATGGATTATGGTATTTGTTCAACGGTAATATCTATACCGGAATGGACTACTTTATGAAATCCATACCATCCTGTTCCTTTTAAGCTTTAAAGGATACAAGCTTTTGAGAATTTAAGCTTTTAAGAATTTAAGATCGTGCCGGCATCAAACCTTAAAAGCTTAAAAGCTCAAAAACTCAAAAGCTAAATCCCTTTACGCATTCGGATCCGGTGTGAATCCTCCACCGCCATCATCGTCGCCGTTATTACCGCCGGAATTATTACCGGAAGAGTTCGCTCCTGCGATGTGGAATTTTACGTTGTTCTCAGCGTTTCGTGTTGTGGCAGTACTGTCATTTACCAACCGCATGGAACTATCGGCGCGGAAGCGGATGTTCACTTTGCGGATGTTGCGTACGGTACACTCTTCGGGGTCGGTAATGCCGTTGCAGTTGAAACTGAGGTAGAAGATACCCAGCCCGTCCCACTTTACCTTATCGCCCTCGGTAAGGGTGGATTTGGCCAGGCGGGTGGCCGAACGGAGAACGTGTACTACGTCTTCGCGGCTCATACTACCAATTAATTCGATGTCGGAAGCAAAATCTTCCAACGTACGGGTACGGCTGTAGCCCGGCTGCATTCTCAGATAGGTCAACTCCTCGGACTGAGGGTCGGCCATGATACGGTTGCGCTGGTAGCGCTCTAATGGAATACTCATAATTTTTTGTGTTTGTGTTGTTAGTAATTAATTTTAGTTTTCTCTTATACAAGTACGGGCAGGATTTCGCGAATATCCTGCCCGTGAGCTTGTAGTACAAAGATACGGCTTATAAAAATAGCAATTCGGCCGGTTGGCGCGTTTAGGAACGAATGGAATAAAAAAGTGAAATAAAAATAGTATTTAGTAGTAAGGTTCGAGTATTACCGGTAGTCCGAAGTATTTGTAAATGGCCCTGACTTGCTGTGCCGTGTATGTACGCGAGTTTTTATGGGCTGGAAGGGATTCGAGTTCGCGTTGTAATTCGGGGTTCTCGCGTAGCCAGCGGTTAAACTTTTTACGGGCTGTCGAATCTGCCAGTCCAGGCATATACTGGCGGGCTAACTCTGAACGTGTATAGCTTTGGATGTGGTAATGAGTGGCATCTGTATTGCCCTCGAATGGTTTGTTTACGATAATGTCTTTCATTTTTCTGTTTTTTAAGTTGATAATTTGTTTGGAACACAGAGACACAGAGGCACAGAGATTTTTAAGGTATTGGCTTTGAGTTGATGAAGAACTCTGTGCCTCTGTGTCTCTGTGTTCTGAAATATTATTTTCGCGTAATATGAAAGTACCAAACGATTGGTTTAAAAGTACCAAACGAACGGTTTGAAAGTACCAAACGAATGGTTTGAAAGTTTCATATTTTGTCGGTGTCGACGGGATTTCCGTAAATATCTTCAAACGGAAAGCTCTTCATCCAGGCAATGGTTTGGTCGATGCCGGGAGATGGATAGCGCTTGCGGATGTGTTCTTCCAAACGGTCGGCACGGGTTTGTAGGTCGCGGTATTCGTCGACGAGTTTATCGTATTGGTTTAGGGTATATCTGGCGGGGCAGTATAGTCCTTCGATAACCGCGTCGAGGTAATAATATATCCGGCGGAAGATGAGGAATGCTTTTTCACGTTCGTCGAGCATCCGGTCTACTGATGGGTTATAAATCTGTTTCATGGGGCGTTTCGTTTAGGGTGTTATCCAGCCAACAGGTTTCATCGAACACCGTTTCCTGGGGCTTCGTTTCATCGCAGGGATGGAACCGTCCGCCTGCCAGACCGTACACAAAGTTGGCTTCGCCGTTGTATCCGAGGTTGCGGAAGCGTACTTTTTTTATGTGGATGCGGGTTACGCGGGCGTTGTAATCGCGTTCTACGGTGAGGCCGTAATCGGCTTTGTTGTAGAATCCGGCCGAGCCGTTGATGTCGTACAGAGTTGGCACGGGTATGCGATTGGTACCGGGTTCGCGGTTCATCTTGCGGGGATGGGCGGTGAGTATTACCAGGCAGTTGTGGCGCAGGGCGAAGGTTCGCAGGCGTTCGAGGGTGGAGTTGATGTATTGCGTCTCCGTCTGCCTGGGCGGTACATGGTGGTCGATGCAGTTCCACGGGTCGATGCTCAGCATGGCCAGGCCGTGTCGTACGGCCAGTTGGGCTGCCTGGTCGAGGATGGCATCGAGCGTGTATCCGGTGGGTGGCAGGATGAACGAGAAGTTCTGCTTGATGTGTTCCAGGCAGGTGCGGTAAATGTGTGGAGGCATTACGCCTTCTTTGAATTTGCATCCGCCCAGTTTTTCAATCAGCTTTACGATGTGGTAGGACAGGGGCATGTTCTCGGGGCTGAAGAATGCTCCGCGCCACTCGTGCCGCAGGTTGAGGCGTACCATGAGCTCGTCGACAAACTCGGACTTGCCGCTACCGGGCACGCCGGTAATGATAGCGAGCCGTCCGCGTTCGAAGGTGCAGTAGCGGTCGAGGTTTTCCCATCCGGTATCGGCGCCGCTGCCCATTCCGTTGGCGAATACTACGTCGATATCGTCTTCGATGCAGGTTATGTCGAGCACTCCTTTCAGGGGCGGTAGGGGAGCGTCGGCCAGTATTTGCAGCAGGCTTTCGGGGCCGTGTTTTATCAGTTGCTCGTTGGCGTCCTTGCATCCGGGGGCGTAGGTTACGGTACGGCAGCGTGCTTCGCCCAGTCGGTGGCGCAGGGTGTGGCAGAGGTGGCGGCCGGGTTCGTCGTTGTCGACAGCCAGGTAGATAACGTCTTTATCCGCCAGGTGGGTGTGGATGTAAGGTTCCAGCCAGTCGAGGCTTGCATGGGCGCCGGTGGGTACCGAGATAACGTCGGTGCGATTGGTGGCGGCAAAAGAGAGGGCATCCATTTCACCTTCGGTGATGATGCATTGGGGTGTACCGAGTATACCGTCGATGTTGTAGGGTATCACAGGGGCGCCCGTCTGCATGGCGAATTCTTTTTGCAGACTGCGGTATTTGGTGGTGATAACCTGTCCGTCCATCAGGTAGTTGAAGCAAATACAAGGTTTGGTACTTGCAGATTGGGAGAAGTAGTGCTGTCCGGCGCTTACACCCATCCGGATGGCTACGTCGACGGGTATGTGACGGATGCCGGTGAGCCATGCGGCCAGTTCGCCGGTTAGGGGCGGCAACGTGCCGCTGCGAGGTTTCCATGCGGATACTGAAGTGTTGCTACCCGTATAAGGGCTTGGCCGGGTCACCTCGCCCTCAGCCCCTCCTGCTCGTCCGGTGAATTGGCAGTGGTGGCATTTGAAAAGGCCGGTGTCGATGTTTACACTGAGGGATTTGTCGCGTTTGTTGCGGCGGGTGTCGCGGCAGCGTGGGCAGTAGGTTTTTATCTTGCCGGCGGTTCGTCCGGCGGTGTCGATGTCGAATTTCTTAAAGTTAATCATGATTGTTTGAGTTAGGTAAAGAGTTAGGTAAAGAGTTAGGTAGAGAGTTAGGTAGAGAGTTAGGTAAAGAGTTAGGTAAAGTTAGGTAGAGGGTGAAGTACATTATCTCCTTTACCTCACTGAGCGAAGCGGTACCTCACTGAGCGAGCAAAGCGAAGCGATAACTCCTCTCTCCCTACACCCAACTTTGCAGTTCGCGGCTCCAGTATTTATTCTCGTCCGGGCGGGGTGGAGCATCGGCAGGGATAATTTTTCCCTGTACCATGCGCTGGCCTGTAGCGGGGTCGATGGTTTCGTACCGGTAGGGGTTGGCTTGCGAAGCTTTTTGTTGCAGTTGGTCGAGTTGCCGGGTAATATCGGTATGACTTATTTTGCCGGGGGATAGTATATTGGCTATATAGCGGCGTAATTCGTCTACAGATTTAGTTTCGTTCTGCTTGTTGTATAGGGTGATGTGCCGTTCGAGCAAAGTTATCAGGTGGGGTATGGCATCGGGCTGTGAAGGGGAGATGCGGGCTTTCATTAATAATTGTTCGAGCCAGGTTTTATTATTGAATGCTTGTTGAAGTAGAATGTTTAAGTAATTATCAGTAATATTGTTATTATTAATATTACTATTATTATTCTGTTCTGTTTTGTTTTGTTCTGTTGTTGCAACGGAATTGAACGCACCTTCATTTTTGGTCGCGTTCCTTACTAGTCCGCTTTTCGTTCCGGCTTCTTTACATTTCAGTATTTTCTCGTCGTACTTCCTCATTACTTCACGCAGGTATAGTGAGGTGATAAGGCGTTCGTTGCCATCGGTAAGAATATGGAACAAACCGAAATCGTTCAGTATGCTCTCGGCGGTTGATTTCCCGATTCCGTACTTGCGGTTAATAAGCTTCAGTGCGGCGTTGTTCATGCAGTAGTTGGGATTGTTTCGTAACTCGAGCAGCATGGCAAGGTAACAACCTAAGCCTTTCATTTTGTGCCGGGCAATGAGCGAGCATACATTGTTTTCGGCCAGCATAGTTACTTCCAAAGGTACGTAAGCTTTCTTTTTTGTTTTCATAATAGGGTTAATTTATATTTGCTTTATGGTTTTACTTTGCAAATATAAATAGAAACAAATATTGTAGCAAGTAAAATGCGATTTTTATTAATTAATAAATGTGAAAATGTCTGCAATGTATTGATATGTAAGTAATTGGAGGCGTGTATTTAGTGATAATTATTTTTCTATCTCCATTTGTGCTTTCGACTTACTTTGAGTAACAATGTAAACTCCTACAAATACTAATGTAATGGCAATGGCTTTGGACACTCCGAAAGTATCCATTCCCAGAATAACAGCCAATATACTCGCTACAATGGGCTGTACATAGTTGTACATACTTACGATAGTGGGGCGAAGTACACGTTGGGCGGTCATCATGCATATATAGGAAAGGAAGGTAGCTCCCAGCACTATGTAACAAATACGCAAAATCATATCAGTCGGGATGGCAGCGAAATCTATTACCGATATGTCCCGGTACGAAAGTGGGATAAAGCAAAGGGAAGCATAGATAAATAACCATTTGCTTACGGTTACCGGGGAGTACTTATGTATAAGGTCTTTGAATACAGTGAGGTAAATGGCGAAGCTGAGTTGTGCAATCAGTACCAGGAAATCGCCCAGAATGCTACCGCCCGAACCTCCCGAGGCCGATGGTTGGTTGCCGAAGATAAGTATCAGGGCACCGATAGCGCCGATAAATATCCCGATTACCTTTTTATGCGTTACCGGTTCTTTGAGATAGATGGCGGCTATTATCATGGTGATAATAGGTGATGTGGTGGTAATTATGGACGCGTCGATGGGCGAGGTAAGGGATAGACCGAATACGAACATTCCCTGGTTGAATACTACTGCAAAGAGTGCGGCAAAGAAAAGCCGTACCATATCGCGCGGTGTTACATGTTCGCGGGGCAGGAACAGGGATAATATCCAGAAGGCCGCTGCTGCGCCCACCATCCGGAAGGTGGTGACGGAAAGCGCTGAGAACTCTGCAAGTACCGACTTGCTGATAGGGGAGTTCAGACCCCACAATATATTGGCAAGGAGTACGGCAGCGTGTCCTTTAAGATTCTTATCGTTGGGAGTCTGGATTTTAGGTTCCGGGTTTTGAGTAGCCATGTATTATCAAATTTGCGGCAAAATTACTCGAAATTTCTTTCGGTTTGCCTTTTACATGGTAATAATACAATGAGGGGATGGGTTTTGTTTAGGGGGTTACAAATATTGTGCAATCATGTGGTTGTTGCTGATCTTTTTCATATAAGATTGTAGAAAGTTCATTGAAGTATTCAATCGCTTCGGGTGTGATTAGAACTTTCATTTTCTCTTTTGTTTATACAGTTCCCGGATGTGACTAATCGCACTTTCTTTAAATTCTTCAAATGTAATTGCCCGCGCCAGGTCATCATCCGGTTGAAGAATATATTCCTTATTAATTAGTATGTCATTTTCTGTTATGGGAGTAAGGCTATAAGCTTTATTTTTTCCTCTTTGAACAATGATTTGTTCGCCATTATCTGCCCGGTCGAAGTATTCGGCCTGTTTATCCCTGAATTCTCTGCTGCTTATTACTAACATATATATAACGTTTAATTATGTACCACTTTGGTACAAATGTAGATAGAATGTTTCATATAAAAAAATATTCGTCCTTCTGCTTGTATATTAAAAAAGAACTTTTAACTTTGCATCTCAAAGTACTTTTAATTATCCGTATGAATACACAAATAGACGATATCAGAGCAATACGCGAAATGATGGAGAAATCCTCCAAGTTTCTGTCACTTAGTGGATTATCCGGTGTGATAGCCGGTTTTGTGGCTATTGCCGGGGCTGCTTTTGCCTATTTCTATTTATCGGGTGATGCTTTATTTGCAGGGCTAAACTCGGTTCCCCGCGAATGGGTATTACTGGCCGATGCGGTAATTGTGTTGTTCATATCAATAAGCTTCGGGCTTTTCTTTTCGTGGCGGAAGGCCAGGAAAAGTAAACAAGGCATATTAACGAAGTTGGTGCTGCGTACTTTCTATAACCTCGCCGTTCCATTGGCTGCTGGCGGTATATTTTGCTTTATACTGTTGCTTAAGGGAGAACTGGGAATGGTGATGGCCGGAACATTACTTTTCTACGGCCTGGCTCTGCTGAATGTATCCAAATATACATATGATGAAATTCACTACCTGGGACTTATCGAAATCGGATTAGGTCTTGTTGCGGCTATTTTTCAGGAGTACGGGCTGCTGTTCTGGACTATCGGATTTGGTGTATGCCACATTCTCTATGGCTTTGTTATGTACCGGAAATATGATTTGAAGAAAGGATGACAAATATTATCTCAAAACTGAATAAGGCATTCGACAGTCGGGTGAGATTGGGGATAATGTCTGTCCTTTCTGTCAACGACTCGGCCGATTTTAATACCATGCGTCAGTTGATGGAGCTTACAGACGGTAACCTGGCCAGCCATCTCAAGGCATTGGAGGCTGTTGGGTATATCAGTTGCGTAAAACAGTTTATCGGACGTAAACCCAATACGCAGTACCGGATGACTGAAGAGGGCAGAAAAGCGTTTAAAGAGCATCTGGATGCTTTGGAAAAGTTGCTCAAATAATTTTTTTTATTTAGTTACTTTGAAATTCAAAGTTCTTTTTGGGATAGTAAGAAGTTAGGTAAAGTCAGGTAAAGTTAGGTAATGTGAGGTAAAGTAGATAGTATACGATGCCGCATGGCTTTCTACTTTACCTCCTCTATACCTCACTTTACCTCACTCAAATACTCATTTTAATAACATAAATCATGAAAGCAAACAACAAAAAAACAAACAATTTCTCTCAATCGATAACCCTGAAAGGGCTTGTCATCGGAGCATTAATCATCGTATTACTTATTCCGGGTATCATGATACAGAACCTGATACATGAACGGCAACAACGAAGCAGGGAAGTTATTGCGCGGATTAATGAAAAGTGGAGCAATGCCCAGACTTTGTGCGCACCTATACTATCGGTTCCGTACACACTAACACGGGTGGATGATAAAGGAAAGTCATTCACGGAAGACCATGTGTTGAACATCGCTCCGGAGTTGTTGGATATTGATACTAAACTGGAGCCCGAAGAAAGGCATTATGGTATCTATAAAACCATTACCTATAAAAGCGAAACCCATATGAAAGGACAATTCGGGAAGATTGATTTAAGTCAACTGGATTTGGGTACCATTCACTGGGAAAAAGCTTATATCCGGATTGGCCTCTCAGATTTAAGAGGGGTAACCAATATTATCAATTTCGTTATCAACGGACAATCTTATACTGCCGAGGCAGGGGGAAACACCAATAAATACATTGGTAAGGAGTTGATTGCTAAATTGGGTCAGAACATATGGACGGAAAACGATGAACCGCTTGTATTTGAATGCAAACTAAACCTGAACGGAAGCAGTGATATTAATTACATCCCTATCGGTAAAACAACCACCGTTCATATTACCGGTGAGTGGAAAGACCCCGGTTTTATTGGTAATTTCAGCCCCGAACATACCCTTACGGATGCAGGTTTTGATGCCAACTGGAGCGTGATGCGTTTCAACCGCAATATTCCGGAAATGTGGTTTGATAATAATGTAGATTCTTTTTCCGATTCTTCTTTCGGAGTTAACCTGGTAAACACGGTGGACCATTACCAGCAGAATATGCGTTCGGCCAAATACGCCATTATGTTTATTGCATTAACTTTTGCCGTGTTTTTCCTGGTCGAAGTTACAACGGGAAAACGTATCCATCCTATTCAATACCTCTTGGTTGGAATTGCATTGATTGTATTTTATAGTTTATTGCTGTCAATATCCGAGCAACTTAATTTTGCCGGTGCCTATATCATAGCTACGATAGCTACCATTGGGTTGATTGTGGCTTATGCGCATAGTATTTTCAAGAGTTGGAAGCAATCGGGGATTATGCTGTTCACACTCTGTTTGTTATACAC
>DAMCMT010000062.1:0-19089 GCA_032108265.1 Bacteroides sp.
TGTTAGTAAAGTTAATAATTTATTCTTTACTGACACAGTTTAAATTACAGTCTCCCTTTTTCTTTGCACAATTGTACCCCGACATCTTTCAGCTTAAATTTCTGAATCTTACCACTTCCGGTTAGCGGGAATTCATTGATAAAGAAAACATATTTCGGTATTTTATAACGCGAAATCTTATTGCGGCAGAAGTCGCGTACATCTTCTTCTTTTAGCCGGGCATCTTCTTTCAGAATAACAAAAGCTCCTACTTCCTCTCCGTACTTGGGTGAGGGGATACCTGCCACCTGAACATCCTTAATACCTTCCAGCTTATAAAGGAATTCTTCGATTTCGCGCGGATAAATATTTTCCCCTCCGCGAATAATCATATCTTTAATGCGGCCGGTGATGCGGTAATTACCTTCCTCGTCCTTTATACCCAAATCTCCCGAATGAAGAAAACCGTTGGCATCCAGCACTTCGGCGGTAGCTTCCGGATTTTTATAATATCCTTTCATTACATTATATCCCCGGCAGCACATTTCTCCCTGGACCCCGACCGGACATTCTTCGCCTGTAACCGGATCGAGAACCTTTACTTCCGTAAATTCATAATCGCTTCCTACGGTGGTACAACGAACTTCGAACGAATCGTCGATGCGGGTTTGGGTCATTCCCGGTGAGGTTTCTGTTAATCCATACACACTGGTGATGCGCATGAACATTTTATCCTGCACCTGTCTCATTAATTCGATTGGGCATAGTGAACCGGCCATAATACCCGTTCGCAGGCTCGACGTATCGAACATATCGAACATCGGATGGTTCAGTTCTGCGATAAACATTGTCGGTACACCGTACAGCATGGTACATCTTTCTTTGTGTACCGAAGCCAGTACAACAAGCGGATCGAAACGCTCGACCATAACCTGAGTTGCACCGTGTGTTAGTGTACACATGGTTGCCAATACCACACCAAAGCAGTGGAACAGAGGTACACAACAGCACAATTTATCCTCAGAAGTTACCTTCATGTGTTCGCCGGTAAGAAATCCGTTATTGGCAATGTTGTGGTGCGATAACATAACCCCTTTGGGGAATCCTGTTGTACCCGAGGTGTATTGCATATTAACCACATCGTGGCAGCTTACCTGGCTTTCGAGTTCTTCGAGGCATTTATCTGCCACATTATCTCCCAGCAATAAAAGCTCTGCCGTATTATACATGCCACGGTGTTTCTCCTGACCTACATATATAACGTTCTTCATATATGGAAAACGTTCGCTTTTGAGATGTCCGCGTTCACAGGTTCTCAGCTCGGGTAGCATATTGTAAGTCATCTGCACAAAGTCGCTGTCTTTTTCGCCATTCACAATACATAGCGTGTGCATATCCGAGTTCTCGCAAAGATATTCCAACTCCGTTTGTTTGTAGTTGGTATTTACCGTTACGTAAACAGCACCAATCTTAGCGCAAGCATATAACAGTGTCAGCCAGTCGGGTACATTGGCTGCCCATATACCGACATGAGTACCGCGGGTAACGCCAATGGATATGAGTCCTTTAGCCATATCGTCGACACGCTTATCCAGCTCTTTCCAGGTGAAACGCAGGTTGCGGTCGGAGTAAACGATGGCTTCTTTATCGGGAATAACTTCGGCCCAGTGTTCGAGCCACTGGCCCAGAGTTCTGTCGTAGAGTTGCATTTAAATAATTTTGAATTATGAATTTTAAATTATGAGTCAATAATCCTAAATCTTGAATTATGAAATCTTAATCCGCATTAGAATTCAAATTCATAATTCAAAATTCAAAATTACTAAAGCGGTGTGTAAACCACAGCCAGTATCTTTGCTGCCTGTCCTTCGAAAGCGTGTACGTGATGAGGCACGATGGAATCATAATAGATACTATCGCCTTCCTCGAGTAGGTAAGAATGCTTTCCGTAACTGATTTCCATTGTTCCCTCCATCACCATAATAAACTCTTCTCCTTCGTGCGACGACAAAACAAAATTACTATCGGCACAAGGCGATACCTCGATAATAAAAGGCTCCATATGCCTGTCGGCCTTCGATTTAGCCAATGAATTATATGTCATATGTTTACGCGATTGCGTAGCATTATTCGAAAAGCTGATTGTATCCGATGATTCTTTCTTTCTGCAGATTGCCGGACCCGTTTCGTCGCTGTCGTCCAGGAAAGTTCCCAGGCGTACGCCCAGTACCCGGGCTATTTTGATAAGCGGCGCAAGAGAAGGGAGGTCGATATTTTTTTCAATTCTTTCCACTTGTTCAACCGCAAGGTTCGAACGTTCTGCCAGTTCTTCTATACTAATTGATTTACTTTCCCGTAGCCCCTTTATTTTTTCGCCTACAATTTTACTCGTATCCATGCTGTCTGTCTTATATATAAAGTGTTGATTTAATATTAAACGGCAGCAAATATAATGAATTCTTTATTTTAGGCGTAATATTATTCAAAAAATATAAGAAATATCCCCAAAAACAACTTTTTATTCATTTCGTTTTTGTTTTTTAATATCAAAAGCACTGTTTCAGGTCTTACAAAAGTCCGGCTTTCATCTACAAAACTATAGACTTTCATTTACAAAGTCCGTACTTTATTCCGAATTTTTGCTACATTTGCTTCTTATTATTTAATTGAGTATATAATTATGAAAGATATTATCCGCAAACGGCTTGAAGCGTTGCGTAACGTTCTTCGCCGCCAAAACATATCTGCTTTTATCATACCGAGTACCGACCCGCATATGAGCGAGTATGTTGCATCGCACTGGAAATCACGCGAATGGATTTCGGGTTTTACCGGTTCGGCAGGCACCGTGGTTATTACACTGGATAAGGCAGGCTTGTGGACAGACTCTCGCTATTTCATCCAGGCAACCGACCAGTTGGAGGGCACGGGCATCGACCTGTTTAAAATGATGCTTCCCGAAACTCCGTCTATTCCCGATTTTCTGGCAGGAAGTTTGCCGGTCGGAAGTACGGTAGGCATCGACGGGCAAGTATTCGGTGTCAACGAAGCGGAAGAGATGATAGCAAAACTTTCCAGTCAGGGGTTGAAGGTTTGTACAGACATTGATCCGATAGGAGAGATATGGACAGACCGTCCGGCAATACTGGAAACACCTGCTTTTATTTATGAATTAGAGTATGCCGGAAAACCTTATATTAATAAGGTGGAGGAAATACGGGAGAAACTTCGGGAAACAGGAGTAGAAAGTACACTACTATCTGCATTGGATGAAATAGCCTGGACTCTGAATCTACGTGGTAGTGATGTAAAATGTAATCCGGTAGTGATTAGTTATTTGTTTATCTCCCAGTCGGAAATTATTTTATTTATTGCCCCTGAGAAAGTAACGCCCGAAGTCAAATCTTATCTGGAAAGCCAGCAGGTTCGTATCTGTAATTACACAGATGTGGGCAGTTATCTCACATCCACCCCTGTATCGAGTATACTACTCGACCCGGCTAAAACGAATTTGTCTATCCTTTCGGCTGTTAATCCATCCTGTACCATCATTCGTACAGCATCTCCTGTAGCACTGATGAAGGCTATCCGGAATGAGCAGGAGATTGCCGGTATTCATGAAGCTATGAGGAAAGATGGGGTTGCATTGGTTAAATTCCTGAAATGGTTGGAAGAATCTGTTCCGGCGGGCACAGAAACAGAACTCAGTATAGATAAAAAACTACACGCTTTTCGCGCAGAACAGCCATTATATATAGGCGAAAGTTTTGATACAATTGCCGGATATGGTGAACATGGGGCTATTGTTCATTACTCGGCTACGGAAGAGAGTAATGTCGTTATCCGTTCGAAAAGTTTCCTGTTGCTGGACTCGGGCGCGCAATATATGGATGGTACGACCGATATAACCCGTACCATTGCCGTAGGAGAATTGACGGAAGAGGAAAAAACTGATTATACGCTGGTACTGAAAGGCCATATAGCACTATCTAAAGCTAAATTCCCGGTCGGCACACGCGGTGCTCAACTGGATATTCTGGCCCGGCTTCCATTGTGGAAAAATGGAATGAACTATCTACACGGAACTGGTCATGGGGTAGGGCACTTCCTGAATGTTCACTCAGGACCGCAAAGTATTCGGATGAATGAAAATCCGGTTGTACTACAACCGGGAATGCTTACTTCGAACGAGCCGGGAGTGTATAAAGCAGGCAGTCACGGTGTACGTATTGAAAACCTCATACTGGTTGTGCCAGATAGCGTGGGTATGTATGGCGAATATTACAGGTTCGAAACCGTTACACTTTGCCCGATTAGTACGAAAGGAATTATCAGGGAGATGTTAAGCCAGGAAGAAATCGACTGGCTGAATGAATATCACCGGAAGGTTTATGATAAACTTTCGCCCGCATTAAACGAAGAAGAAAAAGCGTGGCTGAAACAAGCTACCCGGAACTTATAACTCAAAACTCAGAACTCTATATGGCACTTATAAAATCAGTTAGAGGATTCACCCCTAAATTTGGAGACAACTGTTACCTGGCAGATAATGCTACGATTATCGGAGATGTGGAAATGGGCGATGATTGCAGTATCTGGTATAATACCGTATTGCGTGGGGATGTAAATTCAATCCGAATCGGTAATGGAGTGAATATTCAGGATGGAAGTGTGTTGCATACTCTTTATCAGAAATCTACGGTAACAATTGGCGACCATGTATCGGTAGGTCATAATGTAACTATCCACGGTGCTCATATCCGGGATTACGCATTGATTGGTATGGGGTCTACCATATTAGATCATGCCGTTATTGGTGAAGGAGCGATTGTTGCGGCAGGTTCCTTGGTTCTCAGTAATACGGTTATCGAACCGAATAGTATCTGGGGCGGGGTTCCGGCGAGGTTTATCAAGAATGTCGACCCGGAACAAAGCAAGGAGATGAACCAGAAGATTGCGCATAATTACCTGATGTATTCGGGGTGGTATAAAGAGGAGGAAAAAAAATAGAATATTTTTTGACCATATAATTATATTTAATTCTTTTTGCAAAACTAATTAAGTACATATGAACACAAGCGTTTGAATTTGCCATTTAAAGAATTCAAGGATCAAAATTGAGTAATTCCACAGAATTATAAAACATTTTATCTGAGATTAGGAATATGAAGTTTTTTTAGAGATTTCTCAAGTATTATCACTAATTTTGTATGCCAATTAATATGCTGGATATATATGGCTAAAATATCTGTTCTAATACCTATATATAATGTAGAGAAATACATTGAACGTTGTGCAAGAAGTCTATTTGATCAAACGTTACAAGATATCGAATATATTTTCGTCAATGATTGTACTCCCGATAATAGTATAAACATTTTGAATGAAGTAATCAAGGATTTTCCTGCAAAAAGACATCAAATAACAATTTTACAACATTCTGAGAACAGAGGGTTAGCTGCAGCAAGAAATACAGGGGTTTCCGCTGCAAGTGGTGACTATATTATCCATTGTGACAGTGATGATTGGGTTGAACCTGAGATATACGAGGAAATGTATATGAAAGCTGTTGAAAATAATTCTGATATTGTACTGTGTGATTTCGTGAGAGAAAAGCATAGCTATTCTAAAATTTGTAAGCAATATTACTGTAGTATCCCACATGAGCACGTTAAGTTTATCTTGAATCATAAGGTTCCTGTCTTCTGCTGGAATATTTTAGTGAAAAGAAGTCTCTACATAGAAAATAACTTGAAATGGATAGAAGGTATTGACATGTGGGAAGATTTATTAATGGCGACAAAATTATTCTTCTTTGCAAAAAAACTATCTTATATAGACAAACCCTTTTATCACTATGAAAGACGTAATTTAAGTTCTATAGCTACATGCATAAGTTCAAATTCTCTTAATCAGATGGTGCAAGCTGTACAGGAGATTGAATCTTTTTATAAGAAACAAGGTGCTTATCAGGAATTTAAAAACGATATTAATAATTTAAAAATCCATATCAAATACCGTCACTTGAAAAATGGAGACGATTCTGTATGTATAAATGCAATTACTTTATTTAGTGATTTGGATTGTCGCATTTTTTCATCGAGTCTGGAGAAGCGTCGGAAAATTAAATTATGGTTAGCAGTAAAATGTCCTTTTTTATTTCCTCTTTTGAGGCGAATTTAATTCTTTTTCTAATACCCCCACTTGTAATAAAAGTAGAAATTAAATTGTACAGAAAATGATGAAATTATATGTCTTCCCTGGAAATATAGAAAGTGAAATACTTGATATAGGCAAACAGCAAATACCCTATATGCGTACTCAAAGCTTTTCGGACCTTGTGAAAAGTTGTGAGGAAATGATTCTGAATCTCATCCATTGTTCGGAAGGCAAAGTTATTTTTTTTACATCTTCCGGAACTGGAGCCATGGATGCTGTCGTTTCCAATTTTGTTTCCTCAATGAAAAAGACAATAATTCTGGCGGGGGGGGCTTTTGGCTACCGTTGGAAGGATATATGTGATTATTATCATTGCTCCAATACACTTTTTGAAATTCCATTTGGTAAAGACATCTGTTATGATGAACTCGAACAATCCATTATAAATTATAAACCGGAGGTGCTGCTATGCCAGCATCATGAAACGTCAACAGGCCAGTTATATAATCTGAAAAAGATTTCAGAATTGTGCCAAAGGCATAATGTTTTTCTGGTAGTAGACGCTATAAGTTCATTTCTTTCAGATTATTTAAACATGGACGACTTTCATATAGATATAGCTATTATGAGTAGTCAAAAAGGCTTAAATCTTCCTCCAGGATTATCTTTTGTTGTATTATCTAATCGCATTTCGCAATACCTGTTTTTAAATAAAAGTTATTATTTTGATTTCGAGGAGAATTTAAAAAATCTTGTCCGTGGACAAACTCCATATAGCCCTGCTACTACTCTTTTCCTGCAGCTACATCGTCGGTTGCAATTAGATATTGAACTTGGAACAGCTTTGATTATTGAGTCCGTTCAACAAAAAGCTTTATTATTCAGGGAATTATGTAAAAAATATCATTGGGTAATTCCTGCCGAAAACCCTTCGAATTGTATCACAGGTTTCTTTGTGAAAAAGAACGGTGACAAAATATTTAAGGAATTAGAAAAACAAGGTATTTATATCATGCCGGGTAGCATACCTTCATTCTTTCGTATTTCCCATCTTGGTTTGCAGACACCCGAGGATTTGAACGAATTAGCTACAGCAATAAACACAATTGAAATGACTATTTGATTATGCAAAAAAAAATCAAAGTTTTTACTTCCGGAAGTTTTGACCTTTTCCACGTAGGCCATCTCAATATTCTGGAAAAATCAGCTTCATTAGGAGATGAACTTATTGTGGGTGTAAGTACGGATGAATTAATTTTTGAGTACAAAGGCAAACTCCCCATTATACCATTTGAACAGAGATTCAATATAATATCTGCGATTCACTGTGTGACTAAAGTAGTGAAACAAACCAAATTAACAGAGATTGCTCAATTAAAAAACGAGAAAATTGACATTGTTACTATTGGAGATGATTGGGAAAATAAATACCTCGAAGGTTTGGAATGGATGAAAATGCAACCTGGAAAAAAAGTTGTATATTTTCCCTATACTTCGGGTATAAGTACAACGGAAATTAAAAGAAAAATCTTCGAACAGACAACTAAGATTATAGAAGATGAATTAAAGAAGGAAGCCGAATTAGAAACAAACTGGAAAGAAGATGAAAGAGGTGGAAACAAATGATATCCGAACATTACAGTTACGACTGTTTAAGATCTTTTTGGAATTTGAGAAAGTTTGCTTGAAACATAATCTAAGATTTTATCTTATTGCTGGCACTTTATTGGGAGCAATACGGCATAAGGGTTTCATCCCCTGGGATGATGATATTGATGTTGCCATGCCGAGGAGAGATTATGAGAAATTGTTACAAAACGCCGGCGAATGGTTTTCTGACCCATACGAATTGGATTGTCGGGAAAGGAACAATCTATACCCGTGGAGATTTGCCAAAGTACATGATATTTCAACTACTTGTTATGCAAATAGGGGACCCAACTATATAGGAGGAGTCTATATTGACATTTTTCCATATGATGGGCTTCCCGATGGAAAGACACGCCAAAAACTTCATTTGTGGCGACACCGAATGGTAGATAAGCTTTTTTACTTCAGTTTCCGAGATCCATTTAAACGTGGGAGAAAGGTAAGTTCTTATTTGCTACTTATTTTACAGAAGATTCTTTCTCCTGATTATATATATAATATGCAGAAAAGAATCTCCACTAAATATGATTTTGAAACGAGCAAATATATCACAGACCACGATTGTGGCTACAGAGGAATTCTTAAAAAGAAGGCTTTGGGTAATGTTCCGGCAAAAGTAATATTTGAAGGACACGAAACCTATGGGATAGCTGATTGGGATTATTTTTTGACCACTCTTTATGGCGATTATATGAAATTGCCTCCTCTTGAAAAAAGAAAATCACATCACTATATTGTTTATCGTGATCTCAATTTGCCATGTAAGGAATATCAAATGATAGAGCAAAATGTCCTATCGATATCAAAAAGTTATAAAAGGCGATTTATATTTACAGACTTTGTACGGAGATTATTTGGGGTGATTTTAAAAACGCAATAAACTTCTAAACAATTTAATGCATAATAGAGAAATTATATGTCGAAAAAAAAACAGGTAATTGTATCCTTAACCTCTTTCCCCCCTGCAATTCCGTATGCAATAGGGGCTATACAATCGATTTTGGATGGCTCAGTTCTTCCTGATAAATTAATTCTTTATCTTGCTACTTCACAATTTGCAGGAAATAAAATCCCGCAGGATATTCAGGATTTATCCGATAAAAATCCTATTTTTGAAATAAGATTCTGTGAGGATATTCGTTCATATAAAAAATTAATTCCAGCAATAAAAGATTTTCCTGATGCAATAATTGTAACTATCGATGATGATGTTGCCTATCACAGAAATATGTTGCGCGACTTCTTACGTTTGCATAAACAACTTCCGGACAATATACTTGCCCACCGCGCCAAATTAATGAAGTTTGATGCTCCTTACCGTAAATGGAAAAAGTACAGATGGTATAATTTTGTATTTAAAAAATTACATATTAATTTTAGAAATATTCAAACTGGCGTTGGTGGTGTTTTATATCCGCCAAACTCATTAAAGCCAGAGATGCTCGACCCGCAAACATTTACTCAAATAGCCCCGACTACAGACGATATATGGTTCTGGGCAGCAGCAGTAGCTAATGGAACTAAAATTGTTCCTGTACCTTTTGGTCATAATAAGCCACATGGACTTAAAAAGCCAAAAGAACTATCTTTGAAAACTATCAATTTTAAGTCAGGAGAAGATTTAAATCGTTTGACTTTAGATCGGATTTTTGAAAATTATCCGGAGATTAAAGAAAGAATTCTGTGTGAGACAGGTAATCAATAATATTTTATCTATAATAAAACAGAATTGTTCGTTTATTGATACCGATAATAATCTAAATACCAATCAACAAACAAACTAATTCCTTTTTCCATATTTGTATTTGGACTAAATGAGATTTTTTCTTGTAATTTAGAAACATCAGCAAGCGTAGATATCATATCGCCTGATTGTAAAGGAAGAAATTCTTTAATCGCCTGGGTACCTAATCTACTTTCCAATGCCGTGATAAAATCCATTAAACAAACTGATTGGCTGTTTCCAATATTATAAATCTGGAAAAGTTCGTCTTTCTCTTTTCTGGGATGATTTATCAGTAATACCATGCTGTGAATTATATCATCGATAAATGTGAAATCCCGGTACATTTTTCCTTCATTATAAATCTTAATAGGTTTTCCTTCAAGGATAGACTTAGTAAATATAACAGGTGCCATATCAGGTCTTCCCCACGGGCCATAAACAGTAAAGAATCTTAATCCGGTAGTAGGTATTTTATAAAGATGACTATAACTATGAGCCAAAAGTTCATTCATCTTTTTTGTTGCAGCATATACACTTATCGGCTTGTCTGTTGTTTGTTCGGTGGTATAAGGTTGTTCCTGGTTCAATCCGTAAACGCTGGAACTACTTGCGTATATTAAATGTTTAACCGGATAATATCTACATGCTTCCAGAATATTCAGAAAGCCATTTACATTGCTTTTAATGTAAGCATCCGGATGAGTAAGGCTATAACGGACGCCGGGTTGTGCAGCTAAATTACAAACATATTCGGGGCGTTCATCGGCGAACAATGAAAACAATTCGTCTTTATTGGAAATATCCATAGCGGTAAATCGGTAATTAGGATACTTTTCGCTTTGAGTAAGGATTCCTTCATGTATCTTGTTTTTGTTAATGCCAGTTTCGGCTAATCTGTCGAATTTCAGTTTCACATCATAATAATCATTGATATTATCGATACCTATTACTTCATCACCTTTTTCGATGAATGCTTTTGCCAAATGAAACCCTATGAATCCTGCTGTTCCGGTTATTAATATTTTCATGTTTAATGTGTAAGTGTTATTTCTTTTCTTCTATATCGTTTAGGTCGTAATGTTCAAAGTAATCTTTTCGTATGTTCACTCCTCTAACCCGTCCACGAGAACGTTTCCCGAAAAATTCTTCGTAGGATTTTACTGCATAATGATTAATACGAATTACATCATGTTGGGGCTCCCGATCCCTAAAATTTTTTCTAATTGGCATTCCATGCGAATCTACAGCTTTGCCCGATATTCGGGCAGCTTCGTGAGCGCCGATTAGAGAAAAAATTCGACGTGGATTTACAATACTTTTAACATGCCTGTTAGAAATATGATTCGGCAGTGAATGCTTTGTAAATCTTTCCATTACAGTTCCTTCTTCTTTCTTCTTTGCTCCTCCACTTCCGTATATAAGCCAGTTTATTTCAACAACCGGATATTCTTCAAATCTTTTTAGGAATTCGGTAATTGTTTTGTCTTTTATGGGAAGAATAAACTCGTCCAGGTCAATAACGGCTATCCAACGTGCCTCTAAACGATGAGTATCCAGGCAATGATCGTATGCTGGTAGCTGCTGTTTTGTTCCTGGCTGGAACTTATATTCTACCAATCCCGACTCTATATATGGAGCCAGGATTTCTTTAGTATTATCAGTACTTTCGTTATCATAGATATAAAACTTTTCAACTCCTAATCTGCGGTGGTGTTCAATCCACTCTTCAAAGTAAGGACCTTCGTTTTTCGCAATTGCACAAACAGCCAAGTAATAAGGTGGAGTTGTTGCTTTTTCGCGCTTTAATCGTCTTTTTAGTTTTATTGCCGAAATGGGGCCGTATCGTAAAATTCCACGCCATCGGTTACGCGCCATCTTATTTGGTATCAATCCCGCAATTGCTTCAGCAAGTTTCTTATTCATAACAGTTTAAATTTCAAAGGTTGATTTTTCCGGCAGGATACTATCAAAAGCATTTTTGAGGTTCACCATAACTTGTGTATAATTCCGAATGTGTACGTTATCATTAAGGCATACAAGTTTATATGATTGATTCTCTACTGCTGCAATCGCTTGTTTCGGTCTTACTAAAAGCGGAAACATTTTCGTATCGGAATAAGTATTGTAAGGTTCAAAATTACCTTCGCATATTTGCCAGGCACGGAAAAGTTCCGGAGTTAAATCTTCAGTAGTCCGAAACCGATGTGCTGCTGATGCCAGCAATTCTTTTTCGGCAACAGCCCAGACGTTTTCAAAGGTACTCTTCAAATAGGGTTGTGCATTGTGAGGAGTACGCAGAGTTATGAATTTAGGGTAATATTTCAGAATGTAATTTAACCGTGCTTTTTTGCCGTAAATCTTGTTATACCATTTGTCATGATAACGGCTCACAACCTCTTTCTTATCGAAATGCTTATTTATAAGCCGTATATTGTTCTTTATTCTTTTCTCCCATTGTGATATTCCCGGGTGATATTGGAAAGCAGCAATATCGCAAGGTAATCCGTTTTTAAAAAAACGCTCCTTTTCGATAGTGTTTGTAATATAGAAATCGTCATTGAAATATACAAAATGCTCGGCTAAACCAGGTATTTTGTGCATATGCATTTCAATTGAGGTTGAGTTGAAAGACGGTAAAAACTGTTTCGGAATAAAGTCTTCGTGATTAGCAAGATGGAGTTTCGGATTATTCTCGTCGAGCCATTCGGGTTTTTGCCCGCAAGTAACAAAATGAATTTTCCGAACCCAGGGAGCAAATTTTTCAACCGCGCGGAACCAATATTTCAGAAAACCATAATCACGGAAACGAGCTTCCGAAAAAGAATTATGTGAGTTATCTATTTTGCCTGAACATTCGGCAAAGGCTTTCTTCCATTTAGGATCGTCCATATCCACCCACGTAATTACAAAATCTATTTCCATTTTATTGCATAGTTTTTATGAACGCAAATCGTTTCATCGCTTAGCATATCTAAAACGTTTGTGAGTCCAGAGATAAAATTCGGGTTGCCTGCAAATCGTTTTTTCCAGATAATTGTAATAGATTTCGGTTAACTTAATTTCCGGTAAAGCTGATGGGTTATCATCCATTCGTACAAATGTTGCTTTATAATACCCCCTTTTTACGCGCACAATATCCAGGTAATATGCCTCCATATTGAAACGCCGGGTTATTTTTTCTGCACCAATCATTACAGGCGTTTGATGATTCAGAAAATCCACAAAATACTTCACATCTCTTTTACGAGGTGATTGATCTGCTATATAGCCTGTGATTGTGGTGGTATTTTCATCGTATCGTTTTTTTATCCAACGAAAAGTATTCTTCATTTCGATACAGATTGCATCCATACGACTACGATTTTCAATCATAAGACGGTCGGCTAACTGATTACTGAGTTTATGGTAAATTTGTGCACAACTTACATCTTTGTTGGTAATATGCAAAGGAATGGAACTAACCCATTCCCAATTTCCATAATGCCCCAGATATAATGAGATATTCTTCCCTTCATTAAGAAGCCGGTTTACTTCATCCAGATTTTCAAAAATCATTCGCTTCTTCAGGTTTTTCTTCGAAATAGTAGCGTATTTACAGGTTTCGACGAAGAATATATCAATAAAAAAACGATAGAAGCGCTTCTGAATTTGCGTAATTTCTTCTTTAGTTTTATCAGGAAATGATTCGGAAAGGTTTTTCCAAACAATCTTTCGCCTGTATCTTACCAGATAATAAAAAGGATAGAATAGAATATCCGAAAAGAAATACATCACCGGCATAGGTATAAGTGAGTATAACTTCCAGATATATTTAATCAGTATATATGGTAAGTCCTTAACTTTCATTTCCCTGTATTATCCCAGAATTTCAACTGCGCGTTCAAGCCTGTTTAACGTTTCTTCTTTACCAATAATTGTTGTGATATCGAACATATGCGGACCTTTTCCTTCGCCCACAATTGCCAGTCTGAATGCATTCATAATATTACCGGTATGATAACTTTTAGATGCAATCCAGTCCATAACATTTTTTTCCTGTACTTCCGGAGTAAAATCGTTTATACCGGCAAGTGTTTCTGCCAGTTCCGTCATCTGTTGTGCAGAATCTTCTTTCCAGCGTTTCTTCACTGTTTTTTCATCGTAAGAAGTAGGAGCTACGAAAAAGAATGAGCTTGCCTCCCACAGGTCTTTGACAAAATTTACCCGTTCTTTAACCAAACTGATTATTGTAGCCACTTTGTCTGTTGGCGCATCAATTCCATGTTCAGCTAATAGGGGCATAAACATTTCAGCCAGTTCTTCGTTCGGTTTCTGCTGAATATACTGGTGATTGAACCACATCCCTTTTTTATAATCGAACTTAGCACCCGACTTACTGCAACGTGCCAGATCGAAAAGCTGAATCATCTCGTCCATAGACATGATTTCCTGATCGTTTCCGGGATTCCAGCCAAGCAGAGCCAGGAAGTTGATTACAGCTTCGGGCAAATATCCGGCTTCACGGTAGCCCGAAGAAGTATCTCCTGATTTCGGGTCGTTCCATTGAAGAGGGAATACCGGGAATCCCAGACGGTCGCCGTCGCGTTTGCTTAATTTACCATTGCCTTCAGGTTTGAGCAGCAATGGCAGATGGGCAAATGCGGGCATGGTATCTTCCCAACCAAATGCACGGTAAAGCAACACATGCAAAGGTGCTGAAGGCAACCATTCCTCGCCACGGATAACGTGGGTGATTTCCATTAAATGGTCGTCAACAATATTAGCCAGATGATAAGTAGGCAGTTGGTCGGCCGACTTAAATAGAACTTTATCATCGAGTATGGACGAGTTTATAACTACATCTCCACGGATAAGGTCGTTCACATGTACATCCTCGTTTGGCTCTATTTTGATGCGGACAACATATTGTTCTCCTGCGGCAATCAATTCTTCCACTTTCTCTGCGGGAAGTGTAAGGGAGTTGCGCATCTGCATACGGGTACGGGCATCGTACTGGAAGTTCTGGATTTCGGTACGTTTTGCATCTAACTCCTCCGGAGTATCGAAAGCAATATATGCTTTGCCGTTATCCAGAAGTTGCTGTACATATTCTTTGTAAATATCCCGTCTTTCCGATTGGCGGTACGGGCCGTAGTTACCACCTATACCTACACCTTCGTCAAATTTGATATTCAACCATTTGAAAGATTCAATAATATAGTCTTCGGCACCGGGAACGAAACGGTTGGAATCCGTATCTTCAATTCTGAAAACAAAATCGCCTCCGTGCTGGCGGGCAAACAGGTAATTATATAATGCGGTACGAACTCCTCCTATATGAAGTGGGCCTGTAGGACTTGGAGCAAATCTGACCCGGACTTTTCTATTTGTCATTTTTGAGTATTTAAATTTTTGAGCTGTATTTAAGTTCCTGGTTTTGGGGTTGTTAAACGCAAAACCCATATGCCCTTAAAAACTTAAAAGCTTAAAAACTCAAAAACTTAAATACTTAAACGGCAAAATTAAATCTTTTTCTTTTGTATGCTGAGAATCAGCAGCTTAGATAAAATGTTGCTCGCTTTTGTTATTAATCACATTCTATTATTCGAATACAAAGATACTATTTTTCTCTCAGCCTTTGATTTTTCAAACGTATATTTCAGTTTCCTTAAAAACTTAGACTATTTTTGGGTATAAAATATAGTGATATGCCAATAGATAAATTTACCCTAGAAAAAGTAATCGAAGAGGAAGAAGAACTACTCTCTTATGTTGAGCAAATTGCAAAGCAATATTGTCCTGATATTGGATTCGATTCTCAAAATCAACCTCACCAACTTGATACAGCAGACAATTCTATTTACAAGTTTATGGACAGGTACAACGCCAATAAAATAGCTAAATTCACCTATAACAATTATATTAAGCATACAGAGATACAAGGTTCATTAGAGGGAATGGGGGTCCATTCTGAAAAATTCTGGTATTTATTACTATTCATTTTTGACTATACTAAGTATTGTAGTTGGGATGGATTATATTTAGCACTCAGCCCTAAAGAAGAATTACAAAAGTTAGTGGAGATATTAGATAAAGAAGCCAAATCAACTGAATCACCTCAGATTACAATAAAAAAAGGAAAGAAATCTTTTGTTATTGAAAATGAAGATACAATAAAATGTATCGTTGAATTATCTAAACTCGCTATCTCAAATACAGAAGAAGGAAGTATAATGTATTTGCATTTAGCTGATAAGGACAAGAAAATAAACGAATCCTTAGCTATTTGGATATTTGCTAGTATGTTTTTTGACTTCTTTAAAGAAAGCAAAGACAAATTCAATAGTAGGCAAAATAAAGAATGTGATTTTTCCTTTAGTAAAAATCTTCTTATTTCACGACTAATTTATTTCACTCGATTATCAATAAATGAAAGTTATGATGTGAGTGCAGATAACCTTAAAGACGTATTGAAAAAATACAAAGATAAAAGCATTCCAGCGATAAACAACATATATTTCTAAATTAGATATTTATCAATTCCTGTAATCCTATTCCTAGTTCCAATTTAAAAGGGAGCAAAGGGATAGGATTTTTTTCTCCCTTTTCGTCTGGTCAAATGCCCATAGTTTTGCAGTATCAACTTAATACTAACAATTAAAATTAAAAGATTATGAAAACAGAAATTTACACCATCGCAGAACTAGGAAAGAAAGTAGCATTTGTAAGTGGAAACAGAGCTATTAGTAAAAAGAATCTCGAACAAAAAGTAGATTCAATTAAAGAGTGTGGACAATTGACACCCTTAGTAATTGTAAATGGCGAGGACGCACATAAAGAGGGATTAATCCTTAGTGATTGTGAAACTAAAGAAATAGTTCCCACAGATGCTATCAGTAAATATGTTGTAATTATTGAGGGTCAGCACAGATTTACAGCAATTCAAGCACTGAAAAAGCAAGACGAAGTGAAAAAAACATCTTTTGCGCCAAAGGATGTACTTGTAATGTATGCTCTTAATTCTAAAGAAAAAAGTGTCAAGAAGCTAATTTCAGAACTAAACAGAGCAGCCATAATTTGGGATGGCAAAGATTATATAACTGGTGCAGCATTGTGTAATCCTACCAGTGAACTTCTCCAATATGCAAAAGAATTGGCTGATTTGAAATCAGAGGATAAGAATAGTTCATTGCCTAAGTCAGGTTATCCAGTATCTACTATTAGTAAGTTTGTTACATTTGGTATTGGTCTTACTAAGGAAAAGCTTGCAGCATCAATGGAAATAGGTACAGGTAGTTTGCCTATAGATAATATTGCTAGAGCTAAAAAAATAATAGAGGTTGCTATAAATGCTAAATTTACACATAAATATTTGTCACATAAATATTTCATAGATTGGATAATTGAGGAACAAACCAATAAACCAATCGAAGATGTATACGAAGCTATTTCCAAATTGTCGCTACAAGAAGTTGAGCAAATTATGAAAATCAAAGGGGAAAACTATATAAGTGAAATTAGAAAGGTTATCATGAAATAACACAGAAAAAACAAAGGGAGCGTCCGAGCGTAGCGAGGATGCTCCTAATTAAAAGTTGATTATCTCACTAGTGGATAATAGCGATTGAATGTTATCTAAACCCCTATTTTTCAATTAAGTATATCAACTTTAGTTTACTCCCTATCAAGTCAGTACCTTTGTATTGCATCTATAAAATATTCCCTACTCAGATTTTCCACTCACCCAGATTTTTCTTACAAACGACTAATCCAATATACATGGAAGAATTAACTTATGAACAGGTACGAGCCAAAGCCTTAAAGCAAGGAGTAAAAGACAATAAAGTACAGATAGGAATGTGGGCTAATTTTAATGGCTACATTAAGGTTAGAAGAAAAATTAGAGGTAAAGTTTATACCAGATATATGGTATTGCAGAAATTGGCTTACTGAAAAGAAATTCTGTTTTCACCATATCTTAATAAACATTCAGATTTAGGTTCATGGAATTCTTGCGTCTATTGTTCATGGGATTCCTGCGTGTACATTCAGGGGTAACTTGCGCATAATACAATACCTATATATACATTACCTATTATATACAATACCTATAATAGTTCTTGCAACATTCCCTCAAGGGAATATTGCGAACAGGGAGATTCGTTCATTTATTTATCAACTTAATTTTTTTAGATGATACTTTATAAGCCAACAGGAAAAGTATTTAAGAATAGGAAAGAAGCCAAAAAATTCTTTGGAACTTCCTATTACTATAAGATTGAAAGAGAAAAGAAAGATATTGAATTTATAAACGATAATAATTACATAGCTACTAATGAGTTATTTAGTAATCGACAAAAGGATAATTGAATACAATATAGGCAAAAACAAAAATGAAGATATATATCTGTATGCCTGTATTACTTTGTTTGACCAGAAAAGGACTGGTATTGTATATGCCAGTGAAAATACCATATCATCTAAAAGTGGAATTCCATTGAGAACAGTTCAATCCATAATATCCAGATTAAGGGAATGCCCAGATTTAATACAGATAGAAACCAAACAGGAAGAATACGACAAGCGTAAAAACTATTATAAATTTAATCGTCAACCAGAGAATTATTTCTTCCTTGATACACGATATTTTTATCTGGATATTCCACCTAAAATAAAAGGATTCCTATTAAGATTGAAAATTTTATGCAAGAATGGAACGAATAAAGTAATTACTTCAAATGGAAAGAAAGGTAATCCTAATATTACTGAAATAGCAAATAGATTACAGCAGGATGTAGGAACAGTCACAAATCTTTTGAAAAGGAGTGAGGAATTAGGATTAATAAGAAAGATTCCTAATGGTTATCTAATTACAAACGATTGCTTTTTATTAAATCTAGGCAAGAAAAGGAAAGACCAGATATATAATGCCATTTATCAATTCTGTATTGATAAGGGAGTAATCCCACCAGAAAGAAATGAAGAAATATTAGGCAAGATGTATGCTAGGTTTAGTATAGACAATGAAACACTAGAAAAGTCACTAAATAGTACAGCTAAGAATAAGAAAGAGTTTTTTGATTATTCGCATTTACCTAGTGTTTTAGAAAGCAGATGTAAGAATCTACCTGAACAGCCAACACTGGAATATTTTCTAAAGGCATTTAATATAGATAATCCTAAAAAGGAGAAAGATATATATCCTGATATAATACTTTAAAACAGAGCCAACCAAATTAGGTTGGTTTTCTTATTTATATCCCCCTCACTAAAAAAGTTGGTTCTAAAATCATACCCCCACCCCAATTAATTTAAGTGCTTTATATATAGTAGATTTTTATATTAGACTGAGCAGTAGTATGGAAATTATGATGTGAGATATGCTTAAACCTCTGTTGTTACTCCTAACTCCCCTCACGATAGTCATAAGATAAATGAAACGCTTTAGCGCATCACTTTTGCAAAGCCCAAAGAAATGAAAATTTCATTTGAGATAGACCTTTGATAAAAGTTTACCTATAATGAATACCACATTTCAGGGCAATAGCAAACGTACAGCACTAAAGTATCATTTCTTCTCAATTCACAAAGTCTAA
>DAMCMT010000062.1:19099-26753 GCA_032108265.1 Bacteroides sp.
AATCATTAAATTAAATTGGAGTATGGAGAATATAAAGTTTATTACTGCAATGGTGTTAGGTCTTATCGTGCCTATACTGGTATTTCCACAAGTGTTCTTTCTTATTGTCATCGTGGGAGCAATACTATTTATGTTCAGGCGTAGAGATTACAAGAAGTATTAACCTTAAATCAGTCAATTATGAATTTACAAGTAGCAGAGGTGAAGATGACTTATAAAACCAAAACCAAAGCATCTGAAAGACCTTTAATTGTCAGTTCGCGTGGAACGTATGATTTATTAATGCAATTGTATGATATGGATACCATAGAATACAGGGAAAGCATGAAATTAATACTACTTAATCAAGCTAACAAGGTTTTAGGGTATTATGATTTATCAGTAGGGGGTATAGATGGTACATACTGCGATGTTAGAAATATAATGCAAATAGCATTACTTAGTAACGCTACAGGCATAATATTGAGCCATAATCACCCAAGTGGTAATACACAACCTAGTCAACAGGATAAAGGATTAACAGCAGCCATTGAGGAAGCTTGCAAGGTTATGAAAATTCTATTGGTTGACCATTTGATAGTAAGCAAAGAGGGTTATTTCTCGTTTGCTGATAATCACATGATTTAGAACTACACATTC
This sequence comes from Bacteroides sp., assembly GCA_032108265.1. GTDB lineage: Bacteria > Bacteroidota > Bacteroidia > Bacteroidales > Bacteroidaceae > Bacteroides. Next base: position 19,739 of record DAMCMT010000062.1, read on the forward strand.
TTTTTTATTAACTGGTGACATAAGTTGAACGTTCGTTTGGCTTGTGTCACTTTCTTTTTAATGCTATATGAAAACCTATATTGCATATTTAAGACAATCCACCATGAAGCAACAGATTTCAGGTTTGGGAGTGGAAGCACAAAGAGAAATTATCCATAACTATGTAAAAGAGGGTACGATAATTTGTGAATATGTAGAGACTGAAAGTGGAAAGAAATCAGATAGACCAAAACTACAGGAAGCTATAAGAATGTGTAGGAAAACTAACTCAATTCTTATAGTTGCTAAGCTGGATAGATTGAGTAGAAATGTTGCATTTACATCCAAACTGTTAGAAAGTGACGTTGAAATAACCTTTTGTGACTTTCCACAGGCTAATAAATTGATTTTGCATATTATAAGCAGTATTGCAGAGTATGAAGCCAATTTGATTAGTCAACGTACAAAACAATCCTTAGCAGCTAAAAAGTCCAGAGGGATGAAACTAGGCAAAGCAGAAAACCTATTAAGTAAGCATAGCCAAGCCATTGAGAACAGTTCTAACACTAATAAGGCAAAAGCACAAGCCAATACTAATAATATGCGTGCCTTAGCTTTAATTCGTTCTATGCTAAATGAGGGTAAATCTTTATCTGAAATGGCTGACCTACTAAATGAACAGGGCTTTGTAACCTCTAAAGGATGTCAATTCCATATTACACAGGTAAGGAGATTGGTGCTACGTTATAAATTATGATTATTAAATTCATTAATGAATACTTTTGAAATAGAAAACGCTTTCTTAACTTTGTTGCGATTCCAATCTACTATTGTGTTAGGAGTTGGATGTCTACATTGTGAAGAGTGTTTTTTAATGATATTACTTTGCTTTAGAAAATCCCCAATTTTCCAAATGGAACAAATGTAATAGCAACAGAAAACGCTCACACCTTATGTTTATACCTCTCAACTTAGAGATTTTAGTATATTCATACAGGTGTGGGACTGTTGTTTTATTTGTTCCATGGGCATGGGGATGCCTCTAAAGCAGATAAGAGATTAAAACAGTTCCCACACTTTTTTTATTGTATAACCAGCTAATTAAGGGAACAGTTAGTATTAAAAGATAATTATGAATAAGCTTTTAATGTTTGGAACTATAATGCTGTTAATTTTTTCGTCTTGTAATTATCAGCATAAAGCTACCTCAAAAGAGTTCACAGTAAAAAGTGAGATTTATCGAAATACCATCTCTGATGACAATAATCCTAGTTTAATCAAAACTCAATCCTTATTATTAACTATAAGTCCTTGTGACAATATAAAATTGAATAGCCATAATTATCATGATTATATAGTCACAAAAATAGATAAAGAAGAACATTTTGGAGTAATTTACTTAAACAAACGTTTTGATAATGGTTATACATTCTATTCTTGGCATATAGAAAGTGGAGGGAGTGTATATATGTTCTTCAATTCTGATAAACTCTATTAATATGGCATTAATTCTTATAATGGCTATTCCAGTGTTAGTAATATTTGGAATACGTAAATTGGTTGACCTTATTAATCCACAATTCGATAGTGATGATTATTATACACGATATAGGTTACCCAGAATATTGTTGGCCTTTGCCCTAATCGCTCTAGTTGGTTTTATTGCTTATTTATTTAAATAGATATTTATGGAAAAGAATTATTACCAAATATTGGGGTTGAAAAAGGGTGCAAGTTTGGAAGAAATTAAAGTAGCCTACAGAAAGTATGTTGTAAAATTTCATCCTGACAAGCATAATAACGATGAGTTCTTTAAAGAACGTTTTCACGAAATACAAGAAGCCTACGAGTATCTTATTAACAAGCCAATAGTTATCCAAGAGACAGAGGTTAAAACCTATGAATCAGAAGAAAATTATGAAGATTACGAGGAAGAGGGCGAAGAATTTTACAATGATGCTCCTACTTATACCTGTGATAATATAAATTTCCAATGTTCTCATTCTGAAATTGGTGTAGGTGATATTATAAATTTGTCATGGAGCATTGATTACCAATGTTTTGTAAGTATTAAACTGGATAATGGAAAATCACAAAAATTATTTGAGAGTTTACCTATAAAAAGAGAGAAATGTATTGAGATAAAAGCACTTGACAATGTGTTGAAAGTCACACTAATATGTAGTAATGAAAATAGTCTTAAAACTAAAGTTTTGGAGATACCTGCATTTGCTAAACCACCCCAAAAAGAAAAAGATGATGGTTGGATATGGTTAATTGCCTTAATAATGGGGATTCCTACAAGTGGTTGGCTACTGGGATTATTCCCTGTTGGAATCCCTGATACAGAAGGTGGAAACATTTTGGTTTTGATAATAACTGTGGTTGTAGTAATTGTAATAATTAAAGTTCTTAAATCATTTAGGTAATTCCTCCCCTTAATATTAATAATAACGCCTATCATAGAGGAACTGATAGGCACAACAAACAAGATTAAAACAATGAAGAAATTTAGATTAATGGCTAGTATGTTTGTAGCAGTTGTATTATGTATTGGATTTGTATCGTGTTCAGATGATGATGACGAAGATACAAAAGATGTATCTATAATAGGTAATTGGAAAATGACTAAATGCGAGTTCTGGGATGAAAACGAGCAAGGGGTAATGACCCATTTTACAGGGAAAGATGCAGAAGACGAACTGGGTGAAATGTTTGATTTAGAAATGAATGAAGACAATAGAGGTTATGTAGTTGCAGGAACTGATAAAGTGTCTTTTGGATATTCATATTCTGCATTAAACAAGAAAGTCACATTTTCTACTTTGGGCGATTTCTTTGAAGATAGTGAGACAGAATTCCTTATCAAAACATTGAATACAACTACCTTAGTTATAAGATACTATGTTGTCAATGATTCAGAAGAGGGGTGGCAATTTACATTTAGCAGAAAATAAATAGTGATAATTAATAGCAGCCAGTGGAGTAATATTCATTTGCTGCTTATCTTACAACGAATATACTATGAATAATGATATTGATAAAATTTACAACTATACATTTAGACAGATTGTAGATTGGAATAAAAACCCAGAGAAAGTAAAACAAAAGCTATTATCTAAAGGATTATCAGTAAAGGAAGCAGATGTTATAATAGAACATATTTTACAGCAAAGAAATGAAATCGAGAAAGACAAGGTTGCCCAAAGGGAAACAAAGAAAGAAAAGGCAAATAGAGATATGTTGTTTGGCTTATTGTGGCTTGTAGGTGGCATAATTGTTACGTATGTTTCCTATCTTATATCATTTGGTGGTTATATAATAACATGGGGAGCAATCCTATTTGGAGCGATACAATTTCTGAAAGGGTTGTTTAACAGAATAATATTGCAACTTACAAAACAGCATTTAAGATAAATTTCATTTGCTGCTATATCTAAGTTAAAACTCTTAAACAATTTTTATTATATGGGAGCAATAAAACAATATAAATGCCCTAAATGTAGTTATGAAACTCCTAGATTATACATAGGAAGTGGATTTGCAATGTCTTATGGTGTATATACTTGTAAGGAAAGCCAGACAGTAGAGAGCATTTTAATCAGTGATGGTAGGGAATGGATAAATTCAGTTGAGATTAGCTATTCACCTCTTTCTTGTACAGTAGATTTCACCCCTAAATGTTCTGTTTGTGGTAATAAAGATTTGGAAGAATGGGATGAGAAGCATTGTCCTAGATGTGGTGAAGAAATGGTTTGGGATGGAAAGTTTCTTTGTGGGGATTGGGATTAATATATTTTTGACAAATAAATTCAACTATAAGCTATAATTAATGAAATATATATTACTGATAATAATAGTATTCCTGTTTTCATCCTGCGAGACAGAGAATAAATCTACTTTAGATGATACTTTACAGGTTAAAGTTATTTCTATACTAGAAAATAAACTTAGTGAAATCAATGTTCTTTCTGTGCAAGTAATAATTATGGAAGTCCAATCTGGGCAAATTAAGGCTTTGGTTGGACTTGAAAAGAAAGATAGTGCAAACTATCAGGAATGTAATAACGTGGCTTATAGACAAGCATCTGGACTAATTCAACCAATATCTATATTGGCAGCTTTAGAATCAGGAAAAGTAAGTAGTGAAGATAAATTTGATACAGGAGAGAGTATACTTATATTGAATGGAGATACCATTAAAGACCATAATTGGAGACGTGGTGGCTATCAACTTCTTACAAATACAGAGGGGATAATGGTTGGCTCTAATATAGCTACAGTTAAAGCAATGGAGAAAGCATTTGGTGATAATCCAAAACATTATTTTGAAATGCTGGATAAGATGAGTTATGGGAAGCCAGATAATTTAGTTGGAATTGAAAACCTACAACCTATTGAGAAAGATACAACTTCTTTAGTATGGTATTCTATTGGATATAACCAGCTTATTTCTCCTATTCAAACGCTTACTTTCTATAATGCCATTGCTAATAATGGAATTATGGTTGAACCTCAATTATATAAAAGTTCTGTACACCTTATAAATCCACAAATAGCGAATAAATCTAATATAGATTTTATAAAACAAGCATTAATTGAGACAGTATCTAAAGGATTGGGAAAACCTGCTGCATCTGATAAAGTACCAGTTGCAGGTAAAGGTGGAACTGTATATTTAGAGAATGAAAATGGTATGGATAAATATGCAGTTGAATTCTGTGGTTATTTTCCTGCTGATAACCCAGAATATAGTATTATTATATCTATGGATAAAGTAGGATTACCTGCATCTGGTGGATTAATGGCTGGTGATGTATTTAAAAGCGTTCTTGATTTATTATACTAGGATTTATTTGATACGAGTAACAAAGATTATTAGAAAGCTAGCTGATGTTAATGAGTAATAAACTGACAGGTAAGAATAAAGCAGGTCGAAGATATGCTGAAAGTCCTGTTTACAGCAAGACACTTCTGGGAGTTTATAATAGCTATAAATAAGAAAAGGTAAGCAATAACGCTTACCTTTTTTAGTTTACTCCATGTCTTGAAGTTTCTTAAATAATAATGTAAAATCAGGCCCCTGTAGTTCAAATATTATTTTACCATCTTCGTAAACAGTAAGCGTGTGCTTTTCATGATGTTCTCCATCTTGGTAATATTAATTTGACTGAGATGGATGCCTGATTCTTGCATTAATGGAAGTTGTAAAATTCAGTAAGATTTTTGAAGCTCATATTAAAATAAATTTTTATCTTTAAATGCACATTTTTAAGTGATAGTATTATGCAAACTGCTATTAATAGTTGTTTGTAGTAAATAAATATATTCAATTATTAATCTTAATATCTAAAGTTATGTATTTTGGCAAATTCAAAGACTTAAATCAAGCGTTTCGTTGTGGTAAATATAAGGGAATGACGCTAGGCCAAGTATGGGCTGAGCATCCCTATTATATTGGCTGGTTGTTATCAAATATTCCTGACTTTACAATCTCTGATGAAGCATTCCAAGAACAGATAGCTTTATTTCCTAAGAAAAAATTTTCTTTATTGAAACAGCAAAAAAGGATGAAAGAAAGGGATGAGTTAGAAGCACAATTACAGAAACAGGCACGTGATTATGATTATTCCTATGATGAAGCATTGGAAAACAAATATCGTGATGAAGATACTTATTACGCACTTGGTGGAAGCGATTATGATAGCTGGAAGAATTCTGATGGTGATTTAGATAGAATGATGGATGGGATGGGGTTTTAACCCCTATCCCTTACAGAAATAACATCTTCTGCCATTTTCGCTATCTGCTTTCCAATTTCTTCGCTGATAATGCCTATATATTCTGCTCTTTTAATAAAGGCAAGAATGGTGTCTAAATTCAAGCCAATTTTAGGGTAATAGCCATAAGCTAATACCTGAAATTCGTGACCAAGCTCAACAAGGGTATGGAGTGATTGGCTATTTTTTATGTATTGTTTGACAATATCCAATTCAGATTTATCCTTAGAAAGGTATTGTACGATTTTTTCTTTTAAAGAACTTAATTCGTTTTGATAATCATATATTTTATCATCCCTTATATACCCAACATTATCTACTAAATTGGATGCTTCGTTAACTTCTTTATAGGCAAATAACGTTTCCAAAATGGCATAACTAGAAAGAGAAGTCGATACAGGTTTATCACTTTTAGGCTCGTTAGGGGGTGTATTTGTGGCAGGGTTTTGAGACTCTTCACGTATTTGTTCATTCTCAAGTATTTGCATAGCTGCATCTTCTGAACTTAATTTTACATATCTTGCAAAGGATTCTACTGATTTATGTCCAGTGATTTTCATTATTAAATGTCTATCATAACCACGTTTAAGCATATTAGTAATGAATGAACGCCTTGCAGTATGAGTTTTCATTATTTCAAATTTCTCAACTTGTTTTGTAATAATTTCACCCCCTCTATCTTCTGTAATATTACATAAATCAGTTATTCCAGCTTTTTTACCTACTGTTTTAATGAAAGTCGAATATCCATATTTATTTTCTGTAGGCAAGTTATAGTTGTATTTTTCTAGAATATTTATTGCCATTGGAAGAAGAGGTATTGTTACTTTATGATTTTTCTTAGTTTGAACTATTTCGATAGATTTTCCTTTTTCATTTTCTTTTATTATTCCTTTTGACAATTTTGGCATATCACTTACTCTTTGACCTGTCCAGCATTGTAATACGAATAAATCACGAACGACTTCTTCTCTCCCTGTTAGAGTTAAATTATACATTTTTTCTATTTCATTCTCTGTGAGATAAATATCATTATCCTCTTCTCTGCTTTTGGGTCTTTTATATCTGTTAAGTCCATTCTTTTGGAAGTCAATCAAGTTGTGTTCCTCAGCACGTTTAATGATAGATAATAAGGTTGAAATCTTACCACCTGCTGTGCCTGTTTTGGAGGTTTTCTTTTTTTGAACCTTTTTATTTAAGATCACTACTGTCCAAAGAAATTTTCTCAGACATTATTTAAATTAGTTTATATCAAT
>DAMCMT010000063.1:0-25428 GCA_032108265.1 Bacteroides sp.
AGGATAACACCGTAAGCGGCACGGGCTCCGTATATGGAAGCGGCAGCGGCATCTTTGAGAACGGAAATGCTTTCGATATCGTTCGGGTTGACGTGGTTAAGTTCCTGTTCCATTCCGTCAATCAGTACATAAGGGCTGTCGGAGTTACTCAGGTTTCCCTGGCCGCGGATGTTGAGTTTATAGGATGCACCGGGGGTTCCTCCGCTAGTGGTAACTCCGATGTTTAGTCCGGGTACCAAACCCTGGAGGCTCTGGGTTATATTGGCAACCGGGCGTTCATGAAGTTCGGCACCGTTGACAACAGCTACTGCACCGGTCAGGTTTACTTTCTTTTGGGTACCATAACCTACAATGACGATTTCTTCGAGCGCCTGGGCGTCTTCGCGAAGATGCAGGTTCATAGGCTCGGTAGTGGCTTTGATTTCCTGGGTAGCGTATCCTACATAAGAAACGACAAGGATTGCTCCCCGGGGAACGCCGGTGAGGATGAATTTTCCGTCGTAGTCGGTGATAGTGCCTGCGTCGGGGTTGTCTTTAAGGATGATGGTAGCTCCGATAGCCGGTTCGCCGGTGTGGTCGACTACGGTACCGGTTACGCGGATGGTATTATCATCCTGTTTAACGGCCTCGATTTCGGTGGACAAAACGATTTTTTTATCGAGCACTGTGTATTTCACGTTGGTGCCTGAGAAAATCTTATCGAGTACATCAAATACTCCGGAGTTGGATACGGATAATGTAATGCGTCTTTCGAGGTTGACGTGCTTGTTATTAAAGAAAAAGTCGAATTCGGACTGTTTCTCTATTTCCTTTAGTACCTGCCCGAGGGTTTGATTGCGGGCGTCGATGTTCACCGTAACAGTTTGGGCGTAGTTTTCCGTAGCATGCAGTGCACCTATGGAAAGGGCGATTAATAATAGGAATAGTCTCATGAAACGTGGTATTTTCGGAAAGTTAAGACTACGTGATTTTACATCCAACAATTGTTGGATGGATAAATAGTTTTGCATAAATTTGTAATGACTTAAGGATTAAAACTTCTTTTATCTGTGCTTGTCGCCAAACAAGCTTTAAGATGATTGGTTTTCATACGGGAATATACGCCAATATATTTCCGTATTTTTTTGTTTCTTAATTCTTCATAGGCCTGTTATATATGAGGGTTAGTATATTTCTATTTCTATCTTTTCTTTATTGATATCTGCCGAATCAATATATTTCCAGTTTATTTTAGAGGATACTTTAAAGTATTCCAGAATGCGTTCGAGGCGTTGGTGGGTGAAAGTTCCGGTAAAGGAGTTATCCAGTAATTTTGCGTTTTTCACGGTGAATTCTACATTATACCGCTTTTCGAGCATACGCAGGGCGTCTTTCATGGCCGTGTTGGCAAAAACGATTTTTCCGTCTTTCCAGGCCGACTCGGATTCTCCGGTGGTTTTCATCAGGGTTGTTTTGGCTGATTCAACATCATAGATGAGCTTATCACCGGGTGCCAGGGTTATGCTCCGGGTTTGATTGTTATTGTTATAGTTGAATTTTACTTTTCCTTCTACCAGTGTGGTCGAGATATGGTTGTCGGCGGCATAAGCATCGATATTAAAATGGGTTCCAAGTACTTCTATGCCCGACTGATGAGGGGTGGAAACGATAAATTTCTTTTCCTGGTCTTTCTGAACCATGAAGTACGCTTCTCCGTCGAGGGATACTTCACGCGAATTTCCGGTAAACATGGAAGGGTATGTCAGGGTTGTTTCGGAATTAAGATACGCTACGGTCCCGTCGGGCAGGTTCACGGTGGTGGTCATCCCGGGATTGGTTCGTACTTCCATTTGCCGGATGGGAACGGGTTCGGTTTTTCCGGTTTGAATGATGTATGTTATTAATAAGGGTATAAAAAGGATAGCGGCAATACGTTGTATCCAAAGAAGGGTATTATGTATGCCCGGTTTTTGCGGCCAAAGCTTACGGGATACTTTAGCAAGAGCTTTTTCGGTGTCGACTTTTTCCATGGCAACCTTTGTGCCGGCGGCCAGGTAGAGGGTGTGTATTTGTTTGACCATACGACGGTTTTCTTCGGATTGTTTCATCCATTCTTCGACCCGGTGGTTTTCTTCTGTAGTCAGCATTCCCTCACAATATCCGGGGAGAAGTTGCTCTATATGGTTTTCGTAGTTTTCCATGTTCATATTTTGAGGGCTTTTATAATTAAGAGTGTCGGCGTAAAAAGATTCCTAAACGAATGGCCGATTTTTTTTTATTTTTTGTATGTTTGCTGATAGAAGGCTATTGAGAACATGCAAAACAACATCCTTATTGACGATACTATGTTGCTTCAATCTCTGCGACGCGGGGAAAGAAAGGCATTCGACGCATTATTCAGGAAGTATTATCCGGTATTATGCGGATACTGCTCGCGCTTTGTGGATTTGGAGGATGCTGAAGAGGTTGTTCAGGATATTATGATGTGGCTGTGGGAGAAAAGGGAAAGCCACCAGATTACTACTTCGCTTAGTCAATATCTGTTCAAGGCTGTATATCACGGCGCTCTGGCACGTATTTCACGACTTCAACTGAAACAGCGGGCGGATACTCATTTTTATGAGGAAATGCAGGATATGTTGCAGGATACGGACTTTTATCAGATTGAGGAGTTGAGCCGGCGTATCCATGATGCGGTAATGGCTTTGCCGCAATCGTACAAGGAGGCTTTTGTAATGCACCGGTTTAAAAACATGAGTTATAAGGAGATTGCCGCGTTGATGGGAGTTTCACCAAAGACGGTGGATTACAGGATTCAGCAGGCATTAAAAATATTGAGGGTAGAGTTGCAGGATTATTTGCCGCTGGCTTTGCTAGGGTTGTTTACCTGATATGGTTCATATAACACAGAGACGCAGAGGAACAGAGTTTAAAATTCTGTGGTTCTGCGTCTCTGTATATTATAATTAGGTACTATCAACGGTTTGGCGTATCCCACTTCCAGGTGTTGGTACAAGTAATATCCAAAGATTGATTACCTACCTGTACACCGAAATCTCCTTTTTCCAATATCCATTTACCATCATAGCCGACAAAGGCAAGGTCGCTGGCTTTGACGGTCATCGTTACGGTTTTGGTTTCGCCGGGTTTCAATTCTACTTTATCGAATGCACGCAGGCGGCGAACATCCGGAGTGAGCGAAGCTACTTTATCGCTGGCGAAAAGCAATACGCTTTCTTTACCTGTACGGTCTCCGGTATTTTTTACGTCGACGCTAAACGTCAGCATATCGCCAACTGTGAAATTATTACGGTCGACCCGCAGGTTGCTGTATTCGAAAGTAGTGTAACTGAGTCCGTAACCGAATGCCCACTGTACGGATACGACGGCATCATAATCATAAAGACCTTGCATACGATCCATATTTTCGGCCGGTTTGTAATCGTAAGTAATAAGTGAGTTTACATAACGCGGATATGTGTACGGTAGCTTTCCGCTGGGGTTGGCATCACCATATATAACATTTGCCAGGGCATCGCCGCCATAGTTACCCGGCAGATAAATCTGAACGATTGCTTGTGCTAAAGGTACGATTTCATCGACAATACGCGGACGTCCTTCGTTCAAAACCAGGATAACGGGTTTTCCGGTGGCCGCAAGGGCTTTCACCAGTGCTATTTGATTGGCGGAGATTGTCAGGTCGACAAGATTACCCGGAGTTTCGCAGTAAGAGTTTTCGCCGATACATGCAAGGATAATATCGGCACCGGCAGCCGCGGCAACGGCTTTTTCAATCTGCGGTTCGTTTTCTTCCATGTAAGCACCACCGGCTTTATAGGTTACGCCGGGTTCGTAAATGATATTGCCCGCACCGGCTTTGGTAGTGATGGATTTGAGGATGGTGTTGTACGCATAAGCGAATTCATCGGTGCGGTCGCCTTGCCAGGTATAGGTCCAACCACCATTCAATGTACGCATGGAGTTGGCGTTGGGGCCGGTTACCAGTATCTTTTTACCTTGGGTAAGAGGAAGTATGTTATCCGTATTTTTTAATAAGGTGATGGATTCTTCGGCGGCTTGTAGTGCAGCGGCGGCATGTTTTTCACCGGCAAACTCAGGGAATTCATCTACTTTCCAGTAAGGTTTATCGAAGAGGCCGAGGCGGTACTTCATGCGAAGTACGCGGCGGGTTGCATCGTCAATACGCGACATAGGTACTTCTCCTTCTTCGACAAGTTGTTTCAGAAGTACACAGAAATCCCAGGAATACGGATCCATCGACATATCGATACCGGCATTGATTGCTAGTTTAATGGCTTCCTTCTTATCGGCGGCTATGCGGTCGCGCGAGAAAAGATTGTTGATATCAGCCCAGTCGGTTACGATTACTCCATCCCAGTTCAGGTCTTCTTTCAACCATTGGGTCATGTATTCATAATTGGCGTGGAAGGGCATACCATTGTTCATTCCCGAGTTGACCATAACAGATAAGGCACCTGCACGGATGGATTCGAGGAAAGGAGCAAAATGTTTCTCGCGCATATCCTGTTCAGATATATAAGAGGGTGTACGGTCTTTACCTGAGAATGGGGCACCGTAGCCCATATAATGTTTCAAACAGGCGGCCACATGGTCTTTACCAATAGTTTTGCCGTCTCCGCCCTGGAAACCTTTTACTGTTTCCAGTCCCATCTGGGTAACGAGGTAGGTGTCTTCGCCGAAGGTTTCCCATTGGCGGGGCCAGCGGGCGTCACGGCCAAGGTCGATTACCGGGGCAAATGTCCAGGGAATGTTTCCGGCTTTTGTTTCGTAGGCTGAAATGCGCCCTGCTTCGCGAGCTAATTCGCGGTTGAAGGTAGCGCCCATATTGATGTTCTGGGGGAGCATGGTGCCATCTTTGGTATAGGTGGTTCCGTGTATCTGGTCGACACCGTAAACGATGGGTATTCCGTTTTCGGCAATGGCTTCTTTTTGCAGGCGGGTAATGATTTGAGTCCATTCCAGACGGGTCTGCGGAGTCATACCAGGTACATTCAGAATTGAGCCGACTTTGTACTTATGGATAACACTATCGAGCAGGGCTTCGTCGAACTCGAAAGGGATGATGGTATGAAATACATTATTTCCTTTTCCGACAACATCGATGGTAAGTTGGGTCATCTGACCGATTTTGTCTTCGAGTGTCATCTTTTTAAGCAGGGTTTCTATTTTCTGCTCGATGTCTCTGTCTTGTGGAATTGCCGGTTGAACCGGAGTTTGTGCGGAAGCACCCAACAGCATTCCGGCAGCAATAAAAGATAAAAGTTTTCTTTTCATGGTTTTTATTCAGTAATAATTGGTTTTGTTGCAAATGTAGGGAATTGCCCGGGAACTAATAAAATGGTTTTCCGGGTTTGAGGACAAAATAAAGAAATTGTACCGTAATTTGAAACATTTGGGGGTACTTCAAAAATTCGTCAAAGCATGCTTTTGTTTGAAACGCGGATTAACGCAGATTTCCGCAGATTATAATTTTGGCAATTATATTATGTCTACACTAAATGTATAACTTATTGGTTTTGAGCGAATTGGTTTATTTTTGTCATGTCCTCCCCCTAACCCCCTCCAGAGGGGGACAGGCTGCGCTATACATTGTGACCGCATGGTATCCCCCTCTGGAGGGGGTTAGGGGGAGGACATGACAAAAACAAGCCAATTCAATCCTAATCTGCGTTTCAAAATTTAAAGAATAAGTACAGTTATGGGTTCCCTGGGAAGGAGTATATTATTCACCGTTGTTTCGATGGATTCGGATATTTCAGCATCCACAAACAAACGGATATCCTGCAAAGATGAACCTAAAAGAAATTTATAATTTCCAGTGTCGACAATCCATTTGCTTTCTTCTTCATTGAATGAGGCCAAATCTTTTTTATTAACCCGCAATGTAAGAGTTTGTTTTTCGCCGGGTGCCAGTTCTTTGGTTTTGGCAAAGGCTTTCAACTCTTTTAAAGGTTTATTCAAATCGAGGTTAATTGGTGCGGATATATATAATTGAACGACTTCTTTTCCGGAGTATTTACCAGTATTGGTTATATCAACTGTTACGATGAATTGGTTGTTTTCTTCTCTGATTGCAGCATTTTCGTACTTAAAGCTGGTGTATGAAAGGCCATAACCAAACGGATAAGAAACTTCCTTCCGAAAAGAATCGAAATAGCGGTAACCGACGTAAATATCTTCGCCATAAACGCTATAATTCTCCGTATCAGAGAAATGATTTGCCGAAAATGGTATATCCGCATAGTTAACAGGGAAAGTTACCGGAAGTTTTCCCGATGGATTGGCTCGCCCATACAGAACATCGGCTATTATATTCTCCAAATCCTGCCCGGACGACCAGGTTAATAAGATGGCATCGGGCAGGTTTTTCCACGAAGCAGTTTCCATAACCCCTTCGGTTTGGAGTATTACAATTACTTTTTTCCCTGCTGCATGGAAAGCATTGCATATAGTTTGTAATTCTTTGTTATATAAAGATTTATTCTGTGCCCAATGCACCAAAGCAACATCGGCTGTACGTGCCTGTCTGGCTAGTTCGCCGGCAGAAGGTATGATTTCACCGATAGTGTAAATGGCTATATTCTCTACTTTGGAGTCGATAGGCAGGGTTTGTTTGTCGTTTTTCAGAAGTACTATCCCCTCTGCTGCATCTTGATCAATAATCTGGATTCCGAAATCAGGTTCGGGGTTATCCGAAGTTAAAGAGCCTTTTAACACGGGTGTTTTTGATATAAGTTTCAGGATGTTAGTTATATTTCGGTTTATATCAGCCATTTTCAGCGTGCCATTGTTGAGGGCAGCAAGTATATTATTGTATTCTTCAGGATTTTCCGGCATAGGTAAATCGGTACCGGCACGCAGAGAGGCAATCATGTTTTCATTAATTATGCGTGATAGTACTACTCCATCGTAATGCCATTCGTTACGAAGTAAGGTGCGTAATAATCCGGTGCTTTCGGAGGATTGGATTCCATTAATGGAGTTGGAGGATGTAGTGATTGTCCATGGTTGAGATTGTCTGACTGCGATTTCGAAAGGTTTAAGATAGATTTCGCGCAGAGCACGGGGCGTTAGCCGAATATCTCTTTGCGGGTCGTTTACTCCAAAATATTTCAATGAGGCTCCTACTCCGGTGGATTGAATGCCTTGTACCATAGCAGAGGCCATCTGTCCGGATAACACTGGGTCTTCGGAAAAAGAATCGTTGTTTTGAATATACATCAGGTGTCGGTTGATATGGAGAGCGGGAGTGCATAATACATCTACTCCACATTTGAGGGCTTCATACCCCATGGCCTCGCCTACACTGGTTATGAGTTCCGTATTCCATGTAGAAGCCAGTGATATGGAAATGGGAAAAGTAGAACGTCCGGACGAGCCATCGGCTATTGTAATGGAAGGGATTCCCAAACGGGGAATGGGGTAGGTGGTACAGATTTCCTGCTGGTGAGTATCAGCTAATAAATGTGTTTTTTCTTCGAGTGTTAGTGAGACTAATATCCTTTCAGCAGAAGAATTAGCAAGTGTGAGGGGCTTCTTCTCGGAACAAGCGGTTGTTACAATTACTGCTATTGAGACGATTAGGATTGGAAGTTTGTTCATAATCTTTTTATGCCATCTTTATATCATCAAAATTAATATATTCTTCCTCCGCATCTGTTATATTAACTGGCGATTAGTTAAAATTTTAACAAGAATTGACTTAGCCATTCAAAATGTATATCTTTACATCGTTCTATTAACCAAGAAATCCTCATGGCACATCGTTTAAATACAAACAAACAGTTTATGATAGGCAATGGCTTACTGGCCTTTGCTGTACTTTTTGTGATTGTTATTTTCATTTATATCAGTATGCGGGCACAACGGGCCAAAGACCCGGCTCCCCGGCATTATACAGAGCTGTACACGATTAATCTGGTTAGCGGATTTGCTAATGATTCACTTTCTGTATATGTAAATGACAGCTTGCTGGTAAGCAGGCGGATTACTGAGGAACCTCTGGTACTCCAGGTTACCAGATTTGCCGAACAAAGTGCCTTGATGATTGTGGACAATGAAACCGACCAGTTATCAACGTTCGATTTAAGCGAACGTGGCGGTAGCCTTTCATTTATTAAGGATGCGGATGGGATAAAACAAATGGCAAAATAAATCTCCGACTCAGATATTCGTTTTATATTCCTTGAGTTCACGCCGCAACTTTTGCGCGTTTCCATCGGTTATTTTATCCATTAAGGCCCAGAACTTTTCGCCGTGATTCATTTCGCGGGTATGGCATAACTCGTGCAATAACACATAATCTATTAAGTGTAAAGGCAGCAATACGAGATAATAGGACAAGTTGATGTTTGCCCGGGCTGAACAACTACCCCATCGTCCTTTGCTTGAATTGATTTTTATGCTTTTGTAGGGTAAGTCATGTTGGTTGGAAAGCATATATAATCGCGGCGGGAGAATGATTTTGGCATTTCGCCGCAAGCCCTCTTCAATTACTTTTTGAAGCCATTCCTGTAAGGAAGGATCATCAAAATCAGCATCGGGTGGGCAGATTATCTTCATTTCACCTAGTTCGGAATGTGCCAGGAATTTCTTCCGGTTACCTTGCACCAGAGTGAGTTTAAAGAATTCAGTATGGATGTGATAATTCAGGTCTATGCGTCGCGAGGGAGCGACCTTCTGCCGGGAATGTAAAAGTTTATCGCGCAGGCTTTCGATGGCATCATCCAGTTCTTTACGGGTAGTCCCGGGCGGTATGGAAACATATATGGCGTCGCTTTTGGTACGGAATACAAAACGGCGGGCGCGGGGGTTAACCTGAACAATCAACGTGCCCAATTCTTTATCTTCGAGTATGTGAGTGGAAGTATTATCTTTCATATTTATTTCTACCACAAATCAACATCTTTATGAATGATAGACAAAAGAAATAACAGAAGAATATTGTTCGTTAACTTTATTTAACCCTATGGTTTACCTTATAATTTGTCCTGTTTCAAAAGGAAGTGTTCATTATCGGACACCCATAAATAAGCGCAACCCATTACCTATCAGCAATTTAAGCTAGTGGCATACCGTTTGAACTATATTTTTAGGTTTTCTTTAAGAAAAACAAAGTTGATTGCAACTTTTATGCACCCAGCCACGTCTAAAAGGAAACACTAACTAAAAAGCAAAGAATTATGAAACCACGTAACATCCTTTTAAATGCAGTATTATTCTCTGTAATTATACTTTTTGGCAGTTGCAATAATCGGGGCATGAGCATAAATCCCAGTAAAAACTATATTAGCCGCAATTATAAAGTAACCGAGTTCTCAGGAATAGATATTTCTACGGTTGGCGATGTTTATTATACTCAATCAACAGACGGAGAAACGAAACTGGAAATATACGGTCCGGATAATATTATCGAACTGATTGAAGTGTCTATCGAAAATAATACATTGTACCTGTCTATGGAAAAGAAAAACAGGGTGAAGAATGTAAAGAAGATGAAAATCATGATTACAACTCCTGATTTAAAGGATATAACTTTCAATGGTGTTGGTAATGTAAATATTGAGAATGGTTTAACTACAACAACTCTTAATATCGGACATCATGGTGTTGGTGATATTAACATTAAAGGGTTATCGGCAAATGAATTATCGACTAATTCTACCGGCGTAGGAAATGCAAGATTATCAGGAGAAGTAAGCAGAGCGATATTAAACAGCCGTGGAGTGGGAAATATTGATGCAGATGAATTAAAGGCAGGTTCTGTAGAAGCTGCTGCAAGAGGGGTAGGTAACATTACCTGTTATGCAACAGAATCTATCTCGGCCTCAGTAGACGGTGTGGGAAGTATCAAATACAAAGGTTCTCCGGCTGATAAAAGGATCAGTAAGAATGGTATAGGATCTATCAAACAATTATAACGATATTATTCATCAATAAATACATAAGTTATGTTTAAGAAAATTGCAGCATTCAGTATAGGTATAGCAGTATTAGCACTGTCGATGCCGGTTAGTGCGCAGAATTCCGTTACAGGAAACAAAGACTATAAGACTAAAACGATTAGTGTGGACAACTTTACCGGAATTAATCTCAATGGTAGCCCAGATGTGTTTTATACTCAGACATCCGGTAAACCCTCAGTGGAAGTTTATGCATCAAGCAATATTATTCCATTAATCGAAACGTATGTAAAAGATGGTACGCTCATTGTTCAATACAAGAAGAATACGAGCATCCGGAATTCAGGAAAAGTAGAGATCAGAGTTTCAGGACCTGCTTTATCGGACATCAGAGTAAATGGTTCTGGAGATATTCACTTGAAAAACGGCATGGATACCCGTGGTGATATTAATGTATCGGTAAATGGTTCAGGCGATATCGACGGAAAGAGCATCAGATGTAATAGTCTGACAGTTAATGTACGCGGCTCGGGCGACATCCGTCTTTCTGGCGTGAAAAGCAAATATTCTGAAGTAAAGGTACACGGTTCCGGTGATATTTACCTGAACGGTGAAACTGAAAATGCTGATTATAACGTTCATGGCTCAGGCGATATCAGTGCAGCCGACCTGAAAGCTGAAAATGTTTCTGCTTATGTACACGGGTCGGGCGACATCAAATGCCATGCAGTTCGCAAACTTAGCGGACGGGTTAACGGAAGTGGAGACGTGGGTTATAAAGGCAATCCGGAAATTGACTTTTCTAAAAAAGGACTACATAGATTATAATATAAATTCTCCTTATACAACCAAAACCTTTAATTGTGTGTGGTATCCGAAAGCTGTGGTAGCTTTCGGATACTTTTTTTTATGATAATATTACTTTTTTGATTGTTTAACTGTGCTATTTAGTTTTAAAACTGAATTAATTAGTTTATTTGTACATTAAAGAAAAACACATATAATTACCATAAAAACGCACATATGAAAAAACTCTACTTTCTTTCTCTGCTTACTACAAGCCTATTATTTATTGCATGTTCCGATAAACAGGGAGATGCAAAAGATGGAAACTCGATTGACCTGGCTAAAGCCATGAATGAATTAACAGAGCTAAAAGCTTCTGATTTTGGGAAATCCATTCAGTATATTCCTTTGGAAACTACCGATGAAAGTTTAATCGGCAACGCTCCACAAATAATGATTATTAAGGATAAAATAATTGTTATAACCGACAAGCAATGTATGGCATTCCATAAAGACAGTGGAAAGTTTATTACCAAGATAGGCCATATAGGCGATGATCCGGAAGCATATTCAAATACACATTGCTGGGGCGATGAAGAAAACGGTCTTCTTTATTTTCTCAGACAACCTAATCAACTAATTGCATATAATACATCAGGCGAGTATAAAGGTAAAATAGATATTCAAATACAGGCAATGATGCCATCTTATTTCGTTTTTTCCGGTTCTTCGATTGTAGGGGCATTGAACAATGAATTATTGACTGGCGAAAACTCCATTGTTATATACAATTACAATGGAGAACCTATCGATAGCGTACCCAATACACTAACAGATTTAGGCAATATAATGGATAATATTACAGGAATGAGTGTTATAAGAAGCTCAATGATTTATGGAAACTACTCAAAGAATGGAGTAATTGATATAAGTTATTCTAACGATAAAGTATTGAAAACATCCCTGGGTAACGAGGTTTTATGGAAGTACGACAACGATATTTATTATAAAGAGCTTTTCATGGATACCATTTATAAATTAAAGGACAATAACCTCGAAAAACATATGATTTTCAATACCGGTAGCTGGTACTGGCCTGAAAATGAGCGTACAAATGCTGAAAACAGTAACCGGAGATTAATAATAAGTTATGTTAACGAGACAAAAAACGATGTATTCTTCCAATGCATTCAAGGATTTTATGGTGATGTGATCGTATACAATGGGTTATTCAATAAAAAAACAAGAGTGACCAAACTAGCAAAATACAGTGATATGATAAAGGATGATATTACCAATTTCTTACCTTTTCAAATATATACAACCAGCGCGGAAAACGAATATGCCAGTATTATAGAAGCTCCTGATGCTATTGAGTGGCTGGAGGATAACCCCGACGCAGAAAAGACAAAAGAACTTTCTTTCCTTAATAATCTGACAGATGACATGAACCCGATTGTGGTAGTAATAAAATAAAGAAGAAAAGGGTTGCTGCTCACGCAGTAACCCTTTTACCTTAGTTAGTCATTTAATAGAAATTGAGAGAATTGAGACTTCACAGCCTCATTTTGTTGTTAATTAAGCACACTAACTATATTTAAAGCAAATGAAAATTATTCGTTTTTATAGTTTCTCTTTTGCGATTGAACCAGCCAATGTCGAAATAAATTCCGCCTTTATATTGCCGGTCAGATTTATGACTACAAACCTGTTATTCGTAAAAGACATCATAATCATCTCCACAATTTCACCACTTATCTTTCTTACCATTATCTGATAATCTCCTCCGTTCGAGTTGAATGAAGAATATGCTTCATACCGGCTGCTATTCTTCTTTACGGTCTCCAAAGCCTGCCGGTAATAGTCTTCACCGTTGGTGGTCGATGATAATACCTGCATACTTTTCAATCCGGAAATAACTTCCACCATATTTTCATTCTTCTCTATCTCGCTTTTCAGGATTTCCTGCATCATCTTCGGACTAATTGTGATACAACTGATAGCAGAATCATCTCTATGCTCGTCCATAAAAAGTTGTACAAAATCCTGGGCATTGGCTAGTGTTACCATTAAGCCGGTTACAAGCATTAAAAATAGTCTCTTCATCATCACTGTTCTCCTATACTTTCTGTTTTCTCTACACGCAAAGAATCTGTTGAATGCTTTGCCTGCGAGTTATTCAGTCCTTCCGACAGTATCATCAATGCAGAGGATACTGTTTCATATGCTATTTCCGGGTCGGTGTAAGTATCTGTGTAAGCATCGTAATTGTAATCCATCGGCACATCGTCTTTAAACATGGTATGGTGAACGACATTGCTTAATGCCAGGAAAACCCCTACAACCACCGCAGCGCGCATCAATGGGTATATCTTGCGAATAAATGATACTTTCCGTATTCTGACCGGTTCTTCTTCAACCTGACTAAGCATACGGGTATCAAAGTCCGAACTTATCTTCATATCCTGTTGCAAGGACTGATAAACAAAGATATCCTTGTAGGAACGCAGAGTTTCCGGTATATCGTTGTCGGAAAAGAATGCACGCAACTCATTTTCTTCTTCGACCGAAGTTTCGCAATTCCAATAGCGTTCCAGTAGTTGCTCGATGCGTTTATAATCCATATTTTTCAATCTCCGTATATCCTTGTCTTACTTTTTGTCTTGCCCGGAACAGATTTACTTTCACCTGTTCCTCGGATATATTCATTATCCGGGCAATTTCTTTGTAGTTCTCGCCTTCAATGTCCCTGAGTTGCATAATCATGCGTTGCTTTTCGGGTAGTTCATTAATCAGGCGGTCGATAATATCGAACCGTTCCTTAGACTCGAGTAGTTCAGATGGACCTGATGACATTTCAGTAACATCAAAGGTTGATTCCAGACTGATGTTCTGGGCTTCTTTCTTCTGACTACGGTCTATGGCCAGGTTTCGGGCCACTGTGATGCAAAATGCTTCTATGGATTGGAATTCCGACCATTCGTCTTTCCTGCTCCAGACACGCAACATCGTATCCTGAACGACATCTTCCGCTTCCGCCCTATTAAAAGTTATCCGGAGTGCTATCCGGAAAAGCTTGTCCTTCAGGGGCAATATGTCGTCGCGGAAGCTAATCATTTGCATCTCTAATACAGTTGACGAACCAGCGGGTGGAAAGTTACAGTAACCGGGAAATTATTTTTTTATTAGTGTGCCGCCTAGCCCATTAATGGCTGTTGCCTGAGTGATAATAACCTCAGCTACACCCGCGTTGATAGATTCGAAAGAGTTTTCGAGTTTAGGTATCATTCCGCCTTGAATAACTCCTTCAGCAACATAACGTTGAAAGGCAGGATAATCAATTTCAGGGATCACGCTGTCATCGTCGGCCTCATCGCGCAAAACACCTTTCTTTTCGAAACAATACACGAGAGTCACCTCGAAGCAATCAGCAAGAGCCTTCGCTGTTTCGCCGGCAATAGTATCGGCGTTAGTGTTGAGCATGTGTCCCTGCCTGTCGTGGGTTAGCGGAGCCATGACGGGAACAATATTTTTGCGAATAAGGTCGGCAAGGATGGCTCCATCTACCCTTTTCACATCGCCGACAAAGCCATAGTCTATATCTTTTACAGGGCGTTTTTCGGAGAGGATAACATTCATGTCGGCGCCGGTAAGGCCAAGAGCGTTAATATTGAGAGATTGCAGGCCGGCTACGATGTTTTTGTTTACCAATCCGCCGTATACCATGGTTACAACACGGAGAGTATCGGCATCCGTAATGCGACGACCGTTGACCATTTGGCTTTCAATGCCTAACCGGGTAGCCATGGCAGTGGCGGAACGTCCGCCGCCGTGAACAAGGAGTTTATGTCCTTCAATAGCGGCGAAATCATTTAATAGGTTGTTCAGAGAAGATTCTTCTTCGACAATCTTCCCTCCTACTTTGATTATGGTTAGTTTTTGTTTCATATTATTCCAAATAAGTATATCCGTAAAGCCCCGAACGGTAATTCGACAGGAATTCCTTACCCTCTTCTACCGAAATCTTGCCTTCTTTTACAGATTTGGTTACCCATGTTTCCAGTGTGCGTACAAGCTTCTTGGGGTTATATTGCACATAATCCAGTACCTCGGCCACCGTTTCGCCATCAATTATCTGGTCAATGCTGTAACCTTTGTCGTTTACAGTAATGTGAACTGCATTCGTATCACCAAAAAGATTGTGCATATCACCCAATATTTCCTGATAGGCTCCCACAAGGAACACCCCCATTAAATAAGGCTCTTTGTTTTTTAAACTATGCACAGGAAGATAGTGTGATACATTTTTGGTGGATATGAAGTTAGCTATCTTTCCATCCGAGTCGCAAGTAATATCCTGTAAGGTGGCCGTGCGGTCGGGTCTTTCGTCAAGCCGGTCGATAGGCATAATGGGGAATATCTGGTCGATAGCCCAAGAGTCGGGCAACGACTGGAAAAGCGAGAAATTACAGAAATATTTATCAGCCAACAACTTCGAAAGGCCTTTAAAATCATCCGGAGTGTGTTTTAGCCCGGAAGCAATCTGGTTGATTTCCCGGCTTATTGACCAGTAAAGCCGTTCAATTTGGGCACGGGTCTTCAGGTCGACAATGCCGTGACTGAAGAGGTCGAGACCTTCTTCGCGTATCTGCTGGGCATCGTGCCAGGCTTCGAGCATTTTGTTCTGGTTAAGGTTGTCCCATATTTCGTATAGTTCGCGTACCAATTCGTGGTCGTTCTCGGTTACCTCTTCGTCATCATCCCATTGGGGAAGTGTGGCAGTTTCCAGCACTTCGAAAATAAGCACGGAGTGATGTGCTGTTAGCGCACGTCCACTTTCGGTGATAATGTTGGGGTGCGGTATTCCGTTCTTGTCGCTGGCATCGACCAGTGTAGAAATTGAGTCGTTTACATACTCCTGTATGGAGTAGTTTACGCTGCTTTGGCTACTGGACGAACGTGTACCATCGTAATCTACACCAAGTCCACCGCCGATATCCACAAATTCTACATTGAAGCCCATACCGTGAAGCTGTACATAGAATTGCGAGGCTTCGCGCAGGGCGGTTTTAATACGGCGTATCTTGGTTACTTGGCTACCGATATGGAAATGTATCAGCCGCAGGCATTCTTTCATGTCTTTCTTTTCAAGGAAATCAAGCGCTTCGAGCAATTCGCTTGATGAGAGGCCGAATTTGCTGGCATCACCGCCCGAATCTTCCCATTTACCGCTACCGGAAGAAGCTAGTTTAATACGAATGCCAATATTCGGTCGCACATTTAGTTGCTTCGCCATCTTGGCTATTAACTTTAGTTCGTTCAGCTTCTCTACAACAAGAAAGATGCGTTTACCCATTTTCTGGGCCAGAAGGGCCAGTTCAATGTAACTTTCGTCTTTATAGCCGTTGCAGATTATGAGTGAGTCCGAGTCGGTATTAACGGCTATCACTGCATGAAGTTCGGGCTTGGAGCCGGCTTCGAGTCCCAGATTGAATTTTTTGCCGTGGCTTATTATTTCTTCTACCACGGGCTGCATCTGGTTCACTTTAATGGGATAAATGATAAAGTTCTGCCCCTTGTAGCCGTACTCTTCCGAAGCCTGCTGGAAGCAACGGGATGTTTTTTCAATCCGGCTGTCAAGTATATCGGGGAAACGCAGAAGCATAGGCAAAGCCACATCTCGCAACTGCAATTCATCTACCAGCTCTTTCAGGTCCACAGCCACTCCATCTTTGCGGGGAGTTACTACTACATGACCTTGTTCATTGATACCAAAGTAAGAAGTTCCCCATCCTGTAATGTTGTAGAGCTCTTCGGAATCTTCAATACGCCATTTTCTCATTTTTCCCTGTAATGTTTTTGAGTATAAATAATGGGGCAAAAATACATATTAATCTATTAAGATGCTACAATTGCTTATTAATAATAGCGAAAGGTAGTTATTTCCAAGACTTTAAGAAGTCGTGCCCGAGGTTCTTAAAAGTCATGCCCTTGATAAGTTTGTGTTAGCACCAGTGTAATTATGGGTTAATACCAGTATAGTCATGAATCAACACAAGTACGGCAAATTACTGCTATTAAATTAAATATTTCATTTTATTTGTCATATTCCCAAACAATCAATATATTTGGGATTAACATATACCTTTAAAACATAATTCTATGGACAATCTACTCTTCTGGCTCGTTCCGGTAGCCTCGTTACTGGCTTTAGGTTTTGCGTATTACTTCTTCCGTTGGATGATGAAACAGGATGAAGGTACCGATACCATGAAGAAAATAGCCCAACACGTTCGTACAGGCGCTATGTCTTATCTTAAGCAACAATACAAAGTAGTTATTGCCGTATTTGTGGTCATGGCCGTTATTTTTGCCATCATGGCCTATTTCGGTTTACAGAACAACTGGGTGCCTGTGGCATTTCTTACCGGTGGTTTCTTCTCCGGTCTGGCTGGTTTTCTGGGTATGAAAACGGCAACTTACGCATCGGCACGTACCGCCAATGCAGCTAGAAAGTCCTTGAACAGCGGTTTGCAAGTGGCTTTCCGAAGTGGCGCCGTTATGGGTCTTGTAGTAGTAGGACTGGGATTATTTGATATTGCTTTCTGGTATCTGCTGCTTAGCTGGGTATTACCCGATACGCCCGAAAAGCTGACATTTATAACGACTACCATGCTTACCTTTGGGATGGGAGCCTCTACCCAGGCCTTGTTTGCCCGTGTGGGTGGTGGTATTTACACCAAGGCTGCCGATGTAGGCGCCGACCTTGTGGGTAAGGTTGAAGCCGGTATTCCCGAAGATGACCCGCGTAACCCTGCAACCATTGCCGATAACGTAGGCGATAATGTGGGCGACGTTGCCGGTATGGGCGCCGACCTTTACGAATCTTATTGCGGTTCCATCCTTGCTACTGCGGCTCTGGGTGCTGCGGCATTTGCAACTACAGGCAATTTTGAATTGCAGACTAAAGCAGTTATTGCACCTATGCTTATTGCCGCTGTGGGTATTTTACTTTCCATTGTGGGTATTTTCTCTGTAAAAACCGGTGAGAATGCAACGATGAAGAATCTGCTTCGCTCTCTTTCTTTCGGAACAAACCTCAGCTCGGCATTGATAGTGGTGGCTACATTTGGTATTATGTACCTGTTGGATATACCCAATTGGCAATGGATATCGTGTTCGGTTGTGGTAGGTCTGCTGGTGGGTATTGTTATCGGTCAAGCTACGGAATATTATACATCTCACTCCTATAAACCTACTAAGAGGGTTGCCGAATCGGGAAAGACAGGACCGGCAACGGTAATTATTTCCGGACTGGGCTTGGGAATGGTATCAACCTGTATTCCGGTTCTTGCAGTTGTTGTGGGAGTAATTGCTTCTTACTATTTCGCTTCCGGATTTGATTTTGCCAATATTGGTATGGGATTGTACGGTATCGGTATTGCGGCTGTAGGCATGCTTTCGACCCTCGGTTATACTCTGGCCACGGATGCTTACGGACCGATTGCCGATAACGCCGGTGGTAACGCCGAGATGTCTGGCCTGGGACCTGAAGTACGCAAACGCACGGATGCGCTCGACTCATTGGGAAATACTACAGCGGCTACAGGAAAAGGTTTTGCTATCGGTTCTGCTGCTCTTACCGGATTGGCACTCCTTGCATCGTACATTGAAGAAATTAAAATAGCACTGGTTCGTCTTGCTGAAGGTGCAACCAATAAAATGGTAGCCATTACCGATCAGGTTTCCGTGACCGTTGAGCAACTGCATGCAGCGTCGTTCCTTGATTTTATGAACTGGTACGAAGTAACACTGATGAACCCGAAGGTGCTTGTAGGTATATTTATCGGCTCAATGATGGCATTCCTGTTCTGCGGTCTCACTATGAATGCCGTAGGACGTGCAGCGGGCGATATGGTAGACGAAGTTCGCCGCCAGTTCCGTACAATAAAAGGAATTATGGAGGGTAAGGCAGAACCGGATTATGCCCGTTGTGTAGAAATATCGACGAAAGGTGCGCAGCGCGAAATGATTATCCCGTCTGTTATTGCTATTGCTGCTCCGGTGGTAACGGGATTGATATTCGGTGTCACCGGCGTTATGGGATTACTTATCGGTGGACTGAGTACAGGTTTCGTACTGGCTATCTTCATGGCAAACTCGGGCGGTGCCTGGGATAATGCGAAGAAGTATATTGAAGAAGGTAACCACGGTGGAAAAGGCTCTGACGTGCATAAGGCAACTGTTGTGGGCGATACAGTGGGCGACCCGTTCAAAGATACTTCCGGACCTAGCTTGAATATACTTATTAAGTTAATGAGTATGGTGGCTATTGTAATGGCTGGTCTTACGGTGGCTTGGTCGCTGTTTTAATTGAAAATGGAAAGTTGAAAATTACCATGCGGATAGTTTAGAAATATGCCGCATGGTAATTTTCAATTTTTCATTTTCAATTTTCAATTAATTCAATCACCCGGCTATTCGTCTGCCGCGTGGTGAATACTTTCAAACCTGCATTCATCAGGTAATCTCCTGAAACAACCTGCCCGTTCATTGGAAGATTTGACTTAGCTCCCGGCATCAGATTGATTTCCTGTATCCTGTATTGCTTTGCCGGGTCTAATCCCTGCAATTTCACCGGAGTAAGGTTCTCTGCATAACGCGGATGAATATCATATGCGAACATCACCGCACTCTGCTTATTCTCGCTGACTGACATTACCGATGCATGATCGCCCTCATACGGAGAGTAGAGGCGGTAGAAATCACCATCCTGCAACGTATTTTCCAGACGTTGGAAGTTTGCAACGGCCTCTTTGCAGTATTGCTGTTCGGCTTCATTCAACTCGTTAACGATAATATCAAATCCCAGTTTGCCCGACATCGCAACGTCTGTGCGGAACTTAATACTTGTATTCTTATTCCAGGTTGTAACGTGTGCCGAAAGAGTCTTCGTCGGGAAGAAGTGCGAATATCCCCACTGGATAAAGATACGTTCCACCGGGTCGGTATTATCACTCGGCCAGAATTCGGTGAAGTATTCCAGTGCCTTGTAATCCGAACGTCCGCCGCCACCAGAACAAAGCATCATCGGCAGGGTAGGGTATTTGGCCTTGATGCGGTCGAGAACATTGTACAACCCGCGTACATAGTCGATGTACAGGTGTGATTGCTTGTCTTTGAGGTACGTGGAATAAATATTGGTTATCGGGCTGTTGGCATCCCACTTGAAGTAGGCAATACCCGGATATTTTGTTAATAAATCGTCGACGATGCCGAATACGAAATCCTGCACTTTCGGGTTGCTAAGGTCGAGTACCATCTGGTTGCGGAAGTAGTACTCGTCGCGGTTGGGCAGGTGGATAACCCAGTCCTTGTGGTTTTCGTACAGTTCGCTTTTGGGGTTTACCATTTCGGGCTCGATCCAAAGGCCGAACTTGATGCCTCTATCGGTAGCTTCTTTGACCAGGCGGCCGATGCCGTTAGGTAGTTTCTCAACAGTTTCCTGCCAGTCGCCTAAACCCTGTGTGTCGGCTTTGCGTGGGTATTTGTTGGCAAACCAACCGTCGTCCAGCAGGAACATATCTACGCCGAGGCTGGCGGCATCGTCCATGATGGCGCATAGCTTTTCTTCGTTGAAGTTGAAGTAAGTGGCTTCCCAGTTGTTGAGCAGCGTCATGCGGTGGCCGTTACCGTCTTTTAGTTGATGGTTGCGCGCCCAGCGGTGGAGGTCGCGGCTGGCCTTTCCGATTCCCTGGTCGCTGTAGGTGAAGATGAATTCAGGTGTTTGGAAAGTTTCATTTGGTTTTAGCTGGTATTCGGAACCATAAGGGTTAATGCCTGAGATGATACGCAGTTTATTCAACTGGTCGACCTCAAACGTGAAGCGGAAGTTACCCGTCCAGCCGATGGTTCCGAGGATTACATCGCCGGTGTTTTCCTGTGCTTCCCCGTCCAGCGAAAGCATGAAGAAAGGTGATACAAACATATTGGCACGGGTGCCCAGCTTGGTGTCGATCATCTTCTTGCCGAAATCGAGCTGGCGTTCGGTCATGTTGACCTCCTTGGCCCAGTCGCCGGCGAATTCGGTGAGGTAGTAACTGTCGCGCACCAGGTGAAGCATGGACGAGGCATAGTTGGAAAGCGTAACCGGCTTCTTCTCGTTGTGCCTGATTTCGGTGTATGCTTTGATGATATTTTCTTTCTCAAAAGCAGTGAAATACAGCTTTACTTCTACGGGATATTTCTCGTCGGCCAGTGTGATTACAGTTTGGTTTACCCCCGGTTTCACCTGCGAGGCGGTGTGGCTTTTGTAGGTAAGCAACAACGAAGGGTTGCCGTCGTTGTGCAGTACGCGGATGGCGGGTTCGAAGTAATCTTCCATGCCGTGCGTGATGTAGGCTTCGGCTACCGGGCGAAGGTGTTTCAGGTCGTCGAATTTCAGGCTTTTGCCGAAGTAGCTCTGGTACAGCCGCCCGTTATCGGCCACCTGATATACCAGGTCGGTGTTGTCCGTGCTTATCCGGATGGTTTCTTTCTGTGCCTTCAGCGCCAGGCTGAATGTGGCTGTCAACATGAGTAAAATGAGTTTTGCTTTCATGTGTAATGAGTTGGTTTTTAATTGGTTTATAGAGATTTAGCGGGTTAATGCCTGTTCGGCATTAACACCTGACAAAGATAAGAGGTTTTTTGTATTTGGCAACATGGCCACGCTTATAAGCCTCGCCATATATTTTGTGGTAGATATAGCCGCGCTTGTAAGCCTCGCCATATATTTGGCGAAAAATATGGCCGCACTTGCAAATCCCGCCATGTACGAGGCCTCATACATGGCGAGGCTTATAAGCGCGGCCATATCATTATTAATTGTAGCCCGGATTCTGGTCTTCGGCTGTTATATCCTCGTTCTGTTTGATTTCCTCGTCGGGTATCGGGTACCGTACGTGGTGCGACTGGATGTTGCCGAAGCGGTTGGCCCACTTGTTGCGCTCTTTCACCAGTTCCACGTACTTGCCGGTGCGGATAAGGTCGACACGGCGCCAGTTTTCGCCCAACAGTTCGCGGATGCGTTCGTCCAGAACCTTTTCCCTGAATTCGCTTTGCGACATAGCTGTGCTCCACGTTTTATCAGCAGGCAGGGTTCCTCCCCAGGCGCGGGTACGAACTTCGTTCACTACATTTACCGCTTCGGCGGTTTGGTTCAATTCGTTCAGACACTCGGCGTAGAGTAGTTTGATATCGCCCAGGCGAAGCACAATTACATTCTTGCCCGAGTTCCACATATTCGAAATGCTGCCTTCGTGCTTGTCGGTACGGATGTCTTCGTACTTCTTGATGTGCGGAAGCAGTTCGTCGTGGTCATCGCCTATATCTTCCCACAATACCGGGTCGAGGGTGGGGGTAACATCGTGATAGGTGAAGTCTATGCGCAGTGTCTCTTCCCGGCGAAGGTCGCCTTCTTCCCACACGCCGCCGTCGGCTTCCATGTTCCAGCCGAAGGGAGTAGGCACCAGCTTGTCGTAACCGGAGTAGTAGCAGCCGTCGCCGAAGTGGTTCTGTACGGCACGCGAACCGATCTGGAACTGTATTTTATTGTTGTTCGGGTACTCGGGGCTGAACTGGAATTCCAGTATCGACTCGGCCGTATTCGGGGTGGCATAGTTCCACAGATCGGCATAATTTACGAGCGAATAGCGGCTCATCATGTTCTCGAAGCATTCTTTAGCTTTGCTGAAATCGCGCAGGCCGGTTTCTTCGGGGGCCGACATGTAGGCTTTTCCCAGCATGGCCCATGCAGCGCCCGATGTAGCCCTGCCCGGGTCGTGCGTGTCGGGGGCGTACTGTGCGGCACGGGTTAGATCGTCGATAATGAACTGCCACACGTCTTTGAGAGGTTGGCGGCCGTATCCCAGTTCTTCGGTACGGTTCATGTCGATGATGGGTATTTCGCCCCAGTACATGGCCAGCTCGAAATCCACAAAGCCGCGGATGAAGGATGCCTCGCCCAGCAAGTGAGCCAGTTGAGTTCCGGCCTGGATGTCTTCGTTTTCCAGCGAACGAACAATTTTGGCGGCAGCCACAATCGTGGGCCAGCGGCGGTTCCACTGTCCGGTAACGGTGCCGTTCATTGAATTCAGGTTGCCGTCGTATTTGTCGAGGCTGGCCTGTGCGGGACTTTCTTTCAATGTCTGGTAGGCGCCCTGTTGCGTATCGTCCAGACCGAGCATGAACACCAGTGCATCGAAGTCGGTGCGGTCATTCTTCCACGTATTATAAATCCCTTTGATATTGAGTTCGATGTACTTGGCCTCGGAGTATATTTCTTCCTCGGTGAGTCCTTTTTTGTTCTCCTGTGTCAGAAAGTCCTCGCACGAACTTAGCAGGAAGGCCGTTGCAATGGCGAGCGACCATATTATATTGTACTTTTTCATCTTATATGTTGTTTTCATTATACTATTAGAAACTGAAGTTAACACCAAATACAAATTGCTTGGAAGGCGGGTAGCCATAGTCGCCCGTCTCGGGGTCGAAGCCTTTGTACTTTGTGATGCAGAACAGGTTGGATGCCGTAGCATACACGCGCAGGTTGCTGAAATGGATTTTCTGCAACACGCTTGCCGGGAGGTTGTAGGCTAGCGTCAGCGTACTCAGCCGCAGGTACGAAGCATTCTGTATCGCCGTATCCAAATCCGACGGATTGTAGCGGTTGTATCCGCTGGATGTATTGGCAATGGCCCGCGGGATAGACGTATTGGTATTCTCGGGTGTCCAACGGTCGAGCAGGTCGGCCGAAGCCATGCTGGTTCCCGTACTGTTGATCAGTGACTCGTAGTAGCTGCTGATTTTCTTTGCGCCGTACGAGTAGTTGAATACTGCGCTTAATGTAATTCCTTTATAATCAAAATCGGTAGAGAAGCCGCCGTAGAATTTCGGGTCTTTGCGGCCGATAACGGTGCGGTCATAACTATCCACAATACCGTCGGGTGTGCCGTCGGGGCCTGAAATATCCAGGGCAAACAAATCGCCCGGGCTTACGTTCTTTCCGCTGTAGTTAATACCCTCCCACAGTTCGCGGTTAGATTCCTGAGCGATGCCCCCGCTTTTGTAGGTGTAGATATTATTCAAAGATTCGTTCAGGAATATGTTCTTTTCACGGTCTGTGCCGTTGTATATTTCCCTCACGTTGTCGTAAAGCTTATTAACTTCGTTCTTATCGAACGAGATGTTCGCATTCACATCCCAGTTGAAATCGCGGGTTTTAATAACGGTTGCCCCCAGTGTTGCTTCGAAACCGCGGTTCTTAACTTCGCCGATGTTCTCCCATACTTCCGTATATCCGGTGGTTACCCGTAGCGGGTGTTTCAATAAAAGGTTTTCGTTGCGGATAAAGAACCCGTCGAGCGACAGGCGGATGCGCTCGCCGAGGAACGCCATATCCAACCCGATGTTCGTTTGTTTCTGTTTTTCCCAGGTGATAGACGGGTTGCCGCGCAAACCGCTGGTAGCATAGGCGGCTTCGCCGTTGCTGACGGATGAGTAATACCACGTTGCGTACACATAATCGTCGATAGCCTGATTACCTACCACACCGTATCCGGCGCGTAGTTTCAGCATATCGAAGAAACGCTGGTCGCGCATGAACTCTTCGCTGCTGATGTTCCATGCAGCCGAGAACGAGGGCAGCAGACCCCAGCGGTGCCCTTTGGCGAACTTCGAAGAACCGTCGTAACGGGCGGTAGCCGTCAGCATATAGCGGTTGTCGTAGCTGTAATTGGCGCGGGCAAGGAAAGATACGAGTGTACTGTTCTTGAAATCCGAACCGATATCCCTCTTTTCGAGGGCGGCAGAGCCGCCTAGGTCGTAGTAGTTCAGGTCGTTGCTGGCGAAGCGGTCGCCCTGTGCCTTGGTATAATCGTAAGACTTCTTGGTGGTACTTGTACCCAGCAGACCGTTGATGCGGTGCTTGTCGTCGATGGTAGTTTCGTAGGTGATGGTGTTATCCCACTGCCAGTTCAGGTCGGTCCAGCGTTCGTGCTTTGCGCGCGCATCGCCGTTGTAATGCCTGATAGACTCCTGTATGTTGTCCGGGGTAAACTCGAACCACTTCTGCTCGGCATAGTCGAGGGCGAGGGTCGAACGCAGGTTCAAACCTTTAATCGGGTTGATGTTGAGGTAGTTGGTCGACAGCAGCCTGTTGCGTGTACGCTTGCGGTCGATTTCGAGCGAGTTGAACGGGTTGTAATCATTGTTGTTCTGTTCGCCGTGCGAGCGGTAGTACAGCGTCAGGTAGTCGCTGCCGTAGCGGGTTGCATCGCTTTTGTACGGTGCGTAATCCAGTAGGGGATTGGCCCAGAGCGCCTTGTTGTACACGTCGTCCGACGGCATGCCGTCATTGGTATGTGTAAACGAGGTGTTGGTGCCGACTTTCAGCCACGTTTTGATGTTGTACTCGGCGTTGAAGCGGCCGGTGTACTTCTTCTGGGTCATCTTTTCAATCATTCCTTTGATATCGGAATAGCCGAGCGAGAAGTAGAAATTACCTTTCTCCGAGCCGCCGGCGAACGACACAGCGTGGTTCTGCTGAACACCTGTGCGCATCACCTGATCCAGCCAGTCGTAGTTCTTCCCGTTGCGGTATGCTTCGAACTCCTGGTCGGAGAAGGCGAGGTTGCCTTTCATCAGCGTTTCGTCGATGTACTGCTGGCGGTTGGCTGTGGGG
>DAMCMT010000063.1:25548-26549 GCA_032108265.1 Bacteroides sp.
AGTTGCGTAGCCGTCAGCACGTCCGGGCGCTGGGTTATCTTATTAAAGCCTACCCAACCGTCGTAGCTTACACGCCCTTCGCCGCTTTTGCCTTTCTTGGTGGTGATTACCACAACACCGTTAGCACCGCGCGAACCATACAACGCCGTGGCCGAGGCATCTTTCAATACCTGGATAGATTCTACATCATTCAGGTTGACGGAGTTAAAGCCGCCCTGGTTATTCTCCATCACCAGACCGTCGACCACATAAATAGGGTCGCTGCCCGAGTTGATGGAGTTCGTACCACGTATCTTGATACTCGCATCGTCGCTGGGCTTGGCGGCCGTGCTGATAAACACACCCGCTACACGTCCCTGCAACGCCTGGTTAATGTTAGTCACCGGACGCTCGCGGAGCGCTTCCCCGTCGACGTTTCCGATGGCTCCTGTGAGGTCGCCTTTGCGGAAGGAGGCACCGACGATAACTACTTCGTCGAGAAGTTCGGAGTCTTCTTCCATGCGGATATTGAAAGTCTGGCGGCCGGTGGCTGCAACTTCCATTGTTTTATATCCGATATAGGAAACCTGCAATACGGCATCTTCGGGAATGCGTAGGCTGAATTGCCCGTTGAAGTCAGTAATGGTACCCGCTGTGGTACCTTTAGCTGAGATATTTACACCGATTAACGGTTCTCCGGTAGCGTCCGTAACCGTTCCGGTTACCGTTTTTTCTTTTTGCTGGTCGACACTGTAGGTGTAGGCTGCGTTCATTTGCTTCTCAACGGCCCAGGAGTGGGAGGTACCCACTGCGCTGATACAGGCCGAGACAATTGCCACTTTCATGGCTTTAGCTAGCCATGGGTTTTCAAATTTTCTTTCGAATTTCATGTTTCATTAGATTTATTAAAACAATAGTAATCATGCATTATTTTAGGGGCGATGTGCCGCAGGTGTAGGGGCGGGTCTTGTGTCCGCCCCAGGTACCGCAGGTGACAATGATATTTCGTTATCCATTATCAG
>DAMCMT010000064.1:0-25183 GCA_032108265.1 Bacteroides sp.
GGGTGTTATCTCGGTGCCGCACTTTTCTATGCAAATCACCCGTTAAATCAGACAACTATTTTTTATCTTTATTTGCTGGTGGAGGTCCATCTCGTCTATCCCTTGCTCCTTTCACCAGTTCGCGATGAAATCGGGTTTCGGCCTTCTGAACTTCGTAGATTTTCTGAATGGATAAAATATCTTTGAATTTAGTAAAATATGTCTTCTCAAGCTGTGCAGATTCTATTCGGAGATCATACATCTTTAGCATATTCTTTTCATATTCGGCTTCGCTGAGTTTTTTGTCCTTTCCGGAATGTAACAACTTCCATGCCTGATCATTCAGTTCTTTCTTTTTATCCTGAAGTTCAAAATAAATCGGGAAAAACTTTTCGGCCTCTTGATTGGTAAGACCGGCCTTCTCAATAATAAATTCCTTTTGTTTTTGCCTGAATTGTTCCGGTGACATATGCTGAAAATATCCATCATACGCACGCATGAGTGATACTCCGCCAATCAGTATAGTTAGTAGTAAAATGATTCTTTTCATTTGCTATATAATAATAGTAGGGTTAATCAATTATCAGCATCAGATAAATATACGTACAGCGAATAATCGTCGAACATAGCATGCGTCAGTGCATAATCTAATTCCTCGTCCGAAATATATTCAGTCTGAGTTTCAGAGGTAATCGTAGTACCGTTATCAAACGGATTTGGATTACGCGAAGCTACATTAATAATAAGCGCGGCACCGGCAAACATAGCTGCCATATAGGCCCAGGGCTTTACCCGGTCCCATCTGCTGGGTTCCTTAATTTGAAAATCAGACTTCACCTGCTCGGGAAGTTTATTCATCAACTCTGAAGTAAGATTTTCAAAGTAGCCTTCGGGTACCGTAAATGGATTATCCGTGCCTACCTTTTTCAAAAGTTTATCTTCTTCTTTCATATATTTATCCTCCTCTCTTATTGTTAGACTCGCAGAGATTTAAAAGGTTTAATTGGCATCTGCCAAATACTTTTCTATTTTCTTTACTGCATGATGATAGGACGCTTTTAATGCACCTACAGATGTTCCGAATATCTCAGACATCTCTTCATACTTCATTTCCTGATAATATTTAAGATTAAAAACCATGCGCTGTTTTTCCGGAAGTGTTTGCAGTGCTTGTTGAAGCAATGCCTGTACCCGATCGCCCGAAAAATATGGATCGCCTTCCAGTTTCTGGATAACGGATGCCTCCGGGTCGTCTATAGTTACAGTATTCATGGCTCTTTGTTTATTCAGAAAAGTAAGACATTCATTGAGTGCAATCCTGTATAGCCAGGTCGATAGTTTGGCATCAGCACGAAAATAATCAATATTCATCCATGCCTTGATAAAAGTATTCTGTAGCAAATCATTGGCATCTTCATGAGATAGTACCATACGTCTAATTTGCCAGTACAGTTGTTCACTGTACTCAGCCACAATCATTTCAAAGCCTCTCTTCTGCGTCTCCTTATCCTGAAGTAGTGCCAGAACTTCTTTCTCTCTATAAGAGGATTTGGGGTTATTATTCATAATTCTGATAACGATCCGATTCTTAAACGTACAAACTTAATTAAAATCTCCGACATATGAATAACAATCTGGATTATACTACACAAAAAAAGCCTGCTTACACGAAGTAAGTCAGGCTTAATATGCGGGTATCTTGTATTCTACAATATTACTCAGCTACAACTTCGAAAGGAATCTCAATAGATACATCCTTGTGCAGTTTGATGGTTGCTTTATATGAACCAACTTCCTTCACGGTGTCTTTTACCACGATTGTCTTTCTGTCGATATCGAAACCTTTTTTAGAAAGAGCTTCTGCTATCTGGATGTTGCCTACTGAACCAAATATAGTTCCTGTTGAGCTAACTTTAGTTGCAATTGTCAAAGTTACATCTTCCAGTTTAGTAGCTGCTTCTTCAGCATCTTTTTTAATCTTCTCGAGTTTGTGCGCACGCTGTTTCAAGTCTTCAGCCAACATTTTCTTTGCCGATGGAGAAGCAATAACAGCTTTTCCGGTAGGAATGAGATAATTGCGGCCATAACCTGATTTTACAGTTACGATGTCGTTCTTATATCCTAAGTTTACGATGTCTTCTTTTAAAATGATTTCCATTACTTTTCCTCCTTTGGGTTATTTCATCATGTCAGTTACATAAGGAAGCAACGCCAGGTGACGCGCTCTTTTCACAGCCTGTCCAATTCTACGTTGGAACTTCAATGAAGTACCAGTAATACGGCGAGGGAGAATTTTTCCTTGTTCGTTGAGGAACTTTTTAAGGAATTCAGGATCTTTATAGTCGATATACTTAATACCGCTCTTTTTAAAACGGCAGTATTTTTTCTTCTTTACATCTACTGACGGCGGAGTCAAATATCTGATTTCTGATTGATTTTGTTGTGCCATGATTAATTTTCCTCCTTTTTAGTTGATTTCACGTTTCTTCTCTTAGCAGCATACTCAGCAGCGTATTTTTCCATTTTGAAAGTCAAAAAACGGATAACACGTTCGTCGCGGCGGAAATTCAATTCCAATTTTTCAATCACTTGCGGTTCAGCATTGAACTCGATTAGCTGATAAAAACCTGTGGATTTCTTCTGGATTGGATAAGCCAGTTTTTTTAATCCCCAGTTTTCTTCATTGATAATCTCAGCACCTTCGTTCTGAAGAATACCTTTGAATTTTTCTACCGCTTCCTTCATCTGTACATCAGACAAAACGGGAGTTAAAATGAAAACGGTTTCGTATTGGTTCATACTTTAAATAATTAATTAAAAATACAGTTTTTATTAAATGCGACCGCAAAGGTAGATATTTATTTCGAATATTAAAACTCTGTCTTAATGTTTTTTTAGTGGAACAATAGGATGTTTTTGCAAAAAGCATTGTATCTTTGCATAGTTGTTTAAACAATGATTTCATGCTCGAGCAATTTAATTTTGATATTCAGTTGATTTTTGCCATTCTGAATGGTAAAGTTTCAGCAGCTATTAACCGCAAGTTATACCGAAACTTCAGGCTACACAGCCTTGAGATAACACCGGAACAATGGACTGTGTTAATCTTTTTGTGGAAAAGAGATGGTGTAACCCAACAAGAGTTGTGTAATGCAACTTTTAAGGATAAGCCCAGTATGACCCGCTTGATTGATAACATGGAGAAACAGCATTTGGTAGTGCGCATTTCGGATAAAGCAGACCGGAGAACAAATCTGATTCATTTGACAAAAACCGGTAAAGAGCTTGAAGAAAGAGCGAATGTGGTAGTTGAAAAAACGCTGCGGGAAGCTCTCAAAGATATAACGATCGAAGAATTAAGTATCAGTCAGGAAGTTCTCCGGAAAATATTCTATAATACCAAAGACTAAAGATATTTACGATTGTAAAAAAGAAAATTCCTTTCAATATAAATCGTAAATCTGTTAATCGTAATTATATTGATGTTTTTTTGCAAAAATAATTTCTTTCCTTAAAGAATTATGCTTTAATTTGTGACCAAGAATATAATATCAATTAAAATACACACAAATGAAAGGTTTATTAAAAAACTTGGGATTAATCTTAATCCTGATTGGCGGACTAATTCCGGTGATTTGCGCATTCACTGGGAACGTTAACAATAATAGCATATGGCTAATTTCCGCACTACTACTTGTTGTAGGCCTGGTTAGTTATATTATTATTAATAAACGGATTACAGATTAATTTCGCAGACAAGAGAATATAAAAATCCCCGGAAAGCTTATGGACTTTCCGGGGATTTTTATTATCACCCACACTTATTACGCTTCGTTTTCAGGAGTGATGAGCTTATAACCTTTTCCGTGAATATTGATTATTTCAATAGATGGGTCGGCTTTCAGATGTTTACGTAGTTTAGTGATGTAAACATCCATACTACGGGCATTAAAGTAATTATCATCAATCCAGATAGTCTTCAGTGCAAAGTCGCGTTGTAAGATTTCGTTTGCATGAGCGCAAAGCAATGCCAGCAATTCAGACTCTTTGGTGGTTAATTTAGTCGATTCACCGTCAATAGATAAAATCTGTTTCTGGGTATCAAAAGTAAATTTACCGATTTTATATACGCTGCTTTCTTTATTTTTCTTTCCGCGAACACGTCTGAGTATAGCTTCAATTCTGAAAGTTAGTTCTTCCATACTGAAAGGTTTGGTTATATAATCATCCGCACCTATCTTGAAACCTTCCAGAATATCATCTTTCAGTGTTTTGGCAGTCAGGAAAATAATTGGAATTTCCGCATTGATAGCCCGTATTTCCTGTGCTAATGTAAAGCCATCTTTTTTGGGCATCATTACATCAAGCACACACAGGTCGTATTTGTTCTTCAGGAAAGCTTTATAGCCGGCTTCTCCATCAGGATACAATTCGGCCGAATAGCCTTTTGCCTGCAGGTATTCTCTTAATAGCATGCCAAGATTTTCATCATCTTCGCAAAGCAAAATACGCAATTTCTCTTCCATATTGTTATTGTTTTAATAAAGGTAATGCAATAATAAATTTAGTTCCCACGTTCAGGTCACTTTCCACACGAATGGTTCCTTTGTGATCGTGAATAATCTTTTTCACATAGGCCAGTCCAAGTCCGAAACCTTTTACGTCATGTCTGTTACCGGTATGTACCCGATAAAATTTGTCAAATATCTTTTTCAGGTTTTCTTTTTTGATACCAATACCATTATCTTGTATTGAAATCATCAGTTTACCTGGTTCATTCCAAGTTTTTACATTCAAAACGAGATCCTCATCCGGTCTTTTATACTTAACCGCATTGTCCATGAGGTTGAAGATTACATTCGTGAAATGCATTTCGTCCACAAATATAATCGGGTCAACAGCATCCAGACTGGAAGTGATTTTACCGTTATAACTTTCAACTTTCAATGTAAATGTATTAATCACACCAGAGATTAACTCATTTGCATCTATTTCTTTCATTTTCAGCGTTGCCCGTTGTTTATCGAACATAGACATCTGCAACACTTTTTCTACCTGAAACCTCAGCCGCTTCGTCTCGTCATTGATAACTCCAGATATATGCTGAAACATCTGTGGCGATTTACCTACAGCCGGATCTTTCAGCATTTGGGCAGCCAGCGAAATGGTAGAAATTGGAGTTTTAAACTCATGCGTCATATTATTGATAAAGTCATTTTTCATTTCCGTTAGTTTCTTTTGACGGAATACGATATAAATCGTGAAAATAAATGTTATCAGCAATACAAACGTAAATATCATGGATGGTATCATAAAACTCACCGAACTGAAAATATAATCTTTCCGTGCCGGGAAATGAACCTTTACCATACTCAACCTCGCCGGAGGATCACTCATAAACAGAGACTGTGTATATGTATTTTCTGCTCCTTTTTCCTCAAAATCCGGGCATCTGTAAACTTCCCGTCCACTATTGTCAATAACGATATAATGAAACTTAAGATTTATATTGTTATTGAATAATTCGGCTTTTATGTTTTCGCCCAGATTTCTAAAGTTCACCCTAGCTTCCAAAGGTCTGTCATTTGCACGATATAGCATTTGCCACACAACTTCATCCAAGAGAGACTTCTGATACATATACCGCGTTTTTACCGCATCTTGCAAAGATCGCGCTGTTTGTGGAATTGTACTGCTTCCCGGCTTCCGGGAGATCATTGCTTTGGGCATTGAAGAAGGTCTATCAGTTATTGTTTTTAACTCAAACGGTGATATAGTACCATCGGGCGCCTTAAAAGTAATGCTCTGCGATTGCTGTATAATGATACTTGATTGTGTCGAGGATTGATCCATTCCCCTAAGTTCCGTTTGCATAACGTCATTTTCCAGCCATCGTCTAGTTTCATTCAACTCCACCATTTTTGCAGTTTGAAACAAACTTTGTTTCACCGCATCATCAAAACTTTGGTTACGCATCTTCACCATTTCCTCGATGTAACTTACCTGAAGATATAGCAATCCCAGAAAGGAGAGACCCATAACAACACCTAAAATCCAAATTGTCGACTTCTTCATACCAACAAAATTAACACTCACTAATTAACACACCTAGACCTTTAACCAGATTTAACGGCAGGTTGTTATTAATTAACCGAATAATTTGTTTTAGATGGTATTCTGGTATGTAGAACAAAATACATCATCCTTTGTTTGCAAATTTAATAAAAAATTAAATGCTTTCTTAGAAAAATTGTACAGTAATTAATCATTGTTAAAGAAAAACCGCCATTATTTGATTAGAATAATGACGGTATAAGAGAAAATTAACAAAGAAATATTATTCTTCAGCCTGTTTAGCGGCGAATTCTTTTATCAATTTATCCTGTACATCGGATGGTACAAGCTCGTAACTGGCAAACTTCATGATGAAGGATGCACGACCACCAGTCAATGAACTTAATGCTGTTGAGTACGAAGACATTTCCTTTAAAGGCACTTTAGCTACAAGTTTTTCAAAGCCTTTTTCACTGCTCATACCCATAATCATGGCACGACGTCCTTGCAAATCACCCATTACATCACCCATTCTGTCGGACGGAACGAATACTTCCACATCATAAATAGGTTCAAGAATCTTTGGTCCGGCATTTTTAAAGGCTTCGCTGAATGCGTTACGGCCAGCCAGCATGAATGAGATTTCATTCGAGTCTACCGGGTGCATTTTACCGTCGTACACAATTACGCGTACATCGCGGGCATATGAACCAGTCAACGGACCTTGCTCCATACGCGCCATAATACCTTTAAGAATGGCAGGTAAGAAACGTGTGTCGATAGAACCACCCACGATACTGTTAATAAATACTAACTTACCACCCCATTCCAATGGAATTTCTTCGGTTCCCTTTACGTTGATTTTAAATTCTTGATTATTGAATTTATACATTTCGGGTACCGGCATTCCTTCTTCGTATGGCTCAACTATGAGATGAACTTCACCAAATTGTCCGGCTCCACCTGATTGTTTTTTATGACGGTAATCAGCCCGGGCAGCCTTGGTAATAGTTTCACGGTACGGAATTTTCGGTTCTTCGTATGTAACCTGAAGTTTTTCGTTGGTTTCCAGTCTCCATTTTAGCGTACGAAGATGGAATTCTCCCTGTCCGTGAACGATAGTCTGTTTGAGTTCTTTCGACTGTTCAATAATCCATGTCGGGTCTTCTTCGTGCATACGGTTCAGAACAACCATCATTTTCTCAACGTCGGACTCATTTACCGGTTTAATGGCACGAGAATATTTAGAATTCGGATATTTGATGAAATCAAACTTATAGTTGCAATCTTTACTATCAAGTGTATTACCTGTTTTTACATCTTTCAGTTTAACGGCGGCACCAATATCACCAGCCACTAATTCCTCGATTTTAGTACGGTTAGAACCGGCAACAACATAGAGCTGCGCCATACGCTCTTTCGAACCTCTGTCGGCATTCACCAGGTCGTCACCTTCTTTCACCTTGCCGCTCATTACTTTGAAGTACGAAACTTCACCGATATGCGGTTCTACACTGGTTTTAAAGAAGTATAAAGAAGTTGGTCCGTTAGCATCGGGAGCAATCTCTTCACCTTCGGTATCAACGACTTTCGGCATATCATTTACAAAAGGAACTACATTGCCCAGGAATTCCATCAGGCGACGAACACCCATGTCTTTGCCTGCACAAACGCAGAATACCGGGAACATACCACGCGAAATAAGTCCTTTACGAATACCTTCACGCATTTCGTCTTCAGTAAGCGAGTCCTGTTCGAAGAATTTTTCCATTAATTCTTCATCGTTTTCTGCTGCTGCCTCTACCAATGCTTTGTGCATTTCAGTGGCCTTTTCCATTTCTTCGGCAGGGATATCTTCAATAGTCGGAGCACCACCTTCAGCTTTCCACGAATATTTCTTCATCAACAGAACGTCGATGAGTGCATTGAAATCCGGTCCCGGATTAATGGGATATTGGATAGGAACTACTTTAGAGCCATAAGCCTCGCGAAGTTGCTCCAATATATTGTCGTAATCAAGTTTGTCAGAGTCAAGTTGGTTAACAAGGAAAATAACCGGTTTATTAAATCTTTCAGTATAACGGAAGTGGTTTTGTGTACCGACCTCTACGCCGTATTGGCCATTGAGAAGAATAACTGCTGTGTCGGTCACGTTGAGTGCGGTAACTGCTCCGCCGATGAAGTCGTCCGAGCCCGGACAATCAATGATATTTAGCTTTTTGTTATTCCATTCTACATGCAGTATTGTAGAAAAAACTGAGTAGCCATACTCTTGCTCTACCGGAAAATAATCACTAACTGTATTCTTGGCGGCGATAGACCCGCGACGTTTTATAACTCCACTCTCGAATAGCATAGCTTCAACGAGAGTGGTTTTCCCAGAGCCAGAACTTCCCAACAACGAGATGTTCTTAATTTCATTAGTTTGATATACTTTCATGATATATAAAGATTTTAGAATGAAATAATCAGTATGATTTTCATACTCTTTATTAAAGCGAGGCGCAAATTATAAATTAATGGAATTATAAACAACTATATACAAGTGTTACTAAACAATGTTTTTCAACATAACTTGTTTGACTGACTGATAGTGTACAGTAAAATCATCCCGGGAAATTATACAGGCTGATGATTGTTTATTATCTTTGTGTAGAATAAAAATAAAGAAAGAATAGCTATGACTACAATAAAATTTGATAAGAATACAGAAGAAGGCCGTACACTACTGTATATGGCAAGAACGATGAAGCGTGCCAGCCGTAAAGGAGCATCAACCATTATTATTGAAGATGATGACCAGGAGTGTAGTAAAGAAGAAGCTTTAAAATCCGTTCAAGAAGGATTACGCGAAATGAAATTGATGAAACAAGGAAAATTAAAAGCAAGGCCCATTAAAGAATTACTGGATGAATTATAATATACAAACTCTACCCAGTTTTGACAAACAGTTTAAGAAACTGCTTAAGAAATATAAATCATTAAAGAACGATCTGGTGCGTTTCATCAGTGATTTAGAAGAAAACCCTTACCAGGGTGCTGATTTAGGTAGCGGTGTACGCAAAATACGCATGGCCATCACAGCAAAAGGGAGGGGCAAGAGCCATGGAGCCCGTATTATCACTTATACAGTGGTGGTTAATGAAGAACTGGGATTTATTACCCTGCTATCTATATATGATAAAGCCGAGCAGGATACCATTAGCAACGAAGAAATAAAACGGCTAATTGAAGAAGTTGAGACTGATAATAGAATAATTTCGGAAGAAGAACTCCCTGAATGAGATGCCCTTTAATCATAATTATAGCCTTTGCGGCATATACTTCCTCTACAACCGCCCAGGAAAGTCCATCCACCCGCCCGTTAATAGGTATATCCTGTTCTTTTCCCGGAAATGAGCATTCATCCCTGCGGAAAACATATACCGAATCCATATTACAGGCCGGTGGACTGCCGGTACTTCTTCCGGTAACACCAGATACCTGTGCACTCGATGATATAGTTTCGCGCCTGGATGCCCTTATTTTATCCGGCGGAGAAGACATCCACCCCAGTTATTACGGCGAAGAACCTATCGAAGAATTAGGAAGTGTAAATGACATCCGCGATATATACGATATTGCATTGATAAAAGCTGCTGCAAAGCGAAATCTCCCTCTTCTGGGTATCTGCCGAGGAGAACAGTTGATAAATGTTGCTTTCGGAGGAACACTCTATCAGGATATTCCCACACAATATCCGGATACTACTGTCAATCATAATCAACGTGAACCCAGCCGGATAACCACTCATTATATATCCCTGTTGCCCGGTTCATGGATTGCCGATATCACCGGAGAAACAGAGTTAGTAACAAATACACACCATCACCAGGCAGTAAAAGATATTGCTCCAGGCTTCCGGGTAACAGGATGGGCCTGCGACGATATCCCCGAAGTTATTGAAACAACAGACGGCCGCCCCATCTGGGGTGTGCAATTTCATCCTGAAGGGCAAGCCATTGAAGGAGACAGCATTATGAGCCGTTTTTTCACCTTTATTACCGAACAGGCTGCCAGATACCGCTTTAAGCAAAACTTTGTGACAGATTAAACTATGGCCGGTATATACATTCACATTCCTTTTTGCAAGACCCGCTGTAGCTATTGCGATTTTTACTCGACCACACAATCTCAACAGATTGAAA
Organism: Bacteroides sp.; assembly: GCA_032108265.1. GTDB lineage: Bacteria > Bacteroidota > Bacteroidia > Bacteroidales > Bacteroidaceae > Bacteroides. The sequence continues at coordinate 10,221 of DAMCMT010000064.1, forward strand.
AGTATATAAATGCGCTATGCCGCGAACTCGAAATGCGTAAAGATTATCTGGGCTACGAACCGGTTCGAACCCTTTATTTCGGAGGCGGAACACCTTCACAACTTCAGCCTGAGAGCTTTGAAAAAGTTTTTCATACTTTATCTTCCATATATAATATGGATGAATGCACAGAAATCACTATCGAAGCTAACCCCGATGATTTAACACCGGAATATCTAAATAACCTCTCCCGTTTTCCATTCAACCGCATCAGCATAGGAGTGCAAACATTCCAGGATAATATGCTGAAACTTTTAAACCGTCGCCATACCTCCCAACAGGTTATTGAAGTGATGAAAGATGTACGGAAAGCGGGCTTCAATAACGTCAGCCTCGACCTGATGTACGGATTGCCGGGCGAAACAATTACCGACTGGGAAAACGATTTAAAACAAATAATTGAACTTGAACCCGAACATATTTCTGCCTATCACTTAATATATGAAGAAGATACACTGCTTCATAAAATGATAAAGGAAAACTCAATTCATGCTGTTGATGATGATACCAGTACTCTTTTTTTCTCGACTTTAATTACAATGCTTACCCGTGCCGGATACGAACATTACGAGATTTCCAATTTCAGTAAACCCGGTATGCAGTCACGACATAATTCATCTTATTGGGATGGTACCCTGTATCTGGGATGTGGCCCCTCGGCACATTCCTTCGATGGTAATAATAGAGAATGGAATACTGCCTCTCTTTCGGAATATATACAAGGAATTAATAATGGAACCCGAATATCCGAAAAGGAAGAACTTGATACCGAAACTAAATATAATGATTTAATAATCACCTCATTGCGCACGAACAAAGGACTTTCGCTATCTTTGCTACGGAAAAAGTTCGATACGAAATACCTGGAATATTGTCTGGCCAATGCCCGGAAACATCTAGATACAGGTGTACTGGAAATAAAGGACGATTATTTAAGACTAACACCTGTAGGTATTTTTATTTCCGACGGAATTATGAGCGACTTACTACGGGTTTAAGCGGATAAGGCACGATGAGCGAAAGTGAAATAAGAAAACTTTCCGAACAAATTGCGGAATGGGACTCTGAGAAAGCATTCAGGGAGTTCTATTATCTTTGCTATGACCGTTTCTTCCGTATCGCTTATTATTATGTAAAAAACGACTCCTGGGCGCAGGAAATCGTCATAGACTGTTTCGTGAAACTTTGGGAAAAGCGCTTCACCCTATCGCAGGTGAGCAACCTGGAAGATTACTGTTTTATACTGGTTAAAAACACCTCACTCAATTTCCTGGAAAAAGAAACCCGCATGGAGAAAACTCCTCTCGCTGCTGACACGATACACGAAGCAGATTATTCTCCCGAAGAAACACTTATCAGCGAAGAAATATTTGCCGAATACGTAAAAGCACTCGACAAGCTACCGCCCCGTTGCCGGGAAGTATTTATTAAGGTAAAAGAAGAAAAGCTTTCGTACGCACAAGTAGCGGCAGAAATGAATATCAGCGTTAAAACAGTTGATGCGCAGGTTCAAAAAGCCATGGCCCAACTACGTACAGCACTGGCCATTCATCTATAGCATTGCACATTATATCCCTATCCTCTCCATATCGAATTAATCTTCCTCCGTATCACCACTATATTAATAAAAGATACAACAAGTGATAACACTACCCCAATAATAACCGTTACCCACAACGACCCTGTTATCTCCGTTGGAAACAACATCATCAGCACCCCCGAGTAATACCCCCGAAGCAGATACACCAGCAATATAGCAATCACCAGCACAATGCCATTCAACACCACCGTCATAAGCTGATAAGGCAGAGCTACCATCTTCGGACTATAGCCAATCAACAGCAAGCTTTCCAGCTTTACCGTATTCTTTTGCAGAAGCAGGAAGATACTCAGCATCAGCATATAGAATGATAAGAGGGTGATAACTATACCGATAACCAATACAATACCCACGATAAGCCGCAGGAAATAAGTTGTTTTCCCGGCATCCAGTTTATTATCTTCGGTTTCGTAGCCTTTGGTGCGGAAATATTCGGCGATGGTTGGGTCGGCCGGATTGTTAACCTCCATAATCAGGCGGGCGGGCTGAGGGTTGGTGCCCGGGGCGAATTTATTGTTTGCCCAGTCCATAAAGGATTGAGGTACAAGGATTGTATTCAGTCGGTTGGAGAAACCTACGATATTACCTTTAAGCTCTTCGCGCTGACCACTACCGCGCAGAACTACATTCATCTGAATAAGCCCCATCACCCCCTCGGAGAGTTTAGGCATATTGCGCGACTGGGCAAAGCCGAAGTTATACAGGTTTAAGTAGTTGCGCGGAATGACGATGGGGATAACCCCTGAACTTTCGTCGAAATCCCACTTGCCGAGGTCGATATCCACAAACTCATCCGGTACGGATTCGAAGAACATGGCTGTAGACAGTTGCACACCCGCCTCGGCCATGCTGATTCCTGCTGAGACATTGAACTGTGTAGGCGTAAATGCACCGACTTCGCGCGTAAACGATTGCTTGTTTATATCCTGTATCTCGGCTTCCGAGAAAGTATTTACCTTTCCCGAAAGGCTTCCCAGCGTACTAATCTTTTTGGAGACAATGATATAATCGCCCTTCATAAAACTGTCGCCCCGGGTGAAAAGCGGTTCCACATCTTTGTAGAACTGGATACCCAGCAGTATAATGACCATACCGAAGAGGTTGGCGAAGAAAAAACCAGTGAGCTGGCCTACGCTAACGTGCTGACGCAGTAGCCGTCCTAATAATCTGTTCATTATAATCTGAATATTTTGTTGAATGGTAGTTCGATATGTTTGCCGATAGAGGTTACAATAATGCCAGCGCCCTGTTTAGCAGCTTCCTCGGTCAGTATGCCGGCAATGATTTGCGCGTTCCGGTCGTCCAGGTGGCTGACTGGTTCATCCAATATAATGAAATCGTACGGCTGACAAAGCGAGCGGATAAAGGCCACCCGTTGTTGCTGGCCGAATGAAAGTTTATCGGCTTTCACCCGCGCTTTATCGGCAATGCCCAGTGTTTCGAGCAGGCTGATAATCTCCTTCTTGTTCTTGTACCCGGTGAGGCTGTTCTTTAGCTGTATGTTTTCAAGGACGGTAAGTTCGGGAAACAACCGAAGGTCCTGGAAAAGAAAGCTTAACGATTGCTTCCTGATATCTACCCACTGGTTGGTAGTGAGCGACTTAATGTTCGTTTCGTCGAAAGTTATAATGCCCTGATAGTCGTTGCGCGACCCGTATATGAAACTGCATAAAGATGTTTTCCCCGTCCCCGACGCTGCTTCGATAAGGTAAGACTCGCCTTTACTGAAGATAACATCCTTATGCCAAATTTCGGAAAGAATTAAAGTACGGTCGGCAAACACTTCGGGCAACGTTTGTTGTAAGTGTATGCTGTTCATTTTATTAAAACCCCACGTATTGCTTTGCTACGTCCACAATTTGTTTCAGTGAATTTGTATCTTTATCCCGCATATGCAGGTTTATTTCGTTCTTGTTGTTATCGCCCGCTACTTCGAGGTACGAGAAGCGCGATACCACATCATACGCTGTAGCTGCTTCCTTGTTGAATCCTACCAGCATCTTTACCAGCGGCAATTGCGAGATGGCTTCGAGGTCGACAGCCAGATAGTGCGATTTGCCTTTGATAGCCGATGCATAACGGGCATCCTTCATCGACTTATCCGTATTCAATCCTATACCTTTATATATAAGCTCGTCGTTGGTGAGGTAGATGTGCTTGTTCTTCAGCCCGAAGAACATATTCATCCGGCCGTCGCGCATGACGTATTCATTCGGGGCCAGTTGCATCAGGTTCCGGGCCTGACGGCCGAAGATTTTCTCCCTGTTCTCGTATATCGTGTTGATGGCAGCTTCTTTATCCGTTTCGGCATAAGCTACGAAAGTGGGCACACTGTTCATGGTTACATTGAGCAACGCCACGGAGATATCGCCTTTGAACGAATGGAAAAGGTCGCGCATCTGGGCAGCCTGTTCTACGGAGAAGTTTTCGCGGAAGTCTTCGTTTTCGCGAAGCATATTGTACAGTTCCTCGCCATTGACGTTTACGGTAAGGAAAGCAAGGTTAGATTGTGGGAAATCGGATAACAGGTTGCCGTTGATTTTGCCCATTACTTTCTTCTGCTTCTCCATCATATCTTTAAGCTGCTGGTTTTCGGTCAGCATTTCAAGCTGGGAAGATATTTTGCCTTTGTCGAAGTTGATGTTCCCGGCAATGGTCATATCTTCCGGGTTGAAGTCCATCGGCATAGTCATACCGAACTGGCGCATGAAGTTGCGGGGCATATTCTTCATCGAGCCGAAGAAGAGGATATCGCCGCTTTTCTTCTGCATTTCTTTGAAGTATTCGTTCTGGTGAACGTTATTATCGGCATCGCCTCTCAGTAACCTTGCGATGACTTCCTGCTGGGCGCCACCGCTGGTCTGGGTGATGATGATGGCCGAATTGGAGTATGCCACCAGATTGCCACCGGCCATGGTATAGCTGTATCCGTCGACTTCGGTCACGGCATCGCTGATTTGCTCGGACGCCATAATATCCAGTGTGGTACGGAGTTTCTTTTCGTCGGTCACTTTAGCCACCATTACAGGGTATCCGAAAGCGGGGGATACGAAAATGTATGTGGGGCTGTTGAAATCAATGCCCGACTCTTTGGGGTCTTTGAGTATCTTTTCGACGTGGGTCAATGCCTGTGCATTGAGTCCGCTTTTCAGGGCGTCGATAACTTTCAGTCTTACCTGTTCGTTCTCGGCATCGTTCAATCCGGCTTTATCGCCCATGGATTTGAAGTCGAGTACAACTACCGAAGTAGCATCCACCGGTATAACGTGGGTATATTCTGTTTTCTTGGAACAGGCGCTCAATAAGGCTACCAGCATTACCAGCATGGATATCCGGCCTATCATTTTCTTCATAATTCAAAATTTATAATTCATAATTCATAATTCTTTTAGTGTAAAGCAGGCTACCAAGGCTGCTGTCTCGGTACGCAAACGAGATTGGCCCAGGCTTACCGGGGTAAATCCTTTTTCGATGGCTTTCCGTACTTCATCTTCACTGAAATCTCCTTCGGGGCCTATCAGAACCAGGGCGTCTTTACCGGGTTGCAGCACGTCTTTGAGCCGGGCTTTCTCACCCTGATAACAGTGTGCAATAAACTTTTGTTCACACTGTACGCTTGCTATAAAGGCATCGAACGGAACCATTTCATTGACTTTCGGCAACCGGGCTTTGAGGGATTGTTTGATGGCCGAAACCATGATTTTCTCAATGCGTTCCGTCTTGATTACTTTGCGCTCGGAGTACCGGCAGTTGAGGAAAGTAAGCTCGTCGAACCCTATTTCAGTGGCTTTCTCGGCGAACCATTCGTTCCTGTCCATATTTTTGGTGGGCGCCATGGCTATGTGATGGTGCCCTTTCCATAGTGGCTCCTGAAAGATGGTTTCCTTAACCGATACGGTACACCGCTTGCCTCCAATGCCGTTAATTTCGGCTTTGTAGAAATTACCCGTACCGTCGGTGAGCATGATTTCGTCTCCTTCCTTCAGGCGGAGGACTTTGATGCAGTGGCGGGCTTCTTCTTCGGGCAGTTCGAAGTTGGGCTGTATGTCGGGGGCAAAAAATATATTCAACTTTCAATTCTCCTTTGTATTTCATCCCGCAATACCGAAGCCAGCTCGTAGTTCTCGTCGTCGATTGCTTTTTGCAGGGCTTTTTTGAGGGATTGCATGTTCTCTTTGCTGAATGTATTTGTTTCGGGGGCTTCGCTTTCGTCCTCTTCTTCCTCTTCCATGGCTTCGCGTTCTTTCAGCGTGATGCTTTCTTTGGCGAGGATCGATTCGTATATATATATAGGACAGTTGGCGCGTACGGCAAGTGCAATGGCATCGGAGGTGCGGGCATCCATGCGGACGTCGGAAAAGTCTTTCCTGAAATATATATAGGAGTAAAATACTCCCTCGTGCGCCCGGTAAATGAGGACTTCGCTGATGGTGATGCCGAATACCGCCATGCACGATGTGAACAAATCGTGCGTCAACGGCCGCGGGGCTTTGATGTCTTTTAGCTTAAGGGCTATGGACTGAGCCTCGGCAGAACCTATGATAATGGGCAGTTGCCGGTCGCCGTCTACCTCTTGCAGCACCATGGCGTAGGCCGATGCTTGTGCCTGACTGTTGGAGATATTGAGGACTTTCAATTCTACCTTTTCCATTGCTATAATTACTTTAATTTTTGAAACGCAGATTAACGCGGATTAACGCAGATTTTTTATTTCGATGCCGCATGGACTTTAAAAATCTGCGTTAATCTGCGTTAATCTGCGTTTCAAAATAAATGATACCATTATAAGGTTTTGGTTTTTCGCTGGTCTTTAAATACCAAGGCAAATAATACACAAACTACGGCCATGTAGGCGGCGAAGGCAAACCAGGTGCTTGTCCAGTCGCCCACACGGAAAGCGCCATTGTCGAATACTTTGAACTCGGTGAAATGGTTTACCACCAATCCCGCTCCGTAAGAGCCGAGTACGGCGCCGATGCCGTTGGTCATAATCATAAACACGCCCTGGGCGCTGGCGCGTATGGACGAGTTGGTTCGTTGTTCGACGTACAGCGAGCCCGAGATATTGAAAAAGTCGAATGCCATGCCGTACACGATGTTCGAGAGCAATAACAGCCACAATCCGGTGCCGGGGTTGCCGATGCCGAAGAGGGCGAAACGCAGCACCCACGCAAACATACTGATGAGCATTACATTCTTGATGCCGAAACGTTTCATAAAGAAAGGTATGGCGAGGATAAATCCTACTTCGGACATCTGCGATATGGATAGCAGCACTACCGAATGCTTAACGCCGAATGAGTTTATATATTGCGGGTCGCTGGCAAAGCTGCTCAGGAACAAGTCGCCGAAGCTGTTCGTAATCTGCAGGGCGGCGCCCAGCAACATGGAGAATATAAAGAATATCGCCATGTTTCTATCTTTGAACAGGGTGAATGCGCGCAGGCCGAGGGCATCGACAAGTTTCTGGCTGCCGGGGTTCTTGTTGATATCGCATTTGGGGAGTGTAAAGGCATACACGCCGAGTATCAGCGCGGCGGCGGCCGAGAGCCATAACTGCATATGGTTGAACTTGAAACCGCTGAAATCGACCACCCACATGGCGGCAATAAACCCTACCGTTCCCCATACGCGGATGGGTGGAAAGTCTTTTACGATATCCAGCCCGTCTTTTTCGAGGGCGTTGTAGGCTACAGAATTACTCAGTGCAAGGGTGGGCATATAGAACATCACGCTCAGTAGCATTAATGTGTACAGTATTCCGTATTCGGTTTGGAACGAGGCGGCAATCAGGAACACGGCGCCAAGCAGGTGGCAGATGCCAAGCAGCTTTTGGGCGGGTATCCATTTATCGGCTACAATGCCCATGAGTCCGGGCATAAACAGGGAGGCGATACCCATGGTGGCGAAGAAACTGCCAATTTGTACCCCGTCGAAGCCAAGGTTATTTCCGACATAACTTCCAAACGAAATGAGCCATGAACCCCAGATAAAATACTGGAGGAAATTCATGATAATCAAACGAAACTTTACACTCATAGTTATTCTGTTTTCTTTGGTTTACAAGGATGTTGTATGCAAATGTACATGATAATTTTTTTAGTTCACACACTTCGCCGGAAAATTCTATGCATATAAGGGAAATCGTATATGCATATAAGGAAAATCATATATGCATATAAGGTAAATCGTATATGCATATAAGGTAGGATCGTATATGCATATAAGGTAGGACCGTATATGCATATAATAAAACTGCCCGGGAGTTTCACAACTACCGGGCAGAACACATAGATTTATAAATCTAATGAGAAAAAAATGTTTCTTATTCTTTGAGTTCTTTTAACTCCCAAGCTAATGCACTCGCACCAAGTACGGCAGCATCCGAGTCTTTCAGTTCAGATACAAGGATTTTGCATTTACCTTTAAATATCTGAAGCACATTATCATCAATCGCTTTTTGAAGAGGCTTCATGATGTAATCGCCGGATTTAGCCAATCCCCCGAACAATACGATTGCTTCGGGGCTGGAGAATGCAATGAAATCTGCCAGCGCTTCGCCAAGCAGTTTTCCGGTAAATTCGAAGATGCTCTGTGCCAGTTCATCTCCTTGTACGGCCGCATCGTACACATCTTTAGATGTGATGCTTTCGGCCGGAATATTGCGCAGCAAGCTGGGCTCTGTGCGTGCAGCAAGCAGTTCGCGGGCTGTACGGGCAACGCCGGTAGCCGAGCAATATGCTTCGAGACAGCCGTGACGGCCGCAACCGCAAAGACGTCCGTTTTCGCGACGAGAGATTATGTGTCCCAATTCGCCGGCAAAACCATCATGACCGTAAACCACCTGTCCGTTGATAACGATACCGCTACCTACACCGGTTCCGAGTGTAATCATGATGAAATCTTTCATACCGCGGGCAGCACCGTAAGTCATTTCGCCAACAGCAGCAGCGTTAGCGTCGTTGGTCAGTGCGGTAGGAATGCCCAGTTTTTCTTCGAACATAGCAGCCAATGGAATAACACCTTTCCAGGGCAGGTTGGGTGCAAATTCGATTGTTCCACTATAATAGTTTCCGTTGGGAGCACCGATACCGATGCCCTTTATTTTGTCGACACCGCCCTGAGCAATGATTAGCGGAAGAAGGTTTTTGCACACTTCGTCTACATAATCTTCTACTTTATCATAAGCCTGTGTCTTAACAGCTCCGCTCGAAATAATAGTTCCCCGTGCATCTACAATACCAAATACGGTATTAGTACCGCCTATGTCGATACCAACTACGTATGGTTTTTCCATGTGTGAATTCATGCTACTATGTTTGTTTAGGATTAGTTATTTTTCTGTTCGGCTACAAATGTACATAAAGGAAAACGAGTTTGCAAAATGTTTTAAAAAAAAAGTTCACTATGTTTGCAACTTTTTATATATCCTGTGCGTCTAATAAGACAAATCATAAGAAATATGAACCAAAGAGCGCAAAATTGTGATACATTTAGAGAATATTAATAAGACCTACTACAACGGAGCACCTTTACATGTATTAAAAGGTATAGACCTCGACATCGACCGTGGCGAATTCGTTTCAATTATGGGCTCGTCGGGCTCGGGAAAATCAACCTTACTTAATATATTAGGTATACTGGATAATTACGATACCGGTGATTACTACCTGAACGAGGTATTGATTAAGAACCTGAGCGAGAGCAAAGCCGCCGAATACCGCAACCGGATGATCGGGTTTATATTCCAGTCATTTAACCTGATCCCCTTCAAGAACGCCGTCGAAAACGTTGCCCTACCCCTCTTCTACCAGGGCGTAAGCCGCAAGAAACGCAACAAACTGGCATTGGAATACCTCGATAAACTGGGCCTGAAAGAGTGGGCACACCACCTTCCCAACGAGATGAGTGGCGGGCAGAAGCAGCGTGTAGCCATCGCCCGGGCGTTGATAACCCAGCCCCAGATTATCCTGGCCGACGAACCGACGGGTGCGCTCGATAGTAAAACTTCGGTGGAAGTACTGCAAATCCTCAAAGACCTGCACGCGCAGGGCATGACGATTATCGTAGTTACCCACGAGAGCGGCGTCGCCAGCCAGACTAACAAAATCATCCACATCAAAGACGGAATAATCGAGAACATCGAAAGCAACGACAACAAGAAGCACTCCGTATTCTCTATGGATGGCATAATGAAATAATTTGCTAATATGCTAATGTGCCAATGTGCCAATAAATGTAATGTGCCAATGAGCAAATGAGCAAATGGGATTAATGAATAGAATGAGAATAATTAATAAATTAAATAATTATGCGCCAGCCAATTGGCATATTAGCACATTGGCATATTGGCACATTATAACGTTAAACCTATGATTGATATATGGCAGGAAATATATGCCACCATCAGCCGCAATAAACTCCGGACATTCCTTACCGGGTTTGCCGTAGCATGGGGTATCTTTATGCTGATTGTGTTGCTGGGAGCCGGAAACGGGCTTATCAATGCATTCGGCTCGTACTCGGACTCCATGTCGATGAACTCCATCAAGGTATTCAACGGCTGGGCATCCAAACCGTACGACGGGTTGAAAGCTAATCGCCCGATACGGCTTGAGAACTCCGACCTCGAACTCACCCGCACCTCCTTTCCCGATAATATTATAGATGCAGGGGCCACCTTGTCGCAAAGTAATATCATCCTTGCCAATGGAAAAGAGTTTGTAAACATCACCTTCTATGGCGTATTCCCCAATTACATCGACGTAGAGACAACCCGGTTAGCCGAAGGCAGGTTTATCAACGAACGCGACATAAAGGAACGGCGTAAAATTGTTATCATCCACCGCAAAACGGCCGAGATACTTTTCCCGCACAACCCCGAAAGCGCTATCGGCCAATTCGTTACGGCGGGCAGGGTAGCCTATCAGATTGTAGGTTTCTACGACGACCCGAACGATCAGGACACCCGTCAGGCGTACATCCCCTTCAGCACTTTGCAGGTTATATATAATAAAGGTAACCGGCTTAATAACATCACCTTCACCACCAAAGGGCTGGAGTCTATCGAAGCCAACGAAGCCTTCGAAGAGCAGTACCGCCGTGTGATAGGCGCCAACCGCCGCTTCGACCCTTCCGACAAGGGGGCAATCTGGATGTGGAACCGCTTCACCCAATACCTGCAACAGATGACGGCGATGAATATCCTCACTATTGCCATCTGGGTAATCGGTATATTCACCTTATTAAGTGGTATTGTGGGCGTTAGTAACATCATGCTTATTACCGTCAAAGAGCGTACCCGCGAGTTCGGTATCCGCAAAGCGCTGGGGGCAAAACCCTCCTCAATCTTATGGCTCATTATTGTAGAAAGTATCGTAATCACCACCCTGTTCGGCTACATCGGCATGGTAGCAGGCATCGGATTTACCGAATACATGGATGCCACCATCGGCACCCAAACCATGAACACAGGTATGTGGGAGGAAACGTTATTCAAAGACCCGACTGTAGATATCAAAGTAGCCATTCAAGCTACATTAACCCTTATAATTGCCGGAACGCTCGCCGGATTTTTCCCGGCACGGAAAGCAACACGCATCAGGCCGATAGAGGCGCTACGGGCTGATTAATTTTGAATTTTGAATTATGAATTTTGAATTATGAATGAAAGAATCAAGAACTATGAAACGGCATCGCTTTGCGCGCAGCCCAATTCATAATTCAAAATTCATAATTCATAATTATAAAAAACTTCGTTTTTTATGAGAATGGATATAGATACGTGGGAAGAAATCCTCGTAACCATAACAAGAAATAAAACCCGCAGCTTGCTTACGGCCTTCGGAGTATTCTGGGGAATATTTATGCTCGTTGCCCTTATCGGAGGCGGGAACGGCATGAAAGAAATGATGCAATCCAACTTCAAAGGATTTGCCACCAACTCCGCTTTCATGGTTGCCGAACAGACGGGCGAGCCGTATAAAGGCTTCCGCAAAGGACGTTGGTGGAGTCTTGAATATGATGATGTAAAGCGCATTGAAAGGTTTGTACCCGAGATAGACGTGATTACCCCAACGTTGAGCCGGTGGGGGCAGACGGCAGTTTACGAAGACAAGAAGTCCAACTGCATCGTCAAAGGAATGGAGCCGAAGTATCAGGAAATAGAATTTCAGGATATACTGTACGGCCGGTTTATTAATGACGTAGACATACGCGATGCCCGCAAGGTTTGTACCGTCGGGAAGCGGGTGTACGAAGAATTATTCACCCCCGGAGAAGACCCCACAGGGAAATACATTAAAATAGACGGGGTTTATTACCAGGTTATTGGAGTAAGCACGGCTCAGGGAAACATTAATATCAATGGTAGTGCATCCGAAAGTATTGTGCTTCCGATTACTACCATGCAGAATACTTATAACTATGGTAACCGGGTTCACATTATATGCTTTACCGCTGCCCCGGGATATAAAATCACAGATATACAGGATAAAGTAGAACGCATCGTAAAAGAAGCCCACTACATAAGCCCCGACGACAAACAGGCCGTCATGATGCTTAATGCAGAAGCTATGTTCTCCATGATAGACAACCTTTTTGCCGGAATAAATATCCTTATCTGGATGGTCGGACTCGGCACATTGCTGGCCGGCGCCATCGGCGTATCGAACATCATGATGGTAACCGTGCGCGAACGTACAACCGAACTTGGCATCCGCCGCGCCATCGGAGCCCGTCCGAGGGATATCCTACAGCAAATACTCTCCGAGAGTATCGTGCTGACTACCATTGCAGGTATGGCGGGCATCTCCTTTGCAGTACTCATCCTGCAACTTGCCGAAATGGGTCTAAAGGCCGGCTTCCAGGTATCCTTCTGGATGGCTATCGGAACAGCCGCCATATTATTAACCCTCGGCATGCTGGCCGGACTGGCTCCTGCCTTCCGCGCCATGGCCGTCAAACCGATAGATGCTATCAGGGACGAATAAAGGGATTTACGATTGAAACTAATAAACTCAAAACTCATAACTCAAAACTCATAACTCACATGAAGAAGTTCTTTAAAATTGCCGGACTGGTATTAGTAGGTCTTATATTCATCGGTACATTTATGTTTCTGTACAATAAATCCAAACCAAAGGTTACTGTATACGAAACGGTTACACCCGAGGTTACCAACCTCGAGAAAACAACTGTAGTAACGGGTAAGGTCGAGCCCCGCGACGAAATCCTTATCAAACCGCAGATATCGGGTATCATCGACGTAGTATATAAAGAAGCCGGACAGACAATCAAAAAGGATGAAGTCATCGCCCGCGTAAAGGTTATCCCTGAAATGGGACAGCTTAACAACGCCGAAAACACCCTGCGCGTTGCCGAAATCAATGCCAAACAGGCAGAAACAGACTTTGCCCGTACCGAAAAGCTATTCAAAGACGGACTTATATCCAGCGAAGAATACGAAAAGGACCAGGTTACTTTTCTGGAAGCCCAACAGCAAAGGGATTACGCAAAAGATGCGTTGGACATCATCAAAGAAGGTATAACCAAGAAAAGTGCATCGTACAGTAATACGCTCATACGTTCTACTATCGACGGGCTTATACTCGATGTTCCGGTAAAAGCCGGTAACTCGGTAATTCTCAGTAATACTTTCAACGACGGTACCACCATTGCATCCGTTGCCAACATGAACGACCTTATCTTCCGCGGCAACATCGACGAAACGGAAGTAGGACGTATCATCGAAGGAATGCCCATGAAGCTGACTATTGGTGCGCTCCAGAACTTTTCATTCGACGCCATCCTCGAATACATTTCGCCTAAAGGTGTAGAAGAAAACGGAGCCATCAACTTCGAAATCAAAGCCGCCATCACCGTGCCCGATACAGTAGTTATCCGCGCCGGATACTCAGCCAACGCCGAGATTGTATTGCAGCGCGCCCAAAACGTAGTAGCCATCCCCGAAAGTTCCATCGAATTCAAGGGCGACAGCACCTTTGTATGGGTAATGACCGACAGCATACCCGAACAGAAATTCGAACGCCGCGAAATCACCACCGGTATGAGCGACGGTATCCGCATGGAAATTAAACAAGGTATTCAAGCCACTGATAAGCTGCGCGGAGCAGAAAAACAAGATAAATAACACCCACAAAGCATGAAAAAGATACATATAACGGCTATACTCACCCTCGCGTTGGTTTTATCTCCTGCCTTTCTGCAAGCCCAGCAAGGCCAGGGGGGCTGGACACTGCGTCAGTGTGTGGATTATGCCATCGAGCACAATATTGTAATCAAACGCTCTGCCAACAGTGTGGAACTGGAAGATATTAACGTAAGCACCGCCAAGTGGGCACGCTTGCCGAACCTGAGCGGTAGCGTATCGCAGGATTTCAGGTGGGGGCGCACCTCAACCCCGGTAAAGAACGAAGAAACCGGCAACTACGACCAGGTTTATGTAAATACCAGCAGCCAGAATACAGGCTTCTCGCTGGGAACCAACATACCCCTGTTCACCGGCTTCGAGCTGCCCAACCAGCTTTCACTGGCCAAGCTGAACCTCAAAGCTTCCATCGCCGACCTGGAAAAAGCAAAGGATGATTTAGCCCTCAACGTAGCCTCTGCCTACGTACAGGTTTTGTATGATGATGAACTGAACAAGATAGCCAAAGAGCAGGTTGAACTGGCGAAAATTCAATTAGATAGGATTATTAAGCTTCAGGAAGTAGGGAAAGCTGCTCCTGTTGAGGTTGCCGAACTGCGCGCTAGTCTTGCACAGGACGAAATGAGCCTCGTGCAGGCGGATAATAAATACCGGTTGTCTCTTCTTGCCCTCAGCCAATTGCTGGAACTTCCTACCCCGGAAGGCTTTTATATAGCAACTCCCGACGAGGATGTTCAGTTCTCCGAACTTACTGCACCGGATGAGATTTTCCTGACTGCCGTTACGGAAAAACCCGCTATCCGGGCGGCTCAACTCCGGTTAGAGGGAAGCGAAAAGAGTATCAAGATTGCGCAGAGTGCATATTATCCTACGCTAAACTTAAATGGTAACCTGGGTAGTGGGTATTATTCAACCCTTACCAATCGCAATTTCAGGCAGCAGTTAGGCGATAACTTCAGTAAATATATCGGCCTGAGTTTAAATATACCTATCTTCAACAGATTGGCTACCCGCAACAGCGTGCGCACCGCCCGGGTAAGACAAATGAATTACTCGTTGGAATTAGATGAAGAAAAAAAGGATATGTACAAGGAAATTCAGCAGGCATGGTACAATGCCCTGGCATCCGAGGCCAAATACAATGCCAGCAATGTT
>DAMCMT010000064.1:25193-25514 GCA_032108265.1 Bacteroides sp.
TGCCGTCGACTCCAACCAGGAAGCATTCCGTCTGATGACTGAGAAATACGAGAACGGTAAAGCTACCTTTATTGAATTCAATGAAAGCCGCCTGAACCTGATGAGGTCATTGTCAGACCAGGTACAGGCCAAGTATGAATATGTGTTCCAAACTAAGGTTCTTGATTTCTATAAGGGAATACCGATTAATTAGGAGGAGGTAGTAGAGGAGGTATCAGGAACTTCGTTCCTTCAGGAGGTACCGCTACGCTCAGGAGATACCAGTCACTTCGTTCCTTCAGGAGGTAAAGGAGAAAAACGCCGCAGGCGTGTGATTATGCA
>DAMCMT010000065.1:0-8403 GCA_032108265.1 Bacteroides sp.
AAAGCAAAAATAAAACTTTTTGAGAAAACCCACAAGAATACGGGATGATCCAGAATAAATCCTATATTATACTAATACTTTTGTGCATAACTTTTTTCTCTTGTTCTACAAGTACACCTAAATATACAATGCCTGATATTCAGGCGCCATACAAGCCAATTAGCGGTACTTTTACAGGTAAACAGTTTCCCTATTCACCTGATCCGCTAGTAGCCTGTCGATGGGAAAATCCTCGGTGGACAGATAGTCTGGAAGTCTATGTAACGAGTATCAAAACAGATAATACCGATAATGTATCAATTAAAAGCAATACCGACATGACCGTTAGCGGGCCATGTGATATAATGTTTGATTTTGGTGTAGTAAGTGCCGCATGGTTTGAGTTCGATGCTCCCGATATCGATGGCGAAATAGAGATGAGTATCAGCGAATTTAATGAACCTGCCGTATTTAACCTGGGCTCACAACATCCCAAGAAAACAACTAGACCTACCCGCCACGGGAATAAATGGCGTCTCGAACTGAATAACGAACTATATGAAGGTGTTCGCTACGCATGGATACATATACATTCGTTGAATAAACCTGTAGATATATCCTCCGTACGGTTGGTATGTCAGATTAAGCCAACCAATTATGAAGGTAGTTTTGCATGTAGCGACACATTACTTAACCGCATTTGGTATACAGGAGCATACACTGTAAAAACAAATCTATTGCAAGACTATTTTGGAGCTATTCTGATGGAAAGAAGCGATCGTCATTCATGGACAGGCGATGCACATACCTCCCAAGCAGCCTCTCTGGTTGCATTCGGAAACTTTGATTTTGTCAAACAAAACATTCGCTATACCTCAACCCAATACAACGGAATTGCCAGCTATTCCCTATACTGGGTATTAAGCTTGATTGATTATTATATGTACACCGGCGATAAGGAGTTACTGGATGAAATGTTGGATAATGCCTGCTACAAACTAGATAAAGCCTACGAAGAATACGGTGATGATGCTAACATTGTTTTCTATGGTTGGGACGAACGGCTAGGAGCCGGTTTTGAAAACTCTAACAACGTTGAAACCCGTAATGCATATAAAATGCTGTCTATACAAGCCTGGAGCGAATTTAGCAAAGTAATGAACGGTGTTGGTTATACTGATGTTGCAGAAAAATACGGTCAATACGCCCATGAAAAGATTAGCCTGTTACGCGAATCAGGAAACTGGTACGGCAATTTCGGGCTACACGCTGCCGCTGATGCAATTAATGCCACCTTTACCAATCAGCAAGAGCAAAACAGCCTAATCTCCAAGGCATTTTCCGACCGTATGCAAAGATTATCCTATTCTCCATTCAATCAATATTTCATTATACAAGCAATGGCTAAAGCAGGATTATATAATGAAGCACTTAATACCATCGACGATTGTTGGGGCGGACAGATACGATATGGTGCCACTTCCTTTTTTGAAGTATTCCGCCCATCCTGGAATGACATATCACAACCTAACGATGCGCCCGTTAACAATCAATGTGGTTATACAAGCCTTACCCACCCGTGGAGTGCCGGTGTTACTAAATGGTTGAGTGAAGAAATACTAGGAATAAAACCTATTGATCCCGGCTTTAAATCGTTTATATTCAAACCTCATTTATCCTCGAAAGTAACCTGGGTGAAAGGTGAAGTACCCACCCCTCATGGTAAAATTCAAGTGCAGGGTGACATTAATACCGGAAAGTTTACTCTGGAGGTTCCGTCAGGTACTAATGCCGATTTTGCAATACCTAAATGCGGTAGTACTATACAAGAAGTCAAGTTTGATAACAAAACCATCCGTAAAAAAGGAGAAGATGAAAGCTTTGTATATTATACCGGTTTTACTTCCGGTAAGCATTCCGTTAAAGTAACCTATTCGGGCAATCCGGTGAAAGAAGATAAAATCGAACCGTTTTCCTACCATAACCAAAGCGTAAAAATAGATACCCACACACGAGGCAATTGGCTTGGTACGTATGGAAGTAAAGGATATGTTTTATGTAATTTCGATAATCAGGGTAATCGTATTAAACTACCCGGCTTTGTGAACGATATTAAGTTTATAAGAAATGCAAATACCAATTGGGTAATTGGAACAAATGATGTACGGGCTTTACAAACAGAAAACACGGAAATACGTAATTTGGGAGCCATTTATACACAAGACCCGAATGTTTGTATGCAAACAATGACCATAGATCTATTCAGCGAGAAAGAAAAAACTTATAACCTATCCCTTTATTTTGTCGACTGGGACAAAAAAGAACGTCGCACTGCTATTGAAGTCTTCGACCTAGATAATAAAGAACTGCTTATGCCTGTATATATAGTGCGGGACTATGAAGAGGGCAAGTATATAACATTTACGGTAGATCGTCCCGTCAGACTCCGTATTAATCATGTTCGCGGAGCTAATGCTGTACTTAATGCTTTGTTTTTTGATTAACGATTATAATGGTAAAAAGATGTTTTGATGGTTTAGTAGAAAAGGAGGATTATGAAGATAATTCTCTTTTTTTTAATTTAGATTACTTGTTTTAAACCATTTTCTTATCTTTGCTTATATCTCATAATAAATTAGCCTAATCTAGTACAAAGCATGGAGACAGATGTTAACATTAAATATTTAATTGCCAATAAGCAAGATAAACTTTGGGGAATAACTGTCACTACTGTTGGTTATCAACGAATTGAACCACACTCTTCTTACCCGCCCAAAAATCATCCCTCCGGGTATATATTCTCAACTCATAAAGGGCGGATTCTCGACGAATATGTACTACTATATATTGCAAATGGTAGGGGAATATTTTCTTCCGACAATCAGAAGAACATCAAACTAACTACCGGCAGTATGCTTCTACTATTTCCTGGTCAGTGGCATAACTATGAGCCCGACCAGTCTACCGGGTGGGATGAATATTGGATAGGATTTCAGGGAGAGAATGTAGAAACACACGTCGAGAATGGATTCTTCAGTAAAGAAAAAGAAGTATACAATGTAGGGCCCTCACTGAGAATTGTGCAACTTTTTAAATTTGCCATTGAAACTGCACAACAACAAAACATAGGATTCCAGCAAATCCTGGCCGGAATAGCCAATCTCTTATTAGGAATTACATATTCCCATGATAAATCTCAGGCTCTGAGCCAGAACCAACCGATGCAATTAATCAATCGGGCTAAACTCATTATGTTTGAGAACTCTCATAAAAATATAAAAGTAGAAGATATTGCAGACAAAATATGTATGAGCTATTCCTGGTTTCGACGGAACTTTAAAGAATATACCGGGTTATCTCCCCATCAATACCTCCAGGAACTCCGGATACAGAAAAGTAAAGAGTTGCTTTCAACCACCAATCTCACCTGCCAGGAAATCTCATATAGAGCAGGTTACGAGAGCCCCATACATTTTAACTCCATATTTAAAAAGAAGACCGGATTTACCCCTATAAAATACAGAGAATTC
The DNA here is from genome assembly GCA_032108265.1 of Bacteroides sp. Lineage (GTDB taxonomy): Bacteria > Bacteroidota > Bacteroidia > Bacteroidales > Bacteroidaceae > Bacteroides. The sequence goes on from DAMCMT010000065.1 coordinate 3,510, forward strand.
TATCAAAGAACTGAACCTCATAAACTAAACTGGTCAAATACTCCTAAAGAATAGTCATTTTAATAAAGATTAAGGTCATTTTCCGATATTTATTTATTCCCATCAATTATAACTTTGTAAAAGTTTGATAACTGGTGTGCGGCATAATGTTTATAACTAATACATGTAAAACTGCCTATGGAATAAAATTTAATTGAAAGAAAAAACCGGGAAAATGTGGTAATATCCCCGGTTTAATGCTTAAAAGCAAGAAAAATTATTGTTTAACATTAATTCCTAATACAAATATATGGAAAAATTATTTCATACCAAAAGTCACGACCTTTTGGTAGTAAAAAAACTATGGCATCAGCTAAAGCCTGCTACCCTACTTCTCTTATTCACTTTTACATTTTGTTTACCAGCTATAGCTGGCAATGAACTATCCGGAATGCAACAAACCAACCGGAAGACAATTACAGGTACAGTACTTGATGAGCGCGGAGAACCTGTTATCGGTGCGAATGTGATTGAAAAAGGAACCTCGAACGGAGCCATAACAGATATTGACGGACAGTTCTCTATGTCTGTACAAGAGGGTAGTACGTTGCAAATCTCTTTTATCGGTTATACAATGCAAGAGATTAAAGTGAGCAACCGAAACAACTTCACGGTAAACCTCAAAGAAGACTCGCAACTACTGAATGAAGTTGTCGTTATCGGATATGGTACCATGAAGAAGAAAGATTTAACCGGTGCCATCAGCCACGTCGATGCTGATAAATTGGCTAACGAAAGACCCACTACTATTCAGGATATAATCCGTGGTACGGCACCCGGTTTAATCGTAGGACCATCATCCAGTTCGGCCAAAGAATCACCTGACTTCAAAATACGTGGAAAGCGTTCCTTGAAAGGAGGAGAAGGTCCAATGATTGTACTGAACGGTGTACCTTTCAACGGAGAACTCTCCGAAATTAATCCTGTCGATGTTGAATCCATAGATGTATTGAAGGATGCATCTTCTGCTGCCATTTACGGTGCTAAATCAGCTAATGGAGTTGTAATTATCACTACCAAAAGAGGGAAAGGTGATAAACCCACCGTAAAATTCGATGGTAGTGTAGGTTTCGCCACTATGGGCGCAAATCGCGAGTACTATAAACCCGGAGAATACCTTGATTACCGTTCAGACTACTCTACCAGTAGCAATGGCTTCCAAAACAAAGGATACTACGTGAAGCCTACTCCGGAGAATCTGAAAAAATACAACTTAACCGAAGAGCAATGGCGCAATTATGATGCTATCGGACAAGGTTCAACCAACCTGGAAGATGCTTGGTTGCAGCGTATTAATCTGGGCGAGATTGAAAGAAAGAACTATTTTGCAGGTAATACATACGACTGGACGGATGCGGTATGGCAAACCGGATTGCGGCAAAATTACAATGTGAGCCTTTCCGGCCAAACGGATAAAATAAATTATTACTGGTCGTTGGGTTATCAGGATAATGAAGGAAACCAGAAAGGCGACCGTTTTAAAAACTTCAGAACCAATTTAAGCTTGGATGCCAATGTAACCAATTTCCTGCAAGTGGGTGTAAATCTTAATTTGCAACATAGAGATGAAGGATTCGAACATTACAACTGGTCGGGAATGAGTGATAACTCGCCTTATGCTACTCCCTATTATGAAGATGGAAGCCTCAACCCCTGGCCGATGGGACAAGGCCATCAGGTGCCTAGTGTAAATAGCGAATATACATTGTCATTGTCCGAAAAGAGCCGGGCCATACAAACGATTACCAGCAATTTTTATGGCAAACTGAAACTACCTTTCAACATCTCTTATCAGTTTACATTTGCCCCCCGCTTCAGTTGGGTGCAAGATAGGAGATGGGATAATTCGCAAAGCGTATTCGATACTACAAAAGGTTCGGCACACCGTGAAACCGAACAATCAATCACCTGGACGTTAGACAATGTTGTGAAATGGAATTATACATTTGCCGAAAAACACATGTTTGATGTAACCCTGTTGCAAAGTGCCGAAAAGCACCTGTACTGGAAAGAAAGAATGGAAGGTAAACAATTCACTCCAACCGATATTTTGGGCTGGCATGCTATGCATAGTGCCAACGAAAAGAAGATTTCTTCTGACGACCAGAAATATACCGGTGATGCCTTGATGGCTCGTTTGTTCTATTCGTTCGATAATCGTTATATGCTTACAGCATCTGTACGCCGCGACGGATTTTCAGCTTTCGGACGTTCTAACCCACGTGCTACTTTCCCATCATTGGCAGCCGCATGGACGTTCACCAACGAAAAATTCTTTAACTGGGAACCGATGAGTAATGGTAAACTACGCGTTTCCTGGGGTAAGAACGGAAACCGGGAAATTGGTATCTACCAGGCATTGTCTCAACTAACAACAGGTGGTGGAGGTATCCAGAAGTACTCTTATGCCACAAATACGGGTTCTTTGTACGAAATATCCACCATTCAGATAGAACGTATGGCCAACCATAGCCTGAAATGGGAAAGTACAGCATCCTGGAATATCGGTCTTGATTTCGGATTCCTCAACAACCGGATTAATGGTAGTATCGAATGGTATTATATGCCCACTACCGACCTGCTGATGGACCGTAGTTTGCCCGAACTTACCGGTTTCTCCTCCGTTGTAACCAATTTAGGCAGGGTAGTGAATGAAGGTCTTGAAATATCTTTGAATACGATAAACATAGACAAGAAAAATCTCACTTGGTCTACCACCTTTGGTTTCTCACATAATAAAAACCGCATCAAACACTTATACTATACCTACGAAGATGTATTGGATGAAAACGGTAAAATTATAAGTTCCAAAGAGTTAGACGATGTTAACAGAGGTTGGTTTATTGACAAACCCATGAACACTATTTGGGATGTGGAAATGATTGGAATCTGGCAGGAAAATGAAGCCGAAGAAGCAGCCAAATATGGACAAAAACCGGGTGATGCAAAAGCTCGTGATGTAAATGGAGACTACCGCATATCGCAGGATGATAACGTTTTCTTAGGACAGAAAGACCCTAAATTCAGGTTGTCATTAAGAAATGATTTTGTGTTGTATAAGAACTGGGATGTTTCCTTTAATCTCTATTCTTATCTGGGACATGTAGAAGCCAATGAGGATTACTTGAATTATTTTGGTTTCTCACAAGACTATTATAACGCCCCGGTACGGAAATACTGGACTCCCGAAAACAAGTCCAATACACACGCTCGTCTCAAATCATCACTTCCGATGAATGTAAAACCTAAAAAGATTTTGCACAAAGATTTCATTCGTCTGGAGAATATATCCATCGGATATAAGGTACCTAAGAAAATAGCAAACATGTTACGTACACAAGACATCCGGATATACGGAACGATTCGCAATGTGGCTATTTTCGCATTCTCGAAAGATTATAGACAATCTAATTACTGGGATGTGGAAACAGGCGGTTCTATGCCTCGTACATATACATTAGGTGCAAGTGTAACTTTTTAATCTCTATTATTATGAACAAGAATATATTTAAATCAATCTATTTCACATTCGTTTTTGCCGTGCTGACCTCTTGCTCAGAGAGTTGGCTGGAACCGGAACCTCTGTCATTTTATGAACCCGGTGAAACCTTTAATACATTGGAAGGATTGGAAGGTGCTCTTTCGCGTTGCCGAAGCGATTTACTTTATTACATTCTCGGAGGTGATGGTACAGCGATGTCGTCCGAATATATATTTTCGGATATGGCGGTATCCGCTATCACTGACTTGAATGGCTCGCAGAACTTTCTTCAGGATATAACTCCCACATCAAATAATAGTTGGATTGGAACTAACCTTTCAGGTGCGTTCTGGGCGAGTGGAGTAAAAGGAACTAGTTTTGCCAATACGGTAATTACCCGTATTCCTAATCTCACCTTGGACCAGAAGACGAAAGACCAAATGATTTCAAGAGCTTATTTCCATCGGGCATGGCGGTATTATCACCTTACTTTCCAGTTTGGCGATGTGCCGATGGTGACCCGGGAAATAACAACACCCAAACTGGATTTCCGTACGGTAAAAATGGAAGTAATCATTGAAAAGATGATTAAAGACCTGGAATTTGCCGTAGAAAACATTCCGGAAAGAGATGATTGGGGCAAAGAAAATAAAGGTGGATGTATGATGCTGTTGATTAAGTACTACATGGCAGGCGGACATTTCGATAAAGCTATCGGTATGGCAAATACCCTGATAAACAATAGTGGTTACGAATTAATGCAGGAATCTTTCGGTGTGTTCGAAAATCATTACGCCCAGGATCGTCCTATAACAAGGAATGTATTATGGGATTTACACCGTCCTGTTAATAAGTCTGTTCCTGCCAACAAAGAAAGTATCATGACAATTATCAGCCGGTACGAAAATCCGGATAGTAGAGTTATATCTCATTGGTTATACAACTTTACCCCCTTCTGGACTATGACGGATGTAAACAGAGGTATTATTACCCCTAGTAAAAGAAATGTCGGCATGAGTAGAACAGCCGGAACTGCTGAATTCTTGGAACAACATCCTGATTATATAGATTTCAGAGCTGTAGCAGGAACCGGTGCGGCTTTTATAAGACCCACTTATCATATTGAAAAAGGTATGTGGACTGATAAAGACGACCTTCGTCACAACAGTGAATCGGGCAACTGGTTTGAGATGGAAGAATTAAAATATAATAATGTGGGTCTTTTAGGAACTGATGACGAACAGTATTATCTGAAAAACATTCAGAAATATGCGGATGACGGAACTTTATTATGTAGAGATACGATTCGTTGCTGGTTTGGATTTCCTTACTATAAATTATGGGTAGAAGACCATGAAAGAAATGTTTCGTCCG
>DAMCMT010000065.1:8422-25162 GCA_032108265.1 Bacteroides sp.
CTTGTGATGCATACCTGTTCCGCCTGGCCGAAGCCTATTTATTAAGAGCTGAAGCCTACTACTGGAATGGTGATTATGCCAAAGCTGCTGAAGATGTAAATACCATCAGAAGACGTGCTAAATGTACCACTTTCTTCAATGCCAGCGATATGAACGGATTGGATGGACTGGATATCATCATGGATGAAAGAGCACGTGAGTTAACGTACGAAGAAATGCGTCATGTAGAACTGGTACGTGTTTCCTATATCAAAGCCAATAAAGAAGGAACCTACGAATCTCCTAAAAGTCTGGCTGATGAAAGCAGCAATAGTTACTGGTGGTATCGCATTCAAAAGTACAATAACTACTATAACAAAGGAGTTATCACTTTGCATGGCGATGAATATAAAATGGGAAAACATAATATATTCTGGCCGGTTACTCAAAAACATATAGATGCAAATTTATATGGCCGTATTAACCAGAACTATGGTTATGCCGGTTACGAGAAGAACGAAACGCCTATCAGTTCTCTGGAAGAACTTGAGGCATCAGGACAATAATTAAAACAGAATCAAGGATGCCGGAAGTTTCACAAGTAAACTTTTGGCATCCTCGTTACCCAAACGCCATGAATAGTAAATCACCTTAAAACAAAACCATTATGAACATATCCGGAAATAGAACGCTCTCCATAGTAATATCTTGCCTGCTTTTTGCTGCCATATCAATGGCGCAGGTATCTGCTGCTGTACCTCGTGACGATAAACCCGAATGGCTAAAGAAATACAATAGCCGTGAAGTAAAGGATATGTTTCAGAATCCGCCGATGTTTTATGCCCCACATACGTTTTGGTTTTGGGATGATGTGATTAAAGACAAACAATTTGCCGCATCCATGGCGGAGGAAATGGCGAAGCAAAGGTTAAACCCCGGATATGCTCATCCACGTTCGGGTTTTGACCATAGAGTAACCGCACTTCCTGTTGAGCAATATCTGGCAGAACCCTGGTTTACGAGTTTCGGAAATACGTTGCAAACAACGAAAGAACACGGATTAACACTGGGATTTTGCGATGAATACAACTGGCCGAGTGGACAGGGAGCCGGGAAAGTATTAGAAAAACATCCGGAACTTGCTGCCATGTATCTATCCCCAAGACGTTATTATGCCAGTGGAAAAACAGAAGTAAAATACGATTCGATTGATTTCGCCGTCGCGGGAAAAATGATAAATAATCAACTGGACGCCGGCTCGTTGCGTATAATCGGCGAAGGGAAGCAAGTACAGTGGACTGTTCCCGACGGCGACTGGATGATTTATACCTATACCAAGAAACCCCATCAAGGTATCGACGGTGGGAAAGTAAATTACCTGGACCCTAAACTAATGGAAGTTTTCATCCCAATGGTTCATGAGCAATATGATAAGCACTTCAAGGATGATATGGGCAAAACCATTCCCGGAGTATTTGTAGATAACGAAGGAGACTACGGATGGAAAATGGCCTGGTCGGAATACCTGGCTAAACAATATAAACAGAAAAAGAAACGCGATATACGTTTATGGCTTCCCTTATTAACGGAGAAAGATAAAGACGGACTTTTTGTCGTTGCCCGGTGTGATTGGTTCGATGTAGTAGCGGATGTCTATACAGCTTCTTATTTCGAGCCCCTGGTTACCTGGCTTAAAAAACGCAATATGTACTACATCTCCAATTTATGGGAAGAGTCGTTGCAATTTCAAACCATTGCAGTAGGCGATTTAATGCGAACCACACGTGCCGTTACCATGCCCGGAAACGACTGCCTGGAAATGAAATCTCAGGAAGTACACGACTTTAAAGAAATACAATCAGTTGCCGAGTTCGAAGACCGTCCTTTTATGAGTGAGATTATGGGAGTGGCAGGTTGGATTCAAAGCCCGGAGATGATGAAAATGACCATAAACTCCATCACTTCATTTGGAGTCAATCATGTTGTGCCCCACGGAATTAATATGAACCGGCAAATAGAAACCATACCATTTCCTACTGATTGGTATACAGAAAACCCCTATTGGGATTATATGCATTACTGGAACGATTTTGCCCGGCGCGCGGCTTTTGTCACCCGGCAAAGCAGTCTTGTAGCCGATGTATTATTACTCAATCCGCAAGAAAATGCCTGGTCTTTCTCGGAAAATTACTTCTCGGAAGAAAAAGGTGTGCAGAATGCTCCGTGGGATGAACGCGTTGTCCAAACCAATCAGATATATTCGGATGCGATGAATGCAATGAACGAAAAAAACATCGATTTCCTTATTGCCGATAAATATTACCTTGAAAAAGCACGGGTACAATCCTTACAGGGAAAAGCAAAACTAACAATCTCAAACCACGACTTTCAGGCCATTGTTATACCATCAACGAATATAATTCCCCGTTCTTCGATGGATAAAATCTACAAATTCGCCCAAAAAGGCGGAGTAGTTGTTTTATTAGGAACATTACCCCACGGCTCACCGGAAAAAGGATTAAATGATAACACAATCATTCAACAGGTGAAAGCTTTATTACAGCAACCCAATGTAATTCATATACCATCCGGAAAAGACGAAATGAAAGAAATGGTAGTTGCGTTAAAACAGAAAATAACACCCAATATAAAACTGGATAATACCGAACGTTTATTTACTGCCCAACGGAAAAACGGCCGTATAAATTATTATTGGTTCGCGAATAATACCGATACCCCGCAGCAGTTTACCGCATGGCTGAGAGATGGAGATGGAAATGCGGAAATATGGGATTGCGAAACAGGTAAAAAGAAGAACATATCATATACCCGGGAAAATGGCTATAACAAAGCAACCCTAACTTTGCACCCTTTTGAGGCCTATTGGGTAGTACTCGACCCGGATAAACACGAAGCTATAACTTCGCAAAAAACAACTGTACCTACAAAAGAAATACTCATTGATACCAAATGGACTATAAGCTATCCCGATAGTAATCATGTATATAAAACCACGTCTAAAGTTTTATATTCGAATGAATCATCATTCGATACCGGAAAGCTGAAACGAAGATATAATGACGCAGGATGGAATTATTATTCCCGCCAGCAAGAAAATACTGCAAAACACAAATATAGTTACTGGCGTATGAATATACCCGTTGGGTCTACGTCTGTTGTAATGCCCTCCTATCTATTGGGCAAAGAGATTTGGTTGGATGATAAAAAAATAAAGGTGACGGAATCTTCACTCTCTCTCCCCCCGAAATCAGAACTCCTCGCATTTGCTTTGAATGCTGAAGAAACATTTTCTATTGCTCCCTTTGAATTTAAAGTGGGGAAAATAGAAAGCAAACAACCAGCTTCCTGGTATTCTTACGGATTACAGCAATATACCGGCTTTCTGGAATACGAAACATCGTTAATTGTCGATAGCCTATCACCGGAAATGTATTTGGATTTAGGTGAAGTAAAGTATATGGCCGAGGTTTTTATCAATGGAAAATCCGTTGGAGCCCGCTTGTGGACTCCCTTTAAATTTGATGTTTCGGATGCAATAAAACCCGGAGAAAATAAAATCCGTATCCGGATTGGTAACCTTATAGCCAACAATATGTGGATGAAAGATGATTTAGGAAAACTGCGTACGTGGGGATGGAGAGGAACACCCGACCTTAATCAATGTGATGCCGGACTTTTTGGACCTTTAAAATTGGTTCATTATAACCCATAACCAAACCTCCGGAAAAATGCTACGTAGCACAAGAAATTCTGTTACGTAGCACAAGAAGTTCTCCTACGTAGCAGACAAAGTTCTCCTACGTAACAAAAGTAATTCTCTTACGTAGCATTTTTTATTGTCCCAATAACTATAAGTACAGTATTAAATTAAAAAGTAAACATGGTAAACATTTTAGAACAACTTGCTCACTGCATCGAGAATGGAAAAATTAACCAGTCGGCCCCCTATCCACCCGCTATGCGAGGACAACCCGGAGCCGACGAATTAACCGTAATAGCTCTCAATGATGGTATATCGCCGTCAGATATATTATCCAAAGGACTCATAACCGGTATGGGGCGTATAGGAGTCAAGTTTCGTGAAAACAAAGTATTCGTACCCCAGGTATTAATGAGCGCCAAAGCAATGAACGGCGCCATGAGTCACCTGAAAAAGTATTTTATGGACGGCTCGGTAAAGCGTAAAGGAAAAATCATTCTGGGAACCGTAGAGGGAGACTTACACGACATCGGCAAAAACCTGGTAAGCATGATTGTAGAGGGAAACGGATACGAAGTTATCGACCTTGGAGTCGATGTTTCCGCCGATAAATTCATTGATGCCATCCGGCAACATCCGGATGCTTTCGTTGGTATGTCGGCTCTGCTAACCACCACCATGGTTAATATGGAAAAGATAAACAAAGTCATCAAAGCCGAATACCCTAATACCATAACCTGTATAGGAGGTGCTCCTTTAAATCAGGATTTTGCAACAGAAATAGGTGCCGATTACTACAGCGACGAACCGCAAGCCCTGGTTGATATACTCGACCGTTTAATCGCCTAATTACTATAGATATGTCTTGTATTATATGTTTTTGAACCGCAGAGTTACGCAGAGTTACGCGGAGTTTTTAACTTCGATGCCGCATGGTAGCTTAAAACTCTGCGTAACTCTGCGTAACTCTGCGGTTTAAAAACATTAAAAGAATATATTATGAATATAAATCAATGGATAAAAGAAATTATTGAAGATACCCAGCGGTATACCATACCCATCATGACCCATCCGGGCATCGAAATGATTGGATGCACTGTTCGGGATGCCGTACAAAACGGAGAAGTTCACGCCCGGGCAATCAAAGCCCTGAGCGATAGTTACCCATCTAAAGCCGCAACGGTTATCATGGATTTAACCGTAGAAGCCGAAGCCTTTGGCAGCACTATTGAATTCCCTGAGCATGATATGCCACATATAATAGGCAGTCTGGTAGATGCCTCAACCGTAGAGAGCCTGCAAGTGTCCCCTCTATCCGCAGGGCGAATACCCGAATACCTCGAAGCCAACCGCCTGGCGGTAGAAATGATAAACGATAAACCTGTATTCGCAGGAGCCATCGGTCCGTTTTCCCTTGCCGGAAGACTTTTCGATATGTCCGAAATTATGGTTGCCTGCTACATGGAACCCGATGCTATTGCCTTGTTGCTGGATAAATGTACCCGGTTCATCCTTTCCTATTGCAAAGCACTCAAAGATACCGGATGCGCCGGAGTTATCATTGCCGAACCGGCAGCCGGCTTACTATCGGGCGAAGATTGCCAGCAATTCTCTTCCGTATATATAAAAAAAATAGTCGAAGCCGTTCAGGATGACACCTTTGTCGTAATTCTGCATAATTGCGGAAATACCGGTCAATGCACCGAAGCCATGCTTCATACCGGAGCCGGAGCCTATCACTTCGGAAATGCAATTGATATGGCGAAAACATTAGACGAATGTCCTCAGAATGTATTAATCATGGGAAATATCGACCCGGTAGGAATACTAAAAATGATGTCTCCGGAAAATATAAAAAAAGAAGTAACCTCTTTGCTCGAACGTACCCAAGCATATCCAAACTTCGTACTGTCAACCGGATGCGATGTGCCCCCTTATGTACCCATAGCCAATATAGAAGCTTATTATCAAGCCCTGAACGAATATAACCAGAAAAATTAAGATGCCGGTATTTACTCCTTATCATCCAACCATAGCCCAACTGGCTATACATCCCGATGATGTACTGGATATGCTTCATCAGGACGACCGTTCGCCTGATAACCCGGTAGTAACCGACGTTCTACATGTATTCGAACAATTGCATGAATTGGCTGAAATACGTGGAGGATATGCCATTTTCGACGATATAGAAGTCTTTCGTAAACAAGGACGCATACGGATACACGATAAGGACATACAACCTGCACCCAGAATTTGTTCTTATCTAAGCAAAGCCAACCGCATAGCCGTTTTTATCTGCACCGCCGGAAAAAACTTTTCGCAACAAGCAATGGAGTACAACCAGCAGGGCGATTACCTCAAAGGATACATTGTAGATACTTTCGGCAGTTTAGTTGTAGAAAAAGCGATGGATTATATACAATCCGCCCTCGAAGCTCAAATGCGTGAAAACGGTATGAAAATAACAAACCGCTATAGTCCTGGCTATTGCAACTGGGAAGTAAAAGACCAGAAACCACTTTTCTCCCTCTTACCCGATAACAATTGCGGCATATCACTTACCGATAGCTGCCTGATGGTTCCCATAAAATCAGTCAGCGGCATTATCGGAATAGGCCGGGAAGTACGTAAAAACCAATACGGTTGCGATATATGCAACAACCTCACCTGCACTTTCCGTAAAGTAAAAGCCAAAACAATTCAAAATTCATAATTCTTAATTCATAATTCAAAAACGATGACCCCAAGAGAACGCATATTGGCAACCATAAATCGCCAGCCGGTAGATTCCCTGCCTGTTGACCTTTGGTGTAGCCCCGAAGTGCTCGATTCCCTCCGCGAATATACCGGAATACAAGATGAGTTCGCCGTGTATAATAAACTAGGTATAGATAAAATAGTGTGGATATTTCCTGGCTATGGAGGACGCTTCTTCGACCCCAACGACAGTGGCGAAATCACCATGTGGGGAGTTCCTACCCGGATGGTAAAAGCCGGTAAAGCCACTTATCAGGAATATATCAACCCACCCATAGCCGGTTACTACGACCCGGAAGAACTCCTTACTTATCCATCGTGGCCCTTGCCGGACAGATTCGACTACGACGATGCTAAAATATTAGCAGAGAAAGCCCGTTCATGGAACTTTGCCACCATCGGCCCATGGATTTCCCACTTCGAGATATACTGTCAGATGCGCGGATTGGAGAATGCGTTGTTGGATACCCTCGCTTTTCCCGAATTTCTGGATGCAACCATTGAAAAGATAGATGCGGTACAAACCGTCATGTTAGAGCGATTCTTAACAGAACTCGGTGACCTGATTGATGTCGTATTCATCAGCGATGATATGGGTATGCAGGATAATATGCTTATATCCCTTGAATCCTGGGAAACCCATTTTAAATCCCGGCTGAAAGGATGGTGCGACTTAATCCATAGCTACGGCAAGAAAGTATTGTATCATACCGATGGCGCCGTACTGCCGTTAATACCCGGGCTCATTGAATGCGGTATAGATATACTAAACCCGATACAACACGTTTGCCCGGGGATGGAAAGGGTAAACCTGAAAAATCAATTCGGTAAAGACCTTATTTTCCATGGAGGTGTAGAAAACCAGAAAACCTTGCCAATGGGAACAGTAGAAGATGTCATCCGTGAAACCCGAACCTGTTTGGATACGCTGGGAAAAGATGGTGGCTATATCTGTTGCTCCTGCCATAACGCCCAGGCTGGAACACCCGTAGAGAACATTCTGGCAATGATTGATACAGTAAAAAACTATAAAGGCTAATAGTGTTCTTACTATCAGGCATGAAACAAAGTGATAGTGCTGTAATACGGTTTGGGTTATTGCTGCTTTATGGTATGTTTTAGATGGGCATCTAACGCTGCATGAGATGTACATCTAACACTGCGTTAGATGCCCATCTAAAACATACTGTACTGCGGCTACAATTATAATCGTTTAGCCGTAAGCTAATTCTTTGTATTAACTAGATGTATATAATAGTTTACCTTATATATTAATCCGCAGATTGGCCGGAACGGCCTTTATCTTGGTAGCCCGGTTGGCTTCAGCCCCGGGGGTACAAAGACAATACACGCAAAGAATTTGGTCAGGATATACATACCCCGGGGCTAAAGGCCACCGGGCTACCAAGATAAAGGCTGTTCCGGCCAATCTGCGGTGATGTTATATTATAACTAATATTGTACACACAATAAACTAATATTGTACAAATACTCACTAACTAATAAAACAACATATTAATGAAGAAGATTAAACTAACTTTCCTTTTCTCCATCCTGTTGAATACCGTCCTTTGGGCGCAACAACCCAATATGCAAGCGTTGGAGAACGGATTTATCACCCCCTCCGACAGTGTGCAAACAGCCGTTTACTGGCATTGGATTAATGGCAATCTTTCTAAAGAGGGAATAGTAAAAGACCTCCATGCCATGAAACAAGCCGGAATAAACCGGGCATTCATTACCGACATCGGCCTGGCGCCCCACGAATGCCCCAAAGGTCCGGTCGAATTATTCAGCGATGAATGGTGGGATATTGTACACCTCACCCTTAAAACAGCTACCGAACTGAACGTAGAAATAGGCTTTTTTATCAGCCCGGGATGGAGTCAGGCCGGCGGGCCATGGAACAAACCCGAACAAGCCATGCGCTATCTGGCCTCTTCTGAAATAAGAGTAAAAGGCCCGCAAAAGCTGAAACAAAAACTCGAACAGCCTACCACCCATTTTCAGGATGTTAAAGTAATTGCGTGGCCCGTTCCCGCGGATTATGAACAAAACCTGCTGGCATCTGTGCAAATACAGATATCACCGCAACAGCCCGGAGTAAACCTCACCGATAACGATGAATCTTTTCTGAAATTAAACAAAGAAGATAAAACAATCATCGATATTACTCTAAAAGAAACAGCCACGGCTCGTAGCGTCGTGATTTATCCCGCAAAACGTTCTATACATACGCAATGCGAGGTGCAGGTTAAAGATGGAAATACTTACCGTACAATCAGCGAGTTTGAAATAAGCCGTATCAATGAACAACTCAATGTGGGATTCGACCCTTACGCACCTCTAAGTGTGAGTTTCCCTGAAACCACTTCAACCAATTTCCGTATTGTATTTCCCAAAGCCAATCGCGACAGCGGCATCCAGCGAATCGTATTATCGTCTACACCGATGGTTACCGATTATGCTGGAAAAACCTTTGCTAAAATGTTCCAGACTCCGCTTCCGTACTGGCACGATTATATGTGGAATCCACAACCCGAAACAAGCGATAAAGGATTAATACCATCCACCAATGAGGTGAAAGATATCTCGGCCAATCTTTCTGCCGACGGTACATTAACATGGGATGTTCCGGCGGGAGATTGGATGATTATGCGTACAGGAATGGCACCCTCGGGCACCATGAACGCACCTGCCGCGCCACAAGGAACAGGTCTGGAAGTCGATAAAATGAATAAAGAACACCTGCTAGCCCATTTCGAAGCCTATTTGGGCGAAATACTCCGTCGTGTACCTGCTGAAGACCGCAAAACATGGAAAGTCATCGTACAGGATAGCTACGAAACCGGTGGACAGAACATTACCGACGGTTTTCTGGAAGAATTCCACCAACGTTACGGATATGACCCAATTCCTTTCTTACCAGTATATAAAGGACATATTATCGGAAGCGCCGATTTATCCAACCGTTTCCTTTGGGATATGCGTCGTTTGGTAGCCGATAAAGTGTCGTATGATTACGTAGGCGAACTTCGGAAAATAGGACACAAACACGGACTTACCACTTGGCTGGAAAACTACGGTCACTGGGGATATCCCGGCGAGTTCTTACAATATGGCGGACAATCCGACGAAGTAGCCGGCGAATTCTGGAGCGAGGGCAACCTGGGCGACATTGAGAACCGTGCCGCCTCATCATGTGCCCATATTTATGGCAAAACCAAAGTATGGTCAGAATCCTATACCAGTGCGGGCAACGCTTACGGCCGTACTCCGGCAACTTTAAAACGGCGCGGCGACTGGTCGTATACCGAGGGTGTCAATGCTACCTTGCTACACGTATATATCCACCAGCCTTATGAAGACTTAAAACCCGGTATTGATGCCTGGTGGGGTGTTGAATTTAACCGCCATAACATCTGGTATCCGCAGCTCGATTTGTTTACATCGTACCTCAAACGTGCCAATTATATGTTGCAACAAGGGTTGGATGTAGCCGATGTTGCTTACTTTATTGGCGAAGATGCACCGAAAATGACCGGAATACGCTATCCCGAAATTCCCAAAGGTTATTCTTTCGATTATATCAATGCCGAGGTTATCGAACGCGATCTTTCTGTAAAAGATGGACGTTTAGTATTGCCACATGGTACATCCTACCGTGTATTGGTACTTCCCCCGTTGGAAACCATGCGGCCCGAGGTATTACAGAAGATTGAACAGCTCGTTTTAGCCGGAGCAGTGGTATTAGGTCCTCCGCCAAGCCGTTCGCCCAGTATGGAAAATTATCCTCAGGCAGATAAGCAGGTGCAAGCCTTAGCCGCTAAATTGTGGGGCAGCCCTACGGTAAAACAACGTTCGTATGGTAAAGGCAAAATTCTTACCGATATGTCGATGGAAGAAGTTTTCGCTATGTTGAATGTAGTTCCCGATTGTCAGTTTGCCGAAAATGACCCTGTACTATATGTACATCGCCGGTTAGGAGATACGGATATTTATTTCATCACCAACCAGACGGATAAGCCGATAACCATTAATCCTCAATTCCGTGTAAAAGGAATGCAACCCGAGTTATGGGATGCCGTAACCGGTTCTATTCGTCCGCTTCCAGCCTTTACACAAACAGGGGAAATCACTTCAGTACCGATGAAACTGGATGCAAGCGAAAGCGCGTTTGTCGTATTCCGCAATCCCGGAACACCCTCGGCCAGCGGCATTGAAAGCAATTACCCGACCCCTGAAACTCTACTTACCCTGAACGAGCCGTGGAAAGTAAGCTTCGAATCGGATGAAACAAAGCGAGGCCCTGCGGAGGTAGTAACTTTCCCCGTGCTTTCGGATTGGACAGAAAGTGATATTGAATCCATCAAATATTATTCGGGTGCCGCGGTGTATAAAACATCTTTCAAACTGAAACAAAAACCGTCGGGAGAGAGATTATTCCTCGACCTGGGCAAAGTCAACGCCATGGCCAAAGTAAAAATAAACGGTAAATATGTAGGTGGCGTATGGACAGTGCCTTACCGCGTGGATGTTACCGAATCGGTGAAGAAAGGAAAAAACACCGTGGAAGTAGAAGTGGTAAATACCTGGGTAAACCGTTTAATCGGAGACCAACGTTTGCCGGAAGAAGAACGGCGGGTGGTATCCCATCTTAAACCGTGGAAAGCGGATTCGCCGTTGCAATCGTCCGGGCTGTTGGGGCCGGTGAGGTTGGTTTCGATGGATTTCGTTACTGAATAGTTTGAACCTACCACCTCCCCCTTCGGGTACTCCTCCTTCCAGAAGGAGGAGAATTCCATGCGGCATCGTTTCCCCTCTTTCAAGGAGGAGGGGTGCCCAACGGGTGGGGTGGTAGGTTTCTCAATTTTCTTGATATATTTTTAATGAGCTCTTTCCCTAAACTGCGATGGCGTAAGTTTTTCTTTCTTCTTAAAGAATGTCGAAAACTGCCCGGCATTCTCAAATTTTAGTCTGTAGGCAATTTCAGAGACGTTCAATGACGTTCCTATCAGCAGTTCCTTCGCTCTCGAAAGTCTTAACTGCATCTGGTATTGAGCCGGAGATACGCCCGTATATTCTTTAAACATACGGCGGAACCACGAATAGCCCAAACCCAGGTTAGATGCAATGTCTTCCGGCGAAAGTGGTTCTTCAATCGTTTCCCTCATTAATATGCGTGCTTCGTTTATTTTGTCTATTACCCGGTTATCGGCAAATGTCCTGTTTCTTTTCTTATAATATACCGACCCCAGGATATGGAGTACGATGCTCGAAATGATCTGTTGGTAACCTGACTTCTCCTGTGATGCCAGTTCGATAATATCATCGTACAGTTCTACGATAGTGGCACTCAATCCGATATCATGCAAAGGCTCTTCTTTAATGAAAAAACGTTTCTCGACCCGCCTGTCGATATGCATACCCCGGAATCCTACCCAATACTCAGACCAGCCCGTTTCAGGATCCGGGTAGTAGCTATGCCATTCTCCGGGAAATAAAAGTATCATTGTTCCCGCCTGTACTTTTTGTCGTTTACAGGATTGTGAAGAAAAGTAGCCACTTCCCTTGGCAATATATACCAATTGGTATTCGTTTAGTATACGCCCGTTTTGTGGTTTGAAATCGTAGTCACTCGGATGTTTGGATAGTGGGTATTTGTCTTTAGGAGATACGAATTGATACCCTACAGTGGTAACTACAATTCCCCATTCTTCGTCGGCATTGCTGATAGTGAGGTAGCGAAGTAAATCAGATTGTTGCTTTTTCATGTCAAAATTGTAAGGTATATTATCAATTAATAAAGCAAAGATAACTAAATATGCTCTATTTTTGTCACCGTAGAAACGATTATTTCCCTTATTGCCTGATGAATACGATTAAACACCACTTTTCAGTTATTGATATCGGCTTTACTGCCAGATATGAAATAATCAAAATCAATTTTAATATTAAATACCATCGAATGAAAACACCAGTCGTCCTTATTTTCCTTTTTTGTGCAATGGCGGTTTCGGCTCAGCAAAGAGACAGCCGCATCAGAGAATATATACCACCAACACGTATTGTCTGGCAACAACATGGTGAGAATATCCGGAATCCGGAGTATTTACTCCTTCCGGGAAACGGGCAATCGGAATTAGCCAATGTACCGCGTTGCGTAATGAAAGCAGAAGCTGATAAACTGCCGGCTATTCTTTTAGATTACGGAAAAGAATTGCAAGGTGGTTTACAAATTGTGACAGGCATGTTTTCTCCTCAGAAACCAGTAAGAGTACGCATCCGTTTTGGCGAGTCGGCCAGTGAAGCCATGTCCGAAGTGGGTGTCAAAGGCGCTACCAACGACCATGCCATGCGCGATTTTGTTATTTCATTACCCTGGCTTGGGATGATGGAGGTAGGTAATTCGGGCTTCCGGTTTGTGCGTATCGACTTATTGGACGAAGGCAGTGAGTTGCTTCTGGAAGAAGTCCGTGCCATAGCCACTTACCGGGATATTCCCTATCTGGGGTCGTTTAAATGCAGCGACGAACGGTTAAACAAAATATGGCAGACAGGTGCATACACCGTTCATGTGAATATGCAGGAATACCTGTGGGACGGCATCAAACGCGACCGCCTGGTTTGGCTGGGCGACCTACACCCGGAAGTGATGACTGTTAATAGTGTTTTCGGTTATAACGAAGTGGTTCCCAAAAGCTTGGATCTTGCGCGCGACATAACTCCTCTTCCGCAATGGATGAATGGTATTAGTTCTTATTCATTATGGTGGATAATTATTCACCACGACTGGTATCTTCACCACGGCGACCTTGCATATTTGAAGGAACAACAAACGTATCTCACTCAGTTACTCCATATTATTCTCGATAAGTTCGATAAAGACGGAAAAGAACAACTGGACGGTCACCGTTTTCTCGACTGGCCATCCAGTGAGAATGCCCGGGGAATCGATGCAGGTCTGCAAGCTTTAATGATGATGTCGTTGGAAACCGGCGGTAACCTTTGCGAAGTCATAGGCGATAATGAGTTGGCAACTACCTGCCGTAATAAACTGATGGATATAAAAAAGAAAAAAGGGATCCGTAATGTAAAAGACGCTTTCTTAAAATCCGGTATCGCTCCAGATGCTCCCGGTTCCAAACAAGGTGCTGCGCTCATGGCTCTTGTCGGTATAATGGATGCAAAAGAAGCGGATAAGAAATATCTGGCGGTCAATGGTGGCCATGGCTTTTCAACCTTCTATGGATATTATATGCTCAAGGCTATGGCCTTAGCCGGGAATCATCAAGGCGCTATGGATGTAATCCGCAATTATTGGGGAGCCATGATTGATCTGGGTGCCACTACTTTCTGGGAAGATTTTAATTTGGATTGGTTGCCCAATGCAGCCGGTATCGACGAACTGGTTCCCGAAGGTAAAAAAGATATTCACGGAGATTTCGGTGCGTATTGTTACGAAGGATTCCGCCATAGCCTGTGTCATGGATGGGCATCAGGACCAACAGCGTGGTTAAGTGGAAATGTACTTGGAGTGAAAGTAATTGAACCCGGCTGTAGTGTTGTTAAAATTGAACCACATCTGGGCGACCTGGATTGGGTCGAAGGAACTTTTCCTACTCCTTATGGAGTTATTACGGTAAGACACGAAAAGAATGCGAACGGAGAAATTGTA
Source organism: Bacteroides sp. (assembly GCA_032108265.1). GTDB lineage: Bacteria > Bacteroidota > Bacteroidia > Bacteroidales > Bacteroidaceae > Bacteroides. Next base: position 22,561 of record DAMCMT010000065.1, read on the forward strand.
AGTACGATAAATGCTCCAAAAGAAATAAAGATTATCAAATAATTATTTTCACCACAGATTACGCAGATAACACAGATTATTTAATTTAAATTTTTAATCTGTGTTATCTGCGTAATCTGTGGTGAAATAAAGAATAAACTAGTACCTATCCAAATAAATATTCCTTCCCCAATAATTTTTTATTCTTTCTTGTAACAAAACTCCCACATCTGCGTCTTAACAATATAACATAAGAGTGATAACTAACTAATGGACGCTGAAATCTTTAAGAAAGAGTTTCTACCTTTTCATCGAAAGCTTTATTTCGTAGCATACAAGCTACTGGAAAATGAAGCCGATGCCGAAGATTTGGTTCAGGAAGCCTATCTGAAAATGTGGAATAAGCGCGACGGACTAACAGTTATCAGCAATCCGGAAGCCTTCAGCATCAAACTGGTGAAGAATATGTGCTACGACATTCTTCGTTCGGGGAAAAACAGTTTGAACAGGCAAACCGTAGAACTCTCAGATGTAAACCAGGTACTTTATACCGACCCCCTGGAAAGCAAGGACGACCTGCGCATGGTCAAGAAATTTATATCCGAACTACCGGAAAATCAGCGCAAAGTAATTATATTGCGCGACGTTAAAGAATGCTCTTACGAAGAAATAGAAGATATAACCGGACTCAATTCAGTAAACATCCGGGTACTACTCTCAAGAGCCAGAAAGAAAATCAGAGAACAATACACTAAATTAAATAATTATGGAAATCGGGGAAATTAACAAGCTGCTGACCGGGTTTTATGATGGTAAAACAACGGAAGAACAAGAGGAAATGCTGAGAGAATACTTTCAGCGTGATGATGTTCCTGAGCAATTCCTGTTGGACAAGAAACTCTTCATGGACTTTCGCAACATACCTGAAACGCAAGTACCCTCCGGACTGGAAGATAAACTAACACAAATGATAGACCGGAAGTATGAAGAAGAAAAGAAATTCATAGTCAGAAACAAAACATACCCTACATGGCGATGGATTAGTGGCATTGCCGCCAGTGTAATACTACTAGTTGGTTTAGGATACGGCATACTCAACCTCCAGAAATACAGTAGCCCGCAAGACACCTTTACCGACCCCGACGAAGCATACGAAGTATTGCAGGCCACACTGATTGAAATATCTTCCAGCCTCAATAACGGCATGGCACAACTGAACGAAGCCCGCGAAGATATTACAGAGATTAATAATAAGATACTCGATGAAATTTAATTCAATTACTATATGAAACACTTTAAAATCATACTCGTCGGTATTATATTGCTGATGCTTCCCGTTGCAGTGAGTGCCCAGAGCAATATATACGATAAATACAATGATAAATCCAATGTATCTTCGATATACATATCGAAAACCATGCTCGAAATGCAACCCGGTGTCTACACCAAAGACGTCAACATCGGCAAGGTAGCCGGAAAGCTCGAAGCCGTTTATATCGTATCTACCATGGATAAAACCGTTCGCAGAGGCATGAGCAGCGACATCGCCGAATTCATCAAAAAAGGCAAGTACGAAGTCCTCATGAAACAGAAAGGCAACGTAGCTTCATCCTCATTTTACGTAAAGAAAAAAGGAGATAAGGTAAAAGAACTAATAATGATTTCCGATGACCCGGCCAAGCTAAGCTATATACATCTGGTAGGCGAAATGACTTTACAGGATATTCAAAACATAACCAGCTCGCAACGGCTGAGTTATAACCTGTATGAACCATTACAGGAAATCATTGTCGGCAGAATTCAGGATATCGACCTTTCATGGATAGAAGACCATCTCCGCAATATACAATATACAGTACAGGAACAACTGGAGAATATTAAATTCTCACACGTAAGTATAGAATTATAACGTATTAATTAATCTCGTCGCCCCGTATACCAAATGCCTGCATAAGTGGGAAAGCTATAAAATCCCATTTATGCGTGGGCAGAGTATCCGGTTTCCTCATCCCAAACTGCACAAACACCTTATCGCCTTTCTCTTTTATTATTTCCTTAAACTTACCATCGTTACTACCCTCAGAAGGAATAAAAACAATCTTCTTCGTATCCGGCGAGTCGGTAATCACTTCCAGTATATTCAGGAATAACTCTTCATGTGTTGTCAATCCTTCGGTCGACAGACTGGTAAATTGAAACTCTCCCAGATTATTCCGGAAAGCCACGTTTTGCAGTTCCCTGCTGATGTCCGAGGGAATACAATTAAAAACCCTCTTCGTTTGGCTATTATGTATCAGTACAACCATAATTTCCTTTTCTCCGGCAGGTATATCCGCATCGAGTGCCAGATAAGTAATTAATTTATCCAGTTCCATATCCGGCAGTTCCCTGCCCAGTACCCCGGTAAAATGCTTCTTTAAATCACTGTTTACAGCATTTAGATACTCCACATCAATTAAGAATACAGTGTCAGGAAATTTTGTTTTCTCTTCGGTCATCAGGCTTTAGTTTTGAGCATCAAAAATAATACATTCCTGCGGAATAACTATCATCCACATCTACCATTTATTTTATATGCATATACGTACCAGCCTTATATGCATATACGATACTACCTTTTATG
>DAMCMT010000066.1:0-24445 GCA_032108265.1 Bacteroides sp.
TCAAGATAAAAAACTCCAGGCCTCAACTTACTATAATTTGAGGCCTGGAGTTTTTATCCTCTTTTGCTATTCAAAAGTTCCCGGGCATTATTCAATGCCGCTTCCGTCAGCTTGGCACCACTCAGCATCTGAGCAATTTCAGCAACCCGCTCTTCATCCGTAAGTCTGCGGATATGGCTATTTGTTTCATTCTCATTATCGCGCTTGTACACCTGGTAATGGGCCTGTCCGCGCGAAGCAATCTGCGGCAAATGGGTGATGCTGATAACCTGGCGGTCTTGTTTACCCATTTCCTGCATAATATCAGCCATACGGTCGGCAATTTCTCCTGATACTCCTGTATCAATTTCATCAAAAACAATTGTTGGAAGTTGCGCTGCCCTGGCAATTATAGCTTTGACGGATAACATTACGCGGGCTATTTCGCCACCCGATGCAACGGAAGAAATACTTTGCAAAGCACCGTTCTTATTGGCTGAAAACAGGAAAGAAACTGCATCTTCTCCACTGGCGCCGGGTTCATTCTTCGTATTCATCTCTACTGAAAAACGTATATTTGGCATACCTAAAGGTATCAGGCTGGCTACCATTTGCTTCTCAACTTCTGCGGCTGCCTTCCGGCGTTTTCCGGTAAGTATGGCAGCTTGTGCTTTAACTTGCTGGTATTGAGCGTTGCGCTTTTCAGTAATTTCGATGATGCGGTCATCGAATGAAACAATCTCAGCCAGGCGGCTTCTGTAATCATTTGTCAGGCCGATTAATTCTTCGACTGTTTGTAAGCGGTGTTTTTGTTGCAAAGAATAAATAAGGTTCAATCGTTCGTTGACCTCTTCCAACCGGGTCGGATTGAATTCTATTTCATCAATATCATGACCTGTTTCCAGAGCCATGTCTTTTAATTCAATATAAGTACTTTCCATTCGCTGAGCCAATTCCGTGGCTTTGGCATACACGCCGGATATGCTGTTCAATGTATTAAGACAGTCTTTCAGCGAGGCCACCACTCCCCCATTCTCATCGCCACTTAATAATTGGTTTACACGGTACAAACTTCCCTTTATTTCTTCGGCATGAGTCAGGGTATCGGCTTCCTGTTCTAATTCTTCCTGTTCTCCATCTGCAAGTCTGGCTTGTTCCAGTTGCTCGAGCTGGAAGCGGATATAGTCTTCGTCTGCTTTGCTTTTTTCGGCTTGCTCGGTTACTTCCCGAAGTTCCTTATCAAGCCTTTTCCATTCTTTGTAGGTATTCCGGTATGTTTCGAGTTGCTGGTCGTTCCCGGCAAGCACATCCAGTACACCTAACTGGAAATCTTCGTTATTAAGCAATAGGTTTTGGTGCTGGCTATGTACATCAATCAATTGTTCGCCCAACTCCTTCATCAAAGGAAGCGCAACCGGTGTATCATTAATAAATGCACGGCTTTTGCCCGAAGCATAGAGTTCGCGACGAAGTATGCATTCATCTTCGTATTCGATTTCGTTTTCGGTAAAGAAATCCTTCAAATGGTAAGATGATATTTCAAACCGGGCTTCGATGATGCATTTGGCTGCTCCCTGGCGGATGGCTTTTGTATCAGCCCGTTGACCGAGTAAGAGTCCGATCGCTCCCAGAATAATTGATTTACCGGCTCCCGTTTCTCCCGTTATCACGGAAAAACCTTCGTCGAATGTAATATCCAACTTCTCTATCAGGGCATAATTCTGTATGTATAATGAACGTAACATATGGATGAATGCTATTACATTTTAATTTTGTTCCAGTCGCTGTTCAGTGACGGGTTAGTTTTTGATAATATGTCGTAAACTTCTTCTTTTTCGCGTTGTGTTGCTTCGCTGTAAATATTTACCAGTTCGTTTTTCTTAGCTTCCGTAAATAGCTGAGCCCATAAAGACATCGGATTGTTCCGTGTTGCAGCCAACAGCGCCGGAAGAAACCGGGTAATATTAGCCCGCGCCCGGGATGGATTGATAGTAAACTCGTCCATGCCCTCTTTGTGATATTCGTACAGGAACTGGCGAAACGGACGCATTTCTTCTTCCAGGTAATCCGTAACCAAAGCATAGCGGTTACGGGTACTATCGAATGCCCGCCACCCTTTCTCACTCATTGTTTGAGCCATGGATACAATGTTTCCGGCTTTCCTGAAAAGTGCCGTACCACCTTGCGGAGACATGGTATCCATATCCAAACCGATAATCATATACGCATAATAGGCAATCACAGCCGTAAGATTATTATCGATGGTATTTTCACGCAGTTCAAGCGGGTCGTATTCCAGATAGTTAAAGTTTACTTCCGTATCACGGAAACTGAAAACAGGAGACTGATACGATGATTGCCATACCGGGCGAACGGATTGTACTATCAGCTCGCAAACGAAACGACCATCGTCACTGTATTCTTTTACCTGTATATTCATACTGCAACGAATACGTTCACGGGTATCGTATATGGCATCTGTCCATTTACGGTTGTTGATAAATTCTTTTAGTGCATTTTCCAGCGTTGTGAATACCTGGGTACCGGTTCCCTGTATCTGAGAATGGTTTACAACCACTTCACAATTAAGTTCCTGCGCTGCCAGATGATTGGTAAATCCGGCCAGTGCCAGGCAGACAAGGATATTTAGTACAGGTTTACGCATGCATAAAAGATTTATACTCATACCAGTTCTGCCAGTCTGTTCACTATATCAGAAGCTACGTCTTTCTTGGATTTTAATTCGTATTCTTCAAAGCCTTGTCTGTCTATTATCATGATTTTATTGGTGTCATGACGGAAACCTGCGCCGGAATCTTTGAGCGAATTGAGTACGATAAAATCCAGATTCTTCTTTTCCAGTTTACGTATGGCATTGTTTTCTTCGTTATCGGTTTCCAAAGCGAAACCCACCAATACCTGCCCGTCGCGTTTCATCGAACCTAAAGCAGCAGCAATATCATGAGTAGGCTTAAGCCTGAGAATAAGGTCGTCGCCATCTCTTTTCATCTTCCGGTCGGCAACTTCGTCCGGCGTAAAATCGGCTACCGCGGCACAAAGTATTCCGGCATCCGATTCCGGATAATAGCGGATGGCTTCGTCGTACATTTCGGATGCCGACTCTACATCTATCCGGTTAATATTGGGGTGATGAGCTTCCTGTTGAACGGGACCGGCTATCAGGGTTACATCTGCACCGCGCCGGGCGCACTCTTCGGCAAGGGCAAATCCCATTTTACCTGATGAATAGTTGCCGATAAAACGTACGGGGTCTATCTTTTCATAGGTTGGCCCGGCTGTAATCAGGATTTTCCTGTTTACTAAATCGGCATCTCCCTGAAAGAAGCGTTCCAGTACGGCGATGATATTGTCCGGTTCTTCCATTCTTCCTTTGCCAATCAAATGGCTGGCAAGTTCGCCCGATGCCGGTTCGATAATATGGTTTCCGAATGAGCGCAGAATATCCAGGTTATTCTGCGTCGATGGATGGGCAAACATATCCAAATCCATTGCCGGAGCAACAAAAACAGGTGCTTTGGCCGATAGATAAGTGGTAATCAGCATATTATCGGCTATGCCGTTAGCCATTTTGCCAATAGTTGCAGCCGTTGCAGGAGCAATAAGCATGGCATCAGCCCATAATCCTAAATCGACATGACTGTTCCAGGTGCCATCACGTTGCGCAAAGAATTCACTGATTACGGGTTTACTGGTCAGGGCAGATAAGGTTATCGGTGTGATAAATTCCTTTCCTGCGGGGGTAATGACAACTTGTACTTCCGCTCCTTTTTTTATCAGTCCACGGATGATGTAACATGCTTTGTAAGCTGCAATGCTTCCGGTTATACCTAGTATTATTTTTTTTCCTTGTAATGACATATAGAAAGTCTTTATTTTCCTGTCAATTCCCTCAATCTTATTTTAGTCAACATCGCTTTTGTATGCAATGTAAAATCATTCCCTAAAATCCAGCCGTAATATCCGGGATCTTTCTTCAATACCTCAGCAACCGATTGCCCTTTGTATTTACCGAAATTGAATACTTCTACTCCGTTATCGTCATAAATCATGCGGCCGGCGAAATCTACATTCCGGTTGAAGCATGAGAATTCGGACAGGAAATGTGTATCATTCTGCAAGTCCGGATACATATCGAGTTGAGACATTAATACTTCGTAGGTTGCCCGTGTATCTGCTTCGGCTGTATGGGCATCATTGAGGTCTTTGCCGCAATAAAATTTGTATGCTGCCGTAAGTGTTCGTTGTTCCATTTTGTGAAATATCACCTGAACATCGATAAACTTTCTTTTAGACATATCGATATCTACTCCGGCACGTAGGAATTCTTCGGCCAGCAAAGGAATATCAAAACGGTTCGAATTAAATCCGGCCAGGTCGCATCCTTCGATGTCTTTGGCTATATTCTTGGCAACTTCTTTAAAGGTAGGACAATCCACTACGTCTGCATCGTAAATGCCATGTACTTTCGATGATTCCTCTGGTATATGCATTTCGGGATTTATTCGCATGGTTTTCGACTCTTCGTTTCCATTCGGGTGTACCTTCAGATAGCAGATTTCAACAATTCTGTCGGAGTTGATGTTGGTACCGGTGGTTTCGAGGTCAAAAAAGACTAGTGGATTTTTGAGATTTAATTTCATTTAAGCTTGGAATTTATGAGCTTCTAGTTTTGGTTTGAAACGCAGATTAACGCGGATTAACGCGGATTTTATTTCTATAAATGGATAATCTGCGTTAATCTGCGTTTCAAATCAAAATCAAAAACTGAGTTTTAATCATTCAGCATCATTGGCATCAGCAACATAAGCAGGTTTTCGTTTTCTTCCTGTTCAATCGGGAAGATAACGCCTGCCCGTGATGGGTCGGCCAATTCAACGATTACTTGTTCTGATGATATATTATTGAGAATATCCAGCAGGAAAGTCGACTTGAAACCAATACTCATCGGAGCATCGGAATACTGGCAAACTTGTCTTTCTTCGGCCGAAGTCGAGAAATCTATATCCTGAGCTGAAATAATCATTTCGTTTTCCTGCAATCTCAGTTTGATAAGGCTACTGGATTGTGAAGAGAAAATAGACACACGACGCAGGGCACCGATTAAAGTTTGGCGGTCGATAGTCATTTTATTTGGGTTGTTTTGCGGAATTACGGAGTTGTAATTCGGGAAACGACCTTCAATCAGACGGCAAACCATGCGGTAATTGCTCATTACGAATACGGCATTGCGTTCATCAAACTCGATAACTACTTGTCCTTGCTCTTTAGGAAGCAATCCTTTGAGTAAGGTTGCAGGTTTCTTAGGCAGGATGAAAGCCGCGCGCTCATTACCATGCGCTGTCAGTATTTTGTAGCGTACCAGCTTGTGTCCATCTGATGCAACCATGGTTAAATCTTCGGTGGTGATATCGAAATAGATACCATTCATTACCGGACGAAGTTCATCATCGGCCGTTGCAAAAATAGTACGGTTTATTCCATTCAGCAGAATATCTGAATTGATTTCGAGTCGCACTGCATTGTCGCTCAAAGTGGCCGATTGTGGAAACTCGTCCGCGTTCTGCCCCATCAGGCTATATTGACCGTTCTGGTATTTAACTATGATTTCCAGTGTATCACTTATGGTGAAACTAATCGGTTGTTCCGGAATTTCCTTCAAAGCTTCCAGCAGGGTTTTAGCCATTACGGCAAATTTCCCGTTGGTATCGCTCTCAGTAACTTCCAATGATGTAACCATGGTGGTTTCGCCATCGGATACGGTGATAGATAACGTTCCGTCTTCCAGGTTAATAAGGAAACAATCCAGAATGGGTAGAGTATTTTTCGAGTTAATCACACGGCTCACTGCCTGTAAATGACTGAAAAGTGCAGTACTAGAAACGATAAATTTCATATATTCTATATTTTAAGTTTTTATTCGACCATTGAGGACAAAATTACAAAAAAAATATGTTGTTACCCATTTTGCTGCATATTTTTTAAATTGTATCTTCGCACTTAAATTTAAAATTGATAAAATGGATTTTACCGGAAGAATAATTGCAGTATTACCTCCGAAGAGCGGAGTCGCTAAGGCAACAGGAAATGAGTGGAAGGCCCAGGAGTATGTTATTGAAAATCACGACCAATTCCCTAAGAAAATGTGTTTCGAAGTTTTCGGAGCCGATAGAATTGAACAATTTACCATCCAGATGGGCGAAGAACTGACTGTATCGTTTGATATTGACGCTCGTCAGTGGCAAGACAGATGGTTTAACAGTATACGGGCATGGAAGGTAGAACGTGTGGCTGCGGGTGCAACGGCAGCGGGTTCACCGGTTCCTCCTCCTGCGGCGACAGCAGCTCCTGAGTTTATACCGGGGGATGTGAATGATGATTTGCCGTTTTAAGAACGCAGATTTACGTGATTAACTTGTAGAGACGCAAAAATTTGCGTCTCTTTTTGTTTGCCTGATTCGCCGCATATATTAATTTTGTATCAATCAAATGTAAAACACATCTTTAAACAATAAAAAAACCCGATGAAAGAGTATGCCCCCTCTCACTATCCACAATGTTTCCATAACCAGTGCGTCCGTAGTTCGCAATGCTTACGTTACCTGGCAGGCAAAAACTGTAATCCAGAGGATTTTTCGATAAGTATCATAAACCCGAAACGCATTCCCGTCGACACATCCGAATGTCCCCATTTTCGAATAGCCCGCAAATACCGGATGGCATGGGGCATTAAAAACCTGCTGAACAAAGTACCTTATAAAGAGGGAAGGTCTATGCGCAAGGAACTTGTCAGCCATTTCGGGAAAACAACTTATTATCGCATCTATCGTCTGGAACGTCCATTAATGCCGGAAGAACAAAAATATATACGGCAGTTGTTCCGTGAGAGGGGTATCAATGAAGAGCCTGAATATGAAAGGTTTACCGATGGATACCGTTACCAGTAACTTATATCGTTACCGTTTAAGCCTTTGGAACTATTAGTTCCAAGTACTGGAAACAATTAGTTCCAAGTGCTGGGAACGAGTGGTTCCAAGTACTGGGAACCAACAGTTCCAAGTACTAGGAACTAACGGTTCCAAGTGCTAAGAACTAACGGTTCCAAGTGCTAAGAACTAACAGTTCCAATTGCTTGGAACTAATTGTTCCACCCTTAGAAACGTGATACGGGAATACTATCTTCAAATTCTTGTACGGTATCGGCCGGTAATTCTTTCCCTTTATATAAAAGCACAATATTGGGATAAACTACATCATTCACACAAGTGAACTGAGTAGCGAGCGTGAAGTTTTTAAAGAAGTCATTGTGACGGAAAAAGAAATTCGGTATCATGCGCACGTATGATTCCGGTTGGTCGAATATCATTCCCAAATCAGTCATCATCATAAAAATATAGGAGTCCGACAAGCCAATCATACTTTCTTCGTATGCAAGGCTATTTTCAAATGTGTTCTTCGTTTCAATGGCTGTTATATATGCCATAAGGCTTTTACTATCAGGTGCTATCAACATGGACCCTTTATGAAAACAAAAATATGAGTAGAGAGATGATTCAGTTACTCCGGTAATACGAGCCAGGAAAGTATTACGTGGTAAAACAGTAAAAGTATAAACTCCGTAAGGAGAACGGTATACGGTATTCCAAAGAGGAGATTCCCTGTCTTTTTCAACCGGAACTGTACGTAGAGAACGTCTGAGGAATCGTTCGGCTTCATAAGGATTGTTCATGGGTATATTTACTACCACACCCGGATTAATTGCTGTAGAATCGGGTATCTCGAACATACAACTGATAATTTCGTGCCTGGAATATTCATCTATAAAAATCATCAGTTCCTGGTCTCTTTCCTGAATGTACGCGGAATGGGTAGCTGTTACATAATTGTGTTTGGAAGAAAAATCGAATGTACTCCGGATATCAGAAACAGACCTTTTATCGAAGTAAAAAGTAGATGCCGGTACCGTTTCGCCGGGAAATCCGGTTACGGGTTGTTGCTTACGCAGCATGTTGTTGAAATTGAGGACTGAGTCTTTTTCATAACTGATACCGGAAAAATAGATGATATCAGGACTCATCTTCATGGTGAATTCTGTCCATCCACCCAATGATGATTCCGGACGAAATCCGTCATTCAGATTTCCCATGTTCATGGAGTCCAGATGTATATAAACCTTTGCCGGGATATGCGACATACTCATTGAGACGTTTGTCGGGAAGCCGGGGTCTGTCAGTATGGACTTCTTACTTAATCGGGCATCGATAACTTCTTCAATCAATCGTTTCTGGTAACTGACTGCTAAAAATTCGTTAGTCATGTAACAAGCCAGGAAGCTATCATCGGGCATCGGATAAATACATATTTCTTCTCCTTTATAGTCGAAATACCGGGAAGGGAACGAACTGGCGCAATAATTATCGACGAATCTTTCGACCAGTTCTTTATCACCCGCTCCCAACCGACAATAAAACACCTGGTTAAGGTTGTTATCAGGCTCATGGAAGCTGATAAGCATTTTATTCATTTGTCGGCTAAAGCCGTGCGGTGTTTCATCAACCAGCGTATTTATATGTTCTTTTAGTTGTGAAAAGAGGCGTGAGGCATATATGAAATGATTGTCTTTGCTGCAATTTAATTCGCCGATTTGACCGAGTAAATCCACCATATTATTGGTATCTACGATTAACATGGCATTTCGGGGAACAAGGGTATATAAATTGAAGTCTTCCGCCTTCTCCGTAATGCTCATTTTCATCAGAAATGATACGGCAAGACCTATACAAAGAAGTATAACCGAAGTTATAATTGTTATTTTGAATACGGAACGTAACTTCATAGTATAGTTTATGAGTCTTAAAAAGAACAAAAATAAGAAAAAAAACGAATAAATAAAAATTTCTCTAATAAACTTCTGTTTCTAATCCGTCAAAACTCAAAAAAACATTTTCGGGTAATATGCTTTCTATCTCTTTATGGAGTCCTAATTGGTGACTTGCATGGATTAGGTATGTACGTTTTGCCCCAATACGTTGAGCATTACGGATAGCTTCTGAAAGTGTTTGATGTGATATATGTGGTTGAATACGAAGGGCATTTAACAGGAGTAAATCAAGACCTTTTAACAATTCGAATGATTCTTCGGGCATGGTAAGCATATCCGTGATATAAGCCATTTTACCAATTCTATATCCCAGGATGGGCATTTGCCCGTGAAAAACACGGATAGGAATAATTTCCGTACTGTTGATATAGAAAGGATTGGTTTCGATAATATCTTCCAATACGATATCAGGAACGCCGGGATACTTCTTTTCGGCGAAACAATAGGGCATCCGCATTCTCAGACGGTCGGCCGTATATTTCTCGGCAAATACAGGTACGGTACCGAAACGGCAGAAAGGCCGGAGGTCGTCCAAGCCACCCACATGGTCATAATGTTCATGGCTGATAAGTACTCCATCAATACGGCCGAAGGGTGTTTGTAACATCTGCTCCCTGAAGTCGGGCCCGCAATCCATAAGTATAGTAGCATCGTCGGTATATACTAATACTGAGGTACGCAGGCGTTTATCTTTTTTATCTGCCGAAGTACAGACACGGCATTTACAACCTATTTCGGGCACACCGGTAGATGTGCCGCTTCCGAGTATCCTGATTTTCATTTATATAAACTTTACTTCCGGTCTTATCTCAATGCCGAACATTTCATTAACAGCACTTCTAACCGCATCTGATAGAGCCATAATATCCTTTCCCTGCGCTCCTCCGGCATTCACCAGTACTAACGCTTGCTTGTCATGAACCTTTGCCAATCCCAGGGATTTACCTTTCCAGCCACTCTTTTCAATAAGCCAGCCGGCCGGTATCTTTATTTTATCATTACCCATTTCATAAAATGGTATTTCGGGATAAAGGCATTGAAGTTCAAGCAGTTTAGCACGGGGTACCACGGGGTTCATAAAGAAGCTTCCGGCATTACCTAAAACCTTTGGGTCGGGTAATTTAGCTCCCCGGATATCAATTACAGCTTTGCGAACATTGTCCAGTGTTATCTCAGGGTATTTCGAAAGTTCCTGACGTATGGTACCGTAATCAAGCTTAAATAATTCATTCTTGCTTAAACGGTATGTAACTTGCGTTACGATTATATTCTGCATTCCGGGTTGTTTGAAAATACTATGACGATAACCGAATTTACAGTCTTCCGTGTAGTACGTTTGTTCGATTCCCTGCGTGTTAATGGTATCGACGGATACTATCAGGTCTTTTACCTCAACCCCATAAGCACCGATATTTTGTACGGCACTCGCTCCTACTTCGCCGGGAATATTGGATAAATTTTCGGTTCCATACCATTTATTCTGAACACAATAGGAAACAAACTCATCCCATATAATGCCGGAACCTACTTTTATATCTACTTCATCGGCAGTCTCCCGGACAATTTCCATATCCCGGATACGCGAATGAAGTATTGTACCCTTAAAATCGCAGGTAAAAAGAAGGTTGCTCCCCTGCCCTATATGCAGATATGGTTCTGTTATATTATTATTGTTAATAATTTGCCGCAATTCCTCCACGCTGTCATATTCTATGAATCGCGCGGCGCGAACGTTGATTCCAAAAGTATTATGTGGAAGAAGAGAATAGTTTTCTGAATATTGTATCATTATATTTAATTACTTGTGTCTTCAAACTTATATAATTCCCACTTTCCATGCCTTTTCCTGAAAAACAATGTATTCAGAAATCCATTACCTATTCCTTTGAGTTGGAGAATTTTTTCCGAAGAATTAGTATTATTGGCCTGACCGTAGTTGATATTGGATAAGCGTTCTCTCGGCAATTCCGGTTTGAAGGCAAACCATTGGTTAGGGTCTAAAGTTGTTTCAAGAATGGAAAAATCATCATCCGGGTCAATGGTCACAAATTCCAGCGGGTTCCGGATGTGCTTTGCCTGGAAAGCACTGTCTGTTGCGAAGTGGATGATAAAGTCAGTAAAATTATCTCTTTCCTCATCTTCCAGCGGCCGCAGATTAATAGCTTCGAGCATCCATCTGCCGTCTTTGCGTTCGAAATAATAACGTTTCACACTTTTATCTTCCATCAATAACCATTCTACCTGTACCGAAGTGCGGGTAGTATCTTCCATTAATTCCAATTCATCTTCATTGTCGGCCAGTAGAGTATAATAACTGGCATTATAGAAAAGGCTGTCGTGTTCCCATTCATCTTTTTCTATTTTCAGAGGTATATCCTCTTTATAGTATGGTACGGGAAATATAGAGCGCTTCTTCTGAAATTTTTCATCCGTTGCAAAATGATAAACAAAATCTTCGAAAGATTCGTCCATATAATTCGGTTCTACAACCTCCGGTTCTTCAACTATTACCAATGTATCAGGCAAAACAGCCGGTACGGTATCCAAAGAGCTGACTACAATGGTATCATTTTGCACCACTGACTGGTTTTTCTTATTTCCACACGAAAATAGAGTGAATACCACAATAACCATTATAAGGTGTTTTCTTGTCATGTTCAAACAGCCTTTTTTCTCTTTGTATAACAATTAATATTCTTGATACGGAACGGCAAAGTTACACATTTTTTTTTCTCTTTTCTGTTATTCTAATATTGTTTATTCCAACAAAAATAGTGTCCTTTGCAATAATTTAAGTTTTTAAGTTTATAAGCTTTTAAGCTTTTGAGAATTTTATGTTTTTGAATTAATTGAAGACAATTTTAAAACCTCAAAAGTTCAAATCCTTAAAAACTTAAAAGCTTATAAACTTAAAAACTCAAATCTATGTACGGTAAAATGAAACAATACCTCAGCGATACACTGGCTGAGATAAAAGAAGCAGGTCTTTATAAAGAAGAAAGACTAATTGAAGGCCCTCAACAAGCTGCCATTACAGTAGCCGGTAAAGAAGTATTAAACTTCTGCGCTAATAACTACCTGGGATTATCCAATCATCCCCGCCTTATAAAAGCATCTCAGGAGATGATGAACCGCCGTGGTTACGGTATGTCGTCGGTACGTTTCATTTGTGGTACGCAAGATATTCACAAAGAACTCGAAGCGGCCATTGCCGATTATTTCCAGACAGAAGATACTATTCTTTATGCCGCTTGTTTTGATGCGAACGGGGGTGTATTCGAACCGTTATTTACCGAAGAAGACGCGATTATCTCGGATTCACTAAACCATGCTTCCATTATAGACGGAGTACGCTTGTGTAAAGCAAAACGCTACCGGTATGCGAATGCGAATATGGAAGAACTCGAAAAATGTTTGCAGGAAGCCCAGGCACAACGTTTCCGCATCGTAGTTACAGACGGTGTATTTTCTATGGATGGTAATGTGGCTCCTATGGATAAGATATGCGACCTGGCCGAAAAGTATGATGCTTTGGTAATGGTAGATGAATCACACTCTGCCGGTGTTGTCGGTGAGACTGGACACGGTGTTAGCGAACTTTACAATACTTATGATAGAGTTGATATCTATACCGGAACACTTGGAAAAGCTTTTGGTGGTGCTCTGGGTGGATTTACAACCGGAAAAAAAGAAATCATCGACCTGTTGCGTCAGAGAAGCCGCCCGTATTTATTCTCCAACTCGCTGGCTCCCGGTATTATCGGTGCAAGCCTTGAAGTATTCAGTATGCTGAAAGAAAGCAATGAACTTCACGACAAGCTGGTAGAAAACGTAAACTATTTCCGTGATAAGATGCTGGCTGCCGGTTTCGATATTAAACCTACACAAAGCGCTATTTGTGCGGTTATGCTATACGATGCCAAATTGTCGCAACAATTTGCTGCCCGTATGCAGGAAGAAGGTATATATGTAACAGGATTCTATTATCCGGTAGTGCCTAAAGATCAGGCGCGCATACGTGTTCAACTTTCTGCCGGACACGAAAGGAAGCATCTGGATAAGTGCATTGAAGCATTTATCAAAGTTGGAAAAGAATTTGAAGTGATAAAATAAACGAATGGAAGAATTAACATTAACCACACCTACCCTACTGTTTTCGGCAGTTTCACTGATTCTGTTGGCATATACTAACCGGTTTTTATCATACGCCCAACTGGTTCGTACGCTCAAGGACAGGTATATGGAAGACCCTTCGGATGTAACCATCGCCCAGATACTGAATCTCCGGAAAAGGCTTTACCTCACCCGCACTATGCAGATATTGGGTATCGGTAGTTTGTTTTTGTGTGTGGTTACTATGTTTATGATATATATCGGATTAATATTTCTTTCTGTTATTATTTTCGGAGTAGCGCTGGTATTGCTTATCGCATCTCTCGGCGTTTCCATTTATGAAATACAGATATCGACGCATTCACTGGATATTTATCTGGGAAATCTGGAAGGAAAGATAAAATCGAAGAAATAATAATTTACTATTTATAATATTTTTTGTATTAGGAGATGTGAATCTACTATTTACCGAGATGCACATCTCTAATACAAAAAGTACAGATATTAATTATTAAAAGTAGGAGTTTTCCAATTATTTTCCCATAATAATCTTAATATAAATCTAAGACTTCTCTCATTTATATTTCCAAAGTTCCAGTTCGTTCCATATTTTAGCAGCTTCTTTGTGTCCTGTACTATGCGCTTTCTCAATATAATAAGCCGCTTTCTTTGTATTCTTGGTAGTACCTTTACCATAATAGTACATAAGCCCTACTTCATATTGCGCACCATTATTACCATTATCTGCCGCTTTTTGAAACCATGTAAATGATTTTGATAAGTTATTGGCTCCTTTATAGATTACTCCTAACTGATATTGCGCATTTACTTCTCCCAATTCGGCTGCTTTTTCGAAATATTCGATAGCTATTTGCGGGTTCTTTAATACTCCAAGACCTAAGTGATACGCAAATCCCATATTAGAAAGACCTGTGGCATCTCCTTGGTCGGCAGCTTGTTTCCAGTAAGAAACTGCTTTGGGCAGATTTTTACGCCCATACTTGTCTTGGAAATATACATCTCCCAAATAATTATATGCGTAAACAATACCGCCTGCTGCGGCTTTTTCCATCAACTCAATTCCTTTATCTATATTTTGCTCTACCCCTCTACCTTGAACATAATAGGAGCCTAACAAATTTTCTGCTAAGAGAAATCCTTGCGCTGCACTTTTATGAAACCATTCGGCTGCTTTTGCTGAATTTTGGTTTATACCTCTTCCCCAATCATACATAAGTCCCAGATAAAATTGTGCTTCTTTCTCTCCTAACTCTGCCGCATCCGAAAGTAAAGATAATGCATTTTCATAATCCGGTTTGTCTAAAACTCCGGCATAAAGAAGAATTCCCAACTTTGATTTTCCTGTTGTTGAACCGCTGAGCGCTGCATTCTCTAGATATTGAATACCTTTTGTTTTATCATTAGTAATACCCTTATGCTCTACAGCTAATATATACCCTACCATTGCCCGTGCATCCGTGTTTCCTAAATTGGCAGATTTTTCATACCATTCAAGCGCTTCCACAAAATCTTCTCCTATACCATTACCATAATAATAGCAATCGCCCACGGCTTTGATAGCTTGAATATTGTTTTGTGTGGCACTTTTATGATACCATTCAAAAGCTGTTGCCGGATTTTCCATGACTCCTTTACCTTCCATATAACGGTTTCCCATTTCGTATTGTGCTATATTATCACCTTGTTCAGCCTTAGCCAAAACTACTTGCGCCTCTTTTATTTGTCTCTGATTTTCAAATTCAGCAAATTCAGCCAACGTATATAAGGGAATATTCCGAATACCATAGCTTCTACATACAGTTCCTAAGGAATTATCTTGTATTCTGGAGTCGAATCCTATATTAACCAATTGTAATGACCGTGCATTAGATGATACACCCATAATAGTCAATTCTCCTTTTACCAATACACCCGGTATTAAAACCACTTCCTGAATATTACCGCCCACTGACATGGAGTTGTCTTTACTTCCAATTTGATGCATGAAGTTTTTATATTCATTACCCAGATTATCAACAAACCGTGTAGCCCGTTCAGCACAATAACTTTGTGTACTATTATCGAATGCCCCTATCCATTGCATCGTATATGATTTTCCTGTATTATTTTGTAGGTAATATACAATCGTAACTCTGTTGGAACTCGCATCGCGAATGCAACTTTCTACAACAAAATCTACACGGTCATTAAAACTATACACCGTTGTTTTGCTGTAATCCTGAGCTGATGAAACTATAACACAAGTTAAGAGAATAGCAAATATCATACATAATTTTTTATTCATCAGGATGGTTTAATTTTTAATGGGTTGATAGCTGAAAATGATTTTTAGATTATTGCCTGATTTACTGACAGTAACTTGCGTGTTTGGGTTGCTAAATTTCTGCTGTAATGCTGTATCTACTGCTTTGGCTATTTCCGCTGATTTCTTTTTAGCCTTATCATCATTGAATGTAACAATATATTCCATCGTTTTAAGTACAGGATTATATTCAACAGTAGCATACTTCCTTTCATAGTAGTTATATTCACGCTTTGATACAGGTCCGTCAAATGTAAATGAAACCGATGCCCGAACACCCTCACCAAGCGCATACTGTTTACTTGACGGATGGTATCTCGAAGTATAATTTGTAGACAAAGTTCCAAACTCTTCTTTTACCTGATGGTAGGTATCGATACCGACTTTAACAGTTTTCTCAAACTCATTGCGTAGTGCTCCTACAATAGCATCTATATTGATAAAGTCACTTTTAACCATATAATAATTAATAGTCCCTAACAGATATGTAGAGAAATCTTTATAGCTTGGATTGACAATATATTTCCCATTTGTATCTATCAACCCGAAAGAACCTCCGGAGGAAACGATAGCCAGATTACCGAAAAATGAAGTACCAAAATCAAACTGAGGATTCACCTTAAAACTTCCCTTACGGTCTATAATACCATAAGTTTTTCCGTCCAATGTAGCCATTGTATATGGGTTGTCTCCAAATTTAGACATACGTTTAAAATCAATCGGGATAATTTCTTTTCCGTTTTTGTCTATGATTCCACATTTATCATTTTGTTTTACAATAAATTCTTTTCCATCTATAATAACATCTTCATATTTCGGGTTAATTACAAATGAACCTTCTCTATCGATAATCCCCACATGATTTTCAGAAGTAGCTACCGGAGCAAAATCTTTATTTGTAAAAGGATCCGCTGAAATCACCTCCTCTCCTTTATTATTGATATAGCCCCATTTGCCGTCTCTCATTACTGCTGATAAGCCATTATAAAATGGAGTAATATTATCATAAACAGGTTGAATAACAGTTTCTCCTTTTTTATTAATAAATCCAAATTTTAAACGGCCGTCTTTTTCTTTTTTTGCAAAACCGGCAAAACTTTCATTGTATAGCATCCCATATTCTGCTTCATGCATAGAAAATACTTCTTCCGGTTTCTTATTGATTACTTTGGGTGCTCCATTGGGTTCTACCACCCATGCCAAACCTTCATTAAAGGGTGTAGCATATATATATTCCGGACGAATAGCGAATTCACCCTTTGTATTTAAAAAACCAAAACGATCTTGTCCGTCTATTTCAACACCAACCATTGCCAAACCATCACTAAATGCTGTAGCATATACCACATTACTTTCCGGTTTAACAGCAATTTCTCCTTTGCTGTTAAAATAAATATATGTATCTCCATTAAAAAGAGGAATTAATTCCTCTTTACTTGATTCGCATGAGGCGATAAACAGACAAAATACAAACGTTACTAAGTAGTTTAAAATTTTCATTTCTATTGCTATTT
The DNA here is from genome assembly GCA_032108265.1 of Bacteroides sp. Lineage (GTDB taxonomy): Bacteria > Bacteroidota > Bacteroidia > Bacteroidales > Bacteroidaceae > Bacteroides. The sequence continues at coordinate 16,829 of DAMCMT010000066.1, forward strand.
AGTTAGAATGTTTATAATATTAAATAAGTTATTGTTTATTTCATTACGGACATTCGTCATACCAAGTCAACCCAGATGCAGTAACTTCTATAAATTTGCCGTTTTTTTCTTTTTTCCATGCCTTAACAATAGGAATTGGAATCATACAATCAGTTTCTGCCGTTTTTAATTTTACTACGGAAATACCTTCGCAGGCATTATCTCCTGTAATAAAACCACGACTATCTTTTTTTAAATTCTTAAGAATCGCACAACTGCTGTATGATGTATTTGCTGAACACAACTTACCTTTATCATCAAGCAGAAAATCAAGTATCTTCAGATGAGATGAATCTATATATTCAATGCTTAAAATCAGGGAATAATTACTTCCTTGATAAATAATTACATCACCAACATCACCCCTATATTCCCCAAATTCAGTAGCTGTATTAAAATCTATGACTTTATTTTTTTCCAAAACTTTATTTTCAGAAACATACTGTTCCAATTTATTTCTTAACTTTTCCTTTGCCAAGTTTGCCGAAGAATTATTTTGGGCATTAATATTCGGAATAAACATTCCTAGTTGAAAGATAAGAATGGTTAATAAAACAATGAACCTCATTTTCATATTAATTATTTTTTTAGTTGTTATTACTTTTTATCTAGCCAGTAAACTAGTATTATTTTTAAATTCTTCCTTATATCGCTTCAGACAAAAATAGATAGCAGCACCTATACTGATTAAAGCAAAGAAATATCCTACCTGAAAATGGACGATATCTATTGAAATATCCCCGGACACACACCATTTCTGATACAAATCAATCGGAACAACAATGAGTGAAATAAAAGCAACTAACCCTAACCAAATACTTATAAATGCAGCATTCCTATTATAATAAACAGCGGCAGGTATGCCAAGAAGAATACACGTTAAAGAAATAAATGCCCAAAAGCTGGTAGTAGATTTCATTTGCACGTTTCTTACGTCAGATTTCTTATTCATATTATTCATGTATCCCGTTGTTGCTAAAAATACTCCTGTAACTTTGGGTTTGTAGTCACCAGGCCCGTCACATTGAAAAAAAGGTGAAAAAAAACACAGCAAGGCAATTATAAAACAAATTGAACCGTGTTTGGAGTTTTTTCTTAAAACCGGTTCCTGCGATTGTAAAGTTTGATTTTCCATTATTAAATAGAATTTATTGATTCATGTATTGAATAACCTATTGCTCCACACATAATGAGTCCGCAAAGCATAAAACCGATAATACCCAGTATCATCCCTTTTTTTAGCTTCGCATAATTTTCCATAACCATAGAATCAGAAAGAGAAGATTCAGGAAGAGCCAGATATTCATTTTGAATTTTATCACCTTTAATAAGTGCAATGGTAGCTAAAAAGATTCCCACTACTGTGCCCATAATAGTAAAAAAAGAGCAAACTGAAATAATTGAATAGGTAAATACTTTACCTACTTTTTTATTCATTTCAACACTGTCTTGTGGTGTAGATTTCTCTTGTGTCATAAGCTTTGAATTTTATATTAATAATTATTTTGTTCGATAATTCTTTCAAGCAACTTCGTTCGAATCTCATTTATTTTATCGTTTTCTATCCGTATAAGTCCTTTATCTAAGGGTATAGCTCGTTTATTCTTTCTATCCCCATATATCATATAGGAATTCAATTCTTCTTTATTACCGATTACAGTTTTTAATGCTTTTCTGATTTTACAGTTGGCTTCCCATAGGCCGGCTTTGCGTTTTAAGATTCCATCCACACACTCTTGTGCCCGTTTATAATCAGACATTTTATAATCACAAATATTCTTATATAATTCCATAAATATATCCCTGAACTTTTCAAGATTATGATTGGCTATACCACAAGGAGATATAAGATAAAAAACATAGAGCGTCTTAGCCTGATAACCGGATAGAGGTAACACCCTCTCACCATAATTAACCAGTATGATGCGACACTTGTTATCAATTCTAATTAAACACGGCATATCTCTTGCTTTATTAAAAAATGAAGGTTGAAAAGCATATTTACGAGAAAGTATTTCCTCAAAAATCACTTTTATCTCCTGCTGTTCTAAAATATCCTGCACCATACGTCTTATCGCTTGTTCCATAGCCATATTAAATAAATTGAAGTTTCGCAAAAATAAAATAATATATAACCCATAATGGAGAAACAAGTTAAAATATAATTCAGACAAGCTTAATTGCATTCTCCTTTTCTCTTATTACCTTAAACCTTGAAAACGTAACCATTAAAAATGTTTTTTATGAAAATAATTTTATATTTGCAGTTTAAGTTAGATTGTAAGTATGGTCGGAAAACTAGAGCAAATTTGTATAATAACCGCATTCTTAAGCGTATTCATGGGTATTCTGACCGCAACAGCCCAGGTAAACCGTGCCTTATTGGTTGCCATTGATTCCTATCCCGCGAATAGCGGCTGGGAAAAGATACATTCTACCAATGATTTGAAAATTATTCATCCTATGTTAGTAACTCAAGGATATTCTCCCAAACATATTAAGCAATTAATCAACGAGGAAGCTACAAAAAAAGTAATTACCCAATCTTTAGATTCATTAATCCAGCAATCAAATCCAGGAGATTATATATACATCCATTTCTCCGGACATGGTCAATTGATGGTAGATGATAATGGAGATGAAACGGATGGACTCGATGAGTCTTTTATTCCTTATGATGCACAAAGAAGATACAAGGTAGGTGTTTATGAAGGTCAGAATCATTTAAGAGACGACGAACTAGGAGAATTTGTCGAATCTTTCCGCAAGAAAATAGGAAAAAAAGGAAAACTCACTGTTGTTATAGATGCTTGTCATAGCGGAACCGGTACGCGAAAAGAAAATGAATACAAAAGAGGAACTACTTATATTTTTGCTCCTCCTAACAAAGAGGTTTACAAAATTACAGACAAAATATCCGACAAACCACATCTAACAGGCAAAACATTAGCACCTTTCATCATTATATCCGCTTGTTTACCCGAAGAGATTAACTATGAGTACTACCATAAACCCTCCGGATTATATTATGGCGCATTGAGTTTTGCTATCTGCCAAGTGATGAATAAATCTTCTCAGAAAATCTCAACTGCAAACTTTATGGAGCAACTAAAAACGGAAGTGGCTAGACTATTTCAAGGAAAAAAGAGAAAACAAACACCTTATATAGAAACAAACGATGAAAAACAAATCTTTGCCATCGGGATACAATAAACACACAGCCCGACTTTACGAGCAATACCGACCGGCTTTTCTGGCTTTTGCACAGAAATATTATTCGGCTGTAAACAAAGAAGCCGCCGAAGAAATATACCACGATAGTTTTGCTACTCTTTGTGAAGATATCCACAAAGAGAAGTTTAAAGAAGGTGTATGTACCATAAAAACTTACCTCTTTTCCATTGGTAAGAATAAATTTAGAAATTATATTAGGAATCATAAAATTGAAAATAAAATCGAATATACCGACTCAATGCCTGAATGTTTTCTTCCAAGCGAAAAAGATGACTGGATTCTCATGCAGGAAATTATCTATGAGGTAGTCATCAATATGAAAGAACCCTGCAATACACTATTGCTTCTTTTTCATTGGGAAGATAAAAGCATGGAAGAGATTGCGCCAATTTTAAATTATAAAAATTCTCAGGTGGTCCGAAACAAGAAACACAAATGCATGCAAATACTAAAAGAAAAACTTAACAGTAAATTGAATGAGGAGGAACTATTATGAAAAATGTGACAAGAGAAGAACAAATCGAACTATACCTGAATGGAAAAATGACAATAGCTGAACAAAAAACTTTTGAACAGGAAATAGCTCAAAACAGTGAATTGTCTGATGAAATCGAATTACATCGACATATTTCCATCGCTTTTCAACGCAAAGGAGAACAAGCTTTCTGGCAAGAACTCAGGAAAGAGAGAAAGTCTAAATCCAAACTGATATGGTACTGCGTTCCGGCAGTTGCTGCAGTAGCAATCCTAGTCGTTCTTTTTATCGGATTCAGTCCTCGCCATTCTCCACAGGAATTGGCAATTACATATTATCAACCCGAAGATTTTGAGTTGGTTCCTACTCGGGGAGAAGTTACAGAGCGAGAAAAGGAACTGCTTAATATGTATGATAATGCTATAAAATCAGACAATCCTTCTTTTGCTATAACTGTTTTACAGGATTTATCGGAAATTCCGGATTTTGAATATTACGAAGAATCCCAATGGCGACTACTTCTCTATTATTTGGAGATGGATAAATTACGAGAAGCCCAGATACTGACTGATAAGATGATACTTGAAAATTCTTTTTTTGCAGATAAGGCACAAGAAATACGGAACAAGCTTAAAGAAAAGAAATGGTTTTAAAACAATTTGGAATTTTATTTTTACTACTTCTATTTTATCCAATCTGCAGCAATGCTCAAGATGATAAAATTTATGGCTTAGAATTATTGAAACTTGGACAAAAATATGCCCAAGAAGATAATTATGGTCAGGCCTATTCACATCTTGTAGTAGCGTGGCCCATTATCGAAAGAGAATTTGGGAAAGAACATAATTATTATCATGAGGTAATTTTAGACCTTTGTGGAAGTTGTATTTCAACTGAAAATTATAGTCTAGCAAAGACTTGTGCACAAGAACTCGTAAATTATTATCAAATAGAACAAGAGAAAACAGGAAAAGATAATAGTGAGATGATTAACATTTTTAAACAACTAATTGAAGACATATCTGAACTATGTATATGGTTAAAAGACCCTTCGTTACTAGAAAATCAAATAGAAAACTATTCTCTTGAAGATATGGAAAGAGAAATACAAGAGGCAGAAAATAAATACACCAAAAATCATTTTATGTATGTCGAAATTTTAAATTCCGCCGCCTTAAAATATTATACCCTCCATGATAACAAGGAAATTTATAGATCATTATTAATAGAAGCTTTAACTTTAGAAGAAGAACTTGGCGGTAAAAAAACTGCTACATATTTCGATAAACTACGTAGATTAACTCTTTTAATAGATAATCCATATGAAAAGATCGATAAATTATATGAACTGGTTCTTTTAAGTATAAGACAATTTGGATTAATTAGCGAAGAAACTTACATTATTGATTATAATATGGGAGTTCAATATCTTGAAATAGGACGTCCCTTTTTAGCTTCAATTTATTTTGAAAGTGCTTTTGATGTAATAAAAAAATTAATGATAGAAACATTATATTTAATCACCGAAAATGAACGTAATAAATTATTCAATAAATATAACCATACATTAGAAGTAATGAAAATAAATGCAATTGTCTATAACAATGAATCCAGATTTCGTTCCCTACTCTATGATATGGAACTTTTTTATAAAGCTATACTACTTAATATCAAGGGTCAAATGCAAGATGCTATTTACAGTAGTGAAGATAAAATCTTAATTCAAAACTGGCAACAATTTATAGGCTTACAAAATTCAGAAAATCCCGTTTCTTATTTAGAAATGGAAAGCAATATTAATCTAATCTCTCAAAAATATAGAAATCAGTCAGAAAATAAGAATTTATCAGTGGAAACCATTAGAAAAGAATTAAAAGAAAATGAAGCCGCAATTGAAATAATGGATATATCTTCTGAATATCTCAATGATGAACCCTATATTCCAAGATATTTTTTTCTTCTTTTAAAAACAACTAAGAAGCATCCCGGAATCTTTTATCTAAGTAATGAGAACGATGTATATAACTTTCCGAATAATTATGATTATTCAAACAATTCATTTTATGACGATTTCTGGAAAAATTTTGAAAAATCTCTAAAAGGAATAACCGACATCTACATAAGCCCCAATGATATTTTTCACTTTTTCCCATTCAGTCGAATACAACGGGAAGATGGTTCTTTTCTTTTAGACCATTACAATTTTCATAACGTGCTGTCCACCCGCGATATTATAAGAATCAAAGACAAGCTAAATACAGAAGCTCTATTATCTTCATCCTCCATTGCCCTTTTTGGAGGAGCCGACTTCGGAATTCCATACAACGAACTGAGTCCACCTGACGTGAAACGCAATCAAAATTTTGATTTTCTCCCGGGCTCCCTTAAAGAAGTGAATAGCATACATAAAAAACTTTCGGAAATGAACTTTTCCAGTTATCTGTATATAGATAAACAAGCTACCGAATCCCAATTTAAATCTTTATCTTCTCACGAGTCAAATAATTGGAAGCTTTCACCCGATATTATTCATCTTTCCACGCACGGATTTTATATACCTCCCGCAGAAAATTCGAATGATAATCCACTCATGCGTTCAGGACTGCTTCTATCCGGAGCAAATGAGGCCTGGAGTAACAAACCCATTCTTAATAATGCAGACGACGGGATATTAACAGCACAGGAAATAGCACAAATGAATTTACATAATACCCGTTTAGTCGTGCTATCTGCCTGTGCTACAGGATTAGGCGATTTAGTTCAAGGCGAAGGTATATTTGGTCTGCAAAGGGCTTTCAAACTAGCCGGAGTTCAATCCATTCTCATTAGTATTGACGATATTTCCGACCAAAACACGGTCGAATTTATGGTAACTTTTTACACATTCCTCAGTCAAAATCATTCCATTTACAATGCCTTTATTCAAACACAGCGGCATATACGCAGTCAATATCCGAATGAACCTGAACGCTGGGCCAGCTTTCTCCTCATTGAATAGAAAATAATCATATAAACTCAGAGAATATTTATCCCATATACGAATCCTCAAACACCTCCCCCGCCAATATCGGACTATCAGCCAGATATTTCTCATCATCCGCATAGATAAACAAAAGCGAACCATTCTTTATCACATCAATAATTTCCTTACTCATGGTTTTCGGCAATGCCGGGCACCCCAGACTACGACTCAGCTCACCAACTCGTGCCAGCCGGGTAGGTTCCATTGAAGGAGAACCATGAATAACAATTGAACGGCGTTTAGCCAAATCATTTATTCCTTTCTCCAACCCATTTAATACAAGTGAATAACCGCTTCCACCATAATAAGTACCTTCCGTCAGGTAAAAACCGAGTGAACTTTTATTCGAACCATTTTTATTAGAGAAAGAAGTAGCATACAAATCGCCGCTATTACGCCCATGCGAAACAACAGAAGTAAATAACAATTCTTTGTTTGCCATATCCAGTACATACAAACGTTCTTCGTTCAGCGGTTTGGAGAAATCTATCAGAGTTAATATCTGCTTTTTCTTATCTTCAATTTTATTGTATCCCGCTAATGCTTGCTCAAACGCCTGAAAATTCACAACACTATCCAAACCCATTTCTTCTTATAAAAGATAAGATTCGGGTACCTCGGGCAGAGGTTGTATTGCTTCAGCCTGAATGCTATTAGTCTCCTGTTTTTTACCGTATGTCAACCCCACATAAATAACCAATACAATAAATAATAGAATAATTGATAATAGTTTCTTCATCTTCGTGTAATTTTTGCTTCGACAAAATTACTGCATAAACTATACCAAAGCAGTTAAGCAATAATAAAAAATATTGGCATTAACGAGATATAAGAATTTTGTTCAAAA
>DAMCMT010000067.1:0-21956 GCA_032108265.1 Bacteroides sp.
CATTTATTGTTTTCTATTGATATAGATGCCCTCCGGGCAATTAAAAGGTCTGTGGCTCTATGCCTCCGTGTTTAAATTCCATCATTTTCCTACCAGTTTTGGTGTAAATTAATATATAATTACCTAAATAAAAACGCAGAAGCATAAAACATTGATACACAAAAAGAAAGCCTCATATATTGGAATATCAAAACATATTAGTATCATTGTAAAAAAAAGCAGATATGAAGAAAACACATACCATTTACACAATGATTCTTCTTGTTATAACCGGATGTACTGGAGGAAATAAACAGTCGAATAACGGAAGTGACGATTTTTTCACAATTGATGTTACAGCCAATTATCCTAAGAAAGATTTTATTCTTCAGGATCTTTTCGATGTGGAATATATTCCACTGGAAACCACTGATGAGTTCGTCAGCGAGAGTATCCCCTTAGCTATAGGTGATAAAATCATCATAGTAAGGAATTCACAAAATGGAGACATCTTCATCTTCGACAGAAAAAACGGTAAAGGTATCAGAAAAATAAACCGGCAGGGCCAAAGCGGCGAGGAATATGATTATAATTATAATGCCTTTCTGGATGAAGACAAAGGTGAACTAATCATCTGCGACAGGAAGATATTAGTTTTCGACTTGGAGGGTAATTTTAAAAGATCTTTTGACCCTAAGAAAGATGCTTTTCTAGGCGATGTGACTAACTTTGACAGTGAAAGTTTTATCTGGAGAAATACAGCGTTTGATTTTAACATAGATGGAACCGCAATAGATATGCCAATGTTCTTTCTTACATCTAAACAGGATGGAAGTATTATCAAAGAAATACAAATTCCAATAGAAAAGAGAAAATCATCGGTAATTATGTGGCGTGACGGAGAAATGGTTTATTCTATGGGACCTCGTAATAAAACAATAATCCCTTTCAAAGACGAAATGATATTAACTGAAGCTTCATCGGATACAGTATACAAATATACACAAGACCATAAACTGATACCCTTCATTGCCCGGACTCCTTCTGTGCAATCTATGGACCCGGAGGTATTTCTTTTACCGGGAATTGTTTCCGACGATAATTGCTTTATGGAAATCAATACAAAGAAAAGAGGTGCTTCAGACACCAGTTTAATGCTCGACAGGAAAACGGGAGAAGTATTCCAGTCTACTGTTTACAATGGGGATTATTCCAACAAAGTACATGTAAAAATGTTCAATATTGATAAAAGTGCTAATCCGAATGTCGCTTTTAGTCAATCAATGAATGCTGACCGTCTTATGGAAGCGTACGAAAAAAATGAATTGAAAGGTAAACTGAAAGAAGTTGCCGAGAAACTGGAAGACGATTCAAATGCGGTGATTATGATAGCGACATATAAGGAATAAAAAATCCTGAAATGGAATGTATATTATTTCTGCAAGATAATACTATGCATTCCATTCCATGAATAAGTCAGTGATAAGCCGTAGGAAGCAGTTATTGTCTTTACAATAGACAATCCAAGCCCAATTGATTCTTTATTTGCGGTTTGCGGATGATAAAAGCGTTCGAAGATTTTATTTTCATCCAGACCACCGGTTCCAGTATTACTTATTTGGATTTGTGAAGATTTAATCTTAATAGCTAGCTCGCCCCCTGGAAGATTATGCGTAAACGCATTTTTCAGAAGATTTGTTACCAGAATACGAGCCAACATTCTATTCATTCTGGCAGTAAATACTCCTTCAGAAGTGTAATTAATCTGGATATTCTTTTCTATATATATATCAGAAATCTCTTCCAACACTTCACTTATTAATCCTCCCATGTCTATTTCTTCAGACTCTACAAACTGTCCGTTTTCTATTCGCGAGAGTAATAAAAGCGATTTATTGAGTTTAACTGTACGGCCAAGAGTTGAATATATTTCACTAAGTTGCTGCATATTCGATTCGTCCAGTGACTCACTATCAGCCATCAGTTCTATTTTATTCTGTATAATTGCCAAGGGAGTTTGTAGTTCGTGAGAAGCATTTTCGAGAAACTGTTTTTGCTGAATATAAGCCTTATAACTACGGTTACCCATTTCAACAGCAGCTTTACCCAGTTCGCTAAACTCCTTAATGTCAGTACCAGTTTCCAGAGGTGGTACCTCACGGCCGGGTTGTATTTTCCTGAGCCAATTCATTAGTTTATCCAACGGGATGAAGGTTTTCCGTAGTACATAACGCGTCATAATCAGTAAACTGATAAACATCATCAGAAAAAGAACAAGTAGATATTCCCAGATAGCCTCGATCATATCTTCACGTTCGAGAGTAGATATTTTTAATTCGAGTTCGTAAAATTGTCCGTCAGGCATCATAAAACACGATTTCATAACTCTTACCGGTTCATATTCGTCTTCCACCTGAATATATACGGTAGAATCAAAGTATTCTTCTTTATAATTTGCTGCCTGTTCCGATGTAATGGGTCGAAACATATACATGGTCATAACATTCCCTTCTGTTTCCAGAACTGTAGGGTCATTTAGCGCCATGTTTACCAGAATATTCCTGTAGTTTTCCAATGAATCATCAGTCTCGTCAGTTACTTCTTCCAAAATAGTAAAATAAAATAAAACACCCCACCCGGCAAGTAATATTAGTAAAAACGGAAAGAGCCGCCAATATGTATAAGTAAGAAGCTTCATAGTACAGATAATTTATATCCAAAACCATATACTGCTGTAAGTTCAACAGTAGCACCGGCTTGTTTTAGCTTTCTTCGTAGGTTTTTTACCTGCGAATATATGAAATCCAAATTATCTGCCTGGTCTATATTATCTCCCCAAACCGACTCGGCCAAACTTAGCTTACTGATTACCCTATTGGGATTGACCATGAAATAATAAAGTAAATCAAACTCTTTTCTGTTCAATATCAAATCTTCACCTGCAACTTTTACCTGATGAATTTCAGGAAGAAGTACGACATTATTCAATACAATATTGGTATCACCATCAGCCAATCGTCGTCTGAGTAATGATTTAACACGGGCATTGAGTTCAGCCAGATGAAACGGTTTAGCAAGATAATCATCAGCTCCAAGCTCAAGTCCTGTTACCTTATCATCCAATGAATCTTTTGCTGAAATGATGAGGACACTTTCTTTTTTATGTAGTCGTTTGAGTTCTTCTAAAACAGATAAACCGCTACCTCCCGGAAGCATAATATCCAGAAGAATACAATCATAATCGTAATCGTTAATTTTTTCCATGGCGGTATGGAAATCCGGGGCATATTCTACCACAAACTTTTCGCGTCTCAATGATTCGAGAATCATATCCCGCAAATCTTTTTCATCCTCAATTACCAGTATTTTCATTTAAATAGAATTATAATTCAATCAAAGGAAAACATGAAAATGGGAAAGATTCTGGAATTATTTACTCCTCATCTGTATAAATCTCTTCCATGAGTTCATCTTTTTTCATGGATATTTTACCATCTGTGGATACCGTTAAAGAAATGGGGAAATAAAGGTCGGTTTGCGGATAGCTAATACTTACAGCAAACACCATTCCCTGCGCGGTTACTTTGTCAAAGACCATTCCTTCGAGTATCGACTTTTGCAGGAATTGCTCACCTGTTAAAGAAGAAAAGTCTTTTTTTGTGAAGGTACGGTCAATAACACTTTTTCCCTCTTTTATAATGTTCAAAGTTATTTTATTATCAACAAATTTGTCACCAACTTCGCTATCTACAATCGGTAAATTATCATCAGGAACCCGTGCCAGTGATATTTTATAATCATTTCCTTTTAATGGAACCGTTTGTTCTGTCCGGGAAACCTGCATACGTTGTAATCCCTGCTCATCAGTGGTATTTTCCATAAGTACCCGTGTATTTTCTTTCTTTTCCGGAGCCTTATTACCTGTGCAGGCAGATAAAATTACAGAGCTGTATAATATTATAGAGTAAAATATCTTTTTCATGTTTTTAATATTGAGCAACAAAGTAACAAAAAGAGTGAGAATTGCACAAGTAAAACATAAAAAAAGGGTGGTTCGAAAACCACCCTAAACTTAAATCTGAATTATTGAAAAAAACCTATTGAAAACTACAATGAAACATTAGTATTATGAAAAAACTATACTTAAGCTTTCCTCGGCTGACGGTCTTTGCGTCCATCTTTTGCCTTTTCTTTGTTTTTTTGCTGACGTTCGGCCAGGTTTGCCTGATATTTGTTATACTGATCTTCTGTAAAAATCTCTTTTACCTTTGCATCATAAGCCTGACGGGATTCCTTCATAGCAGCCATACGTTTTTCTCTTTCACGATGTTTGTCACCCATTTTCTCTGTTACGGTCATATTGAGCGTCAACAGTTTTTCTTTCTGAGTATTATTCAAGCCATATTGGTCAGCCATACGTTCAGTCATCTTTTCTGCCCGCGCTTTAGGATCCATTTGCTTTCTTTCGCCTCTCTGTGGTGCCTGAGCCATAACCATACCCATCGACATTATAAATGCTACTAATAATAAACTTATCTTTTTCATTTTCTTTCTTTTTAGTGTACTTAATCAAATTGTTTTATCGTTGCAACTGTGTATATGACTATAAAAAAAGTGGGAAGTTTAAACGAACTTCCCACTTTAACAAAATTAGTTATTTGAAAACGCGACTTAACAACCAGTTGTTTAGTCGTCTATTTTCATAAGTAGAATATTATTTCTCGTGGTATGAATGGTCTTTAGGAAAGTCCATTCCCTCCCATGCTTTTTTTGATGTCCAGGGTTGCGGTTCATCGGTCCAGAAAGGATGGTCGGTAGGTAACCCTAACGGAAGAAAAGCGAGGGATGCCAGATACATACTGCCATTATTGGTATAATAATCTGAAATATCGGGCTGAGAAGTGGTGAAGCCAATAGTAAGGAAACCTTTTTCATTGAAATTACCCGGATTAGCAAACATTCGTTTTAAAACGGAGGTCATACCAGCACGCACCTGCCCGTTGGTGAGTTCTTCGGGCAATTCGCCACGTAATACAAGTAAAGCAAGCGGTTGAAAGACACCGGAACGGTAGGTGATTGAGCGTCCGAAGACAGGAAAAGTTCCTTCGGGTGAAATAAATCTTTCAAGAATAACCCCATGACGCTGCATTCTTTTTACCGATTTCTCGTAACGCTCAAGTGGAAACTGCCAGTTGTTTAGCTTCTGAGCAATAATATCCTGGCACTCTACATACATGGGCTGGATGACATAGCTATTATAATAATCGAAAGCAAACTCAGGACCATCCGAATACCAGCTATCGCCTACATACCATTCTTCGATTTTACGCAAAGCAGAAGCTATGCGGTACATATCAGGATTTGCATCTACCTTAAATAAAAATGTTTCGACCATTGCCGAGAACAATAACCAATTAGAATAAGGAGGATTTACCCGACGTAATTGTTTGAATTCATTAATATAACGTTGTTTGGTTACTTCATCAAGTGGCATCCATAGTTGGTCGAAAGCACGCAGGAAACTATTAGCAATATAAGCAGCATCAACAAGTGGTTGTCCTTCTTTACGCCAGAGCAGATAATCCGGACTATCAGGATCAACGGCATGCGAATAACTTTTTAAAGCCCATTGGCGAAGTTGTTTACGTTGTAAGCCTTCAGTAGTATTATCATCTGGTAGTGACAACCATGGCGCAAGTCCAGCCATCAGCCTACCGAATGTTTCCATGAAAGTAACGCCCTTGTCGCGTCCATCCCACCGCGGACTTACTTCTATAAGCATTTCCTGGCGTAATTTACCTTCGCTCATGTTACTGAGAACAGGGGCGGCAATACGATACATTAGGTTGCACCAATATTCGCGGTCGGTCGGTTCTTTTTCTTTTTTCTTTTTGGATTCAACTGGTAGAACAGGTAGAAATAATAAGATTGTAGCGAGTACAACGATGAATAAATGCATTCTTTTCATTAGGATTCTTGGTTATTTAATTTCAATTATGGGTTCGAAGATACTAAGAATATATAAGAAAGGATAGTTTTTATTCAGAGAATAGTTATGGAAAGGAGAATATGAGAAAAATACATTACATACGATAAAGTGAGGAAACAAACGTTCGTTTATTAACACAATATTTACTGCATTAAAGTAAAATTCATAATTATTGATATTGTCCAAATTTGTATATTGTCAATACGTTGATATATAATGTGTTTACTGTTGGAAGGATGCAAAATAGATTTTATGATTTAGAATATTTTGTTGTTTCATTTTAAACATTTATCTTTGCCGCAATAAACGAACGAATAAAAATCATTTTGCCTTTTACCGTTCTTTTGTTTGAGGCGTTTTTTTGATTTTTTCTTTATGTTTTGAATGAGAATATATGTCTCGTCCAAAACGCGAAGCGTTCCTTAAACTGAATTATATAACCTAAATACAGTTTTATAAATGTCTGATATACAAGAATTTTGGTTTGTAGCCCGTACTAAAAGGGATCAGGAAATTGTTGTCAGAGATTCTTTGAAAAAAATCAATATCGGACATTATCTTCCTACCCAACATATAATCCGCCAACTTAAGTACCGCCGCAAAAAAGTAGAGGTTCCGTTAATCAGAAATTTGATTTTTGTTCGTGCAACCAAAGAGATGGCTTGCTCAGCAGCAAATGATTATGGCGTACCATTATATTATATTAAAGATTATATGACCCGTTCCATGCTTTTCGTTCCCGAAAAACAAATGAGCGACTTTATGTTTGTATTAGACACCAATCCGGATGGTTTGAGTTATGATACCGAAAAACTTGTTGTGGGAGAAAAAGTACAGGTTGTAAAGGGCCAATTCTGCGGGGTGGAAGGCGAATTAGTGAGCGAAGGTAACGGCAGTTATGTAGTAGTACGCATTCCACAGGTATTATCGGTAAGCGTACGTATCCCCCGTTGCTATTTAAAGAAAATATAAATATCAAACTATATTATGTATCAGGCCAGTTCATCGTATCCTCTGTTTAATATTCCTTTGTATGCATCCGCACACCGGTTGATGCATTTAGGCGAAGATGGTACTTTGATTTACGCTGATGAATTTACCCGGTTAAACACCGAAGTACTTCAAATGGCTGACGAAATGTTTCCATTACAGGGGTCAACTCCCGAAGAAGAAGCGGTATTATGCGTTAGTCTATTGTTGGGGTACAACACTTCTATCTATAACAATGGCGACAAAGAAGAAAAACTACAAGCCATTATTGACCGTGTTGTTGCTGTAAAAGATCAGCTTTCCCCTTCTTCCTTATTAAAGTGCCAGGTCTTGCTATATGGCTATACAGTTACATTCGAGGAAGAATGGATTGAAGAAGCCCAGCAGATTATCAATGGCTGGAAAGGACGTCCGTTAACGGATGATGAACTGGAAATGATGGAACTCTATCACAATCTCAACTCATAACCTAAAACTTTTTAACTCACAACTCACTTGATTTATCTTTTCGTAACTTCAGCTTTTGTTATTTCAGCATTCCTTGCATGGATACTTATTCCCAGGATTCTGCTGATATCGATGAAAAAGAAATTGTATGATATTCCGGATGCCCGGAAGGTACATACGAAAGCAATTCCCCGTCTTGGCGGAGTATCTTTTTTTCCAACCATCTTATTCTCCTTTTGCTTTGTCATGTCACTCCGGCTTCTATTCGGCTTTGATGTGGAAAAACTACGAGCAGAATGTCTTGTTCCGGAAATGTTGCTATTAGCCTGTGGTATGACTTTACTCTATCTCACAGGTATAGCAGATGATTTAGTAGGTGTACGGTATCGCCAGAAGTTTATCATTCAGATATTTTGTGCCAGCCTTTTCCCATTATGTGGTTTGTGGTTGAACAATTTATATGGGCTATTCGGTATACATGAGATTTCGCCCTTCTTTGGTATACCTTTCACTATATTTACGGTAGTTTTTATTACAAATGCCATTAACCTGATAGATGGGATTGATGGACTGGCATCCGGCTTAAGCAGTGTTGCTTTGCTCATTTTCGGTTTTCTTTTTCTTGAAAAACATCTATGGGCATATAGTATGCTGGCATTTGCCACTTTTGGAGTACTAGTACCCTTCTTTTATTATAATGTATTCGGAAGTGCCGAAAAGGCCCGTAAGATTTTTATGGGAGATACCGGGAGCTTAACTCTGGGTTATATCCTTTCCTTTTTGGCCATTAAATATAGTGTTTATAATCCTGAAATAACTCCTTATACACAGGGAGCAATTGTTATTGCATTCAGCACACTGATACTCCCGGCATTTGATGTGATACGTGTGGTGCTGGTACGTATAAGAGAAAAAAAGTCACCGTTCGAAGCAGATAGAAATCATATTCATCATAAGTTCCTGGCAATGGGTTATACAACGAAACAGGCTATGATTTATTTGATATTGATTGCGCTGACGTATAGTGTGGTGAATATTATTCTGGTTCCGTATGTAGATAATACCTTGGTACTGATTACGGATTTTGTGGTATGGGTACTGATGAATTTGTGGTGGGATAAGAGAAGAGACAGAATAAAAAATCAAATAAAAAATCCTTCCGTGCAGGGACAGAAGGATTAGTTGTTTAGTTGCTTATCGCGCTTTAAGCATTCGGGTCTGGTGTAAAACCGCCATCGTCATCGCCGCTTCCGGTTCCACCATTGTCCGATCCGGTAGTCAAGCCACCAGCCAGCCCTTTGAGATAAGTTTGCAGGTCGACAAAGCTCAACCGGTCTCCTGCCCGTGTCGAACTGAGGTTTGGACGTGCGGTACTTGCTGCCCGGAAAGTTATACGAACCGACTTTATGTTGTTAGCTGTACACTCTTTTTCGGTAGCCGCACCTTCGCCTTTAGCCGCAAGAGAGAACACGCCGAAATCGCGGTAATTAACAGAATAGCCATCGAACAACGCCAACCGGGTTTCATCAATGAAGCTACTTACTACACTCAATATATCTCCCTTGGAGAGAGATGTCTTCTCCTTAATCCGATAGATGATATCTTCTTCGGTAAGGCGTTTCCCCAAAGTTAGTAGTTGGGGGTAGTACAATCCCTCTTCCTGTGGTTCCTTGGGATTGACTCTTTTTGTTTTCTTAAATGGTATCGACATAATAGTTTAAGTTTTAAATTAATAATTTGTTTAATTGTTTGGTTTGTCAAAACAGTCCCTGCCTTGTTGACTTTACAAAGGTACGAAGAGGAAAATTAGCAAAACCGGCGAAAATACCGAAACAGTTCGAAACGGTTTGAAACATTCCGGGAGCCCTCACATTTGACATATTTTCACATTCCCAGACTGTGTATCGCACGAATTATCCGACACCGAGATACAGGTCGTTCGTCGGTGAGACACCACTCGTTCGTCGGCGAGGGACGGGCTGTTCGTCGGTGAGAGACGGAGTGTTCGTCGGTGAGAGAAATCGGAAATGTCAGTGAGGGATAGGTGAGGGATAAGTGAGGGATGATGACGGTTTTTCAAGAAGTGTATTCATCTGATAATCAGACACAAATAAGATTTAGTGAGGGAAGTGTGGGATGTTTTGAGGAAAATCAATTGTATAAAGACAAAGTACAGAGAAGTATATAGTCAATTTTCAATTTTCAACTCTCAATTTTCAATTTAATAAATGAAAGGTATAGTATTAGCCGGTGGTTCCGGAACCCGTTTATACCCAATCACCAAAGGAGTAAGCAAACAAATGCTACCTGTCTTCGATAAACCGATGATATATTACCCGATCTCTGTATTGATGTTGGCAGGAATACGGGAGATACTTATCATTTCTACTCCGCTCGATTTACCGGGATTTCAGCGGTTATTAGGTGATGGTTCGGATTATGGTGTGAAGTTTAAGTATGCGGAACAGCCCAATCCGGATGGTTTAGCCCAGGCATTCATTATTGGAGAGGAATTTATAGGAAGTGATTCGGTGTGTTTGGTTCTGGGAGATAATATCTTTTATGGGCAAGGGTTTACGAAAATGC
Source organism: Bacteroides sp. (assembly GCA_032108265.1). Lineage (GTDB taxonomy): Bacteria > Bacteroidota > Bacteroidia > Bacteroidales > Bacteroidaceae > Bacteroides. The sequence goes on from DAMCMT010000067.1 coordinate 9,992, forward strand.
TCAAAGATGCTGTCGAAGCGGCAGAGCTAGAAAAGAAAGCTACGGTTTTTGGATATTGGGTAAATGACCCGGAACGATATGGAGTGGTTGATTTTGATAATGAAGGGAATGCATTAAGCATTGAAGAGAAACCGGAGAATCCCAAATCACATTATGCAGTAGTAGGATTATATTTTTATCCGAATAAAGTAGTTGAAGTAGCAAAAAACATAAAACCCTCTGCCCGTGGAGAATTAGAAATTACGACAGTCAACCAACGTTTTTTAGATGACAAAGAACTAAAAGTTCAATTATTAAGTCGTGGTTTTGCATGGCTAGATACAGGTACGCATGATTCGTTATCAGAAGCAAGTACGTTCATCGAGGTGATTGAGAAAAGACAGGGGTTGAAAGTTGCCTGTCTGGAAGGGATTGCATACAGGAAAGGATGGATTAGTAAAGAGAGGATGGAGAAGATAGCAAAGCCGATGCTGAAGAATCAGTATGGACAGTATTTAATGAAAGTGATTGAAGAATTGGAAAAATGAATATTATAAAAACTGAAATAGAAGGAGTTGTTATTATTGAACCTCGTATATTCAAAGATGAACGTGGTTACTTTTCTGAATCTTTTAATCAAAAGGAATTTGAAGAAAAGGTTTGTAAAACAACGTTTGTTCAAGATAATGAAAGCAAATCTGTTTATGGTGTTATCAGGGGGTTACATTTTCAGAAACCTCCGTTTGAACAGGCTAAATTGGTTAGAGTTATCAAAGGAGCAGTACTGGATGTAGCGGTGGATATCCGCAAAGATTCTCCAACTTTTGGAAAGCATGTTGCTGTGGAGTTGACAGGAGAAAATCATAGGCAGCTTTTTATTCCCAGGGGGTTTGCGCATGGATTTAGTGTGTTGAGTGAGGAGGTTGTTTTTCAGTATAAGTGTGATAATTATTATAATCCTGAATATGAAGGGGGAATTAGGTGGGATGAAAAAGGACTAGGGATTGATTGGAGAATACCAAAACATAAGATAACAGTGAGTAAAAAAGATATGATGCTTTAATGAATATCAATCTCTGCAAGGTCTAGGTATATACAAACTATCTATTATCAATGTTTACGACACATTTCTTTTTTAAAACGTCAAAATAAATAAAAGTGAACTGGAGACATTATATTAGTCGTATAATAAGCGTTTAGAAAACATACTCACATATTTATGAAAGCTACTACTATCAGACCTTCTATAAAAAAAAACTTTGCTTATAAAAGTACTCTGACAATATCGACCTATCTGATTAATTTCTTTGTTTTTCCTTATATTTCTCGTGTTTTAGGAGTTGAGAAAGTAGGATTAGTGGGTTTTGTGGATAATACAGTAAATTACTTTATATTGTTTGCCACAATGGGCGTGTCTTTACTTGGAGTGCGTGAAATCGCAATAGTAAAAGATGATATAAAAAAGCGTAGCCGTGTCTTCTCAAATATTATAGGTTTAAATCTTTTATTTACATTTGCAACTTTAATAGTTTACTTATTATTAATAGTTACTATCCCCAAATTGCATCAATACAGTGAATTATTTTACATTGGAAGCGCTAAAATCTTATTTACAGTTTTCTTGATTGAATGGTTCTTTACAGGTATTGAAAATTTTCGATATATTACAATTAGAAGCCTTTTAATTAAGTTGTTATATGTACTAGCTATATTTATCTTTATACAAGATTCTGAAGATTATAAATTGTATTTTGTTATGACTGTTGGAGTTATTGTACTTAACGCAATAATAAATATTAATTATGTAAGGCGTTTTGTGGCATTCCGATTTAGTGATATATTTAACAGGAAATATTTCAAACAAAATTTCTCATTAGGTATCTACTCCATTATGACATCCATGTATTTAACATTTAATGTAATGTTTTTAGGATTGGTCACTGATAATGTACAAGTAGGTTACTATACAACTGCTTTCAAGCTTTATTCTGTCCTTTTAGGGCTTTTCACGGCTTTCACAAATGTAATGTTACCTCGTATGAGTGCTCTATTAGCGGAAGGAAATAATGAAAACTTTCAAAAATTAGTAAATAAATCATTTTCCGTTATATTTATGTTATGTATTCCAGTGATTTCATATGGAAGCATTTTTGCGCCACAAATAATTGAAATATTATCAGGTGCTGGTTACGAAGGTGCCATTATACCGATGCGTATTATAATGCCGGCTCTTCTCTTGGTAGGTATAGCTCAAGTATTAGCTATTCAGGTATTAATACCGATGAAAAAAGACAATATTTTGCTTACAGCTTCAATCATTGGTGCTTCTGTTAGTTTGGCTATTAATATTATGATAGTACCACATTTTCAGAGTATTGGTACTGCTATAGTATTGCTTTGTGCAGAATTAGTGGTAACTGCAACTTATATCGCATACGCCCTTAAAGAACGATTGGTTATATTTCCGATATCAATATTAATTAGGACTTTTTTGTTTGGTATACCTATATTTTTATTATTATTGAGTTGCTATATCTTAATAAAGGATACTATTTGGATGTTAGTTGTAGCTGCAATAATGACAGCATTTTTTTGCTATATAAGCATGATATATAATAATAAAATAAAAGTAAGCTAATGGTTAGAGTTCTGGCCTAATATGTCAATTATTTTTTCAAGCCAAAGATAAATAAAAAGATCACTTTAATAATTGTCGTCATAAGTTCGAATAAAAGTATATTAATCTATGATTGTTTATATAGTACCTTTCTTTATAACCATTTTGGCAGCTATTAAATATGATATAGGAGGACACCAAGATATAAAACAGAAAATTATTTGGTATTTTTTATATGGCTATCTAATACTACTTATAGGATTAAGGTATAAAGTAGGTGGAGATACTTTAGTTTATATGGAGGAATATGTCTGGAGGAAAAATTTATCCGAATGGACATTCTCATGGCAAGATTATTATGAACCATTTTATACTTTATTGTGTGCTTTAACTAAAACTATTAGTGATGATTTTGTTGTTTTCCAGATAGTACATGCTATTTTATTAAATAGCTGCTTATTTTACTTTATTTCAAAATCAACAAATTATAGATTCACTGCTTTACTATTTTGCTTCATATATTATTATTTATATTTTTCAACAGAGATACTGAGGGAGTCATTGGCTATATTAATCTTTGTGTTAAACTATAAAAATTTTGAGAAAAAAAAATGGGGTAAATATTATTTCGGTGTTTTAATTGCTATCTTATTTCATATTTCTGCTGTAGTATTAGTTGCATTTCCTCTTTTTAGAGGATTAAAGTTTAATTGGAAATATTTAATTCTATTATTCTTTAGTATTGTTCTTTTCGCGAATATCAATTCGTTTTTTTCACTATTTACGAATGCGGATAAAATTGGTTATAAACTAATGCTATATGAAGATAATTTACTCATAAAAGGAGGCTTTTTAGGGACTCTTTTAACGATATTCAGTTTTTGCCGTTTTACAGTAATTCCTTTATTTTTTTATTTATGGATGAAAAAAATATTAAAATTAAAGCCTCAATATGAATCAATGATATGTTTATATACTCTTTTGGGAATAGGTGTATGGTTTAATTCCGTGATTTTTGAACGATTTCCTAATTATATCACACCGCTTTTCTTTATTTCAGTTGCCAATGTACTTGTAGACTCTCTCAAAAAGAAAGCTAGCATTTCACGGAAAATGATGGGAGTAGTATTCTTCTGTCTTATTATTATTGTTTATGGCACTTTTCCTGCAAGAATTTATATGAGGTGGATTCCTTATTATTCAATTTTTAACCCCCATTCTGTTGTAAGAATAAAATAGTAACTCATTATATTTTTATATAAAAATGAATAAAGTTCGAGCAATAGCCTTATATCTACCTCAGTTTCATCCAACAAAAGAAAATGATGAATGGTGGGGAAAAGGATTCACAGAATGGACTAATGTAGCTAAAGCACGTCCACTATTCAAAGGTCACGAACAGCCTCGTATTCCCGCTGATTTGGGATTTTATGACTTACGTTTACCGGAAAGTCGTATCGCTCAAGCAGCTTTAGCTGAAAAATATGGAATTGAAGGTTTCTGCTATTGGCATTATTGGTTCGGAGGAAAAAAAATATTAAACAAACCGTTTGAAGAAGTTCTAAATTCCAAAAAACCGGATTTTCCGTTTTGCCTAGCATGGGCTAATCATTCATGGCAAAAAAAGCTGTGGAATGCAGATGGAAGAGGTAATCAAATGCTTCTTGAGCAGATATATCCAGGTGATTTTGATATAGAAGCCCATTTTGAATATGTACTTCCAGCTTTTTTTGATAAACGCTACATAAAAGTGAATGGTTGTCCGATATTTCTCATTTATGCACCATTAGATTATCCAGAAATGACTCATTTTATAAGTCTTTGGCGGAAACTAGCTATAAAAAATGGGTTAAAGGGGATTTACTTTGTGGGACAAGGTAATATCACTCAACGACAAAATGTTTTAGATTTAGGCTTTGATGCTTTCAATGTAGTGTCGGTAATGGAAATACTCCGAAAGGTAAATCCCATTTGGAGCTTTGTAATAAAACTACGTGCACGATTGCTAAAATGGCCTATCGCTTATCGATACAAAGATGCCATGAATTTTTGGGTCAATGATGAAGCAAAAAATGTGGATACAATACCTACGATAATTCCAGGCTGGGATCATACTCCGCGTTCTGGTGTCAAAGGTTTGATTTTAAAAGATGCCAAGCCTATATATTTTCGAAAGCATGTTCAACAAATTTTAAAGCTGATAAAAGCTAAACCTTATGAGGAAAGGTTAGTCTTCATTAAATCTTGGAATGAATGGGGAGAAGGTAATTATTTGGAACCTGATTTAAAGTATGGTTGTGAGCATCTTGAAGCATTCCACAAAGCTATTATTGAAGAACTATCTACAAATAATAAAGGGTAATAATAAAAGTATCGCTTGGATATAATTTGACCAAATAAATATGAGGGATGAAAAATAAAACTCATTTTTCAATTCTATATAAAGAAAATACAAAAATATCATCCGCCCATTGGAGATATTCCAAATAAATAATACATACCCATATATTCAAACTTCTATTTCATATACTTGGAAACACATAATACCAAGTTATTGCAGACTCAAATATAAATAATTTTTTCCCTTTAAATGAAAATAATAATTATTCGGAATGTATCTCCATATAATTTGTATGGTGGCATAAGAAAGCATTGTGATCAATTGTTTTCTCTATTTAAAGACAATTTTGATATTGAAATATTGAAGATTGAGAATATTGAAGGAAATAATATACCAATTATAAATAAACGCTATTTCAAACGAAAGGCACTCATTAAATATTTGGAAACAACAAATTATGATATCATCCATTTGCATGGATTTGCTTCTCTTGAAGTAATTCAAGTTTTACAATATGCAAAAAAAAGAAATAAAATAATAGTATATAGTCCTCATTTTCATCCCTTTGAATTCTTACAACGCCCGATTCTAGGGAAGGCCTATTTTAGTGTTTGTTTGAAGCCATTGCTTTCTGTAGCTTCAGCTATTTTCACTATATCAAATACCGATACACTTTTCTTTAACAGATATCATAATAATGTTATAAAAATTCCACATCAATTTGATGGGAAAATAACTAAATATTTAGGTCCTAAAAAGAGTAATATGTTATTGTTTGTCGGAAGAAATGAAATAAATAAAGGATTGGATCATCTGTATTCTATTCCTGAAAATAAATATGAAATCCATTGCGTTACAAAAGGTAAATTGAAAAGACAAGATTTCATTCAATATCAGAATATTTCTAATAATGAACTGGGGACTCTCTATGAACAGGCTTCTTTAGTTCTTGTTCCTTCTCGCTATGAGGCATTTTCTTATGTCGTACTTGAGGCATTTTCACATAGGACACCTGTCTTAATGTCGAATAATGTACAGATTTCAGACTATCTCATAGGATATAGCGGGTATAATATATTTAATTACAAGGATTACGAAGAATTTAATGAGAAAATAGATAAAACAATAGGAATGCATGTAGATACGGAGCATATTCTCGACCAGTTCAAATTGGAGCGTATAAAAAAAATATATGAAAATGCATATAAAAATGTTTTAAAAAAGTAAGAAGTGAAGAATATAGTTTTTACTTATAGTGATATTTATCATGTAAATATAGGGGATTATATACAGTCTATATCAGCAAGACAGTATTGTAAAGATCAAGATATTATTTATCTTAATAGAGATGAATTATCTTCTTATAAAGGAGAGGATGCTAAAGTCATAATGAATGGATGGTTTACTTATAAGCCTTTATCTTGGAGGCCAAGTGAAAATATGAAACCTTTATTTGTTTCCTTTCATTTAAATTCTGAAGTTATAGAAAAAGTTTTAACCTCTGATACTTTATTGTTTCTCAAGTCTAATGAACCAATTGGTTGTAGGGATTCTTATACCGTAGATACTTTGAAGAAAAAAGGAATAAATTCTTATTTCTCCAGTTGTCTAACGACAACCATGGGTTATAAATATCCACTAAAAACTGCAAATAATAAAAGTGATGTATATATCGTAGATCCATATTCTTATATGCCTAATGGCAAAGGTATTAAGGAACTTATTAATACTATTTTTCAGTTTTTTCGTTATATATATCCAATAATTAGACTGATAAAAAAATATAAAGAAAGTAATCGGTTTAGGATTACTTTATCAAAAATTGGTATTGGAAGGTTACTCCTTATCACAAAATCTTATATAATTTTAAAAGATATAGTTGATAAAGAATTATTGTGGAATGCCAAATATATTACGCATGTTTATGAACATAATGAATATAAAACAGAAGAAGAACGATTTGAAAGGGCAAAAGAAATATTACAATTGTATAATTCTGCTGCATATGTAATAACTTCAAGAATTCATGCTGCATTTCCGTGTTTAGGTATGGGAACTCCCGTTGTATTTATTGAAAATAAATCAGCTGATTTAAAAAGTTCTTGCCGTTTAGATGATATACATAAATTACTGAATGTAATAACAGTTGAAAATGGTGTTGTTGTAGATAATTTCATTGGAGAAAAACTTTCTTTTAGATCCGTTTTCTTCAATAAAAATTACTATTCTAGGTTTAGAGAGGATTTAATTGTTAAGTGCAATCGTTTTATGACGACATCTTAAATTTAATCTTGTTACATTTTTTTGTTCATATTACGATGTATATCAAGGTGGTATAATAGATTAGAAACTATTTGAGTGAGACGTATTGTTTTTACAGTTTTTTCTATCCATAGATTGAATAAGGAAGATTCGAAACAGAGGCATTTAATCATTATGGAGAAATAAAATGAAAAATAGAATAAATGTTACAAGAATGATAAGCCTCACTTTAATGAATGCGCTTTGAGAAATTAGTGTCAAGTTAGGCAGATTATATATCATTTTTTACCTATCTACATAGAATAAACAAATTTTTAAGTTGGAGTAGACTGGAGGTCGTAAATACATACTAGCTATGTGATGATTTCTTAAATTTCTTAACTACTCGTAGATATTACTCTGATTAATAAACCAATATAGTAAGCCGTTGCTTTTATTCCTATTACAAAATTACTCAAATGTATTCCGTACTTTTATCTGTTTATAGCAAAGAACGCCCAGAATATCTCCATCAATGTTTTGAGAGTTTGTTATCTCAAACATTATTACCTAAAGAGATTGTTTTAGTCAAAGATGGTTCACTAACTAATGATTTGGAAAATATCATTGAAATAATGTTGGGACGATGTTCTATTATAAGAATTGTGGCTTTACCTGTAAATCAAGGATTAGGAATTGCTTTAAATGAAGGATTGAAGAATTGTTCAAGTAAATTAATAGCTCGTATGGACACAGATGACATTGCTAAACCCAATCGTTTTGAAAAGCAAATAAAAATATTTCAAAAATATCCGGATTTAGATGTTGTTGGGGCGTGGATTGACGAGTTTGAGAATGATACATCCAATATAATTTCAACAAGAAAATTGCCTGAATTTAATGATGAAATAATAAAATATGCTAAACAGAGAAATCCTATAAATCATCCCGCTGTTATGTTTAGAAAACATTCTGTTCTTAAAGTAGGAGGATATAAGCATTTTCCATTATTTGAAGACTATTATCTTTGGGTAAGGATGATAATGAATGGTGCTAAATTTTATAATATTCAAGAAAGTTTATTATATTTTCGTTTTTCCCCAGATATGTTCAAACGACGTGGAGGATTAAATTATGCAATTCACGAGTATAATTTTCAAAGATTTTTAAAAAATGAAGGATTCATTTCCCAAAGGACTTTTATTAAGAATACATCTCTTCGGTTTATATCACGCATTATTCCTAACTCATTGAGATCACGATTATATAAAAAGATTCTAAGAAAGTAGATTTTATGAAAATATCCCTTATCGGCTCCTCCGGCTTCGTTGGTACCCGTCTCGTTGAACTCCTCAAACAATCCGGAGACTATCAACTACAAAACATTGACAAGCAACACAGTCATTTCCATCCTGAAATAACACAGATTGCCAACATATTAGATAAACAAGCCATTACTCAGACATTACAAGGAACTGATCTTGTTGTTCTATTGGCCGCGGAACATCGCGACGATGTTTCTCCCACATCCTTATATTACGATGTGAATGTCGGTGGTATGCAAAATACACTCGATGCTATGGAAGTTAACGGCATAAAACGTCTTATCTTCACCAGCTCAGTAGCTGTATATGGATTAAATAAAAAGAACCCAAACGAAGAATATACTACCGATCCATTCAATCATTACGGAAAAAGCAAATGGCAAGCCGAACAATTACTTCAAGAATGGTATAAAACACATCCCGACTGGAATATCAATATTCTCCGTCCTACAGTGATATTTGGTGAAAGAAATCGCGGAAATGTGTATAACTTACTGAAACAAATATCCAGTGGTAAATTTTTGATGGTTGGCGATGGTAATAATAAAAAATCTATGGCTTACGTAGGTAATATTGTTGCATTCATAAAATATCTTATTGAAGAAAAAAAAGAAGGCTATAATATATACAACTACATTGATAAGCCTGATATGACCATGAATGAATTAGTCAGTCATGTCAGCAAGGTATTGAATAAACATATACCGGCAACACATTTTCCATTATGGTTAGGAATGCTTGGGGGATACTGTTTTGATGCTTTAGCATTCATCACCCGCAAAAAACTGACAGTAAGTTCCGTTCGAGTGAAAAAATTCTGTGCAACTACGGAATTCGATGCGACTAAAGCACACTCATCTGGTTTTATTCCTCCCTATTCATTGAGTGAAGGCCTAGCCCGTACACTAGAATTTGAATTTATACATGATGCATCGGAAGGTATAACTTTTATAAGCGAATAATAAAGTAAGTATTTCATGGTCAACCTACTATTATTTTATAGATTTGCAGACATTATAAAATTATAGTAATGAAAAAAATAGCACTAATAACCGGTATAACCGGCCAGGATGGCTCATTTTTAGCAGAATTCTTATTAGAGAAAAATTATGAAGTTCACGGCACCCTTCGCCGTTCTTCTTCCTTCAACACTTCGCGTATTGAACACCTTTATTTAGACGAATGGGTGCGCGACATGAAGCAAAAACGTTTAATAAATCTGCATTATGCAGATATGACAGACAGCAGCTCATTAATCCGTGTCATTCAACAAGTTAAACCCGATGAAATATACAATCTTGCTGCTCAAAGCCATGTAAAAGTATCTTTTGATGTTCCTGAATATACTGCCGAATCGGATGCAGTAGGGACGCTTCGGTTATTAGAAGCCATCCGTATTTTAGGACTTGAAAAGAAAACTAGAATATACCAGGCATCCACCTCTGAACTTTACGGAAAAGTTCAAGAAGTACCTCAAAGTGAGACCACCCCTTTTTATCCTCGTTCTCCTTATGGAGTAGCCAAGCAATATGGTTTCTGGATAACCAAAAACTACCGGGAAAGTTATGGAATGTTTGCTGTTAACGGAATTCTTTTCAACCACGAAAGCGAAAGACGGGGCGAGACTTTTGTCACCCGAAAAATCACGATAGCAGCAGCACGAATTGCTCAGGGTTTTCAGAATAAGCTTTATCTGGGAAATCTGAATTCACTTCGTGATTGGGGATATGCAAAAGATTATGTAGAGTGTATGTGGATGATGCTTCAACACCATACACCCGAAGATTTTGTGATTGCTACCGGCGAGTACCATACTGTAAGAGAGTTTTGTACGCTCGCTTTCGCTGAGGCAGGAATTTCATTGCGCTGGGAAGGTGAGGGTATTGAAGAAAAAGGGATCTGTAATGCTACGGGGAAAATACTTGTTGAAGTGGATCATAAGTATTTCCGGCCGGCTGAAGTGGAACAACTGCTGGGTGATCCGACAAAAGCAAAGACAGTGCTGGGGTGGAATCCTACTAAAACGAGTTTTGAAGAGTTAGTGAAAATCATGGTGAATCATGATATGAGGTTTGTTAAGAAGCTTCATTCTTAATCTACTTTTTCTTTTGTCTTGATACAAAAGAAAAAGATAGCAAAAAGAAAAAATCAAGGCTGAAGCTACTCTGCTACTCACAAACTTCGTTTCGCTAAAAGGCTTTAAACTCGCTTTGCTCAAACAATAAGCCTTTTTGACGCTACACGAAATTTGTTCGCTTTACACAGCGTAGCTTAGGCCGAAAGCCATGCGGATTATTTTTAATATAATTCTGGTTTGGATTTTCATGGATAATGGTTATATTTGTGTTATGAATCATGAGAAAAAATATAAAGAGCAGGAAGTTTTTGAGAAATTTTTGAATGAATCTGACGTTGCATATTCTATTAAAAATGAATCTGCATCAGAGGAGTATGATATACCTGTGGATATATTAGTGGATTTGGCAAATAAAGCATTACTTGAAGTGGAAAGTGGAAAAGGTTATACCACTGAAGAAGTAATGGGATTTATTAATAAAGAGATGGGATGGAAATAATTTGGTTTGATTCAGCTATTTCATCTTTATATGACATTCTTAAATATATTACAAAAAAGTTTGGTACTCAAACAGCTATTCGCGTAAAATCCAAGATTGATGATTCAATAAGAAGATTATCCTTGTGCCCTAAGTCAGGAAAATTGATTTATACGAAAACTACAGGAGAAGAAATCCGTTCTTGGGTTATAAATCAAAATAAAGTTTTTTATGTTCTCACCAAAACAAAAATTATTTTGTTCTTAGTTTGGGATAATCGTAGAGACCCTGAATTATTGGATAGAATATTACTGAGCGAATTGAATATAGAACGATAATTTATAATCAATGAACAAATCATCTAAAATATATATAGCCGGTCATCGTGGATTGGTTGGCTCTGCCATTTTTACCACTTTAAAACAAAAAGGATATACAAATCTGGTTGGAAGATCACATCAGGAACTTGATTTATTGGATCCGCTTGCTGTGAAAGAATTCTTTGATAATGAATCTCCGGAGTATGTTATTCTGGCTGCTGCACAGGTTGGTGGCATCATGGCAAATAATACGTATAGGGCGGATTTTATTTATAATAACCTGCAGATTCAGCAAAATATAATTGGAGAAAGCTTCCGCCATTCGGTGAAGAAACTTCTTTTTTTGGGAAGTACTTGTATATATCCCAAAGAGGCAAAACAACCAATGAATGAGGATGAATTACTTACTGGGCCTCTGGAATATACCAATGAACCTTATGCTATAGCAAAAATTGCGGGGTTGAAAATGTGTGAAAGCTTCAACATACAGTACGGTACTAATTACCTTGGGGTAATGCCAACGAATTTATATGGCCCCAACGATAATTTCGATTTGGAGAAAAGTCATGTGCTTCCGGCAATGATTC
>DAMCMT010000067.1:21966-24355 GCA_032108265.1 Bacteroides sp.
CGTAAAATTTATCTTGCAAACTGCCTGAGGGAAGAAGACTGGCAAGCAATTAGAGTTGATTTTAGAAAACGTCCGGTTGGAGGTATTGATGGTGTAGCCGAAAAACAGCAAATAATACAATTGCTCCATAAATATGGAATACAGAAAGATTGCGTCAATTTATGGGGTACCGGTAAGCCTATGCGCGAATTTCTTTGGAGTGAGGATATGGCTGATGCTTGTATCTACATTATGGAGAACATTAACTTTGATGATTTAAAAGGATCATCGATAGAAATCCGTAATTGTCATATAAACATTGGTACAGGTAAAGAATTATCTATAAAGGCTCTTGCCAACTTAATTAAGGATGTCATAGGATATAAAGGCTGTATTAATTTTGATTCTACAAAACCGGATGGTACGATGCGTAAATTGACAGATCCAACTAAATTGCACAACCTAGGCTGGCATCACAAGATTGAAATCGAAGAAGGAATAAGCAAGTTATATAATTGGTATATAAATAATTAGGAGTTAAAGGAGTTATTGCTTCGCTCAGGAGTTAGAGGAGTTAAAGTTACGGAATCTTATTTTTCTTTTTACTTTACCTCCTGAAGATACGAAGTATCTGGTAACTCCTAAGGAATAAAATCCCTGATAACTCCTATACTCCTCAATCAATTTTTTCAACTTTAAATAAGTGAAAGGAATCGTTCTCGCCGGTGGTTCCGGCACACGCCTTTATCCCGTAACCAAAGGAGTCAGCAAACAGCTTCTCCCCATATTTGATAAACCGATGATTTATTATCCGATATCGGTATTAATGTTGGCAGGTATACGTGATATATTAATCATATCTACACCTCACGACTTACCTGCCTTTAAACGTTTATTGGGAGATGGATCGGATTATGGAGTCAACTTTGAATATGCTGAGCAGCCTTCTCCTGATGGTTTAGCCCAGGCATTCATTATCGGCGAGAAGTTTATCGGGGATGATTCTGTTTGCTTGGTGCTTGGTGATAACATATTTTATGGCCAGGGGTTTACGCGGATGTTACGGGATGCAGTGTTGGATGTGGAAAAACAAAATAATGCTACTGTTTTCGGATACTGGGTTAGTGACCCGGAACGTTATGGCGTGACTGAATTTGATAAACATGGGAGTGTTTTAAGTATAGAGGAGAAACCTTTATCTCCTAAATCCAATTATGCAGTAGTAGGACTTTACTTTTATCCGAATAAGGTAGTGGATATTGCTAAAAATATAAAACCTTCAGCCAGGGGAGAACTCGAAATAACTACTGTAAACCAGAAGTTTTTAGAAGAAGGAGAATTAAAAGTTCAATTACTCAGTCGTGGTTTTGCCTGGTTGGATACCGGAACACACGATTCTCTTTCAGAAGCCAGTACATTTATAGAAGTGATTGAAAAAAGACAAGGACTTAAAGTAGCTTGCCTGGAAGGAATTGCCTACAAACAGGGTTGGATTGGCAAAGAAAAAATAGCGAAAATAGCTGAGCCTATGCTAAAGAATCAATACGGACAATATTTAATGAGGATTATTAAAGAATTGTGATGAGCCTCTCTCTTAACCACATCGATTTTCAGCCTTATCTTTTGCCAAACACTGATATATGGTCTTTATCAGAGGATAAGTCATTATTGCTCCTTGATTATCTTAAATCCCGGGGAATAAAACAGATTTTTTGTACTCCGCCTATTAAACAAGATTCAAGCTCACTTTATGCGGAATCACTTAATAACATTTTCGATAATTTTAAAAAGCAATATTCGGGGAATATTCAATTGAGACTGGCAGCCCGATATCGTTTGGATGGGGGTTTTCTTTCTCTATTTGAAAACAATGAGTTTTTATCAATCGGGAGGGAACTTATTGTGGATGTTTCGCCCATCAAAGAAGAAAAAGACTATCTGAGAATGCTTGAACGAATCCTTGATAAGGGTTATATACCCGTAATTGTTCAGCCTGAAAGAACAATATATTGGGGAGATTCGGATTACTCTCGATTAAAGGAACTGGGCTGTAAACTGATTCTGAATCTTTATTCCTTGTTTGGCTATAACGGAGATTATGCATTAATGTACAGCAGGGAGTTGTTGTTTCATAATATGTACGATTACCTGTTCTCAGGGATTGAAGATACCAAAATCATGCACTATAGCCAAAATTTCACTTTAGACGAAAGTGATATTTTACTCAAAGAGCTAAAAAAGCTGGAAGATAACGGACGATACTTGTGGTCGTCTACCGAAAACGTATAACAGCGGTTATCGTGTATTTAGGCACAGCCGGGATTTCTCAGGAAGTTCCGGCTGTTTTTTGTTTAATGTAAGCCCCCGATAAAGTACCCGTTGCATTCCATCTAATGTTTTCTTTCCTTTG